>DATJTK010000062.1:0-48361 GCA_035503455.1 Candidatus Sulfotelmatobacter sp. | reverse complement strand
CAAGGAAAACTTCGCGCATTGAACCCCTGAACCGGGATAATTGTTCGCCGTGTCAAACCATCGGACGATGATTCTCCCTCTCCCAGCGGGCTCCCAGCGGGAGAGGGCTGGGGTGAGGGAGAATCGTTCGAATGAGAATGTTGCGGTTCATGGGGAGAGATGGATTGATGGACCAGTGGATAGTTGGCTTGGTGGGAACTCGCGGTTGGAAGCCGCGCCAACCGGCAGGCAGGATGCTCCCCTGCTTGAATTCTTTCCAATATTTGGACGCGACGATTTTAGGCCAAGAAATTAGCGAGGCTTCTCTTATTGTTTTCATAAAATAGGCAATTGGCCCTGTTTATGCTGTATTGGCGATTGATTCCGGGTTTTAGAGTCCTTCCGGAAGGCACATGAACGGAGCCGTTAAAAAAATACTCTTAGTCGAAGACGAGCCGGTCGCCAAATCGCTGTACCAGAACAGGTTGCAGAGTGAGGGGTTTGATGTTTCGGTGGCAGCAGACGGCGAAGGCGCACTAAATGAACTTTCCAAAGCGCATGCGGACCTCGTGGTGCTGGACCTGATGCTGCCGCGCATGAGCGGCGAGGAGGCGGTCAAACAGATTCGTTCCAATGATCGTTTGAAGGAGACCCCGGTTTTAATCATTTCCAATGCGTACATGACGGAGATGTCGCAACGCGCGATGGAATCTGGCGCAACGCGCGGCCTCTTGAAGACTGAATGCACGCCCGCGCGATTGGTCGAGACCATTCGCGACCTGTTAGGCTATCGCTCGGCCTTTGATGTCTCAAATGCGGCGGTTGATGACGACAAATCCATTGAGGAATTCGCCAATGCGGCCGAGAAGGCGCTGGCTGACGAGATCAAGCTCAAGGAGACGCGTGAAGAGTTCATTAAAAAGTCGTCCGGCGAGATCGCCCGAATTCGGGAGCATTGCCGGGCTTACGTCAAATCCGCCGGCACTGAAGGGGCTTCGGAGCCGCTGAGCAATTTATATCAGCAGGTGCGCTTTTTCGCGACGCGCGCCGGGCTGTCCGGTTGCGTGCAGATTGCGCTTGTAGCCAACGCTTTTGAAGCGCTGCTTTTTGACGTGCGGTTCAAGCCGTCCAGGGCCACGCCGTCGATTTCGCAAACCTTTGCGCAGGCTGTGGATTGCCTGGAACGCTTGTGCCAGGCCAAGGATGGCGGGGTGCGTGAAGTGATTCCGAGGGCCAAAATCCTGGTGGTCGATGATGACGCGGTGTGCAATTTGGCGATGACAGCGGCGCTCAAACGCGCGCATTTCGAACCGGTGGCCGTTGAGGATTCCACAAAGGTGATGACGCTGGCCAAGTCAACGCAATTTGACATTGTGATGTTGGATATCAACATGCCGGGCATGAACGGCTTTGAGTTGTGCAAATCTCTGCGAGGCATGCCGCAATACAGGGAAACTCCTGTTATTTTCATCACGGCCAATGCGGACTTTCAGAATCGCGCCCAGAGCATCCTCAGCGGCGGCAATGACCTGATACCCAAGCCGGTGTCTCCACTGGAATTGGTCCTGAAGGTGACCATGCGCCTGCTTCAGCCGCAGGGTGTCCCGAGCCCAGGCGTCCCTTCCCCAAATGCGCCTGCCCCAATTTCGAACGCCGGGGCTGCGCCTGTGCCCGTGCCGGAGCAAAAGGCGCTGCAGAAAGACGTCAAACCGAAGGAACCAGAAGCGCCGCAGTTGCCGAGGGCCGTGAAGCAGGAATCGTCCTTTTCCACGGAAATGCTCCGAAAAGCCTGGTCAGGCGACACGGAAACGGAAAAGGCAAAACCAGCCCAATCCCACGGGGTCAACGGCGCGGAAAGCGTCTCGCCCCCGGACACAAAAATCGAATTGCCCAAAATTGAGACAGTGGCCGGCAAAGAGGACGCGAAGGCGCCTTCAGACGCGGAAAAGCGTAAATCGAACCTGGAGGCCATTTCCATCGGCCCCCTCAAGATGGCGGATGACGATAAGCCGAAGCATGTCAACGGGGTTGATAAGACCGACGAGCTCAAGCAGATGGAACCGAAAATTGAGCTGCCGAAAGTCGAAGCCCCCAAGGTGGAGGCTGAAGCTCCCAAGGTTGAGACTCCGAAAGGTGAGGCTCCCACGGTTGAAACTCCCAAAGTTGAAGTTCCGAACGTTGAAATTCCCAAAGTCGAGGCTCTTAAAATTGAAGAGCCCAAAGTTGAAGCGCCTCCTCCGGCTCCTGTCGAGGCGCGTCAACCGGAACCTGAAACGAAGCCTGAGCCGGCGCCCGCGCCTGCGGCGGCTGAAGAAAAGCCCGCCGAGCCCGTGGCCAGGGCGGAAGAACCACTCTCACCTGAACACAAACCGCAACACATACATCCTAATATGGAAACAACCAAAAAACCAACTCTCGACGAGGCTGCGCGCGGTGTCGCGCGAATCATCTTCGGAGACGAGAACATCAGCGACATGAACGTCCGTCTGACGCGCATCGCCCTGGAAAAGTACAACGTTCCTGGCACGCAAAAGATCGACGACGTGGCGCGCGGTGTGAGCCAAATCATTTTCGGAGACGACAAAGTCTCTGAAATGAACGTTCGCCTGACGCGCATCGCCCTGGAGCGTTATAATGTCTCCGAAGTTCTCCATCTGAATGGTTCGAACGGCGCCAATGGCGCGAACGGCACGTCCTAGTTTATCACCTGAACCATCGCCGGGATGTCGCGTAGCGCGCCCGGGACCCGCGAACTATCTTCTGAGGGAAGCCATTTTCTGAGCTCAGGCGGACGGACATTGCTTCCGCCCGCTCTTCGGGGGAGCAGGGACATCGCTAATGCGATGTCCCTGCTTTTGTATCTTCAGACCTCCTGCGCGGGTTCAGTGCCGGGCAAGCCGGACGCGATGATGCGCGCGCCGCGTTTGTAGCCGTAATAGGCATACGCCCAGTTGAGCAGGACGGCGAGGCGGTTGCGAAACCCGACCAGGAAAACCAGGTGGACGAACAGCCACATAAGCCACGCCGGATAGCCCGACACATGAATTCTCCCAACCCACGCCACCGCGGCTGACCGGCCAATGGTGGCCATGGTTCCTTTGTCCACGTACTTAAACGGCGGGCGCGGGACTTTGCCGCCGAAGCGGATTTCAGACACGATGATTCCGGCGGCGTACCGTCCCATTTGCATGGCCGCGGGTGAGACGCCGGGAACGGGTTCGCCGTCATGGCCGATGACCAGCGCCATGTCGCCGATGGCGAAAACTTCAGGATGGCCGGGCAGGCTTAAGTCCGGATTTACTTTGACGCGGCCGGTTTTGTCCAGTTCCACGCCGAGTTTTTGCGTGACGGTTGCGGCCGTAACGCCCGCGGCCCACAAAATGGTTCCGGCGTAAATTTTTTCACCGTTCTGCAATTCGACTTCGCCCTCGCGAATGTTTTTGACGCGCGTGGAGGTGCGCACGTGGACGCCCAGTCTTTCCAACTGGCGTTGCGCGCTTTGCGAGAGGTCAGAAGGCAAATGGCCAAGCACTGCCGGGCCGCCTTCAATGAGGATAATTTGCGCCTGGGTGGGGTCAATGCGCCGGAAATCCCGCCGCAAAACGGTGCGCGCCAATTCAGCAAATGCTCCGGCCAGTTCCACGCCAGTCGGTCCGGCGCCGATGATGACGATGGTCATCAGTTTTGAGCGCTGCTTTTCTTCCGCGGCATTCTCGGCCCGTTCAAATGCCAGCAGCACTTTGCTGCGGATGCGAAGGGCGTCGGCGATTGTTTTAAGGCCGGGCGCAAATTGTTCCCACTCGGGATGTCCGAAGTAGCCGTTTTGCGCGCCGAGGGCCAGGACCAGGAAATCATATTTGAGCGTGTTTTCGCGAAGGAATACAGTGCGTGCGGCCAGGTTGAAATCCAGGACGTCGTCCATCAATACCGTAATATCTTTGCGATTGACGAGGATGGAACGAATCGGCTGGGCGATTTCCGGGGCCGATAGGCCGGCTGTTGCGACCTGATAGAGCAATGGCTGGAACAGATGATGGTTCATCCTGTCCACCAGCGTGACGCAGGCGTCTTCGCTTTTGAAATCCTTGCAGAATTCCAAACCGCCGAAACCTCCGCCCAGAACGACGATGTGTTTTTTGTTCACGAACACAATGTTCGCGAAAAAGGCGGGGATTTCAATGCCGGCCGCCTGCCAATCGTCCTCGTCCGCGAAATTGATTCTCCTTGAACCGTGGTGGTGGAACACGGCGCGCTGCGCCGTGTAGCGCCGCGTGCAGCGGCGCAACAAGCGGGTTCATGGGCCAACATCGAACATCGAAGGCCGAAGGACAGGCCGTTCGATGTTGGGCGTTCGATGTTCGGTGTTTCCAATCGGGTTCACGGTCCCTATGCGTGGTCCGAAAAAGCTCCGCAAAATTCGAGGACGAGAACGCTTTTTGAAGCACTACCGGCACTCATGGCACTTATCCATCACTTCGCCTTGATGTCCCACGCGTCGCGGAGGCCGTCGCCGACGAAGTTCAACGCGAGAAGGGTGGTCACTAGAATCGCGCTGGGAAAAATTATCAGCCACCAATAAATGCGCACGGGGTTGATCTGGCCGACGCCCTCGGCAATCAGCGAACCCCAACTGGCCATGGGCGGTTCAACCCCGAGTCCAAGGTAGCTCAAGAAAGATTCGTAGAGAATGATCGCCGGCATGGTCAGGGCCAGATAGGTGATGACGACGCCGAATGTGTTTGGAATGATGTGGCGTGCAAGGACCCAATGAGGACCTGCGCCGAGCGCGCGGCTGGCTTCCACAAATTGCCGCGTCCGAAGACTGAGCACCTGTCCACGAACAATCCGCGCCATGCTCAGCCACGATATGGCGCCCAGACCGACAAATAGAAGGACGACGCGTTCCGCGCCCTGCATGGCTGAACTCTGTTCGACAAAATGAAGACGTTTGATGACTTCTCCCACGGTTGTCACCAGCACGATGACAAAAATGATGGAAGGCTGTGAATAGAGCACGTCCAGGATCCGCATCATGACGCTGTCCGTGCGTCCGCCGGCGTAACCGGATATGGCGCCCCAGAGAACGCCGATGACCAGGCTCACCAGTGTGCCGAAAACCCCTACGAGCAATGAGATCTGGGCGCCGTACAGCACCCGTGAAAAAAGGTCGCGCCCATGAAAATCAGTGCCAAACCAGTGTTGGGCGCCGGGCGCGAGGAATTGCGCGTCTGAAACCCTGATTGGATCATGGAGTTGGGCGAAATGATCCGGGGCAAGCTTCAAGGCGAGCGGCCAGGCAACGACTGCAACGAGCAGCAACAACAGGTACCAGGTTGAGATGACGGCGGACCTATTCTTCTTAAAGCGCGCCCAGGCTCGTTGGCCCGGCGAAGCATGTTCATTATTGGCCTCACTCATATTTCACACGCGGGTCGAGCAGGGTATAAGTGAAGTCCACTAGCAGGTTCAACCCGATTAGCAGAAACGCGTAAAAGAGGGCCAGCCCCACCACCATCGTATAGTCGCGATTCAGACAACCGTTTACCAGGAAATCGCCCATGCCCGGAATTTGGAAGATATTCTCGACGATGAACGAGCCGGTCAATAAGTCCGCGAGCATCGGGCCCGCGTAGGATACGACCGGCAAAATGGCGATGCGGAGCGCGTGTTTGGCCAATAATGTGTTTTCGCCGAATCCTTTGGCGCGCGCGGCGGTGACAAATTCGGATTGCATGGCGCTCAACATTCCTTCGCGAAAAAGCCGCGCGATTTTTCCGGAAAAAAACAGGCCCAACGCGATCATTGGCAGGACGGCGTTCATTGGCGAGGTCCAAAGGCCCACAGGAAACAGTCTCCATTTAATGGCGAAAAGGAGGATCAATATGGGTCCAACGACCAGCGCGGGCACGCATACTATGAGAATGGCGAACGAGTTGCCCAGATAATCCTCCCACCGGCCGCGCCGGGCGGCTGCGAAAAAGCCGATGGGCAAGCCGGTGCCCATCGCAAAACAGAACGCCAATGCGCCGAGCGTCATGGAAACCGGCAGCCCCTGCGCGATGATATCGCTCACGGATTGGTCCCGGTATTTCAGCGAAGGTCCAAAATCGCCGTGGGCCAGGCCGTAGATATAGCGCAGATACTGTTTCCAAATCGGTTCGTCGAGATGATATTTGGCCAGGAGATTGCGTTCGATTTGCGGGGATGCCGGGGCGCGCTCACGGTCGAAGGGTCCTCCGGGCGCGATGTGAACCAGAAAAAATGCCACGGCACTGATGACCAGCACGAGTGGAACGGCAAAAAAGAGCCTGCGCAGAAAATACATCCGCCCCCTATTTATAAGGAAAAAGGAAAAAGGAAAAAGGAAAAAGTTGGTGTTACAAGTTCGTTAATTCCCATCTTGACGCAACGCACGGTAGGTTTATTTTCGGACACATGAGAACGATTTCAGTTTGGATTTGCCTTTTAACGCTGGCTGCCGTGTTCACGCAGCGCGCACCCGGCCAGGACGCCGCCACGCAGGCGCAACTCGATAAAATTACGGGAGAAATCCAGGACGTCCAGGACTCGCTGAACTCCCAGGAAAAGCAAATTACCGACCTTGAAAAGAAAATCAGCGACATGCAGGACAAGATCAACACGCCTTCCGGCAATGATTACGCCAGCGCCGATGACCTCAAGAAGCTCGCAGAACAGGTCCAGGAAATTGATAAAAAGCGGGAGGAGGACAACAAGAAGATATTGGACGCTTTGGAAAAACTTAGCCAAGGCGGCGGATTCCATCGGCCGCCTGCGGATAATTCGGTGGACGCGAATCCCGGCCCAAACTCAAGCGAGGCGACGACTGCGACCACGAGCAGCAGCGGTAATCAAAATGGTTATCAATACAAAATTGAACTGCACAACACGCTGGCAGCCATTGCAAAGGCGTATCGCGCGCAAGGGGTCAAGGTGACGGTGGCGGACATTCTCAAGGCGAATCCGGGATTGAACCCGAATAAGCTGGTTGTGGGGCAGACGATTTTTATCCCGGCGGGGCAATAGCCGGGGATTTCAATTTCAATTGTGAATCGCGGCGTAAAACTATTCACTTGGATTGCTTGGCTAGTCATCGTTATTCTTCTTATTTTGCTCAGGGTCGTTCGCAGCCATGTACATTCAAATTAGGTTTGGTGTACACGCTTTAGCGTGCTTTGGAGCGCCTTGAAGACTGGACGGCGAACCCGGAACACCCTAAAGCTAAAGGGTGGACACCAATCATTACACCAATGACTCAAGAAAAATGGACGACGGTCGATGAATACCTAAGCTCTTTGTTGGTTCCGGATGATAAGGCGCTTCAAAACGCGCTAAATACCAGCGCGGAAGCCGGCCTGCCGCCAATTCAAGTTACTCCAGTACAAGGCAAGATGCTTCATCTGCTGTGCCGTTCCGTCAAGGCGCGCCTCATTTTGGAATTGGGGACTTTAGGGGCTTACAGCACCATCTGGCTGGCGCGAGCATTAGAAACCGGGGGACGGGTGGTGACCCTTGAAGCTCAGCCGCTTCACGCCAAAGTGGCGTGGGCCAACATTTGCGCTGCCGGCCTGGATTTCGTGGTGGATTTGCGCATCGGCCGGGCCCTGGATACGCTTCCGGTTCTGGCATCAGAAAAGGCCGGCCCCTTCGACTTTATTTTTATCGATGCGGATAAAGTGAACACTGCGGCGTATTTCCAGTGGTCACTGAAATTGTCACGCCCGGGCACAATCATCGTCGTTGATAACGTCGTGCGCAAAGGCGCCGTGGCCGATCCATCGAGCGACGACCCGGCAGTTCAGGCTATGCAGCGATTTTTCTCCGAACTGGCCGCCGAAGGGCGTGTCAGCGCGACAGCACTTCAAATGGTTGGCGCAAAAGGCTACGACGGTTTCGCACTGGCTCTGGTCCTTTAATATCCTCCCTGGATTCAGACTTCGAAGATCGAACGTCGAAAGCTACGGCTGAGGCCGCCGCGGCGAGATCCGCGACGGCCATGGTGACGGCCTTGACTTTAGGGTCGGCGAAATTCTTCGGCCGATGCGCCTACATTGAGTCTCTGATCTGAAAACAACGTTTTGTAGTTGTAAGTCAATGGATTATGACAGAGATTAACAGGCAGAAGAATACGTCAGATGACGTATATGGCGATCCGGCTCTTACATCGCGACTTCGATGCCTGCTCCCGCGTACTGCGGGAACTGTACGCGTCGTCGTCTCTCCAGGATTTTCCCGACCGGCTGTTGCCGTTGGTAGCCGGGTTGGTGCCGTCGAGTCACATCAGTTACAACGACATCGACCCGGGGCGGAACCGGATTGTCATCCACTACCATCCGGAACGGGCCGATGCCCGAAAACTGGTGCCGCAATTTGCGGCGCACTATCGGACCCATCCTTTGCAGGACCATTACCTGAATCCCGGAGGAATTCCCAAAAAAGTCTCCGATGTGGTTACGCTTCGACAATTCAAGCAAACGGCAATTTACCAGGAATATTACCGGGAAATTGGCACGAAGCATCAATTCATCTGCTTCTTCAACCGCCAGAACAGTTCGGTGACCGACGATTCATTTATTGGTTTGGCGTTGAACCGCGACGTGAAGGATTTTTCGGAGCGCGACCGAAGCGTGCTGGAGTTTCTCTCGCCGCACTTTACCCAGGCCTATCAAAATGCCCGGGTGGCAAGCGCGATGAATGTTAAACTCGAGAATATCGGCGAGGGGCTTGATGCCATCCATAGGGCGGTGATTTTGGCCGGAGCGGATGGACAAATCCGGTGGCAAAGCTCGCAGGCGCGCGAATGGCTGCGGGAGTTCTTTCCGGAGGAAAGGGTTGCGGGGCGGTTGCCGGCCCTGCTGGCCAGGTGGCTGGATCGGCTGCAAAAACCGTCGCCGGGCGGACTGCCGTTTTACTCTGAATTTTGCGGACCCAGACGGGGCGGCTCTCGATTGCTGATTTACTGCGGCCGAACCTGCTCGGGTGAATATGTGCTTGCGTTGATTCGCGAGCGCATGACGCTGGATTTGGCTGCGGCAAAAACACTGGACCTGACTCCGCGCGAAGCCGAGATTCTCTTTTGGATTTCTGAAGGTAAGACGCGACCGGAGATGGGAGCAATCCTCGGAATAAGCTGGCGCACCATCGCCAAGCACATGGAGCATCTGTTTGCGAAACTCGGAGTGGAAAACCGCCTGGAAGCGCAACGGATCGGACTGGAACTGCGGCGAATTTGAGGCCAAAAAAATGCCACTCATTCAATCGCGCGACGGCGTCTCAATTCACTGCGAACTTCATGGAAACGGCCCGCTGAACCTGATTTTTCTTCACGGGTGGGGCGGGGATAGCGCGACCTGGAGCGGGGTAATTGATCATTTGGACAAAGAGCGTTGCCGCGCGATTTCCATCGATTTGCGCGGGCACGGAAAGTCCGGTGTGCCCGACACGGCCTACTCAATTCGGGATTTCAGCGAGGATGTTTTGGCTGTGGCCGATCATTTTGGCGCTAAAACGTTTGTGTCCGTGGGCTTCAGTTCGGGCGGAAAACTGGCGTGCTATCTGGCGGCAAAATATCCTGATCGAGTTGCCGGTCTCGTTTTGGTTGCGCCCGCCGGGCCGGGCCTGGCGCCAATTGACAGGGAATACGGGTTGCAGGCTTGCCGCGAGGCGGGTGACTGGCGGAAAAATGAATTAATATTCAGAAATTGGTTTGCGCCGCCGCCGAATGACGAAATGGTGAAGTCGTATTGTCAGGCGATCGCGCGGACGCCGCTACGAGTGCTGGTAGCTACGGCGGAATTATTTCTGTGGACGTCGCTGGCGAGCGACATTGGCAAATTGAAGCAACCGGCGCTTCTTGCAATTGGCGCGCAAGACCCGGTGTATGGAATGGCGTATCAGGAGAAAGAAATGTTGCCGTTCCTTGACAGTGCCATGACGGCGACGGCGACCATGAGGTCAGGGCATTTTATTCCGTTGGAACGGCCCGCCGAGTTGGCGCATAGAATTGACGGCGCCAAGTTTTGTTTGTAAAGTGCCAGCATGAGCTACAAGACGCTCGAAGTTGAATTGGAAAACGGACGTGTTTACCCGTCCGGCCCGGAGACGTTGCCTCCGAAGGCGCATGCGCTGTTGACCATTCTCGACACGGCCGAAACGGCTCAGCTCACTAAAGGCAGTCTTGCTGACCGGGTTGCAAATCTCGCAGGTATTGGGCGCGGTGAATTTACCGATCTTTCCACCAGCAGAGCGCATTTGGATGACCTGGGCCGATGAAGCCGGTCATTTTCGACACCGGCCCACTGGTTGCGTGGTTTTGTCCGCGGGACAAGTATCATGGCTGGGCGCGTAAAGCATTTTCTGAAATTCCCGTCGGAGGATTGATTTGCGAAGCCGTGCTGACGGAAGTGTGTCACCTGGTTGCGAGGGACGGTATTGCGCGAGGCAAAGTTTTGGAATTTGTGGAGCAGGCGCTTCTGACATCGGTCTATCTCGGCGGCGAACTATCTGCGCTACGGGGACTGCTCGACCGTTACGCCGATACGCCGATGGATTTTGCTGATGCCTGCGTGGTCCGATTGGCTGAACTTTACGCCGATAGCACGGTCTGTACGACGGACAGCAACTTTAAATTCTTCCGCAAGAATGGCCGTGAGCCGATTTTGTTGTTGGCGCCATTTTCAGCTACTGAACCTTGAAATGAATGACGAGCACCGCGACGGCGGCGACGAGGCAGTAGCAGCCGAAATAAATCCAGCGTCCTGCTTCGAGCCAGCGTGAGAGCCATTTCAAGGCCAGTAATCCGGCCAAAAAGCTAAAAACCATTCCCACCAGACTCGGAATAAATAGTTGCAACATGCCGTGATGATCGGTTGGCATGACCTGGGCGCCGGGAGCGGTTGCGGCATTATGATGGAGCAGGCGCAGGGCCTCGCGGCCCACAACAGCGGGTGTCAAAACCACAGCCAGGGCGAAACTGAATTGTTCCAGCTTTTGCTTGGGCAGTCCCAACAGGAGCCCGGTGGAGATGGTTGAGCCTGAGCGGGAGAATCCGCGGAAGGGCAGGCAGAATCCCTGAACCAACCCGATCCAGACCGAGTGCGCAGGCTGGACTTCTGTTTCGCGCGGAGTTTTGCTTTCCCGAAGTCCCGCGTAGATAATCAAAATGCCCACCGCTGCCAAAGCCCCGGCGATCAGCGGCAGATTATCGAACAAGTCTTCCACCTCGGCGTGCGGTCTGCCGTGCATGAGCACTTTCTCAATGAAGACCATCAAGCCAAATCCCACGATGGCTGTGCAAATACTGGCGATGACGATTTGGATGACAAACCACTGAAGCTGGCCGCGTGATGAAAAGTAGTCCTTCCACCAGGCTTTCCAAAAATAGGCAATCACGGCGAACATCGTTCCCGTATGCAGCATGACTAGGAGCATGGTCATTTCCGGCGACTTGGGGTCCAGGTGCATGAGCTTTTCCGCGGCGATGACGTGCGCCGAGCTGGATACCGGCAGCAATTCGCATGCGCCCTGAATGATTGCCAGGATGAGGATTTGGACGTAGTTCATTCGAGCGTCAGGTTGCGAAATCCTGCGACCGTTTGCAATTCGGGAACGCGTTTAATTTCAACTTTGAACCTTTTTTGGTTGAATGTCACCAATCCAATAATGAACGACGAAGAGCTTGCCTTGGCGCTTAAAGACCAGGACTCGGCCGCTGTGCGCGAACTGCTGGATTCGTACGGCGACCGGTTGCTTCGTTCGGCATTTCTTTTATGTGGCAATGAGACCGAAGCCCAGGATCTCGTCCAGGAAACGTTTCTTGAGGCGATCCGCTCGGTTCATCGCTTCCAGGGCCGTTCCAGCATCTACACCTGGCTCCACGCTATCCTGCTGAATTTGACGCGCCAGCATCGTCGCGCCCAAAAACGCATTGTCTATGACGATGAACTGGTTGGCCGCGAGGTCGCCGATGAAACCCCGGACCAACTGGACGCCCAAACGGCATCGTCCGCGCTGCAAGCCGCCTTTCGAAAACTTTCCGAGGCGCACCGGGACGTCATTGTGCTCCGCTACTATGAAAATTTGAAGATCCATGAAATCGCCGACCGTTTGGGTCTCTCCGAAGGGACGGTCAAGTCGCGGCTTCATTATGCCCTTGAACAATTGCAAAAATTTCTGCCCGGCGAATTGAACCTTTTCGGCCCGGGCGACACAGAGGAGATACAGAAACAATGAACTGCCGACGTTTCCATGACGAACTTTTTGAATACGTGGACGGAACACTTTCCGCCGACGAATTGACCGCGGCGGAAAAGCACCTCGCGGAGTGCGAAGCCTGCCGCCAGGCTGTGGAAAAAGAAAGGCGCCTGGCATCAGCGTTGTCCAGCCGCTTGCGCCAGAGCACCCAAAGTCTGACGCTGCGCCCGGAAATCCGGCGTAACATTGTGACAGCTTCCCGCAAAAGAGGCTCTGCACTCATTGATTTATGGAAATATTGGGTTCGCATGGCAGTGATTCCCGGCGCCGCGCTTCTGATCGCCGGCGTCCTGCTGGCCGGTCACTTTTCCGGCACAAGAAGGCATGAAACGGTTTCGGTTCCGGTCGTGCCTCTCGTATCGGAGGTCGCTTCGGCTGCCGGAAATAGTCCGCAGGCGCCGGTTTTAGTGCAAATGTCCTATCGTTTGCCCACACGCCAATTTCATCAGGAAGGAAATCTTGTCGTTGACACCTTGGTGGACGAGACGGTCGATGCCGATGGAGTGTTCCAGGCATCCGGCAAAGAAACTATTTCTCCAAAACTTGAAATGAAAACACCCCTATGAAAAATAAAAACGCGCCTGTGAAAAACATCTTTACGAAAATATCCCTTTCAATTCGGCTGTTCTGTTTTGCCCTGGGCCTGACCGCTATGCTCA
Organism: Candidatus Sulfotelmatobacter sp.; assembly: GCA_035503455.1. GTDB lineage: Bacteria > Verrucomicrobiota > Verrucomicrobiia > Limisphaerales > UBA11358 > UBA11358. Next base: position 35,453 of record DATJTK010000062.1, on the reverse strand, counting down.
CTTTGTCCTGCGCGGCCGCGGACCCGGTCATTGCCGATAAACATCTTCCTTATGCAGTGCCTTTTGAATTGGGCAGTTCGGCATTTGCTCCCGGCGACAACATCACCATCAAGGAAGTGCGCGGGACGAGCGACAAGATCGTTATTGGAGGAACCTACTCGGTCAGCGGCGCCTATACGCTAAGTTCCAGGGATGAAGCCAATCTGTCCTTTTTTGACACCAGCGTTGGCTATAGCGGTCCGACCCCTACGGATCCAAAACAGACCATGCGGATAAAAAGGGGCACTGGTTTATTCTACCTGGTCGAGACCATGCATGATGACGGCTATCTTCACGTCAGCTTTTATGACGGCCCGGATTTCGGCGGTGTGTATTTCGGCCAGGGAGATCGTGTCTTCCACGGCGAGATGAGATTGAATTCGGACAACGACAGGATGATCGGCAATTCCCGGAACGAATCCGTCTCAGCTTCCGGCCCTAATGAGGCGCTGTTCAATTACCTCGGAAATCCTGTGGCCGCGCCCGCAAACATGGACCCACGCTATACAGCCACCGGCCTTACCGACGCTGTTCTATTGGCTGCCCGAAACGCCGGTATTACCGTCAAGAACGTGGCCGTGGATGATTCGGAATTTCCCTTTCTCGTCGGTGTTATATGCGGTGGTTCGGATTGCGCCAGATTGAAGAGCGAACTCAGAAAAATGCCCGGCTATCAGTACGGCGGCGGCGTGGGCGACGACAGCCATGCGGACGGCAGCGACACGTGCAATGTGTTTTGCATCGTTCCTCATCGCGCATTTCCGGAGGATGCAATGGACCAAATTTATCACCGGATGATGTTGAGAGAAGAAGTGTTTTACGACCAGCTTAACAACCAACAACAAGTCCTGGTCCCCACACACGCGCAGTCAAAACTGCCCACCATGCCGATTTATCTTGGCGGCCAAACCCTCGACGCGGAGTTGGCGTTGACAGAAAAAGAGCAAATCATTGGCATGATGTTTCGCACCAATATCCAGGAAACCGATTCCATGCTCTTCGTCCTGCCTTCACCGCAACGCGCGTCGTTTTGGATGAAAAACTGCCCGGAATCTCTATCGGCGGCTTACATAAGCTCGTACGGCACGATTGAAGAGATTCATCACCTCGAGCAAAATGACACCACGCCGGTCGTTTCCTCAAACGAGAACATCCAGTTTGTTCTTGAGACAAAGGACGGCTGGTTCGAACGGCATAATGTCGATATCGGGACGACCGTCAGCACGGCCAAGGGCACGTTGTCAGAGACGTTCCCCTCAGAAACGCAGTAGTAGCCTATCTCCGGCATTCGATGTTCAGTGTTCGATGTTCGATGTTTTCTGGCCATTTATAGCGAGCGTTTGGATTCTTTGGCCTCGTTTGCGTAGGCGTGAAGTATCTCCGTAACCATGGGTCCAAATTTTTTCCTCAACTCGTCGCATCGAGTTGAGTTCTTGAGTTCAACCCCTTTGCGTTCGCTGCGAATCAGGCCGGCTTCGCGCAGAATCTTGAAATGTTGGGACAACGTGGACTTGGGCAGCTTCAGGTCGCCGCGGGATAAAAAGGCGCAACAGTTCATGGCGCTGCCGGCCTGTGCCAATTCTCCATAGATGCGGACCCGCACAGGGTCTGAGAGAGCGTACAGGATGCCCTGCACGGTTATTTCTTTCAAGGACGGGTGATAAAGCGGCCGCATACAAAGCATACTATCACAATTTGACAAAATAGTCCACTTGTTCAACATTACAGAACAATGGAGGTTTTACGAAGAAAATAATTAACCGGCTCTCAAACTATGAAAACTCAACATTTCTTTATTGATTTGACTCAACGTCCGCCCAGGAGCTTTCGCGTTCGTTTGGGCAACTATGTGATTTTGGCCCGCATGCTCGACAAGGGCCGGGCGACTCTCGCGAAGAAAAACGGCGAATATGTGTACAATTCCCCGACGGATCAGCGTCTCGTGCAATTCCTCGGTTTTGATCCTGATGCCATGTTGAAGGAATTGGCGGCCGGCAAGGGCGATGGAGAAATGCTTGAATGGGTTCAGACTCATTCCAAAACTCCGCGCACTCCGTGGGAAATCGAAGCATGGTCTGCTTTTATGGAAAAACGCGGGCCGGACAGCGACGCGGAAACGCTTGCGTTCTTTGCCGAACACCTGGGGCGGCTTTCGAAGACCCGCGAAGACGTCAAAACCTGGTTCGAAGCCGGTGAACTCGATGACTATGTCAGCTTTGGAGGAAAGGCGTAAATCAAAGGGGTCGGTTCCTAGTATTATAGTATTTGTCAGGATCATCAAAGGGGTCGGTTCCTAGTATTGTAGTATTTGTCAGGATCACGTCATTGTGACAGACGCTTTGATCCATTGGCGCGGCAGGCCGGAGGTTGATTTACTCTTGAGATTGATTGAGGATTCACAGGATGAGCCTAACAAGTGACAGACGGCGAACCTTTTCTCACCTGCGGTTGTGTTTGATCACCCTGTGTTTTATGTGCATTGGCTGGGAGCGCCAGGCAGATGCGAGCGCTTCAACCGTGATGGTCACCGACCCGGTCCAGGGAGTGACACTGGAGGCGATCATTTTGAAGACTTACTCCGAAGGCTCTCACGACATTACCATTGCGCCGGGGACGTATCGCGTTTTGGGAGGCGCGCAGTGCGCCATTGACTTGGATCACTGGACGAATGCGGTTTTGCGCGCGGAGAACGTGACACTTATTTTTGAGGCGCTTGATAAGCTCCCCATTCGGCTGGAAGACTGTGATGGAGTCACCTTGCAGGGCGGCACATTTCGCTTCGCCGAACCTTCATTTACCCAAGGCCGGATTACGGCCATTGGATCGGATGACACGGGCAAATATATCGATTGGCAGGTGGACGCGGGTTATCCCGTTTTTGATGTGTCAAAAAGCTTTTTCGACGTTGCGGACCAACACACGCGTTTGCTGAAGACCGGCACGGGAGACATCTCTGCCGGCAATGTACAGTCGCTGGGAAATGGCCGGTTCCGGTTGCGTCAGCTTCGTGGATTGCCCAGCCCGGCGGCAGTTGGCGATTGGCTCTTTACCCAGCGTCCCGGCGGGGGCAATTCGGTGATTCACCTCGATGGCTGCGCCCATTGTGTGATGCGCGGTGTCACTCTTCAAAATGCCGGATTCGCCGCTTTTTTCGAAACCGGCGGTGGCGGCGGGAATCAATATCTGCAGTGTCGCGTCGCCCCGGGACCCAAACCGCCGGGGGCAACGGAACCGCAACTGGTCGGTTGCGGCGCCGACGGTTTTCACTCGGCCGGAACGCGGGTCGGGCCGACGCTCGTAGATTGCACCTGGGAGGGATTGTTGCACGACGATTGCATCGCCATTCACGGTCTTCTGCAAAAAGTGGTTCGCTCGGAAGGACGCAAGCTCGTGATGGAAAAAGGCAATCGCGCCGGCTTTGCCGTCGGCGATCCAGTGCGGATTTCTGCCCGGGACGGCTATATCGGCGAGTTCAAGTGCGTGGCAATGAGGGTGCTTGAGGATGAAGGCGGCCTTTTGGAATTGACGTTAAACCAGGAAAGCGACGCCCCCGCAGGTGCCGAGGCATCTAATCCCCGTTGCAATGGCGCCGGATTCCAAATCCTGAATTGTACGCTGGGCAACACCAGGTCGCGGGGAATCCTGGTCAAAGGCGACAACGGGTTAATTGAAGGATGCGCTATTACCGGATGCGGCATGTCGGCCATCAGCATCGGTCCTGAATATTATTGGCGTGAAGGAGACTATTCGGAGAGCGTGACGGTTCGCGGCAATTTCCTCCGGAACAACGTCCTGAACGGCGGCGCTGAGGGCGTGGTTTACGTTCACGGAGAGGGCGCAATAGGGAACCGCAACATCACGATCGACGGTAACAATTTTGACCGGAATTACGGTCAAAACGATATCTATATTGAGGATACCGACAGCGCTCTAATATTGGGCAATCACTTTTTCCAAACAACAGTGCCATTGCCGGAGGGCAGGGGCAGGAATGTTTTGGAATTCAAGTCGACGAAGGACCCTGTGCTTATTCGAAACAGGGTTTTAAACAGCGCGAAAAACGATACTCTCGTAAAAATTGATAACGATGTGGAGGGCATCCGCGTCAATGACGCGTCGGGAATCGTGCGGGTCTCCGGCAGCCCGTAGCGCAGGTTTCCAAACCTGCCGTATCGCGCCGTATCGCCGATTTCCAAATCGGCAAACCGTACGACGTTGTGCCGTGCCGGGGTTCAGAAACGCAGCAATTTGTCGCCCTGCCTGCGGGCAACTTGGCAAGTTATCCCGCTTGTTCCCAAATCGAACAGGTATGCCACTCCGGCGGGTCGGCTGGTTTAGAAACCCGCGATACGGCAGGTTTGGAAACCTGCGCTACGACTGATGGCCCGATCCAATCGAAAAAGACGAAAGACGAACACCCCAATTTTTCCCTTGAAAATAAATGAACGTTCGTTTATTTATAATGGGTGAGGATAAAAGACCTCCATAAAGAACGGGCCGTGCGCCAGAAGGCGATGGCCATGATCGTCAGGCACGGGTTTGATGGCTTGAGCATCCACAAGCTGGCGCGGGCCGCCGGGGTGTCGCCGGCCACGATATATATCTATTTCAAGGACCGCGAGGACCTGATCCTGAAAATTTATGAAGAAGTTAGCACCGATATGTTCGAAGAGACGGTGAAGGGATTTGATCCGGGAATGGATTTCGAGGAGGGTTTGCGTATTCAGTGGAACAATCGCGCCCGCTACTTTCTCAAAAATCCGACCGGGATGCATTTTATGGAGCAAATTCGATTTTCTCCCCTGCACGAACGCGCCTTCGCGGCCACCGGCGGCAAATTCCGGACCATAATGCAAACCTTCGTGGCCAACGCCATCGCGCGCAGGCAATTGGTTTCGGTTCCTGTGGCAGTGTTTTGGTCCATGGCTTTTGCGCCGTTGTATCAATTGGTAAAATTTCACATTCACGGCAAATGTGTGCCAGGCACACAAAAATTTGCTTTGGACGAGCGAATCCTCGAACAGACGCTTCAACTCGTTCTAAAAGCGCTCAAACCTTGAATTTATTTTGATTCCCATGAAAATGACTCCCTACCAGAGATTTGTCATCGCCGTTTTGGCATTTATCCAATTCACCGTCATTTTGGATTTTCTCATTCTGTCGCCTCTCGGCGCCATTGTGTTGCCGGAACTGCATGTGGCGACGTCGCAATTTGGTTTGCTGGTTTCCGTTTACGCGTTTAGCGCGAGTGCGTCCGGCCTCCTGACCGCAGGTTTCGCGGACAAATTTGATCGCAAGAAGCTGCTGCTTTTTTTCTATGCAGGATTCATCCTGGGAACGGCGCTCTGCGGCATCGCCGGCAGTTATCCATTTCTGCTCGCGGCGCGCGTCGTCACCGGATTGTTCGGCGGCGTGATAGGGTCCATTGCCATGGCCATTGCGGCGGATCTGTTTCCGTTGGAAATGCGCGGACGGGTGATGGGCATCGTTCAGACGGCTTTTGCCGCGAGCCAGGTCATGGGACTGCCAGTCGGGCTTTATCTTTCAAATTTGTGGGGATGGCACGCGCCATTCCTGATGATAGCCGGCATTGGTGCCGCGGTGGGTGTTGTCATTTTGCTTGGCCTAAGACCGATCGATGCCCATTTAAAGGTCAAAACCGATCGAAGCGCGTTTCTGCATTTGTTCAAAACGGTGACTCGGCCTGTTTATTTGCGCGGGTTTGCCGCAACAGTTCTTCTGGCGGCAGGCGGTTACATGCTGATGCCTTTTGGTTCGACTTTCCTGGTGAACAATGTCGGCATTTCCATGCAGGAGCTTCCCATGATTTATCTTGTGACGGGCCTGAGTTCAATCGTTGCTGGTCCCATATTGGGACGGCTGAGTGATTCCGTCGGCAAATTTCCCGTGTTCTGTTTTGGGACCATCTTGGGGATGATCATGGTCACGATTTACTGTCACCTGGGAGTTACATCACTCTTCGTGGTCGTGCTCGTGAACGTGCTGCTATTTTTGGGCATCTCCGCGCGAATGGTCTCCACCGGTGCGCTTATTTCCGCCGTGCCGGATAGGAAGGACCGCGGCGCATTCATGGCGGTGAACTCTTCGGTGCAACAATTGTCAGGCGCGATCGGATCCGGCATGGCCGGACTGGTGGTTTTCCAAACAAGCACAGGGCGGCTGGAACGGTACGATCTCCTGGGCTGCGTCGTCGCGGCCTGCATGCTGATAACGATTGTATTGATGTATTCGGTGCATAGGATTGTGGCCGCCAAACAAGCGGAAGTCCAAACGCCCGGTCCCCAGCCAGCCAGAGCCGAGAAGGCGGCCTTAGTAGTCGAGAGCTGAGGCGCCCGGGGTGATGTGGTGGAACACGGCGCGCTGCGCCGTGTAGCGCCGCGTGCAGCGGCGCAACCAGCGGATTCATAGGCTTGAAAGCAGGCCCTGATCAATTAGGCGCTTCCGCGGCGGTTTGTTGAAGCCTTTGGATATCTACGAGGGATGCGGGGTCGGTTACCGGTCGCGCGAATTGCAGAGCGGAGGCAAGTGAGCTGCGCCATTTCCAATACTCTCCATGCCCATCGGCAAAGGACAAGGTGTCGCCGTTGGCATGACGCCACGCGGGGATGTTGTACCAGACAGCGTTGGTATCGGAATAAAGGAAATGACCGTCGTCTATCGTCGAAATATCCTCCTCGACGAATGTCAGGGAGGTGGCGGGCCTCGTGATTTGGTTGATGAGATGGACGGGCCTGATGTTGTAAATTGTGGTGTCGGATGCCGGCCCTCCTATGAAACAACTCAGCGAATAGCTGCGCAAGGTAAGTGTGGGAGTGCCTAAAACGAGGCTCTGGTCGGTCGGACAACGGTAACAGGGAACGGCCTTGACATACGAATAGATGGTGCCGCTCGTGATATCTGTTTGGTCGGTGTCCAGGCCGGCGTTGCCCACGACCCAGCTTCCCGGCGGGCTTTCGGCCACGGATCCTGACCGGAAATCCCAGTCGTTCGACGCGAGGATGCCGTTGTCCTCATCCGCATAAACTTGCCAGCCCATCTCGAGTTGTTTTTCGTTGTTTTGGCAGTAGGCGCGCTGGGCTTTTTCCTTTCCCTGCGACAAGACCGGCAACAGCAAAGCGGCAAGGATCACGATGATCGCAATCACCACGAGTAACTCAATCAAAGTAAATGCGCGTTGTCGCATCATGGTTTGTGTTCGCTATTTCCATGAACCGTAGCGCAGACTTCCAAGTCTGCTGTATCGCCGATTTCCAAATCGGCTGGCCGTGCGACGTTGTACGGCGCCACGTGCTCAGACACGCCGTAATTTGTCGCTCGGTCTGCCAGCCTTGGTCGGTACCGCATTCTTTCCAAAATTGAACGGGCACACGACCTCGCACGATCAGCGGGTTTAGAAACCCGCGATTGGCTCACTCGCTCCCGCTCCTTCGGCCCTTCGGGCCTTGCCTCCGCTTCGCTCCGGCAATCCCATTCGCGGTTTCCCAAACCGCTCAAGTCAGCAGGTTTAGAAACCTGCGCTACGAGCAATACTTCACGGGTTAACACCTATGAGCGATAGCTCGACGCTTTGCTTCTGGCGCCCGCTAAACTCCATCTGTCGCGTCGTGAAATCGAGCGCCAGGTCCTGGCCGGTGTTAATGTCCACAAACATCCCCAGGTCGGGGTCGAACCAGGCATCGCCCGTGGCGGTTCCTTTCTGGATCTTGACGACGATGCCTATCGTCGCGGCGGTAGAGGTTTTGGACTTGATAACACTCGTGATCAGAATGTGGACACAGTTATGGCCGTTATGCTGCTCCCAGTTTTTAAAAGTGTACGTGGAATCGGCCGTTATCACTCCGATGGGAGTGTTGATGTCCTGGCTCGAGGTCCAGCTATCGCCGACATTGATCGGGTGGTCAGGCAGCGACTCCGAAAATTCCCCGTACTGCTTCAGGGTGTTCTCATCATATAATTGCTGGAGCGACGCCCGTTGCCGCTGGTCGGGTACGGCGGCGGCGATGCGGCTCGTCATGGAATCAATCCCGTCGATCTTTTCGACGGTGCCGTCGGCGCCAATGGTATAATCGAGGGGCGCGCCCATCATGGCCTGCATGGCTGCTGCAACGGGCGCTGACGGGCTGCCCGGCTCAATTGGGGTACTTTGCGTGGAATCATAGCTCACGAACTCCTTGCCGTTTTGGGTGATGTCGAGATTCTGGCGGGTAATTTGCAGTTCCACCTGATGCCCGCCGCTGTCGAGGTCTTTGAGCGGTGAATATTGGAGGCCCTGGGTCAGTTTCGTGACCGTTTCCTGGGTTTGCGGCTGGCCTGGTATCTTCATATCCATGGACCGGTTCAGGTCCATTTCCATGTCATATTTTTTACCTGTCAGCCATTTGACCTTCAAGGTGACTGGGCCAGACGGCGCGGAACCGCCGTTGGCGCTCGAAGCCGCGGTGCTGTCACCGTTATTCGCGGCCGGCGCGGATTTATTGGATTTGGAGCACCCGAGCAGCAGGAGCGAGCTGCAGGCGATGGCAACGGTGAGGCGAATGGCGATTGTTTTCATAATTCAATTATTCCGCTTGCAAACGTCCAGACGGCGGCAAATTTGTCTTCGAACCACTGAATTCGTTTCCTTCCTGGATTTCTGCAATGCTCCGCCATCTCCGCGAATTCGCAAGTTCTTTTTTATCCGTGTCGGGCCCTAAAAAGTATAATGTAAAACTAAATAGTGTCAAGAGAATAATGATTGAAAATTCAAACTCTTAAAAGCGTGGCGGAATGGGCCGGTTACTATCGGCAGGAAACCAGGAAGGGGTTTTGGCGGGGCGGGTTACTGGGGGCCGGCTTTTTTCATAATATCCATCAAACGATTCACGTCGAGGACTTGCAAGTTGTCTGATCGAGCATTTGTCAAAAAGAGAGTCTGGCCGTCTGCGCTCAATTGACAATTCCGCGGAAATGCGCCACAGGGTATTTCGCCAATATCAGGGTTTTCCTGAGTGCCGATGCGTGAGGTATCTATTACTGTCAGCGTCGAATTCTTTTTGGCGTCTGCGCTGAAACGATTGGAATTTCCCACTAAAGCCAGCTTTCCCTCTTTCACGAGAACGATTGGAACCGGATTCGCTCCAACCGGGATTTTGACCGGCCTGGCATTTTTTGAGTTTCCGATTAAATCGGCTGTGTCAAAGACGAGCACGGCGTCATCGCTTCGCGCCGTGACAAACAAGCGGTTGCCGTCCGGAGAAAGCACAGACCGCACGGGGCTGCCGCCGGCTGGAACTCGTGCCACTGCCGATTCCTGTGGATTGGTGCTTGCTTTGGCAACATCAATGACGACTACAGCGCCCTCAGGCACATTGCCCATGCCATTCTGACGTTTTGCCACAGCGGGCCAACCCCAGGCCGGCGAAGCGATCTCGCTTGTAGTGAATAGCCATCGCTGATCTTTGGAGAAGGTAAGCGCAATGGGGGCAAGTCCAACGGGAATTTTTCCGATGATTGCATCCTGCGCGCCACCCATTGAATTCGCGCGTTGAGGGTTTGCCGCTGAATTCCGCGCGTGCGAGCGAATCCGATCCAGGTCGATGACTGTGATAGTCGCGGCAGATTCATCGCTGACAAAGAGAGTTTTATCGTCAGCGGTCACATTCACATAGATACTGCCGGCATGAGGGCCGTCGCTAACCCATTGAAATGGCATAACCGTTCGGAACGCGGGATCGCTCTGACCGGACTCCAACTTTTGAGCATCAAAGAATACAACGCGATCTTGCGCCGCAACAATGAGCATATCTCCGCTGTGTGTCAGAACCATTCCAAACGGGGGACGATCGGTTGGAACTGTTCGGACACGATGAAATTTCCCGCTTATGTTTAGCAATACCGCAATTCCTCTTTGTTCTCCCATTGGCAACGATACAAAAACCCATCGCTGGTCGCGCGAAGCAACGACACCGAATGGCTGGCCAGGAAGGCTGAGGTCGTAGCTCGGCGGGGTTTGAGCAATGAGGGATGCCGTGAAGATTCCGAGGATAATCAAGGCAAGTCCGAGTGATTTCATAGGTGCGTTAGGACGCGAAAATAAAAATGAGGAAGACAAGAAAGCAGGAAGGGAGTTCTGCATTATTTATTTTGTTTTCGACGGGCGCGTTCGCGGGCCTGGCGGAGAGCGTCGAGCGTTGAACTGTCACCGTCGGATTTGGCCGGGGCGGATTTTGTCTGGGAAGTTTTTGCCGTGGCAGGGATCGGAGCTTTGGATTTAGTCGCGATGGGTTGGGGCGTTTTTGGCGAGGACACGGGCGCGCCGGCTTTTCGTTCGGTCAAGGCCGGGTCCTGGATGGTCAGGGACCCGGCGGTCGGCGCCACAGCCACCATTCGTCTCCTGGCGACATTCGAAAACCAGCCGGCTCGGCGTTCAAGGATTTCGAAGAGGAACAGAAATGCCGCCGCGGCGAGCAACCACGGCGCGAGGGTGACGTAGCGCGAGCGGACGGGAAGTTCGCTCCAGATTTTTGGAATTTCGACGCGTTCTTTGCCGCCGGTGGTTGCGGCGATTTGAGCCAGGGCGGCGGCGCCGCGTCCGGGTTCGTCAGGGGCAAACTCGGGCGAATAGGGCAGGCACACCGGCGGCAATGTGACCGGTTGCTGGCCGGAGATTTCCACGGTGTTTAGGACGGTCTCGCGGCCCTCGATGGGAATGTCCGCTTCGAGCAGGTCGGCGTTTTTCCATTGCAACGAGACTGATTCTTTCGCGGGAGCCGCGCCGGGCAACCCGTGCAGGATGTCCACGCGCGGCAGATTAGAAAATGGGTCGGCTTGGCGGCCGGGGTCCAGGTGCAGGTCCACGAAGCAATCGCCGTCGCGAATTTCCTGGGTGAGGAGCATGTCGTCCGGGAGCGGCTCGTGTTTGCCGGCAATCCAGCGGGCGAGGGTGGAATAGAATTCGCCGGCCTGGTCCCATTTTGCAAAGTCGCCGCTGTATTTGCCGTCGGCTTCGCCCAAATAACAGAGGACGCGTCCGTTCCCGGCGTTCCAGGTTGCAACGACCGGGGCTTTGTATTCGTCCTGCGTGACCGCGGCGAGATTGGCCTGGGGACGGAGGTAACAGAGATTGTAGCCGCCGAGCGCGGGCGGCGCGCCGGCCGGCGGCATGCCCAGGAGTGAATAACCGGCGGTGATGCTCAAGGGCGTGGCATGGTCCACGAAGGTACTGCGCGCGATGGTGAAGGTGTCCTGCGCGAAAATGCGTGGAATTTCATCGGGATTGTCGCTGAAATAACACTGGCCTCCGCCGCGGCGGGCGAGGTCTTTGAGCATGTTCGCGTCGCAGTCGTGTTCGGTGCCCAGGCCGACGACGCTGACGGTCACGCCGGCTTCACGGAGTTTGGCGACGATGTCCTGGTAATGAGCGGATTGTTCGGCGTCCGCGGCGTCGGAGAAGAGGATGATGTGTTTGGTTTCGGACTTCGCGTTGGAAATCATTTCCGCGCACGCGACCAGGGCTTCGTAGATGTAAATGCCGCCGCCTTCGGAATCAATCTGGAGAATCTTTTGGCGATAGGACATGTTGTTTTGAACGGTATCGAGCGGAACAATTTCGTGAGCGGATGTGTCCACAGCAAAGACGCCGAATTCGTCCATGGGCGAGAGCAAGTCGAGGACCTGGACTGTGCCGAGGTCCGCGAGATCGATTTTTTCGCGTCCACCGCCCGCGGGCATGGCCATGCTGCCGGAACGGTCCAGGGCGACGACGACGCAGACGCTCATCTTGCGGATTTCCTTGCGCATTTCCATGGAGATGGGCAGGACGCGTTCGAGCGGCGATTTGAAGTAGCCGCCCGGGCCGTAGGATTTTTGGCCGCCCGTCATGGCGAGACCACTGCCGGTTTGCTCGACCCATGAAGCCAGCGTTTCCATGCCGTCCATGCCGATGTCTCCGGCGGGAACATCCTCAAGGACCACTGCGGAATATTGTGAAAGGCTTTCCAGGGACCAATCACATTCATTCGGCGCTTTGCCAACGACGTCCACGTGCCCGCGGCGCAGGACATTGACCAGGCCGGAACTGTCGCCGGCTTCTGAGACGATGAGAACCGGGCGCGCGCCCTCGATGCCCACGAGCGCGCGAGCCGTATTGTTTTCGGGAATGGGATCGTCCTTTGCGCCCTGGACGGTGAGGGTGTATTCGTTGACGCCCGCAATTTCGGCGCGGTCGCGAAACAGGATGCGTGAGAGCCCCTGCGTGACCTGTTTTTGGCCGGAGGAAATAATTTCGCCGTTGCGCCGGAGTTGATAGGTGATTTGCTGGTCGACGGGCGAGGACACCCAGGCGCTCAGGAGAAAGGCTTCGCCGGGCAAAACCGATTGCGGCGTGAGAAAACTTTGAATGGCTGTGTCATCGACCTGGGGCCGCGTGATGAGGCGATAATCCACCGCTACTCCGCGTCCGGCGGCGCGGGCTGCCGCTGCGGCGGGGTCTTTGCCGGTCCATTTGCCGTCGGACAGCACGAGGATGCGGCCGCTGCCGTCCGGAGGAATCAATTCGAGCGCGGTTTGGATGCCGTCGTCCAGGCTGGAATGGTCCGGACCGACGTCAGCGGCGAATCCACCGAATTCGGCGCGTTCGGGCGCCTGTTCCACCGCGGCTTCGCGGCCAAATGAAACGACGCCGAGTTGGTCGCGCGGTCCCATGGATTTGTGCAGGAGGGCGATAATTTCCTTTTCGGAGGCGTCTGAATCGAGCGGCATCGATTCGCTGCGGTCGGCGACGACGATGACTGTGCCCGCGCGGTCGGGCAATCGGATGGCGAGTTCCGCCAGGGCAAAAACGACGAGTACAAACGTCGCAATGCGCATGGCGTTCAGGAGGCGGTTTGGGAGCGGCCAGGCAAAGCAGGCGGCGGCCAGCGGAATGAACAGCAGGAGCCAAACGGGTTGGAAGAAGGTCGGCATTTCTAAGTTCTTCCCTGGGCGGCGGCGACGAAATACATGTGGCCCGCGAGGAACGCGAGCGCCAGCAGGCCGAAAATCCAGACGGCGGAGGTTTCGACGAGGCGTTGGCCGGGGTCGTCGCTCCATTTGCCCCATTGGCCGGTGCCGCACTGTGACAGGTCCGATTCGTCCGCGTCGAGTGCGTTTACTGAGAACTGATTGGTTTCGGAACCCATGGCTACGGAATAAATGCCCGGTATCGGGGTGTCGATTGCCAATTCATCGCCGGGATTTGGAAATGAAGTGCTTCCGCCGTCGGGTTGTGTGATGGCGATGGGTTGACCGTCTGTTTTCAGGATGACTTCGGTTCCGAGGCGCGCGTTGCTTTCTTTTAAGCCGGGCATTTCGGAAATGCGCCAGGATAAAATATCCCAAAACAGAATTGGCCAATCCGGCGTGTCTTCCACCGTGGAAAGCGCCGGGTTCAGATTTAAAGTAATGTGGCGCCGGCCAAGGAAGTCCTCGCGCTCGGACAGGAGCGGCACATTCCCGGCCATGACGACGGGTTCGTCTCCGGGAGCATTCGTCGCGGCGGCAGCGGCCCAAATGACGCCTTCGAGGGCGATGCCTTCGGCGAGCGGGTGGGAATTGTCCACGATAAACGGGCCGGTGTAGGCGTTCGTCGCGGCGGCTGTGGACCAAACGAGGTCCCAGGCGTTGCTGCTGACCGGCGAATTGTCCGAATGAATGACGAGTTGCGGATTTTGTTCGAGGGTGGCCCGAAAGCCGGTGGCGTCCAGCGCGCGATTGACCATTACCGACAGGTCTTTATTGGTGAGGGCAACTTCGACGCGAACGTGTTTGCGTATGGGTGGCAACAATTCAACTTCATTGTCGGCTGCGAGGGCGTCGGGGTCGAGCGTGGCGCGAAGGGCGGGCGCCGTCGACGGGATATTGAAAACAATCCGCTGGCTTTGGCGCGGGCCGAGCGAGATTTCGGAGCTTTGAATGGCGTTCGAACCAGTTTGCACCAGCAAACGCGTGGAATGCGCGGCGTCTGAATCATTGGCGATTTCGAGGAGACAACGGTCCTGGTCGCCGAATGCGGTGCGCGAGGCGTTGATGATGGCAAAATTATCAACCGGCTCGCCAAACGCATGCCATTCCAGGCGCGGGCTGGAAATTTTTTCATCGGACGGCTTGTGATCGGTGAGCACCAAAATATTTGCCTGGCCTCCGCCAAGTTCGGATGCGAGCGTGATGGCCGAGTCCATCGCGGCTTGCGGCGACCAGCATTTCCATTGAGGGAGCAGGTTGTTGACTTCGTTCCAGGTTTTTACGGTTGAACCGAGAGCATGAGGTTCTGTGCCCGCCAGAATCAGCCGCGTGAACGGCGGCGGCTGGCGGCGAAAGAGTTTCGCGAGGAATTCTTTGGCGCGGTCCTGGGACGACACGCCATCCTGGACGGCGCGCATGGAAAACCCGTCGTTGAGCACGACGATGAGAGGGCGCGATGACTGGGGTAATTTCCAGCGCGGACCAGTGGCGGCGGCGACGAGCAGGAGCAGGGCAAGCAATTCGAGAAAAAACAGCAGGGGCAATTGGAGGCGATGGATTTTCGCGCCGCCGGATTTTGATTGGACGTGAAAACGCCAGAGCACGAGGCTGGAAACCTGGCGCCGCCGAAAACGATTCCGGAGAATGTAAATCGCCGCCAGCGCCGGGACGGTGGCCAGGGCGATGAGGGCGAGCGGATATGTGAGGAGCGGAATCATCGCTGGGAAAACATCGAACATCGAACATCGAACGCCGAACGCCGAAGTAACGGCACACGGAGCGCGCTGCCGATTTGGACACCTACGCTACGGTGTTCCGGGAGCTTGCGACTGTCCGCACTCGTGAGAACTCGCTTGCCGTCTTGGAGTGCGGTGGCAAGTCTGCGCGACACCGCTTTCGGATGTCGTTGGACTTTCAAATCGTGATTGACGCTTGGAAGTTTGGAAACCTGCGCTACGGCTTATTGAACGCCGGCCTGGGCGGTGGGGCCGGAGAGGGTGGCCAGGTCCGCATGGGCGCTGTTGTATTCCTCAAAACTGGTTATGTGGGTGGCGATGGATTTTTTAAAATTGTCGGCGGCGGCGGTTTTGTCGCCGTTGACGAGGTCTTTTGCGCCAATGTAATAATACGCTTCACACTGCTGTTCCGCCGTGGATTCAGTGCCTGGCACGGCCGCGGCCTTGAGAAGTTCGGCTTCGGTCAATCGGCCGGCCATGCAGCGCGCGATTTTTACGGACCAATCATTGCTGGCGCTCCGCTTTGCCAGGTAGGAATCAAGCTCGTGCGTGGCCATATCACCGTGGCCAAGCCGCTGCTGGACGATCCAGAGCCGGCACGCAGAGTAGTCCGTAACATCGGAACCCAACTCGCATGCCCGGCGAAAACAAGCAAGCGCCATATCGAACCGGTGCATGTTGTATTCCATGCACCCGCGATCGTGCCAGGCCCGGCCATCAGATACAACTTGACCGGGGGGAACGACGTTGTCCGGAGGCGTATAATTGTCCTTGTTTTGGTCCCACCATTTGAGCCATTCGTCGCTCTGGTCCGCCGTAAATTGCTGGCCGGTCAGCATGGACAATATCTGGCCCGCTCTCAATTGGACCATTTCGTCGGGATCTTTCAGAAGAGGCAGGGCCAGTTCCACGGAACGTTTTTCACGGTTTTGGCTTAAGGCGGCAAGACCATAGAGACGGGCCGTAGGCACTGGACTTTGCAACAGCTCCTGCGCTTCATCATCTGAAAGCATGTCTCCCTGCCGCATCAGTTGGCTATAGGCAATGCCGATGACCATGGCGTTTGTCGATTCGAATGAGCGGAGCAGGTCTTCGCGAGGAATTTCATCGCCCAGGCGCCCAAGTAATTGAAGGCCGGAAAATTGAAAATCCAGGTCGGAATCGTTGAGCAATTGCCGTAACTGCTCCATGTACGGGCCGAGGTCTTTGCTGAATCGGGACAGGCCAAACGCGGCGGTGTCACGAACACCCGGGTCCGGATCACGGAGCATGGCGATTAACGGTTTTGCGAATGCCGGTTTCCAATCGGTGTAGTCAGTCATGACTTCGATGGCGGCCGTTCTGACCTGCGGCACCGGGTCCTTCAGCCACTCGACCGCCGCATCCGCGAGTCTCGGGTCGGACGGATAACCGTAATGGCGGGTGAAAACGGAAGCAGCGTCGATGCGCGCCGCAGGGTTTGTGCTTTGAAAGGCAGTAAGAAAGGCCGGGACAGCATCGACATCGAATTTCGCGAGACTGGCGGCGGCAAAATAACCGTACTGTGTGCCAAGTTGGGCAGTGAAATACGGCATGGCGGGTTGAAATAATAAATCGCGCATTTCTTCCGGCTTGAAGGTCCACGTTTGCTTGGTGAGCCACCAGGATTTGCCGTCCAGGCGAGAAAGCGAACTAAAGCAACCAGGGAGTTCTTTCTCAGTGACTTTGGTATACGGAAGCAGATCGTCTGGATCTGCTATGAGAATCGCACTCTCTTTTTCATAGGCCCTTTTCAGGTCCACCGGGAGCGACGCATTGGGGGACGACGCTCCCATGATGCGCATCCGCATATTCAGATTGTCCAATTCCATTTTTTCCCGCATTGCCACCGATTGTTTCGCGCGTTCGACGTCGTTGCTATACATCAGCGGCAGTTTCTTTTCCAACATGCCCGCTTCCAGGAGCGGTTCAATGGACAGCACATAGACTTGCACTTCCGATGGTTTGCCATTGGCCGATGAGATTTTCAGCGGGAACACGCAGCGGTCGCTGGCGAACGTGATTTGAAGCGGGTTTAGTTCCCCTTTCGAAAGATTCGGCAACATCACGCTTTCCGAAGCCGGCCGATGCTGTCTGGGCGCGGATAACACCTGAAAGCCGCCGCTTGCCGATAAATTGATTCTGACCGCGACGAAATACCATCCCTGTTCAATGTAACCGTTAATGACATCGGATTTCTCCCGGGGAATGTAAAATTGGTTGTCCTGGAGCCAGTGCTCGAGGGCATCGGAGTCCTTTGCAGAAAGGACGGCGATTTCGTAGGCCCCGACGGTTTTAGTTTCGATGACTTTAACTGGCGGCGGCGCGGCGATGGCGCCCACTGAATCGTTTAGCATTCCCCGGGTTGCCGTGGCGACATGCTCCCAGGGTCGATCAAAATATCGTTGCGTGAACTGGCTCAGTTCATAGAAACAGTCCATGGAACCTTCTTTGACCGTGGGCAGAGCGGGAACAGGAACAAGCCAGCCGAATTCATCCACCGGCCCTTCGTATTTCACCTGCAAAATCAGGTCTTCAGTGACTCCATCATAGACAATGATGGCCTTTTGTGTGGGTTCGTTGATGTCCTTATGCCTGTCCCAGACAAATCTCGGGGCGACGAACATGCCGTCCGCCCGGACGTTTGGGGGAACAACCAGAGCAAGCGCGAGCAAAACCAGAACAATCGGCGTAAGCATTTTCATAGACATGTCGGCATTCATGTTGTTGCATCTCGTGAATAGACGGACTTCCGCTAACATTACTCCCGAGATTTGGCCCGTCTAATAGTTAAACAATGGAAAAGGCGTTTCGATGCCATCTTCGCCCCTGCGCATCACGCCGTGTTAACGGTCTGTTAACCCTTTGTTAATGGTTTGTTAACCCTTAAGTATTTTAACCTCAACGATGTAACCGATGTTGACCCTTTTCCCACCTCATACCCGCTCTCACTCACGACGCTAACACTTTTCGGCATGTAATTAATTTAAGATCCGTAAATTCGTTCACACGTTC
The DNA here is from genome assembly GCA_035503455.1 of Candidatus Sulfotelmatobacter sp. Taxonomy (GTDB): domain Bacteria; phylum Verrucomicrobiota; class Verrucomicrobiia; order Limisphaerales; family UBA11358; genus UBA11358. Next base: position 17,646 of record DATJTK010000062.1, on the reverse strand, counting down.
GTGCACTTCGTTCACTCTGAAAACATCCACACTCGCGTTTTGGTGAACGAAGCCCAAACTCCGTAGCGCCGATTTCCAAATCGGCAAGTCGTACGACGTCATGTGACCTGCGAGTTTAGAAACCCGCAGTACTGCAGGCTAAGCTTAATGATATTCCTGAATCGTTTTGACGGTGTAGCCTGATTTCTTTAAGGCGGCGATCCCCAATGCCGCAGCGCGAGCGCCACGCAGGGTTGTGGCGATGGGCGTGCCGGTATAGACGGCCGTCGTCCGGATTTTGATTTCATCTGCCCGGGGAGCCGCGCCGCTGGGAGTATTAATGACAAATTGGATTTCCTTGTTCTTGAGGAAATCGATGACATTGGGCCGGCCTTCCATGAGTTTTTGGACGCGTTCGACTTTCAGGCCGGCTTTCTCAAGCACGGCGGCGGTGCCGGACGTGGCGACGAGGGCGAAGCCCAGATCGGAAAACAATTTGGCGACCGATATGGCTTCGTCTTTGTGGGTGTCGCTGACGCTGATGAATACTTTGCCGCTGGTTGGCAATGGGGAACTCGCCGCCATTTGCGATTTGGCGTAGGCCACGCCGAGGTCGGCGTCGAGTCCCATGACTTCGCCGGTGGAACGCATTTCCGGCGAAAGCAGGATGTCCTGGCCATGAAAACGGCTGAAGGGGAAGACGGATTCCTTTACCGCGAAATATTCGGGCCGGATTTCTTTGGTAAAGCCAAGTTCGGCGAGGGTTTTGCCCGCCATGACTTTGGCCGCAAGCTTGGCCAGGGGCACGCCGATGGCCTTCGAAACAAACGGGACGGTGCGGGAAGCGCGGGGGTTGACTTCAAGGACGTACACTTTTTCGTCTTTGACCGCGTATTGGACGTTCATCAGGCCGATGACTTTCAGTTCGTGCGCCATAGCGTGCGTATATTCGCGAATTGTATCGACGACCTTTGGCGACAGCGAATGTGGCGGCAGAACCATGGCGGCGTCGCCAGAATGGACACCGGCAAATTCAATGTGCTCGAGCATTCCGCCGATGACGATGGCGCCGGCCTTCGGATTGGAAAGGCCCACATCGGCGATGCAGTCCACATCCACTTCGGTGGCGTCTTCGAGGAATTTGTCCACGAGGACCGGCCGCTCGGGCGAGGCTTCTACGGCGAACTTCATGTAGTGTGAGAGTTCGGCGTCTGAATAGACAATTTGCATGGCGCGTCCGCCCAGCACGAAGCTGGGGCGGACGAGGATGGGATAGCCGAGTTTTTTCGCCGCTTCGAGCGCTTCAGCGATGTTCGTGGCCAGGCCGTTCGGCGGCTGGGGGATTTTGAGTTTGTCCAGCATGGCGGCGAACAATCTCCGGTCTTCGGCCACCTCGATGCTTTGAGGCGAGGTGCCGATGATGTTGACGCCATTTTTCTGGAGCCCAAGGGCGAGGTTGAGCGGAGTTTGACCGCCGAATTGCGCGATTGCGCCATGGCATTTTTCGCGCTCGTAAATGTGCAGGACATCTTCCAGGGTGAGCGGCTCAAAGAAAAGTTTGTCACTCGTGTCGTAATCGGTTGAAACGGTTTCAGGATTGGAATTGACCATGATGGTCTCGAAACCGTCTTCCTTTAGGGCAAACGACGCATGAACGCAGCAATAGTCGAACTCAATCCCCTGCCCTATCCGGTTGGGTCCGCCGCCCAGGATCATTATTTTTTTGGCGGAATTGTTTTTGATTTCGTCGTCGCCGCGGTCATAGGTGGAATAATAATAAGGCGTGTAGGCTTCGAACTCGGCGGCGCAGGTGTCCACGAGCCGGTAACTGGGCACAAGGCCAAGTTGTTTGCGCAACGCGCGGATCTGGTCTTCGGTTTGGCCTGAAAGACTGGCGATCTGGCGGTCGGAAAAGCCCAGCGACTTGGCCTTGGCGAGAATCTCGGAATTCAGTTGCGACATCGGGCGCTAATTAAAAAGGAAAAAGGCGAAGGGAAAAAGGAAAAAGAACTTTTGAGAATGAGGACGAGAATGAGATGTTTTTTTCGAGGACGAACCAAAATCACTTGTCCCGCTGCAAGAGATATTGCGCAAGGGCTTCGAGCGCGATGGCGCGGCCCTTGAAGGGTTTTAGGGCGGCGAATGCTTTGTCCGTGAGTTTGGCCGCGATTTGACGGGATTTCTCAAGGCCGGCGATGGCAGGATATGTGGCTTTTTGGACAGCGACATCCTTGCCGGCAGTTTTGCCGAGTTGTTCGCTGGTCTGGGTGACGTCCAGGATGTCGTCGATGACCTGGAAGGCAAGGCCGACGTGATAGCCGAAGTCCGTGAGCGCAGCCAATTGAGAGGGCGCGCAGTTGGCGCTCATACCGCCGAGTCGAACAGAGCAGCATAGCAGCGCCGACGTTTTGCGCTCGTGGATGAATTTAAGTTCGGCTTCGGAAATCTTTTTGCCCTCTGCTTCGAGATCGGCCACCTGCCCCGCAATCAGTTGCAGTGAGCCGGATGCCTTTGCAATTTCGAGAATCAATTTTTCGCGCGGATAGCGCGGGAATGAATTGGATTGCGCGGCGATTTCGAACGCCTGGGTCAGCAGCGCGTCCCCGGCGAGCACGGCGATGCCTTCGCCGAAGACTTTATGGTTGGTAGGTTTGCCGCGGCGGAAATCGTCATTGTCCATGGCGGGCAAATCGTCATGGATCAGAGAATAGGTATGGATGCATTCGACGGCGCAGGCGAGCGGCAAGGCGTTTTTTTCGGAACCAGCACAGGCCTGGGCAGCGGCCAGGCACAGGGCCGGGCGCATTCGTTTGCCGCCCGCAAAGATGGAATAGCGCATGGCCTTGTGAATGGTTGAAGGCCTGACCTTTTCCGGCGGCAGGAATTTGTCCAGCGCGCGGTTGACGGTTTCGGTACACGCGGAGAGATATTGTTGCAGGTCGAATGGCGTCTTGCTTGCGGACATGGGGCGTTGTTTTAGGGGAAAAAGAGCAAGGAAGCAAGCCCCTGAATGTACGATTTGCGATTTACGATTTACGCGGGCGAATTCCTGTTTCAGCGTCGGCCACCTTCAGCGCCCAACCCCTGCATCGCTCGTTCCAGATAGTGTCGTTCGAACGTTAAAATTATGTAAAATTAAATGTTGCAATAAAAATTGGATCGGTTACATTTTTTGGCTCTTTTTAATGAACGCTGAATTAGCTAAAAAGGCCGCCGAGAAAGTCGGCAACCCTAACGTCCTCATTAACCTGGTATCGCGGCGCGTGCGTCAGCTCAATTCGGGCGGCGGCGGTTTGAGCCGCCCCCTTGTGGATAATGCGGCCACCCTCGGTGTGGCGGATGTCGCTTTGCGCGAAATAATTGAAGAAAAAATCGGGTGGGACATGCCCGAAGTGACGGAATTGGTGCGGCCTTTGCCGAGGAAACGCAAGAAGCGCTAGGGCAATTGGAGTTGCGGAAGGTTCAAGTGGAATTACGTCCTATACGACCTGTTCCAACATTTCTGTCGCACAGCCGGCGGTGCTTTCCCCAAAAAATTTGCCGACTTGTTGCCCCATTCGCGTTAAATTAAGTCCGCATGGCGGATATAGTGACCAACCACAAAGGCAGGCGCGATTACCACATTCTGGAAACGTTTGAGGCGGGCGTTGCTTTGCACGGCACGGAGGTCAAGTCACTGCGGGCGGGCAAGGGCCAGATTACCGATGCCTTTGCGCGCGTCGAAAAAGGAGAGGTTTGGCTTTATAATGCTCATATTGATGAGTACTCCCATGGCAATATCCAGAATCATGAACCCAAAGCGCCCCGCAAACTGCTCCTTCACAAATCCGAAATCAGAAAAATTTTCGGGCTGGCAGCGGTCAAAGGCAATGCGCTGATTCCCCTCGCCTTCTACTGGAAAAATGGAAAGGTCAAAGTCGCGCTGGCCGTGGGCAAAGGAAAACAGCAATTTGATAAGCGCGAGGATTTGAAGAAGCGTGAATCGGACCGCGAATTGAAGCGAGCCGCCATGAGAAGGCGGTAGCGGTGGCCGCAAAAGCGAAGATGGAGGATAGAAGATTGAAGCTCGAATGCGGCTTTATCCTCCACTCTCCATCTTCTATCCTCGCCCCAATTGCCAGGCCCCTGCCCTTCGCGATTTGCTAGAGGTTCTTTGCGGCGGCGTGCCAGTCAATGACGTTCCAAATCGCCTTCAGATAGGCGGCGCGCTTGTTTTGGTATTTCAGGTAGTAGGCGTGTTCCCAGACGTCCACACCCATGATGGGCTTGCCTTCCACGCCGGAAATGGCCTTGCCCATGAGCGGGTTGTCCTGGTTGGCGGTGGAAACGATTTCCAGCTTTCCGTTATGGGAGACGAGCCATGCCCAGCCGCTGCCGAAACGGCCCAGGCCTGCGGCTTCAAACTTTTCCTTGAAGGCGTCAAAACTGCCGAAGGCGGCGTTGATGCCGTCGGCGAGCTTGCCTTCCGGCGCTTTGGCGCCTTTGCCTGAGAGCAATTTCCAGAAGAACGAATGATTCCAATGCCCGCCGCCATTGTTGCGCACGGGTCCGCGGATGTTGTCGGGCACGGATGCGATATCGCTGACGATGGCGTCGATGGATTTGCTTTCGAGCGGGGTGCCGGCCACAGCTTTGTTGAGGTTGTCGACGTAGGCTTTGTGGTGGCCGCCGTGATGGATTTCCATGGTGGCTTTGTCAATGTGGGGTTCCAAAGAATCGGACGGATACGGGAGCGGTGGTAATTCAAATGCCATAATGTTTCCTTTGGTTAATATTCTTGTTTCAATTACAGACAGCCAAAGTGCGGCACGACAGCAAGAAAATCAAGTGCAATGGGACGACTGAATTCGCTCGAACATTCCGCCGTGGAGAAATTCGCGAACCGTTTTGCGGTGGATGAAGTCCATCGGGAACCCCATCTCAATCGCGCTGACTTCGTTCAAACGAGCGATGTGACGCGCGTCGAGGGTCCAGTCCAGACACTTCATATTATCATCAAATTGCGAGAATTTCCGCGCGCCGATAATGGGAATCACGTTGCAATTGGCGCGCAGCCAGTTTAACGCGACTTGCGCGGGTGATTTGCCGGATTCTTTGGCAATGGCAACAACCGTGTCGGCAATCTTCATGTTACGCTCGGATAGTTGCTTAAACTGCGGCGTCTTATCCAGGCGTTTTTCTTCAGTCGAACCTTTGGCGTATTTGCCTGTGAGCAGTCCGCTGCCGAGCGGCGACCAGGCGGCGATGGTAAGGCCCAGCGCCTCCGCCATGGGCAACAACTCGCGTTCGGGCGTGCGCTCCACGAGGCTGTACTCGATCTGCAACCCGACAAATCGCGTCCAATCGCGCCATTCAGCAAGTGTATTGGCCCGCGCGATCCACCACGCGGGAGCATCGGAAATACCGATGTAGAGGACCTTGCCCGCGCGCACCATGTCGTCAAAAGCCCGCATGACTTCTTCCACCGGCGTCAGTTCATCCCACACATGCATCCAATAAAGGTCCACGTAGTCCGTTCCCAGGCGCTTCAAGGATGCATTCAAAGACTCCATCATATGCTTGCGATGGTTGCCCCCGCCGTTGGGATCGTTTGGTTTAAAGGCGTTGAAGGAATATTTGGTCGCAATGACAAAACGTTCGCGGTCGGATTTTGCAAATTCGCCGACCATCTTTTCGCTGGTGCCGTCAGTGTAACCGTCGGCGGTGTCAAGGAAGTTGCCGCCGGCGGCGGCGAACGCGTCGAACATTTTGCGGCTTTCGTCTTTGTTGGCGCCCCAGCCCCATTCCTCGCCAAAGGTCATTGTGCCCAAGGACAGCTCCGAAACACGGAGACCCGATTTGCCAAGAAGTTTGTAGTTCATATTTAGCCTTTTGTCTCTGCGGACGACTTTTTCCTTTTTCCTTTTAACTTTTTCCTTAAAAACAAGCCCGTACCACCCCGCCATCCACTCGAAGGGCCGCGCCATTTGTGGCCGACGCAAGCGGACTCGCCACATAAACGACCATGTTTGCCACTTCCTCGGTCGTGGCAAAACGCTTGATGAGCGACGTTGGCCGAATGCTCTTAAAAAATTCCTTTTCGAATTCGGCAAACGGCTTGCCGCCGCTGAGTCGATTGACAAACTCGTCCACACCGTCCGAGCGGGTTGGTCCGGGCAGCACGGCGTTTACCGTAACGCCGGTCCCCGCGCAGGTTTCAGCCAGACCGCGAGAAACGGCCAATTGCGCGGTCTTTGTCATGCCGTAATGAATCATTTCCGCCGGGATCTGAATTCCGCTCTCACTGCTGATGAAGATGATGCGTCCCCAGTTGCATTGCTTCATCCGCGGCAAATACGCGCGGCTGAGACGCACGCCGCTCAGGACGTTCACATCAAAAAACCGGCGCCAGTCGTCGTCAGGAATTTGCTCGAACGGTTTCGGTTCAAAAATGCCCAGATTGTTGACGAGAATTTCGACGTCGGGAAATTGGCCGGCCAATTTTTCGGCAACCGCTGCGTTGGACAAATCGCCGGCGAAAGTTTCCAGTTTCGCGTTCGGGACCGCCTTGCGAATATTTGCGGTCGCCTCCGAGACGGACTTGTCCGCACGGCCATTGATGATTACGCGCGCGCCTTCGCGGGCCAGGCCGGTGGCAATGGCCAAACCAATGCCTTTGGTGGAACCGGAAACGAGCGCGAGTTTATTTGTGAGTTGTAAATCCATAGGAGCTGAATCTTGCATTATGGGCGACAATGTCAAGCGGGCGGTTTGCACTGCGGCCACCGCGGATTGTTGAATGCATGCGCCAATCGAATAAATTTGGGTCTGTAGCTATTTTTCTATTGAAAATTTCTCCTATTGTCTGTACAATACATCTCACACTTACAGAATGAAAATCCCACAGCGATTCAGCATCCTCCTCACTTGTTTTGGCGCGGTTATGATTCACGGCAATAGTTTTGCCGGGGACAGCGCAGCGTTACTGTCAGTTTCGATCACGAATGGGACGCCGGTTGTGCCGCGGTCGATGTTTACCCAAACCTGGACCTTCACAAACAATGGTACGACGACGTGGACGGCGGGACCAAATGGATACACGTTGGACATGGTGGGTCTGGACAGCTTGGGCGCGATTCCGCTGATTACCAACGCAAGCGGTACATATCATTTTCCGCGCGCGGCCATTAATAGCGGCAAAAGCGTCGCGCCCGGGGGCACGGCGTCGTACAGCATGGAGTTTATCGCCCCGGAAGCATCTGGTTCCTACACGGATAGCTTTGCCTTGAATGGCACCACATTTTTCGCCCCTACAGTGACCGTGCAGGTAGCCGTCGAGCCCGGAGGCAATACGAACGTCTTTGACCGTGCGCGCACAATTTCTTACGCGAATAATTACGCTGCGTACGTTGCCAGCGACGGCTATTTCTGGACCAATTCGGATTACCCGGACTTTGGTTATTACGGCACCAATGTATTCACACCCGTTCCCACAATGGATACAGCCAATGATTGCGCGCATTTCGTATCCTGCTGTATTGGAAACGAGCCCCATGACCGCGGGGGCGGAATAAATATTCCGAGCCGGACGTCGCCAACTTACGGGGAGCCGGGTGCGGGAAATATTGTCAATGCCGTCCTCGTCAATCCCGGCTACGCAGTTGAAGTCTCGTCTCTAAGCCAGCTTGAGCCAGGCGATGTGGTTGGCTGGAATTGGGAAGGCGACACCAGTGTCAGCAACCTTGATCACGTGACGCTGTATATGGGAAACGGCCTGCTGGCGTCGCACGCGGTTTCCGCATTGGACGTCGACTTTGCCTATTTCGAAACGGACATCTCGGTTTACCATTTAATACACATTTTGGATTATCCCCCGCTTTGGACTTCTCGATCTGGAACCAAAACGACGTTTTCGTGGACTACGAATTGGAACAATTACGCTTTATATTCGGCGACAAATCTCAAAGGCCCATGGGCCAAGGTGTCAACCTCGCCCACGAAGAAAGGCGTAACAAACTCGGTGACACTGACGATGCCAGGCTCCGGGTCGGCCTTTTATCGCCTCGAAATGCCCTAAGTAGCGGCTGGCTCAATAACTGAGAATCCTAAAGAATCTTGTTTTGTAGCTCGGCGCGTTGGTGTCGGTAAATTGCCACTCTCCGTTGGAGCCGGCAACATTGGTTGAGATGGGTTGCCACGCGATCGGCGGCGACAGGTTGGTCGCCGAGAGGACGAGATTTGTCGAACCCGGCACACAGAGGGAGTAGAGCGTCACCGCGCCATTTGTGCTGCGGGTGGAACTGTAGATGTAAGGGGTTTGAGTAAGAACATTGATGAGGTTTACGCCATTTGGCGTGCCCCAGCCCGTGCACAGGTCATAGCCGGATACCGCGAAATACAATTTCTTGCTGTTGCTGTCGGTATTGTTTCCCTTGGTGATATCATGAAAACAGTTGGTATATAACGGCCCGTTGCCGATGTCGTAGAGGACCGGGTTGAGAAAGCCAAGAGTGGGTTCGGAACGGTTGTCGGCTTGCTGGTTTGCCAGCGCGGCAAATCCAGCCCATAACGGCGCGGCGATACTCGTGCCATACCACCAGTTGGATAGCCCGTCGTCATATACGGCCCAGGCTTGATACGCAACCATGGCGACATCCGGCACGTTTCGCTGTGTCAGTGAGCCGCCGTTGGTTTTCATGTTCATTCCCTGTTGGTAGGCGGGGATGGAATAGTTGCCCAGGTAATTGCTGCTGGCGCCTCCGCCGCTCCCGGTTGAGCCGTCCCCGTTTGTCCAGACCGCTTCGCTGCTCCAGGACTGGTTGCTTCCAGTCTTTAGAGTTGTCCCGCCCACAATGGTGATGTTTGGGTCGTCGGCCCATTGCGCGACACCACTATAATACGCCATGTCATCTCCGGAACATTGGAAAAAGGATTGTCCCTGCATGGCCATTTCCTGGTAGATAGCGTCCGCCGGGGCTAAATCGAAACCATAAGTCCACGAGGAACTGAGCTGCTTGGCGCTGTCGTCCTCCTGCATTTGTTTCAAAATATCCACCCAGTTGTTGCCGAAATCTGGCGCTTCATAGACGATTAGCCGAGAAATGCCCGGCGCCATGGATATGACCATTTCCATGTCCAGTGAAACTTCCCCTACGTTAGTAGAATCGCCGCTGGGCGTGCCGGTCGCACCGTCTATCAGAACATTCGTGAGGGTCACGTCTTGCAGACCCGCATTGGTTTCGTAAGTCTCGATGTCGTTTGTATAATATCCGTCCAATTCCAACAATCCGACGGTTTGGCCCGAACCGGTGAGCGAGGTGCCGGGCACGTAGGCGGCGCGATAATCAGACCCAAAATAGGTCCCTTCGGGACCTGAGCCGGAAGCGGCCGTTCCGCCCGAGGGCTGTGCTGTTCCGGGATGGCCTGCCGGGCGCGGCAGCGCGTAGTTGTTGAGCCCGCCGATATCGAGCAACGGCACGGCCAGGTCCAGGGAAGGCTCAGTGTCCGGCGCATAGAATGTGCGCGCCTCGGTAGGATGGTGATACACCAGCATTTTCAGATGGAAAGTCCTTTCGATGTCCGCAACCGTTCCTTGCACGGTCAGCAGGGTATGGTCAGCATGTGTGCGAACAATATGGAAGCCGTTGGTTTGGGCAAAAGCGATAACAGATTGGTAGTCGTCGTCCGAAGGTCCGAACCGGGCCGCAATTTGGCTTGGCGTCAGATAATGATGATATTGCGGGCTTTTGGGGTCATAAATTTCCCGGAGCAGCTCGGTGAAGTTGGTGCTGTTCCGCAGCGGCAATGCAATGACCAGGCTTAATCGTGTGCCTGCGGGAAGGCGTCCGGCCGGTTGTAAGTGGAGCTTCTGTATTGCAGCAGGAATATGCCCGGACAGAAATTGTCGTTGTGCCGGTGCGGCTGGTGTTGCAATTGTGAAGGCCACGAATGCGGGCAATGCCAGCATGAGCCGGAGGGTTCTGACGCCTTCCATCTTGCGCAAAGTTGTTAGAGCTTATTCGAGCGGCTTATCGCTCATTCCCCTCTTATTTTACCCTTTCTTATTTGCCAATACAACTCAAATCGGAGCCCTGTGTCCTTGGCGGAACATTTTCTGCCAAAAAGAGTTGACAAAGATGCAGCTCTCTGATGTCATGAATCGGGCAGGTTAATCAGCGTCAAAATTGGCGCCAGGGCAAGGACATATTTTGCCGGTGGCCAGAACGATCCGGAACCAAATCAGACTCGTAAATTATGAAGACTAAAATAGCTCTATTGATTGGCGCATTATGCGCCGGAATGCTTATCACAACCGGTTGCTCCAGCACGAGAGTGGAAAACACCTCGCCGTCCACGCAAACCGAAGTTTCTCTAAGCCGCGGCAACTACAAGATGATCCAGCCGGGAGCCATGGGAAGCAGTTATGGCTTTCGATTTTTCCTGGGAATAATCCCGATTACCGCGCCCAGCACGGCCGCCGCGCGGTCCGACCTGTATCGAAGCGTCGGCCAATCCCTTCAGGGACGTTCCGTGGCCCTGATCAATGTGACCGAGGACCGGTCCACCACGTGGCTGTTGTTGTTTTCGATTCCAAAAATCGTGATTACCGGCGACGTGGTTGAGTTTACCCAGGACAACCCGGTCTCACCGCTTCAACCGGCGGCCGGCAGTATGTAATAGCAATTTTATCGGGCGTTAATTACTGTTGCAGCATGAAAGCTGCCGGGCAATTTGCTATTGTTCTCGTTACCGCGCCCGATTTGGAAACCGCCCGGATTTTGGCCAAAGCGGCATTGCAGTCGCATTTAGTTGCCTGCGCAAACCTTGTGCCCGGCATTGAATCGCATTACTGGTGGCAGGAAAAAATGGAAGCAAGCCAGGAAGCGCTGATTATATTCAAGACGCGAAAATCACGAGTGCCCGCCCTCGAAAAACTAATCCTGGCGCGGCATCCCTACGACACCCCGGAAATCCTGGTCCTGGCCCTGAGCGCAGGAAATGGAAAGTACCTTGACTGGGTTAAAGCAAATTGTTGCTAAAATTTGGTTGAATCATTGTGAAACAGGCTTAGATTGAGCCTCATGGGCTTCACAGCGCAGAATGATCTGGCAGCAATCCTGATGCTCGTCATGCATATGGTGGCACTGGTAATTGCGTGCATTGTTTTCGTTGGCATTTTCGCGCGTCGACGCTCCAGGCTGGCTCAAGAGCGGTCCGGGAGCAATGTTCCGGCCCGTACGATGTTCCCGCAAAGGCCGTCCACCTGGCTGGCGATTCGCGCGGCAACTCCGGAACGGGTCCGGGTGGCCCTGGGTTTAAGCCGGTTTACTCCGTGCTCGTGGGCCGAAGGGATGACCGGTGAACACGAATTTTTTATCAGCCCCCGCGTCAATGGCTGGGTGATTGTGACCGGATTGGCGATTCCCACTCCAGATGACAATGTCGACGATTGTTTTAGGTTTCTGGTTTCATTAAGCCGCAAGCTCGGTCACGTCCAATTTTTCCACGCCCAAAAATTCCTGCATCATCATGCGTGGGCGCGCCTGGACGACGGTTATGTGACCCGGGCTTACGCATGGGCCGAAGAAACAGTTTGGAACCAGGGAACAAAAACCCTGCCGGAAATTGAGCTTGGCCTCAAGTGTTTTGACTACGGGGAACCGTGCCCGCGTACCGTCGCGGCCCGCAACGTCGAGAAAGTTGCGCAATTGGCGGCGCGGTGGAATTTTGACCCGGCAGCGGTGGACGAACGGATTTTGACAGCCGGCGTGGCCGGGGAAGTGCCTAAATTTTGAGATTGTTCGTCGAGTGCCCGCCATTTTGGCAGCTACGTTCCCGACGTGAACTGCGTCTTCATGACTCTGGAACTATAAATATAAAGACGAGTCTTCTTTCGTGCTTTACTTTTTAGAAATTTACGGCAAATTGGTCCCAGCTCAAACAAGGAGAGCTATAAACCCAACAGCTCCCCTATCCCATTTTGCAATATGAAGACGGGCTATTTAATTGACATGGACGGCGTCATTTACCGGGAAAATCATTTGATTCCCGGGGCGGTGGAATTTGTCCAGGCATTGACAGCCACAGGCGCGCCGTTTCTTTTTCTGACGAACAATTCCGCGCCTACTCCAGAGGACCTGGCGGTGCGGTTGAAACACCTTGGGATTCACGGCCTTTCGGCGCGCCATTTTTACACATCCGCGATGAATACGGCGGATTTTCTCAATGAAACCGACCCCGCCTGCACGGTGTTTGTGATTGGCGAAGGCGGATTGCTGGCGGCTCTGCACGAGCGAAAAATTGCCAACGACGCCATCCGGCCGCGTTACGTGGTGGTGGGAGAAGGCGCGCCTACTACCGAGCGCCTGGCAAAAGCTCATGAATGCATCGAACGCGGGGCGGGGTTGCTCGCGACGAACCCGGATAATTGGTGCCCGGTTTCGAGTGAAAAGACGCGTCCCGGCGCCGGCGCGACGGCTGCGTTTCTCGAAGCCAGCACGGGCCGCCGGGCCTATTATTTGGGCAAACCAAACGGTTATATGTTTCATCGGGCGCGGCGCAAGCTTGCCGACCTTGCGCTCGGAAAACCCGAGGAAGTCGTCATGATTGGCGATACCATGGAGACGGACATTCGCGGGGCAATCGAAGCCGGGTTGCACGCCTACCTGGTATTAAGCGGCTCGACGAAATTCGAAGACGTCGGCGACTATGTGTATCAGCCGACGCGTATCCTCCAAAGCGTGGCCGATTTGGTCGAGGAGATTCAAACCGGCAAATCGCCGGATTTGAGCAGCCACCTGTCCGCCGGCAAAAGCGCGCATTCCAAGTCCGGCCTGCGGCATCAGACCGACATTTTTGCGTTTCATAAGCCCAGGCCCAGGCCGGCGATGACGAAATAAACCCGTTTGGTGTCCACGCTTTAGCGTGCTCCGGGCGATCGACCCGGTAAATCATCCAAACTCCAGGAACTAGGCGCCAAAAAAACTCCAAGGCTCCAGCTACCAATTTGGGTGCTTGTTGCTTGAAAATCTCTGTTGCTTGGATCTTGGAATTTGAAAATTTTCATCATTCCACGTTTTTTCCTTTTTCCTTCTTCCTTTTGCCTTTTGAATTGTCCCGATGGAGCGCGAATACGTTCTCGAAAATTTTAAAACGGAATTTCATCCGCAGATTGACTATGCGCGTGAACTGAACCCGCAACAACTGGCGGCAGTAACAACGCCGCCGGGCCCTGCCCTCGTCATCGCCGGCGCCGGCTCGGGAAAGACGCGCACGCTGATTTACCGCGTCGCCTATTTGCTCGAACAGGGAATCCCGGCTGAGCGGATTTTGCTGCTTACCTTTACGAACAAGGCGGCCGCGGAGATGATGCGCCGCGTAGCGGATTTGCTGGGCATGCAATTGCTGGCTCTCTGGGGCGGGACATTCCATGCCATTGGCGCCCGGGTTTTGCGGATCCACGCCGAGGCGCTGGGTTATCGGCGTGATTTTACGATCCTGGACCGTGACGACGCCAAAGACCTGATCAAGGCCTGCGTCGCGGACGCGGGAATCCAAACCAAGGGCGCGCATTTTCCCAAGCCGGAAGTCCTCAACGAAATTTATTCGTTCGCGGTCAACACTCAAAAAAGTGTTGCGGAAATTTTGGAGAGCCAATTCAGCTATTTCGCGCAGTTCATGGACAAAATATCGGACGTTTCGCGGCGTTATATCGAACGCAAGCGCGCAAGCAATGCGATGGACTTTGACGATTTGCTGGCGCTTTGGCTCAAACTGCTTCGGGAAAACCCGGACGCCCTCCAAATGTACCAGCGGCGGTTTCAGTTTATCCTGGTGGACGAATACCAGGATACCAACAAATTGCAGGGCGACCTGATTGACCTGCTGGCCGCGCGCCACCATAACGTCATGGCGGTTGGCGACGACGCCCAGAGCATTTACGCCTGGCGCGGCGCCAACTTTTTGAACATTCTCGATTTTCCGAAGCGTTACCCGGACGCGAAAGTATTCAGGATAGAAACCAACTACCGGAGCACGCCGGAAATTTTAACCGTGGCCAACGCGGCAATCGCGGCCAATCGGCATCAATTCGAAAAGCACCTGGCGCCCTCGCGAAAATCCGGCATGAAACCCGCCCTTGTTGCCTGCATGGACACCGTGCAGCAATCCGCGTTTATCGCCCAACGCATCATGGAATTGCACGAGGAGGGAACAGGCCTTGCCCAAATTGCCGTGCTTTATCGGTCCCACTTTCACGCCCTTGAATTGCAACTCGAATTGACCCGGCGGCAGATCCCTTTTTCGATTACGAGCGGGATTCGCTTTTTTGAACAGGCCCATGTCAAGGATGCGGCGGCCTATCTGAAATTGGTCGCGAATCCGCGCGATGAAATCGCGTTCAAGCGCGTCGCGCAAATGCATCCGGGAATCGCGGCCAAAGGCGCGGATAAATTGTGGAAGATTTTTTCCTCCGAGATAGAGCATTTCCGGAAACCGGAGAAGAAAGATCCGGAGAAGGGCTCAAAACCAGGCCGGACCGCGCCGCTCAAAAATCCTGTGGCGACGGCCCTGGAAACATGTGCGCCGCATGTGGGAAAAAAGGCGGCCGTGCCATGGGCCCAATTTGTCGCGACCGCGGCGCAATTGGAAGAGGAACAGTCGCCATCGAAGATGTTGCGCATCGTCATTGATGCGGGATATGACGATTATTTGAAGGAGAATTTTGCGAATTATCGCGTTCGTTTGGAAGATTTGGAGCAATTGGCGGTTTTTGCCCATCAATTTAAGTCCGTTGAGGAATTTTTAACACAACTCGCGCTTTTGACCAACGTTGAGGCCGAAGATGACAACGCAAAAAGCGATGAGCGCATCCGCCTCTCGACCATCCATCAGGCCAAAGGGCTCGAATTCGAAGCGGTCTTTGTAATCATGCTTTGTGACGGGCTTTTTCCTTCGGCGCGCTCCATTGAGACCGATGACGGCCAGGAGGAAGAACGGCGGTTATTTTACGTGGCCATTACGCGCGCGAAAAATGAATTGTACCTCAGCTATCCGCTGATTCGCGCAGGCTTTGGAAATACGTCGTCGGATTTAATGCAACAGCCTTCGCGTTTCCTCGGCGAGATCCCCGGTGACTTGCTGAACAAATGGAACCTAAGACCGGCGTATTAGAACGTTCGTAGCGCAGGTTTCCAAACCTGCTGTGTCGCCGATTTCCAAATCGGCTGACCGTGCGGCGTCGTACTATCGACGGATTAAAAGCAAGCGCGCAAAATTTGCATCAATCTGAAATCCGGCGGGATAATACATTATACGACCTGCAGGTTTGGAAACCTGCGCTACTTCCCAATCCCGCGCTCAGTGGCTCGTATAAACCCGACCAGATGCGTAATTTCCGGCAGTTGCGGCAGTTTCTTCTCAATCTTTGCCAGCGCATTTGAAACCGTCAGGCCTTCGCGGAACAGAATCTTATAGGCGGAACGCAACGCCTTTTGCGCCTCGTCGGAAACCCCGCTCCGCTCCAGCAACACCTTGTTGATCGTGCGGGTTTCGGCGGGGTTGCCGTCAGCCAGCATATACGGTGGGACGTCCTGGACGACTTTTGAACAACCGCCGATCATGGACATTTTCCCAATGCGACAGAACTGGTGAATGGCGGAAATACTGATGCGGGCATGATCTTCGACAGTGACGTGGCCGGCCAGGACCGCGCTGCTGATAATGACGTCATTGCCAATGTTGCAGTTGTGCCCAATATTTGAGTAGCAAAGAATGTAATTATTCGAGCCAACGCGCGTTGCTTCTCCGTCGCCCGTCGCGCTATTGATGCTGGCGTATTCGCGAATCGTGTTGTTGTCACCCAATTCCGTCCACGTGACGCCGCCCTTCCATTTCAAATCCTGCGTTTTCAGGCCGACGCTAACATACGGATAAAATTCGTTCTCTTTTCCAATTTTCGTGTGCCCATCAATGATAACGTGAGAATGAAGCTTGCAGTTCTTACCGAGCGTGACGTGCTCACCAACAATGCAAAAAGGACCGATCTCGCAACCCGCGCCAAGTTTGGCTTTTGGATGAACAATCGCCGTTTTATGAATCATGAAAATAGGTATTGTTTCAATTGAATCGATCGCCGGGATTTAATCATTCGTCGCGAAGCATAAATGTCACTTCGGCTTCGCTGGCGATTTCGTCGCCGACCTTGCATACGCCCTTGGCTTTGCAGATTTTTCCGCGGGTTTTCATCAGTTCGACTTCGATGCACAAAACGTCTCCGGGACGGACCGGCTTGCGCCATTTGACGTCATTGGCAGCCATAAAATAAGCCAATTGCCGGGCCGTTCCGCCCAATTTCATCATTAAAAGCCCGGCGACCTGGGCGATCGCTTCCAACTGAAGTACCCCAGGCATGATCGGATGGCCCGGAAAGTGACCCTCGAAATACGGCTCGTTAATCGTCACATTTTTGATGGCTTCGATCCGGTTCTCTTCAATTTTCGTGACGCAATCCACCATGAGCATCGGGTAACGATGCGGCAGCAATTGCTGGATTTCTTCGATATTGATAACCGCGCCGCGACTGGCTGCGGGCACTGCGCCCGGTTTTTCGGCGCCATTACCGCTCGCCGGGGGCGGTGGTCCAAATGCCCGCGCTGCCCGCAGCGATTTGTTCATATGGGCCACGATTAACCGGGCAAATTCGCAATTGGTCGCGTGTCCCGGCTTGACCGCGATGAGATGACCGCGAATGGGTTTTCCGATTAACGACAAGTCACCGACTATGTCGAGCATCTTGTGACGGACGAATTCTTCCGGATAGCGCAATGGTTCGGTTGTGAGAACGGCGTCCTCGCGAATCACGATGGCATTTTCGAGGCAGCCCCCTTTAATCAGGTTGTTCTTGATCAGTTGCTCTATCTCTTCGAAAAAACAAAAAGTCCGCGCATGGGCCAATTCCCGTTCCCACGTCTTGGGTGTCAGCTCAACGCTGAAAAATTGCGTGAACCGTCCGTTCCTGTCGGCGCTGGTGCAGGTAATTTTAAAACCGTCATCCGGGAAGAGTGTCATTACCGTATCACCGGACTCCAATTCGATGGGTTCGGACGGCGTAAATAGCTCGCGCTTTTCAGCCTGGGGAACGATGCCGGCGGTTTGAATCAGTTTTGAAAATTCGCGGGAGCTGCCGTCGCCGATGGGCGGCTCATTCGAGTCCAGTTCAATCACCGCGTTATCAATGCCAAAGCCCGCAAGGGCCGCAAGAACGTGTTCAACGGTGTGAATTTTGACGTTGCCTTTGGCGATCGTAGTCGAGCGGTTCGTTTCCGCCACGTTCTCCACGCGCGCTTCAATTTCCGGCTTGCCTTCCAGGTCCACGCGGCGGAAACGGATGCCGCTGTTGGCAGCCGCCGGCAAAATCGTCATGTTGACGCGGTTTCCACTGTGGAGCCCCACGCCGGAAAACTCAGCCGGACGGTTCAGAGTCTGTTGATTGAGCACGGACGGATTAAACAAGACGCTGGCCGCCTTTGCAAGAAAGTTGCGCATATCCCGATAGTCGACGTAGAGTAGGCGAAGTGAAACGCTGGGGATTGAACTGACCGAAGTTGTCGGTTCCGTTGTTTCACTTCACCCCTCATCAAACCGGACGAACGGATTTCCCGTATCCGGCTTTCCGGGTCGCTTCATCAC
>DATJTK010000061.1:0-26632 GCA_035503455.1 Candidatus Sulfotelmatobacter sp. | reverse complement strand
AAAGAGCAAGGGCTGTTCTCTACAGTCTGTTGTCGAAGAAGCGGCGTGTGGCGTTTTCATTTGGCTTAGTGAAATCAAGCCTATGGACGCTCCAGCCGCTTCTTTGGTTAATCCCTTTATGAAATATCCGGGCTAGACTGCTGGCCCCTGGCGCAAACTTGCCGCCGGGATCTCTTAAACGGGCCAAAATCTCTGCGGCGATTGATTCGGAAACGGATTTTGATTATTCTCGTACTTCGATGGCACAGGCAGCTAATCGCTCCAATCACATTGATTTCCTGGATCAGGTCCGCGGGATCGCCATTCTTTCTGTATTCCTGGTTCATGCTTTTGGCCAGTCGTTTGGAGTCGCAGTCCTGCCGTGGAACGGCTGGCACGCGGGCTTTGGGGCGCCGAAATTGTTTCTGCTGTTGCTGCCGCTGAGTTATGGCTTTGCCGGCGTCTCCATTTTCTTTGTCGTGAGCGGATTTTGCATTCACCTGAGTTTCCATCAGCACCCTGACTGGCGGGCTTTTTTCATCCGGAGGTTTTTCCGGATTTATCCGCCCTACTTGTTTGCCCTGCTGCTGTTTGCGATATTTCTTCCCTGGACGCGCGTGGGCCATACTTTCGCGCACCAGGTTTTTCAGATCGGGCTTCACGCGATGCTGCTGCACAATTTTTCCAGCGCAACGCTTGGCAGTATAAATCCGAATTTCTGGAGCATCGCCGTGGAAGTGCAGCTTTATTTGATGTATCCGCTGTTGATATGGGGCGTATCCCGCTGGGGTTGGAGCAAATTCCTGGCGTGCCTGGCCGTAATGGAGTTTGGGCTCCGGGGATTTTTGAGATTCCTGCCGGCTCTCACGGGAACGCATACCGATAATTGGTGGCAGGGAATCCCGGTAGTCTATGCGTGGTTAACGGGATTTCCGCTGATCTATTGGTTCAGTTGGGCAATTGGCGCCGCATTGGCAGATGCGTATCTCGCCGGCAGGCCGCTTCCATTTGCCCGGCATTCCCTGCTTGGGTGGGGAGCCCCGGCCTGCGGAAGTTTTTTGATCAAAGATTTTGCCTGCTTCACATTTACTCTGTTTGCTGTGTTCACGGCGACGGGCATCGCCGCGCTGTTGCAAAGAAATTATTTTCAACAACTGCCGAAGTTGTTTTCGGAACCGCTTCGTCTCGTGGGAATATGCAGTTATAGCATGTACCTGATCCATTTCCCATTTTTAAGCCTGGCGCCGCGCGTGGCGGGATTGCTGTTCGCAACCGGCCGTGTGACGCCTCTTGAGATCTTCGTCACCGGCCTTGGCTTTTTATTCCCGATATTCCTGTTGTCCGCGGTTTGGTACCGGCTATTTGAAATCCCGAGCATCATGTTTGGCAAAAAACTGGTCCGCCGGTTCTTAGCGGGGCAGAAGACTTTGGCGCACCTCGCTGAGACAAGAGGCCGGTTGCGAGCCTGGCAGGAACTCCAGCCATGAGCGCTTTTCCGAAAGCCCTTACTCGAGCATTGCCCGGACCGCTTTATTCAACTCTCCGGCCCGTTTGGCGAAAATTTCGCGCCATCCGAAATCGCCTCTTCGACCGGGTCCTTTTTCCTCTTTGGCTGGTTGGCCGGCGCATCCGCCACGGAAAAAAGCTGGTGATTGTCTATCGCATAGGCGCGCTGGGCGACGCAATTTGCACATTGCCACTTTGCCGGGAATTGCAAAAACGTCATCCGGGGACGGCGGTGATTTTCTTCACACACGCCGATTACAAAAAGATGATAATGCTATCGCGCGATGTGGATGGTGTTTACGGCGCGAAATCCTGGGAATGGCCATTCTCGTTGCCGGCGCGATACAAATTGCCGGGCGTCGTGCGCGCCATCTACAACCCCAAAACGACCGATGAGCTTTTCCCAAACAGGGGCGCGCAATTGCATTTAATTGACGACCTCGCCGGTTCCTGCGGCGTGACCGTTCCCCCTTCGGACCGCCAGCCTCGACTGGTTCCTCCGCCGGAATTGATTAAAAAAGTTCAGTCGGCTTATGGATTGGCGGAGGATGTTGCCAGGGGCCGTCTCATTATCGGCATCAACTGCGGGCGTTCGTGGCCGGTGAGAATGTGGGACGCTGCAAAATGGCAGGCGCTCCTGGATAAAATTCACGCAGAATTCGATGCCACAGTGCTGCAATTCGGCCTTACCAAAGGAAAAGAAGATGAATTCGAGCAATTTCGCGGGGTCCGTTGTTTGACAAACCGGCTTAAATCCGACGAGATCGTTGCGTTGGCCGCCAGTTGCCATTTGATTATTGCCATTGATTCGGGCCCGGTCCATGTGGCTGGCTCAGTCGCCGTGCCCGTCGTCGGATTATTCGGCGCGGTTAAACCGCAGTTCCGTTTGCCTCCAAATTCGCCCGGCGAAGGAGTTTTTACCAACGTTCCCTGTCTCTTTTGTCATCATGCCACTCCGCTGGGACATTGGCAAACCGGCTGCGCCTACGATATTCGCTGCATGAAGGAACTGGACGCCCAAACCGTCTTCGAAGCAGCAAAGGGAATGCTGCTGAAATACCCTCATCGCGTCGCAGCCCCCTCAGCGGGATGAAGACTGAGCAAATGAAATTCCAGGCCCAATCCAATCGCCAGTTTCACCATGCGCAACCAAACCTTTCGCAGCCCGGGATGCTGTTGGAACAAAGACAGTGCGGAAATTCCCGCCACGACCATGAATGAAGACATCTTTGACGTCGTCAACGAACGCGACGAAGTCATCGGCCGCGCGCCCAGAAGCGAAGTCCACGCGCGAGGCCTGTTGCACCGCGCGGTCCACGTCCTGGTTTTCAATTCGCGCGGCGAGATTTTTTTGCAAAAGCGTTCCATGAAAAAAGACCGCCAGCCCGGAGTTTGGGATTCTTCCTGCTCCGGCCACGTGGATTCCGGCGAGGACTACGACCAGACGGCCGTACGCGAGCTGCAGGAGGAAATCGGCCTCGCGTTAAACTCCCCGCCCGCCCGGCTTTTCAAAATAGATGCCTGCACCGAAACCGACGCGGAATTTGTTTGGATTTACCGATGCAATAGCGACGGCCCGTTCCAGTTGGATCCGGAGGAAATTGACGAGGGCGATTGGTTTACGCCCGACCACGTTTCTCAGTGGATTGCGGAAAAGCCCAAAGAATTTGCGACAGCCTTTGTGCTGATTTGGACACTGTACGAGTCCAATGCTAGAGATTAAGAGACTATCGAATGTTCGCCAACAGGCCGCTTCAACGCTTTAACGCTTTAACACTTCAACGCTTCAACGTTCCCGGCTGTTTAAAATTCCTTTGCGATATTGGATAAATGAAGTAATGTGCAACACATGCAAAATTTTCTCGTTCCTATCGTAGTCGAGCAGACTGGCCGCGGAGAGCGGACATGGGACATCTATTCCCGGCTGCTCGTTGACCGCATCATCTTCCTGGGCACGCCCGTGGACGACAACGTTTCCAACATCATCATTGCGCAGCTTTTGTTCCTTCAAATGGCCGATTCCAAGAAGGACATCCATTTGTACATCAATTCTCCCGGCGGCAGCGTGACCGCGGGCCTGGCGATTTACGATACCATGCAATATCTCACCTGCGACGTGAATACCTATTGCGTCGGCCAGGCGGCGAGCATGGGCGCGGTATTGCTGGCGGCGGGCACCAAGAACAAACGCTACGCCCTCCCCAACGCGCGCATCATGATTCATCAGCCATGGGGCGGAGTCCAGGGCCAGGCCACGGACATCAGCATCCAGGCCAAGGAAATCCTGCGCCTCAAAGAT
Organism: Candidatus Sulfotelmatobacter sp.; assembly: GCA_035503455.1. Lineage (GTDB taxonomy): Bacteria > Verrucomicrobiota > Verrucomicrobiia > Limisphaerales > UBA11358 > UBA11358. Next base: position 22,848 of record DATJTK010000061.1, on the reverse strand, counting down.
CGCCTCAATCAAATCCTCTCGAAACATTCCGGACGCACCCTCGATGAAATCGAGAAGGACACCGACCGCGACCGCTTCATGTCCTCCGAAGAGGCAAAAGTTTACGGCCTGGTTGACAACGTCGTCGTTTCCCGCAAGGAAATCCCCGGCGCAATGGAAAAAACCTCATTGCTCACTGAAAAGTGACTATGACCGAAGCAGAGGCATTTCAGTTTCTGTCAAAATGTGAACGCCTCTGGCTTTGGCAAAAGGGCCTGACGCCCGATCGAAGAGCACATGGTTAACCGGCAAAAGAACTGTGACGGGCCAAAACGGGTTTACCCAATAATCCACCAATCCATTAATCCAACAATCCCGCCGTTTTCTATGGCTCCAGCCGTTTGTCCGGTTCCAAATAATTCTGTACGTAATCCGCCACGGCATCTTCCAGCGTTGTGACCTTTTCGCGATAGCCCGCCGCGCGCAGCCTTGAAATGTCCGCCTGCGTGAAATACTGATACTTGCCTCGAATCGCTTCGGGCATCTCGATAAATTCAATCTTCCGCTTTTTTCCCAGCACGGAAAAGACCGCGTTGGCAAGGTCAATCCACGTTCGTGCCACCCCGCCGCCGATGTTGAACAGGCCGCCCGCTTTTTTATTCGCCGCCAGGTGCAGCGTCATGGCCACAGCGTCCTTAACGTACAGGAAATCCCGCTTTTGTTCGCCGTCCTTGTAATCCTCGCGGTAACTCTTGAACAGCCGGATCACACCCTCATTTTTGACCTGCGCGAAGCTTTTATGCACGAGCGAACGCATGTCGGCCTTGTGGTCTTCGTTCGGCCCATAGACGTTGAAATATTTCAGGCCGACAACCTTGTTCAGAAACCCTCCGCGTTTGGCATATAAATCAAAAAGCTGCTTCGAATAGCCATACATGTTGAGCGGACGCAGCGATTCAATGGCGGCATCGCCGTCTTCCATGCCGGCCGAGCCATCGCCGTAAGTCGCCGCGGAGGAGGCATAGACAAATCGCGCCTTTGCGCCGAGCGCCCATGCGGCAAGGTCCTTGGTAAATTCGTAATTGTTGTGGATGAGATAGGTCGCGTCGCGCTCCGTCGTCGCCGAACACGCGCCCATGTGCAGGACGAGATCAAACTTTCCGAGCGCGCCGCTTTGCAATCGCGACAGCAATGCATCGCCCTCGACGTAATCAGCGAAGCGCAACGGTGTTAAATTTCGCCATTTTTCATTGGCGCCAAGAATGTCGCAAACGACGATGTCTTCGCAGCCGCGCTGGTTGAGGGCCCAAACAAGCGCGCTGCCGATAAATCCGGCGCCGCCGGTAACAAGCACGCGGGAATCGGTAAAACCATCTGACTTCATCGCGCTTACAATAAAGATGCGCCGCCGAATGCCAATACAATTTTTGATCTGGCAACTGCTTCGAATAACCAATATGTGCCGGCTTGCGAACGGCTCATATCCGATATATTTTTACTGCATGAGCATTGAAATGCTTCAATCAGAGGTTCGTGCGCTGACGACCGAGCAGCGCCGGAAGCTGATGGCTTTTATAGTCGCGATCGAAGACCAGAACCGGCCTGGTTACGCCGAAGAACTCGCGCGAAAGATTGACGATAAAACGCCTGGTCACTGGCTGACGGATGAACAGTGCGAGAGCGAATTGGGTCTTGATTCAAAATGAACAATTCGCGGTTGCTCATTGCCGTGGATGTTCTCGACCTTCTCCGCACCCTCCGCCAGCGCGAGCAACGCAGTTTGCTCCAACGTTTCCGAGACATAGCCGCGTCTCCATCCCGGTTTTCTGACTATGTAGAATACGATTCCAGTGGCCGGCGAGTGGACGTTCATGTCTTTGGAAGATTTGCCATCAAATTTTGGGACAATTTCGCCGACCGGCACGTGAAAATTCTCGATTTGCACGCCGCAGATCGCTAAGCACCACCCTTACTTTCACTCGTTATCTACTCACAAGAGAACCCCAGCCAGGCAGGCCGTCATATACGCCGCCAGCAACCCTCCCAACATCGCGCGAAACCCAACCTTGGCCATCTCGCTCCGGCGTTCCGGCGCAAGCGAGCCGATGCCGCCTACTTGTATCGCGATGCTGGAAAAATTCGCGAAGCCGCATAACGCATACGTGGCAATGGTGAAACTGCGCGGATCCAGCGCCATCTGTTTCGCATGGCTTGTTAAATCCAGATAACCGACAAACTCGTTCAGCACGATGCGTTCGCCCAAAATTTGGCCGACGGCGAGCGTGTCATGCGCGGGCACGCCCATGAGCCACGCAAACGGCGCGTTGATCCAGCCAAAAACCGTTTGCAGCGTGGCCGGATTGGCAAGACCCAAATGCTTTTGCGGATAAGTAAACACATAATTCGCCAGCGAAATCATCGCGATAAACGCGATCAACATGGCAATAACGTTGAGCGCCAGATGAAAACCATCGCTCGCGCCCCGGCAGATGGCATCAATGGAATTTGCGGTCGTGCGGGGCACCGTTGCCGGCATGCTCGCGGCGGTTTCACTCTGTTGGGTTTCGGGCAGTAGAATTTTTGCAATCATCAGCGCCGCCGGACAGTTCAGGACAGACGCCGTGAGCAAATGTCCCGCCATATCCTTGTAGCCCGCCTGAATGCCCATGGCCGCATAAATCGCGGCCACGCCCCCGGCGATATGCGCCATGCCGCACACCATGATGGTCATGATTTCGCTGCTGGTCATCCGTGGCACATACGGGCGGATCATCAGCGGCGCTTCAGTTTGGCCCATGAAAATATTCGCGCAGGCCGACAGCGTTTCGCTGCCGCTGGTCCGCAACGCTTTGCGCATGACCCACGCGATGGCATGCACGACGCGCGGCAGAATTCCCCAATGATAGAGCAGCGACGACAGGCTCGCGACGATGATAATCGTGCCCATGACCAATACCGCGAAAATGACGTTGTTGTCCGAGCCAAAGACCTGGCCAAGCAATTGCGAGTCCGCAAGCGGCCCAAAGACAAATTTGCAGCCGTCACTGGAAAATTGAATGAGCTTTTGAACAATCTTGCCTGCAAATTCAAAGAGCGCCTTGCCCCAGGGCGATTTCAAAAACAACAGCGCGAGCACAAATTGGAGTCCAAGCCCCCAGACGACTGTCCGCCACGGAAACAATTTCCGGTTGTACGAAATGCCCCACGCGGCAAGGATCATGGTCATCCAGCCGAGCAAGCTGATCAATCTGAGTTCCATTTTGTAACGCGATCCGTGATAAGCGACGAGGGCCGGACACGAAGGCCGGTCTCATCATTGATCACACATCGCTCGTCGCTGTCCTGTCATTTGCGGCAAATTTGTTTGCAACCCTGCTTATAAACATGCGGGTGAAGCACGCCAACAAACGGCAGATTGCGATAACGCTCCGCAAAATCAAGTCCATAACCAACCACGAAATAATCCGGAATCTGGAACCCGGCGTAATCGGCCTGGATTTTTTCGACGCGGCGCGAGGGTTTGTCCAGCAGGACACAAACTTTGATCCGGCGCGGCTTGAGCGTTCGCAGTCTGGGCAACACGTGCCGCAACGTCCTGCCGGTGTCCAGGATGTCGTCAATCAGAAGAACGTCCCGTCCGCGAACATCCAGCCGCAGTTCCTTCGTAAAAACAATCTCACCCGATTCGGTCCCGAGTCCATAACTCGAAACGCCGATAAAATCCAGGCGCATGGGCAGGTTCAGATGCCGCATTAAATCCGCAAGAAACATTACCGTGCCGTTGAGCAGCGATATCACCACCATTTCGCGCCCGCGAAAATCGCGCTCGATCTCACGCGCCAGGCTTTTCACTCGCCGCTCGATTTCCCCTTCCGTGATCAAAATCCGCGCCACTTCCCTCTTCCATTGGCCCGGAGCAGACGACGAGGTCGCAGCAGGGGCTGAATCCCCCAATGTTCCTTTCCTCGATTGTTTCGCCTTCGTTTGCCGTTGGCGGCGCGCGCGGCGGATTTTGGATTTTTCTCTCAAGCGTTAGCGTCCCTGGCCGAAGCCTTTCCAGTCGCGGCAGTCATTTGCCGCGCCAGCCAGTCGGCCTCAGGTTTGTGGTTTAGAGTTTTTGCCAGTGTCAATTCCTTGCCATCCCGAGTCCGCAATTTCAAGTCATAATACACTGTATGACCGACGGTCGCGCCGATTTCCGCAAAAATTCCGGCCAAATCGCCGATTTTGACGGACGTTTCCTTTTTGTACCCGGGCAAGGCCGTTTCGATGTTCACCGTTCCCGTGGACACTACCACGCGGCTCCGGCGAAACCACAGATCAAATACAAAATACAGCATCAGCAAATCCATCGCGCCGAACACCAATGGAAGGGGAATCGGGGCGCGATACGCGATAAGGAGCGCGACGACCGCCGTCCATATCAGGCAGAATACAGTTGCGCCGCTCGCAAAACCCGGCGCTCGCCCGCCAGGAAAGATAAATTCCTTGCTTTCCGGCATGTCAACAACCCGAATTTTCGACTGAATTTCCTTTTGGATTTCATCCAGCGACAGTTGATATTGCGCCGCCGTGTTTTCAGGAATATTCGGCTGTTCGGGCAGTTTAAAAACCGGCACTTCAAACGCCGCGTGAAAATCCGGCCCCGCAAACCGCGCCGACGCTTCCAGCCGCCAATGGATGCCGTCCCCCGCGGCTGGAGTTGAGTCCGGTTTATTTTCCGGCAATCGAAAAAAGACCGGAATTGAGGTCTGGTTGGAGCCCGCTTGCGGCAAATCCCGCCGCAGCCATGTCTCGTCACGCCAGAGGATGCGTTCAGTCGTCCGAAGATTGTTCGCCCGTCCTGCCGTTTTGCGCAAAACACACGACAAGGCGACATGCCAGCCGTGCTCCGGACGAATGGCCCCCGGCACGCGAATGGCGCCGCTAAGCGCTCCGCCCGCGGCGGCGGGAACCGACGCCATCTCAAAGACCGTTCGCCCAAACCGCCGCCAGGCCATCGTCGTCCAAACAGCAAATGCCACGAGAACCAGCCCAATCACCGGAAAAACCAGTGCCATCAGGACGGCGTGGTTTCCCTGGCGCCACTGCCACGGCACAACGACAAGCGAGATCGCAGCCGAACCAAAGCACCAAAAAAACACAAAAATCCAAAGCAACAACGCCGCCTTCTTTGACGTTGTGCGCATCCGGCCCTCGGCCCAATCCTTCCGTCTCAACCAGGGCTTCTCATCCACTTCGCCTTTCTTACCGGCGGCTTTGATGGCTTCGCGTTTGCCGCTGATTCCAAAAATCAGCGCCACAAATCCAATGCTGGCCGCGATCATCCCCAACAGTTCAAAGCCCCTTTTGCGGTCCAGGCCGCCGACAATCAGCCCGTCGTGGATGAACCCCACAAGCGCGATAATTCCCAAAACCGCGAACGGCGCCGCAAGCACAATGGCCCGCCGCCGGGCGCTTTTGGGATCAGAACGCACTTCGGATTGGTCTTTGAAAATGAGGCCCATCGCGTCAAACTTACATAAAACACGTTACAATTAAAAATTCAAAATTTTAAAATTAAAAGCGGGTGCATAACCCTTAATTATCCGTTGTGCCGGTCCTGTTTATTTTTCCACTTCAATCTTCTTCAAGTTTGCGCTTTGAACTTCCCGCCCGCAATCGTATAACAATCCTATGTTGCCAACGCTACTAACCAATGGCGGCTGGGTGGTTTTATTGATCCTCCTCGCCGCAGCCGTCGCCCTCGTCACGTTTGTCGAGCGCGTCCTGAATTGCCACCGCGCCCAAATCAATTCCACCGAATTTCTCAACGGCATTCGCAATGTCCTCAAACGCGACAATGTCGTCGAGGCGATTTCGATTTGCGACGCCACTCCCGGGCCGGTGGCGCGGCTCGTCAAAACCGCCATTCTTAACCGCGACAAAAGCCGGGACCGGGTGCGCGAAGCCGTCGAGGAAGCCGGCATGGCCGAAGTGCCGCTGCTTGAAGAACGATTGAATTTAATCGCCACCATTGCCCAAATCGCGCCCCTGCTGGGTTTGCTCGGCACCGTCATCGGTTTCATGGACATTTTCCAGCAATTGCGCGTCAGCGGACTCTATGCGCACGTCGAAGAACTCGCCACAGGAATCTCGCAGGCGTTGATTTGCGCCGCCGCGGGCATCGGCGTCGCCATTCCGGTTCATGCCGGTTATAATTATCTCGTCAGCCGTATCAACAAAATCGTCCTGGACATGGAGCGGGCCGCCGGCGAGATCGTCAACATCGTCACCGAAAGTGTCGGGGAGAAGACACTATGAAATTTCCGCGCAACGCCAAATTGCTGCGCAGTCCCTTTGACGTCGCGCCATTTGCGGCGGTTTTCTTTTTGATAGTCATGTTCCTGCTGTTGGCAGCCTTCCTGCCCGCGCCGGGCATTTCCCTGCAAATGCCTCAATTCAACGTCAGCGGCCTGGCCACAGACCTGCCCGGCACGGACAAGCCGACGGTCTCCGTGGCCATTGACTCGTCAAATCGCCTGTTTTTCGCGAACCAACTGGTGAGCGAAAATCAATTGAAGACAAATCTGATCCGCGCCGTCGCCGCCTCGAGGACCCCGCTCACGTTGGTTATCCAGGCGGATGAAGTGGTCACCTACGGCGAATTGGCCCACATCGCCTTGCTCGGCCGCGACGCCGGAATCAAGGACGCGTTTCTGGCGATGGCGCCCCGCATTGTCGCCGCGCCCGGTCACCCATGAACGCAGACGCTCCCGGACCGCCCCAAAATCGAAGATGGACCTGGAGCCGATGGGCCATCGCCATCGCTATTGTTTTTGCGCTTCACGTTGTCCTGATATTCATCTTTGGCCAACACATGCCCATCCGGCCGGTTCCCGTTAAAGACATCCCGTCACTGACCCTGGTAAATGAATCGCCCGGCGATTGGCTGGCATTAAATGACGCCACACTCTTTGCTTTGCCCGCAAATAACGGTTTCGCGGCGAATATGTGGGCGGAGATAGCCCCATTTGACCTCCGCCGGCGTGATGCGCTCGAAGCGCCCCACTGGCTTTCACCCACCAATGCGCTGCTGACGGCGGGACTGGGCGCCGCATTCAACTCCTTTGTTCAAACCAATCCGCATGCCGCAATTCATTTTGAATTTATCCCGCCTGCGCAGACCGCCGCGCCCGATGTTCCTGATCAACCGCCGTTGCCCGATCGTTCGACCCTGCAAATTGAAGGTGAACTGGCCGCGCGCCCTCTGCTCACCCCGGTCACGCTGCCCGCGTGGCAGGATGCGGGCGTTGACGCCCCCAGCATCGTGCAAGTGCTCGTCGATGCCGCGGGCAATGTGGTTTCAGCCGCTTTATTGCCCCAGGACATCATGATGCAGGGAAACCCATGGGAACCGCCGTTGAACCACGACGCTTCCGCGGACCAATGGGCAGTTGCGCTGGCGCGCACCCTGCAATTCAAGCCGTTGCCGACCGACGCCGCCCGCACCAACGCACTCTCGCGCCTGGCGATCGGGCAATTGATTTTCAACTGGCGGACAATGCCGGTAACAACCACCAACGGCGCCCAGTACAATGGGCCGATGTAAAAATAACCTGGAGCGTTTGGAGAATAGCCCCGACTGCCCGTCCGACCGCAATCACGCATGAGCGCATCAATTTTGATAGTGATTTACGTGGCAGCGCTGCTGGGCGCCCTTTGCGGCCTTGGCATTTATTCGGAAATGCGGCGGCACCGCTTCGGACCGGGACGTTCGCAGGACCGAATCTTCCGCTGCAAAAATTGCGGCAGCGTTTACACCGACGACCCGGACGTGGACCGTTCCCGTTGTTCCCAATGCGGCAAACTAAACGAACCCATCGAATTCTAGCTGGGCCGCCTTTGAACTAACCATGGTGTGGTGGAACACGGCGCGCTGCGCCGTGTAGCGCCGCGTGCAGCGGCGCAACGAGTGTGGTCGGACGTTGTTCCGTGTACGTTCCGCCTCATCTGCGCGGGCGGGGACCGCGCAGCGCGCCGTCCTCCACCATCTCCCATCTCCTAACTGCCCGTCTTCAGCTCCACCACATCATGCGGCGCGGCCTCGCGGATTCCCGCCGGGCTCACGCGCATATACCGCGCCTTTTTCCGCAGCTCTCCCAGGTTTTTTGCGCCGAGGTAGCCCATGCCGCTTTGGATTCCGCCAATCAGTTGCGTCAGCACCCGGTCCACCGAGCCGCACGCTTCTTTGAGCGCTTCCACGCCCTCGGGCGCGATTTTTTGCGCGGGATTCTTTTCGTGGCCGTAACGCGCGGCGCTCCCGGCTTTCATCGCCGCGAGACTGCCCATGCCGCGATACTGTTTATAAAATTTTCCGCTGATTTCCACGACATCACCCGGCGCTTCATTACAGCCGGCGAAAACGCCTCCACAAATCACCGCCTCTGAAAGTGTCAGCGCCTTGACGATGTCCCCGGATTTGGTAATCCCGCCGTCAGACAGAACCGCAACCTTTTTCTTTTGGGCGGCGCGCGAACACGTATAAAGCGCCGTCATTTGTGGAATCCCCACGCCCGCCACGATACGCGTCGTGCAGATCGAGCCGGGACCCTGGCCCACTTTGATCGCGTCCGCTCCGCAATCCGCGAGAAATTCCACGCCCGCCGCGCTCGTCACATTGCCGGCAATGATCGGCAGCCGGCGGAAAGCGTCCCGCAGCACCCGCACTGTGTCTCCTACGCCCTTCGTGTGCCCGTGCGCAGTCGAAACCGCGATCGCATCCACGCCCCGTTCCACCAGCGCGCCCACGTGGTTCAATATCCGGTTCCGGTCCAGTTCGCCGAACGCGTTTCGCGTCGCGCTCACCGCCGCGCCGCAAATCAGGCGAAAGCGTGAGTCGCGCGCCGGCTTAAATTGCGCGCTGCGTTCCTGCGTAATGTGCTCAACGTCATTCAGCGTAATCAACCCGCACAATTTGTCGTTGTCATCCACGACGAGCAATTTATGGATGCCCAAATGCTCGGTAAAAAATCTGTCCGCCCGGGCAATTGGGTCTTTCCCGAGCTCCTTCTGGTTGATCGTCTGCACCTGCGCCCGCGGCTGCAGGGCTTCGGCCACTTTTCGCTGCGCGTAACGCGGCTTCACCACATGTCCCGGCAGCAGCCCCAGCAATGTCCCGTGCCCATCCACCACCGGAAACGTGCTGAACCCGAACTTCTTTTGGTCAATCATCTGGATGACATCGCCGATAAACGCGTCGGGCGAAACCTTGATGGGTTCCTGGATGAGCCCATGCACGTGGTTCTTCACGCGGCTCACTTCTGAAAGCTGCTCGCGCTCGGGCAGGTTGTAATGAATCAGCCCCAATCCGCCGTTCAGCGCCATCGCAATCGCCATCCGCGACTCCGTCACTGTATCCATGTCCGACGAAATGACGGGAATATTCAGCCGCAAATGTTCAGCCAGATGCGTCTCAAGATGGGTATCGCGTGGAAGTATCTCAGAATACAGCGTGGCCAGCGTGATATCATCAAACGTCAGACCTATTGTCCGGTTCGCCGGAAAAAACTCCTCTGCCGGCAAATAAAACTCGCCGTCAAAATTAGATTTACGCTTCTCTGCCATGTGGGAAAATGAAGGACACCCACCCTATTTGGCAAGATAAAAAAGATTCCCGGGAAGAGAGGGGTTCATTCTCGTCCTCAACTCGAAACGGGCAAGGGGGGAATCATTCTCATCCTCATCTTCCATCTTCGCATCCCCTGCTCCCACTCATCCCTCATAACTCATCCCTCATCCCCTGGCACTCATGGCACTCGTAATTTGACCTCCAGCCCAACCAGCCTTATTTTGCGCAATGGAGGCAGCGCGAAAAGCGCAGGGGAGAGCAAGTCGCTCATGTCTGTTTTTGAGGAATCATCTTCAATTGGGTCCCGTACCGCCCCGAGCAAACTGGAATATGATTTTCGCCGGTTGCTCAGGCGCGCCTCTATTGAACTTGTCATCGCGCTCGGACTGCCCCTGCTCATCCTGCTGCTTTCCGTCAGTTCCCTGGTCTATTTCACCCACCAGGTAAACCACTCCGACCAGGTCCTGGCCCGAATCAACCGCGCGGTCGCACTCGTGGAAACAATGGAGTCGAACCTTCAGGGGTATTCCATGACCATGCAAAAGGACTACCTCACTAATTGTATCGAAGCCCGGGCCGAACTGGACCCAACCATGGCTGACGCCGAAAAGCTGGTCGCCGACAATCGAGACCAGGAAGCACTCGCCGTTCAATTTCACTCGCAGGCGGATGATTGGATAAAATACCTTGACGGATCGCTTGATCGTCTGGGCGGAAAAAAGAAGGCCCGCGTGAATTTGCCGGGGCAAATCCAAGCGTCACAAAACCGGATCGCCGCACCCATAGAAAGCGCGGAAACATTTATGGATAACGAAGCGACCCTGCGCGAGGAACGCTACGGCTGGTTTGGTAAATCCCTGGTGCTTACCGCCGTCATCTTTCTCCTGCTCGCTTGTACCGTCATCCCGGTTGTTTTGTATCGGCACCGCATGGCCCTAAGACAGGTCAGCGCCATGTACAACACCAGCCTTCAGCACCTCGCGCAGGAGGAATGGCGCTCGCGCAACGCCCTGGCCCTGGGCGCCGCCGGTTCACTCGCCTGCGACCTCCGCAAGGGCCTGGTGACCGGGGATTTGATGCTCTCAAAAACGCTCGGAATTCCCCTGGAAGATTGCGAAAAAGGCTTCCCGGTCGCGTGGCTCATGAGCGCCGTAAACAAACAGGACCAGGCCAGATTATACGCCGATGTCTTTAAAGCCGTTCGGCATAATAAAACTCTTAACGGCGAATACCGCGTCATCGATGTTTCCGGCCGCGAACACTGGTTTCAGGGGCGCGGCCGCATCGAGCGGGACGCCCGGGGCAAAGCCGTAAGGATGTTCGGTTTCCTGATTGATATCACAGACCGCAAGCGCGCCGAGATTGCCCTGGTGGAATCCACAGAACGCTTCCGCCTCTTCACCGCTGTCGTCGAAATGAACATATGGACCGCCAATCCAAACGGCGAATTGGACTATGCCAATGAACAGTCCGTTGCCTTTTTTGGAAACCGGGATGTCCTGGGGCGTTCCTGGTTCAATTATGTCCATCCGGACGACAAGCCCCGCGTGCAACGTGTCTGGGAGGAATCGGTAAAAACGGGCGCGCCTTATGAAATCGAAATGCGCCTGCGTTCCGGAACCGGTGAATACCGCTGGTTTCTGACCCGCGCCCGATGCATGCGGGACGCGCAAGGCAAAATTGAAAGATGGTTCGGCGCCACGGCGGATATTGATGCGCTGAAGAAAGCACAACAGAGCGCCCTGGATGCCAACCGCGCCAAGGACGTTTTTTTGGCCGCTCTCTCGCACGAGCTTCGGAATCCCCTGAACCCCGCCATGCTCGTCGCCAGTGCGGAAGCGGAAAATCCTGAATTATCCGAATCCGTCCGCTCGAATTTCAGCGTTATCCTGAACAACATCGAGATGGAATCGCGCTTGATTGACGACCTTTTGGACCTCACACGCATCAGCACGGGAAAACTAAGCCTGCGCAGGCAAGTCGTGGACATTCAGAGGATTTTCATGGATGCACTGGCCAGCGTCCACTCCGATCAACTCGGCAAACACATTACGCTGACCGTGGATTGGAGCGCGCAGAATAACGACGTGAACGGCGACCCTCTGCGCCTGCGGCAAATTTTTTGGAATATCCTCAAGAATGCCGTAAAATTCACGCCGCCGGATGGCATTGTGCGCGTCAATGCTTCCAACGCCGAATCGCATGTGATCATAAAGGTGACCGATACGGGCATCGGCATCAGGCCCGAGGAAATGTCCCGGCTCTTCAACCCATTTGCCCAGGGAGACCACGCGGGGAAAACCGGTTCGCAGGTTTACGGGGGCCTCGGGCTGGGACTGGCCATAGCCAAAAACCTGACAGACATGCATTCCGGCTCAATCAATGCCGAAAGCGAAGGCGCCAACAAAGGCTCTACCTTCACCGTCGAACTCCCCCTGGCCGCCTAATCCAGACTCATATTTCCAACACTTTCTCGAACCGCGTCAAATTCTTCGCCCCATTCCCTGTCACCAGCGCAACATCCTCCAGCCGTACGCCGCCAATCTCCGGATAATATAACCCGGGCTCAACCGTCACCACCTGGCCGGATTTCAATTCGCCCAGGGACGTCGCGCCCACGCGCGGCGCTTCATGAATTTCCAGGCCCAGTCCGTGGCCTGTGCCGTGAAAAAACCCTTCCATATGGCCGTCGCGGCGTCCGGTCTTATATCCCTGCTTCACAAAAAAGTCCTGCACAGCCTTGTGCACCTCAGACGTCTTCACTTTGGCCCGCATCTTATCAAACGCAATCTTCTGGCCCTGCAAAACCGTGTCGTAAAGCCTGCGCACGCCGTCATCCGCGTGCCCGCGAACCACGGTCCGGGTGATGTCGCCAAAATAGCCGGTCTTTTGTGAACGCGGAAAAATATCGATGATGATCGGCTCATTGGCCCGCAACGGCCCGAAGCCGCGCTCATGCGGATCACACGCCTGCTTGCCGCCCGCCACGATCGTATTGGCCGCAAGGCCGCTGGCCTGCAAAATCGCGCAATCAATGATCGCCCGCAGCCGCTCCGATGTCAGGGGCGCGCCGCGGTAAACCAATTGCCGCCGCTTGCCGATCTTTGACATCCGCAACGCCTGCATTCCTTCCGCCATGCCCACCTCTGCCATGACCAGCGCCGCGGAAATTTTTTTGACCTCGTCGGCGTTCTTGAACTCGCGGCGGGGAAAAAAGTTCGGACGCGGTTTTATTTTGATTCCCAGCTTCTTTAATTCACGCGCCAGTCCTAACGGAAAACTTTCAGGCACCGCCGCGCGACGAATCTTCTTCTCACGCAGGATATGCCGGATGACGTGCGCATATCGCGGCTGCTTCACGCCGTCGCGCCGCAGTTTTCTTTGGATCTCCGTCAGTGACGCCACCCGGCAGTGAGGCGCTCCCGCCCGCGCACGGTCAATTTCCAGGTCGCTCATCACCAGCAACGGCCGGCGGTCGTAATGGAGATAGATAAATGGGTCCGGCACAAACAGGCCGGTCGCATAGAGCATGTTCGCGTCATGCTCGCTGTCTGCGACGATGAGGAGCGTCTCGGACATCGATTCGTTCAAAGTTTAGCAGATTATGTTCCAAACAACCGGTCGCCCGCGTCGCCAAGACCGGGCACGATAAAGCCGCGTTCGTTCAACGTTTCGTCAATTGCGGCGGTAAAAATCGGGACACGGGCGTACTTTCGGCGCACAGCGCGAATGCCCTGGGGCGCGGCTACCAAATTGACCAACCGAACGTTTCGCCCGCCTTGCTCAGTCAACAAATCCAGCGCCGCCACCGCGCTGCCCCCGGTCGCCAGCATCGGATCAATCAGCATGACTTCGACGTTGGCCAGGTTCTTCGGAAAGCTTTTGTGATAGAATTGCGCTTGCAATGTTGTCTCTTCTCGTTTCAACCCAATAAAACCGACACGCGCGTGCGGAATCAACTGCAAAATGGAATCCAGCATCCCCAACCCGGCCCGCAGCACCGGCACAACTACGATCTCCCGCTCCAATTCCATTCCGTCTGCGCGCGCCAGCGGCGTTTGTACCGTAATTTTTTTGACCCCAAAATCACGCGTCGCCTCGTAAATCATCAGCGACGCTATCTCGCCCAGGAGCCGGCGAAACTCCTGCGGCCGTGTCCGTGTGTCGCGCAATTGCGCCAGATTATGCTGCACCAGCGGATGCGCAATGACAGTAACGCCTTTCACGGGGTGGAGATTAGTGCCGCGACATTACTCACTCCGCCGTGGGCATGTACAGAAAATAAGGCTCGCCCATTTGCAAACGGGGCGGTTCAAAACCCAGGTCCAGCTTCACGCTCCCGGCATGCGTCTCTTCGCTCTGACCGAATAGCCGCAGGAAATTCGAAAGGTCAACCGTTTCGCGATACTCAACCAAATTGGCGCTTGATATGCCGGCGATTTTTTTCGCCCGATCCACCGCGTCCTGAAAATCGCCCAATTGATCCACCAATCCCAATTGAAGCGCCTGGTCGCCCGAAAGCACGCGGCCATCGGCATAATCCCGCCAGTCAGACGCCAGCGGCTGGCCTTCGCTCTTGTTCTTTTCATGGGCCGCATCCCGGCCGTCCTGGACCACCTGCTTGAACCGGCCGAAGGTCACGTTAATCAAATCCTGCACCATGTCGTGTTCACCGGCCGGAATTTCATTGGTCTCACGCATTCCGCTGAGCATGTCCTTGTATTTGCCACTCTTGAAGACGTAAGGTTCCACCCCAATCTTGTCCATCAACCCGCGATAATTGACCGTTTCCATGATGACCCCGATGCTGCCCGTCAGTGTCAATTGATTGGCCACAATCCAGCGGCAGGGCGCGGAGATGTAGTAACCGCCCGATGCCGCAAGGCTGCCCATCGAACAAATCACCGGCTTCCCATCGCCATCGTCTGAACCGTCCTCGAATTTTTTGATGGCTCGATACATCTCATCAGCCGCCATCACCTCGCCGCCCGGGGAATCCACTTTTAGAATCACGGCTTTGACGTTGTCATCATCCCGCGCCTCGTCGAGCTCGGCTTTAAATACATCCACCATATTATTTCCAGCCTGGTCGGCCTCATGACTCGTGATGATGCCGTCCACGTCTATGACCGCGATCTTGTTTCGCGCGCCGTTGTCCTTAAGAGTCACTTCTTCAAGCTGCGGTCCGGCCTGCGTGGCTCCCACCTGCTGAAACTTGCCGCCCAAACGAACGGCCCGCGAAAACATATGCGCAAAAATCAGGAACCAACTAAACACCAACAGCACAAGCAATATAATGGCAACGACCATCCAGGCATGGCTCTTTCCGGGCCGCGGCGGCAGCGGAGTAATGACCGGAGGCGGCGCCATCGGAGGCGGTGGCGCGCCGGATGAAGAATATGTGTTGTCCATAGTGATTGGAAGGTAGCCCGACCCATTCATCGTGACAAGCGACAATTGAAATCGCCCGCATCCGCCCGATCCGTCCGATCTGTCGGATCTGTCGGATTGGCCTGTGGCCTCTGGACTACGCCCGTTTTTTGTGCTTAATTCAACCGATTTGAATGAATCGAACAGAAAACTGTCCATTAACTTGATTTATGTTTTTAGGAATCGATCCGGTCTACTTTTTATTCGCCATTCCCGGCCTGTTGCTGGGAATTTGGGCGCAAGCCAAACTGTCTCATGCCTATGGCAAATACAGCCAGGTGCCGGTGGATTCAGGAATGACCGGCGCCGAAGCCGCCCGCAAAATCCTGGACAATGCCGGCCTGGCCAACGTCGAAATCGGGGAAATCCCCGGCAGCTTGAGCGATCACTATGACCCAATGAAACGGGCGCTGTTTCTCTCATCGGAAAACTATAACGGGCAGTCTATCGCGGCCGTCGGCGTAGCCGCCCATGAATCCGGCCATGCGCTCCAACATCAGGCCTCGTACGCCCTGTTCAGATTCCGGATGGCCATCGTGCCCATGACGCAATTCGCGAGCGTCGCCTATATGGCCATCTTTTTCATCGGCATCATCTTTCGGGCCTACTTTAGCAAACTCATCGACATCGCGATTGCGCTCTTTGCCGTCACGACCCTGTTTCAACTCGTGACGCTGCCTGTGGAATACGACGCCAGCCGTCGCGCGAAGGAGCAATTATTTCGACTGGGCCTTGTGCATGAGCACGAGCGCGCAGGCGTCAGCAAAGTCCTGGACGCCGCCGCTCTCACCTACGTCGCCGCCCTCGTCTCGTCCGTCTTGCAACTGTTGTACCTGCTGAACGTCCGCGACCGGCGATAACAGAAACGGTGGTCGCGCGAAGGCCGCGAAGTCGGCGAAGGGAAAACCCTGAATGAGCTGCGGAGCAGCGCACGATAGTAGCCCACGGTGACAACCGTGGGGTCAAAATCCGAAAAATAATTTAGCCCCGGACGGGGCGAAAGAGTCGCAGGATTAACACATCGCCCAATGAACAACAAATCGAGTCGGCTTTCTTTCGCTCCTGCCGGAGCTTGAAAGATTTGTTTGTCCTATCCCATAGCTGGCGCTATGGGCTACTGCCGTTCGCTGCTCCGCAGCTATTCTGTCCCCAACTCCCATCTCCTAAACCAACGCTTCAACGTTCCTGGCCTTCGCCTCCATAAGCATGTCCGCAACGGCCTTCCAATCCGGCTTTTGCGGCGCCGGCTTGCCGTTCCCGTCCATATCCTCGACGCACGCAGCGAGAGCCGCAAGAAAACGTTCCAGGCTGCCGTTTTCCCAGGTTTCAGGATTGTCATAGAGGTCGGCGCTGAGCGCCCGCACAAACGCCACAAAATCTTCGCGGGACCGTATTGAATTCTTGTATTCAGCGAGAGTAGTCATAGCAGTAGCAGTCAAATTACCCTTAGGAAACAGCATAATCCCTGCCATGACTTTGGCCTCGGGCAAAGGGGCAATCGTCCTCGAATCAGGAAATCAGGAAGAAAACATCGAACATCGAACATCGAACGCCGAACATCGAACGACCCGCGCCCTGCCCATCTTCCATCCTCCATCTTCCACTCATCCCTCACAACTCATTCTTCATCCCTTGGCATTCCCGGCGCTCATGGCACTTAAGACACGGTCCAATTCAACACCGATTTCTGAACGTGCAACCGGTTCTCTGCCTGCGTAAATATAGTGTCCGCATTGGCCTCAAACGTCTCTTCATCAATCTCCTTGCCTCGATACGCCGGCAAACAATGCATCACCAGCGCGTCCGGTTTGGCCAGCGCGACCAATTTTTTATTGATCTGATAGCCCTTCAAAACCTTCAATCGCTCCGCCGATTCACTTTCCTTGCCCATCGAAACCCAGACGTCTGTGTACAGCAGGTCCGCGCCCCGGGCCGCCTCCGCCAAATCATCCGCGCAAACAATTTTGCCCCCGGCCTTTTTCAGGATTTGCGCGGACGGCTGGAATTTCTTCGGCGCGGCGATGCGCAATTCAAAATTCAATTTTGCCGCAGCAAAAATCCACGAACGCGGCACATTGCACGCGCCGTCGCCCACAAACGTCACCACCTTGCCCGCAATCGGCCCGCGCATTTCCTTAAACGTAAATATGTCCGCCAATATCTGGCACGGATGCTCATCATCCGTCAGCGCATTGACCGTCGGGATTTTTGAATAGTCCGCAAAATCCTCGACGTCGCTCTGCGCATAAGTGCGGATGATCGCGCCATGGACCATGCGCCCCAAAACCCGGGCCGTGTCCTTAATCGGTTCACCGCGGCCAAGCTGAATGTCATTGGCATTGAGAAAAAACGCGTCGCCGCCCAATTCACGAACGCCCACCTCGAACGAAACGCGCGTGCGCGTGGAAGATTTGGAAAACATCAGCGCCCAGGTTTGGCCCGCCAGCGGTTTGCGATCCAGCCGCGCGCGCTCGCGTTTGAACACCACGGCGTCGCGTAAAATCTTTTCCATGTCCGCCGCAGGCAACTGTTCCAATGACAATAAGTGCTTCATTTTCGCTCAGGGAATAGTTTAACTCAAAAAACATGTATAACCGATACCACACACCCCGTCACTCCTTTTTTAACAAACTAATTATTGAATGTTCGATGTTCGGCGCATCCAAACACTGTTCATGGTAGGGACACCGCGCTGCGATGTCCCCGCCCGCGCAGATTGCGGGCGGAACATGCGTGGAACGAGGTCCGATTCCACTTGTTGCGCCGCTGCACGCGGCGCTGGACGCCGCAGCGCAGCGTCCCTACCAGGAACAGTGTCAAGATGCGCCCTGCGATGTTCGATGTTTTCTTCCTGATTTCCTGCTTACCTCATTTCGAGGCCCTTCATTCCGCATTCCGCATTCCCTCCATCTTCCACTCATCCCTCATAACTCATTCCTCATCCCTTGCCACCCCCGGCACTCCCGGCCATCAATCCAACAATCCAACAATCCAACAATCCATCTCCTACCCCTCCCCCGCCCCATCGGCGGCGCGCCACAAATACCACGACGCCGTCGTACGAAACGGACGCCAAATTTCGCCGAACGCCAGAATCTCCTTCGGATGCGGCAGCGCGCGCTTCTTGTAAGCGTGGCGGAAACCGTTGCGGACGCCAAAATCGTGCGCGGGCAAAACATCATGCCGGCCAAGCTGAAAAATCAGCAGCATTTCGACCGTCCAACGCCCAACACCCCGAACCTGCGTCAACCGCTCGATAATTTCCTCATCAGACAAATTCACCATCTCGCGCGAACTCGGCACGACCCCCGACAAGCTCTTCTCGGCGATGTCCCGAATCGCTTTGATCTTCGCAAAAGAAAAGCCGCACGCGCGAATGTCCTGGTCCGTCACGCCCGCCAAATCCTCCGGACGCGGAAATCTCCGGCCGGGAAAAAGCTTTTTAAACCGGGTCAGAATGGTATTGGCCGCCGTTCCGTGCAATTGCTGATGCGCCACGGCCTGGACGAGCGATTGAAACGGCGAGCGCCGCGTTTCGGGCGTCAGCCCACACACCCCATGCTCCCGGATCAGCAACCGCATCACCGGATCACGCGTAGATAAATGTTTATGCGCTTCTGGAGTCATGATTTATTATCCGCAGATTCCGCCGATTTTCGCAGATTAAAACAATGAGGAAAACAGGAAAACAGGAAAAGAATCCCCGGAATATTCCTCTGTTCTTTTCTTCCTCATTCACGATCTGCGTTAATCTGCGAAATCTGCGGATAAAAAGCCAGAATTAGGAACCGAGCGCCGGTTGTAACGAAAAGGTTTGTCATGTCAGACCACGATATACAGCAACTGGAAAATCAGTTTCCTCCTGTTTCAGGATCCGTATTCGCTGCAGCGCGCGAACGGGTTCTGGCGTCAGGCCAAAGCGTGTTGCAATCGGAGGACGGCGTTATCTACGAGGTCTTCCCTGACGGCCAACGGGTAAAAGTCAAAGAGGTTGAGCCGCCCACCGAGGTCAAGGCAGGAGCCATTTACGCCATCCCTTGAGCCAGTCAACGCCACGGATGCGCATGTTCGCCGGGCCGAATGGGTCGGGGAAAAGCACTTTGAAGTCAGTTCTGCCTTCGGCCTTGTTGGGAATTTATTTAAACCCGGATGAAATCGAAGAAAGTATTAGCAAACACGGCTTTCTGGACCTTTCAGCATATGGCGTAAAGACGGGGGCGAAGGAAGTTCTGCCTTTTTTCGTCGGTTCCGCGTTCCTGAAAGAGGCGGGATTTGTGGTTGCCGCCAGTAGTCTCAGGTTTGCGAATGGACGGTTGGAGCTTGGACGCGCACACACGGGCCGGTCCGTGTGGCCCTTGTTGAACGCAGATTGAAACAATGAGGAAATCAGGAAAAGAATCCCCGGAGTATTCCTCTGTTCTTCTCTTCCTCATTCACCATCTGCGTTAATCTGCGAAATCTGCGGATCTCCTTCTTCTCTTTCCTTGATTTCGCATTTAAACTAAGCGAGCGATTTCACCGCTTCCTCAATCTTCGAAATCCCCTCACCCGCCTCCTGCGGCTTCAAATTAAGCGGCGGCAATAAACGCAGCACCTGCGTCCCCGCCGGAACCACCATCACGCCCGCCGCATGCAGCCGGTTTGCAAATTGGACCGCCGCGGTTTTGTCACTGGAGGCAAACGCCGGAATTTTTTCCTTTTCCACCAGTTCAAGCCCCATCATGAAACCCAGGCCGCGCGCGTTTTTGATTACGGCCGGATAAACCTGCGCGAGCCGTTTAAGTTCGTTCAACATCCAATCGCCGAGCTTGCGCGCCTGCGCATCCAGTTTTTCGCGTTCGATCACTTCAAAAATCTTCAGCGCCACGGCGCATGCCAGCGGCGAACCGCCGCACGTCGTCCCATGCGCGCCCGGCCCGAGCAAATCCGCGTACGGCGCGCGCACCCAAAACGCGCCCATCGGAAACCCGCCCCCGAGCGATTTGGCCATCGAAATGCCATCCGGCAAAAACTGTTCACCGCCCGGAGTCGCCTCCAAAATCCGCTGAAAACTTTGATACTTGCCCGTGCGAAAATGTCCGCATTGCACGGAGTCCATGAACAACAACAATTTCTTTTCATCGCACAACGCCCGCAATCCGAGCAAATACTCGGGAGTCGCCGGCGTCACGCCGCCTTCGCCCTGCACCCCTTCAACCAGGATAGCAACCGTCGCCGGAGAAAGGGCCGCGCGCGCCGCAGCCAAATCATCATACGGAATATGCCGAAAACCCGGCGACGCAGGATCGAATCCCTTCTTCACCTTGTCCTGGCCCGTGGCGGCAATACCCGCCAGCGTGCGGCCATGAAATGAATTCGTCGCCGTCAAAATCTCGAACCGCCCTTCGTCATGCCCAAACTTCCGCGCCAGCTTGAACAATCCCTCATTGGCCTCCACGCCGCTGTTGCTGAAAAACACTTTGCCCTCGCCGATGCGTTTGACAATTTCCGCGGCCAGCCGGCCCTGCGGCTCCGTGTAATAAAGATTGCACGTATGGACCAGCTTGCGTGACTGTTCCACCAATGCCTCGGTAATGGCCGGATGCGCATGGCCCAGGCAATTCACCGCAATCCCGCCGCCCAGGTCCAGATAACGCCGGCCCGCCACGTCAAAAACGTAACTGCCCGCGCCATGAGTCAACGCCAGATCATAACGCGCATAAGTCGGCAGGACATTCTTCTGGAACAAATCCCGAACGGACTCGAACTGATTTTGAACGATCGCCGATGGCGGCGATGATAACGGTGACAATGGCACAATTTCTTTCACAATTTGAAGCGATGAACATGCATGAAAAATCTATAGTTTCAAGTATTCAGTTTTTGGGTGGATAAACCGAAATACACGAACCACACGAAAAGTTTTAGACAGGATAACAGGATTTACAGGATGCGAATGCGAAACACGGGATCCTCTAATGAGGAAAACAGAAAAGCATGAAAGTTTTCGCGCGAAGGCTACGAAGGACGCGAAGGCAGACAGAGATTAGCTGCGGAGCAGCGCACCACACTAGCCCACGGTGACAGCCGTGGGACCGAACGTCCGCAATTATCGAGCCCCGGACGAGGCGACAGAGTTGCAGGATCGACACGCCGCCCAATGAAAAACAGACCCAGTCGGCTTTCTTTCGCTCCTGCCGGAGCTTGAAAATTTTGTTTGTCCTATCCCATAGCTGGCGCTATGGGCCACTACCGTTCGCTGCTCCGCAGCTACCCTGTCCTTCCAACAGTCTCTTTCCTGACTTCCTGTGTTCCTCATTGTCTTTAATCTGCGTTAATCTGCGAAATCTGCGGACCTCTTTCATTCCGCATTCCGCATTCCGCATTCCCTCCATCTCCCATTTGCCATCTCCCATCTCCGCTGTTATGCTTACGAGGCTGATTCAAAAGGTTGATTAAATGCGAGATGGTTTGCCAAAACTAAAGAAGCCGTCGCCCATCGAGTTGCAGGTGATTCGCGCCAGCGACTTTATTTGTTTTGACGCAGACGAACACCTCAATTTCGAAGAGAGCAAAAAGGTGCTGCAACAACTGGCCCTGGCCTGCCGAAAACGCGGAATGGGCCGCGCCATGGTCGATTTGCGGGATTTGCCCGTGCCGGAAAAACCGCGATTCACGGAGGCGCAACTCGTCGGGCTCGTGGACGCCTTTCGCGACGCCGGTTTCGCCCATCGCCAACGCCTGGCCATCCTTCACAGTCACGATGTCCACGGCACCATTCGTGATTTCATATCCATTGGCCGGCAGCGCGGATTACACACCCGTGCGTTCCTCGAATACGATAAAGCGATGCATTGGCTGGCGAAGGCCACGGAACCTTCTGCGGAACACAAGCAAGGCGCCGAAGTGCCCATAAAAAAGGCCAGGAGCAAAGCCAAAGGCACAGGCAAAGCCACCGCCGCCAAAAAAAGAAAACGAGCGACAAAACCCGCCGCGCATTCGCATTTGCCTTTGCATCCACATTCAGGCGACGGCCACCGCGACGGTGCCACCACCCCGCCGCACTGATGCCCAAACCCAAGCCGCGTCGTCGCAAGCCAAGATACCAACACAAGCACTGGAAAGGCGCCCGCGCTGCTCGAAGCAGGAAGAGAAGAGCGTGATGGCCCGGGAGGGCCGGGAGAGGCGAAGATGGAAGATGGGCAGAGCCGGGCAAATTTTAACCCGACTTCGCCGAAGCTACGCCGGGCAGGCCGCGAAGAGCACAAAGAACTCAAAGACCGGGCAGATTTAAAACCCATCGCGTGGAATGATGATTTATTATCCGCAGATTCCGCCGATTTTCGCAGATTTAAAATAATGAGGAAAATATGAAATTAGGAAAAGAATCCACGGAATATCCCTTTGTTCCTTTCTTCCTCATTCACAATCTTATCTGCGTTAATCTGCGAAATCTGCGGACCAGGTCGTATCTGTGTGATGAAGTTGGAAATCGTGTTACATTGTTACATCGTTGAGGCGCAATGACTTCCAGTGTTACACATTTTGTTACACGCTGTTACATTTTATAAGTTGTTGATTGACAATTTGTTGCGGTGTTACATTAACGATAACTGCTCCGCCTCCCATCTTTCAACTCCCATCGCCGAACTCCCATCTTCCGCCCGATCCTTGGCACTCACGGCACCCTTGGCACTCACGGTGCTCATGGCACTGTGGAACGACAATTAAAAATCACCACTGACGACAATTAAAATTCACTACTGAGCCGGTAATGATTATTGCGGCGGCGGGATGGCCGGAGGCCATCTCAACCGCCGCAGATGATCACAAACCAACAATACCGAAAG
>DATJTK010000060.1:0-27556 GCA_035503455.1 Candidatus Sulfotelmatobacter sp. | reverse complement strand
CGCTCTGGTGATAGTCGCTGAGAATTTGCGCGCGTTGCTCCGGCGTGTGATGGGGACGATTACTGGTCGAATTTTCCATACCCTCACTCTGACAGAACTTCCGCAGCCCTGCCTAGCCGGGGTTAGTAACACGGATACGGTGCACCGGCATCATTGCTCCGAACACCGCATCGGCCCGGTCCAGACGATCCATCCCGCGCCTTTTACCGCGGTTCCTTCCGATGCCGAATTCGTGGTTTAGTTTCTTCCAAATTCATTCAGATCGTCAAACTCCAGCCACCAAAAAGGGTCAGGGATGGCTAACCGCATATCTTGAGTTGCCTCCTTCAGACACCCGCTGATTTACGCCCAGTATACATCTCCGATATAACGGCAAATGCACCGGCGTTATCATGTCGTCGATCTTTCGACCGATCCATTAATTCAGTTGAGCCCCCAGGTTTTGCCCATCGCGCATTTCGTCGAATCAAGACGTGCCAGGACCGTAACGGAGCGGTCAAACAGGATGCTCGCGGGGCCTGCCTCCAAACCGGGGGTCAGCGGATTGCTCTGATATTTCGCGATGTCAAACCGGAATACAATAAGACGTGGGCGGCCCTGGTGCCGAAACGGGTCGGGGAAGCGGAGAAAAATGTACACGGCCCTCTCGGGGCAGCAGGGAAAAAACAGCCAACCCTCCTTTTCTTTCGGCATGGTGAGGCCAAGCTCAACGAGCTTCGTCCTGGTCTGCAAGTCATCGAAATTGGCCGTAAGAATTCCGCGTTCACACAGGGTTTTCAGGTATCTTTTGCCCTCGTCACGCGAAGGCCAATCAATTGTTTCGTAATTTTCTTCATCCATAATCTTTTCATTTTCGGTTTGCCGGATCGCGCACGTTTGATGTTCGATGGCCGACAGATCAGATTCGCGCTATCGCGCGGCGTCGCAGTTAGCGGCTTGTGTATTGGGCTTCGTTACCCAGGGCGGCGCGCTCCCGGAGTCGCGCTTGCCCTGGGCTATTATCGGCCGCCCCTCCAGGGCTTTCAGTTTGTGCTTCGCAGACATTTTGGAATTTTCGGCAGCTACGACCCGCAGGACGTTCATGACACTGATAGCGCTCACGGCGCTCATGGCACTGATCCTCAGTCTCCCCACGAGTATGGATGCCATCTGGGATACTCCTGCCGTTCTCCCTCCCCAAACACCTTCCACTGCCCCTCAAACCCATCCCACGGTCCACGTTCGTTGCTGAGGCCGACGATGTTCACCGATTGCCACCGCCGCACCGGCATCATCGCGCCGAACACCGCGTCTGCGCGGTCCGGGCTATCCACGCCGCGCTTTTTCATGTCGGTCTTGCTTTCCACGGCCAATTTTCCGCGCGCATTCGGCACACGCTTGCGATTCAGTATTTGCGCGCGCAAATCGTCGTCGTTCGGCAGGATAATTTCGCGCCGAGCAATTTGCTTGGCGGCTTCAAACCACATTTCAGCGGCAACGTTCGCGTAGTGTTCGCAGTTCCGCGGTGCGGCCCCGTTGTTCACCCGATTGATCCGCCAGTTCATCGCCTGTAATTGGTCACAGATCAATTTGCCGCCGCCGCCTTCGTCGCCGTCAATCTGATGCGGTTTAAGCCGCAGCCGATTAAACGCCGCGACGAAGCGCCCGCAAATGGCATGTAGATTGTCCGCTCGAAACGTTTCTTCGAGTGTGACAACATTGCCGTCGCGCAACGCCAGGACATTTTCATCGCCATCCCCGCTCCACGCAAAATCACAGAACGCTTTGCGGTCAGAGGCAGAGCGGGAGCTCTGCCCTACCGGCGGGTTGGCCATCAAATCTTCCAACGCCTTCAAATCAATCACGCCGTCGGAAACTGAATCCATGAACTCAGCCATGACCATGGATTTGTACAGCGGATGATTTTCACCCCATTTTTCCTGAACGCGCTGAATGTCCTGCAACCTCCAATGCGGGCATTCCGTGGCGCGTTGAACGAATGTCTGATAAAACTTCGCGCGCGTCGTATGGCTCCGATAAAACTCGCCTTCAGCATAACCGGGCGAGCTGGCAATCAGCAGGCGCGTGGGTTTGCAACGTTCGATCGCCTCGAAGATGTCATCCTTCACCGTCTTGGCCTCGTCCACGATGATCAGGAGCGGTTCATCCGGGCCGCCGGCGTGATGGCCTTCGAACCGCCCGCCTTCGTCCGTCGAAAAGCCCTCCCAAAAACATTTCACGATTTGCGTTTCAATCCGTGGGGTCCGGTAAAACGTCCATTCCGGAAACAGCCGCTCATAGGCGTGAAGCGCCGGCAAAAGCTGGTCCTTGATTTGCCGATAACTGCCGCTGGTACTGATGACGTGTCCCATCGGAAAGGCCCTGAGATGCCAAAGGATGGCGGCGCAGATGATACGCTTGGTTTTGCCGCCTTCGTTGCATGAGCGGAAGGAAACGGCGGAATCGCGTGGCGCGAGCGCGCGCAGGACGTCGCGTTGTTTGGGATATAATTGCATGCCCAGCACCTGCTCGGCAAACTCGTCGGGCATCGCCCGGTTGGGGGTCTCGGTCATTGGATTAATGGATTGGTGGATTTATGGCGGGGGAAGGGACGCAAGGGACACAAGTGGATTGGCGGTTCGGTGTATATGGATGGATTGATGGTCTGTAGTCGGATTGGCCGCAGATCAGATTCGCACTTCGTGCGGCTTCGCAATTAGCGGCGAGATTTTTGGTCGTCCTACCAGGGGTGGTCGCGCTCCCGGAGTCGCGCTCGACCCCTGGCTAATATCCTGTGCCCATTCAGGGCACTCAGTTAGTGGCTGCGCAAAGGGAGAGGATTTGACCTGTGGATGATTATCGTAGTCGGTTGATGAGGTGGCTGGTTCCGTCATTTGTATTTTTATTTGATTTGGGCAGACCGGCAGGTCTGCCCTACCACCGAATCGGGTTGAGTTAGAGTTTTTTGGCGTCTTCTTGTAATAGTTTTATGTATTCCGGGGTCATCCTGGGCCTTTCGGATATTGCGGGCATTCCGGCGACGGCGGTTGCCACGTTTACTGTTACGCTTTCGCTCGGTGGCTGCCCCTGGAACACCTCCGGATAAAGGCGCTCGAGGAGCCAGCGAATATTTGCACTGGAATCTTTGGCGTTCATCAGCTTTTTGACGGTATTTTGGAGGAATTTGCGCTTTGCCACGCCTTCGTGGGCCGCCAACTCAGGGCGTTGGCGCAATTGTTCTTCGTATTCGGCACAGGTCGCGGGTTCGCCGGCGAGCGCCAGGGTTAGCGGGACGCCTCCGGCGAGGCGGTCGGATACGCGCTGGACGAGGGCGACGGTGATGTTTGATTCAGAGTCGGTGGTTGTGGGAGAATTCATAACAGATTCCACAATTGCGAGGTTGTGAGTTGGAGGCATTAACGACGTTGTACGGTTAGCCGATTTGGAAATCGGCGATACGGCAGGTTTGGAAACCTGCGCTACGTGCTACGGGGTTAGGCATCGAGTTGTTTGTTGAGTTCCTGGTCGACTTTTGCCTCGTCTTCGGAGACGAGCACGTACTCCCTGTCTTTTTTGGCCAGCCATCCTTCTTTCATGGCCTTGGTCGCGTACTTGGAGACCTGACTGCGCGAGAGGGAGATTTCCTCGGCGATTGCCGAAGCGGTGCTCAGTCCATCCTCGATGGCTTTGCGGAACAGCTCCGGCACCGATACCTTTTTCCACGTGACCTGCGTTTTAGAATCGTTCGGGGACCGTAAGAAAGTCCATTCCAGCGGGGGACAATCAGCGTCGCTTGTATTGCGATTTTTTACGAATTTGGCCACGAATTTCGCGCCGTGCCGTTCGTCGCTCGGGTCTTTGAGCTGTGACAAGTTGATTATCCAAAAGGCGGCATCCTCGCGCCGGGACGTGCCGCGCATCAAACCGTTGCGGCCACAGTGCGCAACGAATATCACCGAGATCCGGTGACGCCGCAGGTCCAGCAGCCAGGGCAAAACCCGCTCCCACGCGTCAGCATCGTTTTCACGCATTCCAGAGAACAGGCACGAGAGATTGTCCAGCACCAGAATTGTGATTTTGTCCTGAATGCATTTTTCCAGAAGGGCGGCCTGCGCCTGCGGTTCGGCGAGGTTCAAAACCTTGCCGGTCAAGTGAAACAGCGCCTCGTGCTGCAAATATATAATGTTTGGGGTCGGAACGGCTGTGAGCGCGTGGTCGCGTTCGCGGATGCCGTCCAAGGACATTTCGCCGTCCACGTAGAGCACGCGCTGGGGGCTGTGGACATGCAGAGCGGGTAACTGGCCCATGCTTATGCCTTCGGCACATTTACGGGCGAGAAGCATGGCCCACCAGGTTTTGCCAAGCCCGCGCGGACCGCAGATAAATCCGAGGTCGCCCTGTTTAAACCATTTGCCGACGATGGGTCTGCACGGCGGCACTGCGATACCGGCCAGCGCCGCAGACGGGCTCGCGGCTTTGTTAAAGCTCTGGAGCCAGTCGGCTTTCAGATTGGCGGCAGCTTTCTTTTGGGCTTCGGTTGTGAGGATTTCGTCGATTGCGTTTTTAGTTTGTTGTGTTGTCATGGCTACAGATATAGCATGGCGCTATATGCGATTGAAGAAGAATATTGCAGGGCGCTATACAATAATGTGTTTGGGCCGCGTGGTGATTGAGGATTTGGGGGAAAAAT
This sequence comes from Candidatus Sulfotelmatobacter sp., assembly GCA_035503455.1. GTDB lineage: Bacteria > Verrucomicrobiota > Verrucomicrobiia > Limisphaerales > UBA11358 > UBA11358. Next base: position 22,887 of record DATJTK010000060.1, on the reverse strand, counting down.
ATCTCTGACGGATCGGACACGGACGGACAGGGACCAGCACGGACCAGCACGGACCAGCACGGACCAGCACGGACTAACATGGACAGAAATGGACACAGTGGACGTGTAGGGCGGATGGTTTGAGCGTGGCGATAGATTATTAAAATCCTTTTTCCTTTTTTTGGTGGCCGTCCGCAAGGACTTCCTTTTTAATTGTTTCGGTGAATCAAAAATTCCGCACGCTGCTCATTCTGGGGCGCGTATCCAATCTGCCAACAGTTTGGTCGAACTGTCTGGCAGGCTGGTGGCTTTCGTGTTTCTCAGATGGGCAATTCGTTCCGGACCGGGATTATTATTGGAAGCTGCCGCTCCTGTTGCTCGGCACGTCGGCCCTCTATACAGGCGGCATGTTTCTAAACGACGCCTTCGACGTTGATTTCGACCGCCAACGCCGCTCCACACGTCCCATCCCCAGCGGAGCGATTGCTGAAGAATGGGTCTGGGTATACGGCTGGACATGGATCGCCCTGGGCGTCCTGTTCCTGATTTTCTGCGGCAAATGGACGGGCGCGCTCGCGGTGGTCCTGGCCTTTTGCATCGTGGTCTATGACGCGGCGCACAAGGTCGTTACCGCATCGCCCTGGCTCATGGGCTTGTGCCGGTTTTGGGTTTATGTCATCGCCGGAACGGTCGGGCAGGGCGATTACAACGGGCGGCCGATTTGGTGCGGCGCGGCCCTGGCTTTCTACATCGTGGGCTTGAGCTACGTGGCCCGCCGCGAAACCCGCGTCCCCGGGAGCCGAGGGCTCCCCTATGGGCCGCTCATTTTTTTGGCCGGCCCAATCCTGCTGGCCGGGATGATGAATGTGAACGGCGCGCGCATGCCCGCCATCTATTTGTCCGTCCTTTTGGTTTGCTGGATCTTTCGTTGCGTCCGCACGGTATTTTTGGGCGGTGAAATTGCTGTCGTACGCATCGTCTCGGGCCTGCTGGCAGGCATTGTTTTCGTGGACTGGCTGGCCATCGCGCCGCAATGCCCGATCGCTCTGGGCGTGATTCTTGCCGTCTTATTTGTGGCGACCCTGTTGTTGCAACGATTTATTCCGGCGACGTGAATTGCAACGTTGAAGGGTTGAAGCGGGGGGGGGTGTGCGCGTGCTGGTGGCACTCCGATTCCACTTGTTGCGCCGCTGCACGCGGCGCCGGACGCCGCAGCGCAGCGTCCCTACCAAGAAGATGCGCCCGGTTGTTTCCGGCATCAGCGCCGTTAGGTGCGGCGTATTTGTAGAAACGACCGCAAAAGATTTCCCGGGCTCTGCGGACAGAACTAATATTTGGGGGCGGCGTTTCTACAGATACACCAGCCCTACGGGCTTTGCGGAACATGCGTGGAATGATGTCCGATTCCGCTTGTTGCGCCGCTGCACGCGGCGCTGGACGCCGCAGCGCAGCGTCCCTACCAAGAACAGTGTCAAGGCGCGCCCCTGCGCCGCGTAAATCGTAAATTGCTATTGTCTTTTCTTTTGGATTCATCAGAATGCGACTAAATACATCGTATATATGCAGGTCTCCAAAAAAACGGATTACGCGTTGCGGGCGTTATTTACGCTGGTGGAACATTACAACGGCACGCCGATCCCAATTCGTGAATTGGCTCGGCGCAACGACATTCCCAAGCGATTTCTCGAGCAAATCATGCTCGCGCTCAAGGCGAAGGGATGGGTCGAAAGCCTCGCCGGAATGCGCGGCGGCTATGTGCTCGCCAAAAATCCCTCCAAAATCACCATGGGCGAGGTCGTCCGCCATTTCGACGGTATTTTGGCCCCGATTGCCTGCGTCTCCCTGTCTGGCTACAAGCGATGCTCCCAGGAACCGGTTTGCCGCTTCCGGCGCGTCTTTTTTGATATCAGAAATTACGTTACGGGCGTCATGGACCAATCCACATTGGCCCAGGTAGCCAAGGGCGCCCCGGTCTCAAGACAAGAGGTTTTTGCCGGTTTTATTGAGGGAGAAGGGATTTGAGAAGGATTGTTGGATTTGTGGATTGATGGATTGTTGCAGGAAGATCGCCCTCACCATGAACCGCAACATTCTCATTCGAACGATTCTCCCTCACCCCAGCCCTCTCCCGCTGGGAGAGGGAGAAAAATCGTCCGATGTATGAACGGCCTGGCATCGCGGCGGTCTACGGTCCAAATGCTGCCTTCGAAGGGAAAGACGCCTATTCCTGAAATAATTCAAGCACTTTAGAAAATTTCGCAAAAAAAGTTTTGACATTGCGGCCGAGCGCGTTAATATACTACCAACTTAGTCGTTATTTATGCCAATACCAAATGTGATTGCTATGAAAACCGTGGAAGACACTTATCAGCCGGCCCGTCCGGCCACTGGCAACAACGGCAATGGGCGTCGCTCCATAGCCGATTTTTTTGCGCCCCTTGAGAAAATCGCCGCCGAATCGCCAAATCTGGTCGCCTGGCACGACGCGTGTTTCAAGTCAGGTGGAGAAACCTACGAACTGACGCGGTATCACTTTGTGGGCCCTGAAGGCGGCGATACCCCGATTCATATCGGGATCTTTGCCGGTGTTCACGGCGATGAGCCGGAAGGTTCCCACGCCCTGGTTCATTTTATCCGATTGCTGGAGGCCAAACCTGAACTGGCGCAGGGCTATTGCCTCTCATTTTATCCGATTTGCAATCCAACGGGTTTTGAAGACGGCACACGATTTTCCCGCAGCGGCAAGGACTTGAACCGCGAGTTTTGGAAAAATTCGGGCGAGCCTGAAGTGCGGTTGTTGCAGCACGAGCTGATTTCGCAGTCGTTTCAGGGAATCATTTCGCTGCACACCGATGACACAAGCTCGGGATTCTACGGATATGCCCGCGGCGCGACGCTCACCAAACATCTGCTCAAGCCCGCCCTGGAAGCCGTGGAAAAAATTCTCTCGCGCGACACGCGCCCTGTCATTGACGGTTTCCGCGCCCGCAACGGAATCATTTACGACGCCTATGAAGGCATGTTGAGTTTTCCGCCGCCGCGCGTGCGGCCGCGCCCGTTCGAAATCATCCTGGAAACGTCCGCCGCGCCGCCGGCTTATCTAAAAGAAGCGGCGTTCATCGCCGCGCTGCAAACGATTTTGAGCGAATACCGGAAATTCATCGCTTACGCACCGAACCTCTAACCGAAAAAGACCTATGCCACGCATCTACAATGTTTGCTGACGTGAACGTGGATAGCGATCCGGTTGTCGAAGCATTGGTAACTGCTTGAGCGATGGGCGAAATGGGAAGCCGCCTGACAGGCGCATCCAAATACTGTTCTTTATGTTGTTGGTGGTAGGGACATGCGTGGAACGAGGTTCGATTCCACCTGTTGCGCCGCTGCACGCGGCGCTGGACGCCGCAGCGCAGCGTCCCTACCAAGACGCCCAACCGCCTGACAGGCCGATGAAAATTTGTTTGAGGAGTAACTACGGTTGGTTGGAAAAGGGCCGCGCGGCGCGCGGTGTTTCAGGAATCCTGATAGTTCCTGTTTCTGCTGCGCGCCCGCGCCCTATTCTTGATGTCGCTGGCGGTAGGGACATCGCGCTGCGATGTCCCCGCCCGCGCAGAGCGGGCGGAACATGCGTGGAACGAGGTCCGATTCCGCTTGTTGCGCCGCTGCACGCGGCGCCGGACGCCGCAGCGCAGCGTCCCTACCAGGAACAATGTCAAGATGCGCCCGAAGTCTGCGCTACGCCAAGTGCGAGATTGAACCTAAAACCCTTACATTATATATTGTCTTTTCATTTATGGATGAAGCTCCAGTCAAATTGACGCGCAACGAAGAACTCAAAACGGGGAATCCGACCCTTTCGGGGAGCATTGCCGCGACCCTCGCCGACGCCGCCGCCGACCATTTTTCCCAGGACGACTACGAATTTCTGAAATTTCACGGCGTCTATCAACAGGACGATCGCGATCTGCGCAAGACGGCCAAAAAATACATCATGATGGTCCGGAGCAGCGTCCCCGGCGGGGTATTGACGCCCGGGCAATGGATTGCGATGGACAACATGGCCGGTCAATACGGAAACAATACCCTCCGCATTACCACCCGCCAGACTATCCAGTTCCATGGCATTTTGAAATCAAACCTTCGCGCTCTCATAAAGGGCCTGAACGATTCCCTGGTTTCGACCCTGGCCGCCTGCGGTGACGTGAGACGAAACGTCATGGCCCCGCCCACCCCGGCGTACACCCTCGCCCGCTCGCGAGTCCTCGAAGATTGCCGCCTCGTCAGCGAACAACTCAAACCCAGGACCGGCGCGTATCACTCCATCTGGATTGACGGCGTCCAACTCAATCTCGAGAGCGAAGAAAATAAAACTTTCAAGGACCCGCTGTATGACAAAATGTATCTGCCGCGGAAATTTAAAATCGCGTTTGCCATTCCGCCGGTCAACGATATTGACCTTTTTACAAACTGCCTGGGGTTTATCGCCATTATCGAAGACGAGGAACTGGTTGGCTATAATGTCGCTGTAGGCGGCGGACTGGGCCGCAGCCACGGCAACCTGCAAACCTATCCGCGCCTGGCCGATGTCATCGGATTTGTTCCAGCGGACAAGGTTGTGGACGTGGCGAGGGCTGTCCTCACCATCCATCGCGATTTCGGCGACCGCGCCGACCGCAAGCACGCCCGGCTCAAATACGTGATCGAAGAACGCGGCGCGGACTGGGCGCGGGAGGAAGTGAACAAGCGCGCCGGCTTCCAATTGGAACCGCCGCGGCCTTATCGCTTTACCACCATGGGCGACCTTTACGGCTGGCGCCAGTCGGTGGACGGCAAATGGTTTCTGACCCTCTTCGTCGAAACCGGGCGCATCAAAGACGTGGAAGGACGCCGGTTCAAAACCGCCTTGCGCCAGTTGGCCGAAAAATATTCAGACATCGAATTTCGGCTCTCGCCCAACCAAAACATCATTCTGGCCGACATCGTCGAAGACGACCGTGACGCCATTAATGAACTCCTTATCGAGCACGGCGTGAAAACGGATCATCGCCAAACCACGCCCATGCATGGCGCGTCCATGGCCTGTCCCGCGCTGCCCACGTGCGGACTGGCGCTGGCTGAGTCCGAACGCATGCTGCCCGGCCTCGTGGATCGCATCGAAAAACTCTGCGAAGCCGTCGGCATGGTGGGCGAGGAGATCATCATACGTTCGACCGGTTGCCCCAATGGCTGCGCCCGCCCGTACGTCGCGGAAATCGGTTTCGTTGGCAAAGCGCCCGGACGCTATCAGATCTGGCTCGGCGGGGACCTCGCCGGCACACGCCTGGCGCGTCCCTGGAAAGAAATGGTCAAAGACGCCGACATCGAAACCGAACTGCGTCCCGTGCTAACTCGCTACGTCAACGAACGGTTCAACCGCGAAAGTTTCGGCGACTGGTGCGACCGCGTGCTGCTGAGCGAACCGACCTCGGGTTTTTCGATCTGATTAAAAGACTGTGGGGATCGTTTTGGTCCCATTCGATCTATAGGACGTATGGGTCCTATGGGTCGTATAACACCTGCCCAACCGCCGCACGCTCCGCCTTCGCTCTTACGTTATGCTTGGCCGCATGGCGCGCGTTGACGCACTTGGTCGAGGGCAGTAAATTACGTTACGAAAACCCGCATGAAGCCCAGCGACGCTCTTCTCCAGGCGATGCAAGCCGCAGAAAAGGCTGTGCTTGCCGGCGAGCCCCTGTGGCAAATATACGGGGACCGTGCCGGTTCGCCGCCAGTGGCGCCATGGCCAAAGGAACCCTGTAAGGTTGTATTTCTGGATTTTGACGGCGTTCTTAATTCCGAACAGAGTGTTGAGCGGTTCGGCACGCGCTATCGCTTCGCAAAGGAAAACGTCACGGCACTCAATGAGATATTGCGATTGACCGACGCACGACTTGTTATTACGAGCAGTTGGCGAGAGGGTTTGACGTTACGTGAGATGATCGGATTTTTGGAGCGAGACGGCGTTTTGCCCGTACAGCTCGCCGGCAAGACTAAGTCTCTCGAAAAGGAACGCGGGCTGGAGATAGACGGTTGGTTGCGCTCGGTTCCGTATCCAGTCTCGTCTTTCGCCATTCTTGATGATCGCGATGATATGGCAATGCATCATGAGCGGCTCGTGCAAGTAAACTCGCAGACGGGACTGAGCATGGCACAGGCGCAGCTTGCAATTAAGTTGCTTGCCAAGCCATGGAAAGGCAACGTGTAATTATGCGGCGATTCAGTCCATCCAACAGCGATCCATCGTGGATTGAGATTATGGCCGAGGTTTGGGAAGCAGCCAGGAAATCCAAAGCTGCGAAGGCTTTGGCAAGGCCAAATCCAATTGTAGAAGAGCGGAGGAAACGAAACCTTGCGCTTCAAATCCGACGAAAAACTCGTCTGCGCTGACACCTCGGCGCTCTTTGCGTACTTCTGCTAGCGATTCGGCGATTTTTCAAATCTCTGCGCTGACTTCCAGAACGCGTCCGCAATGCGCCGCGACAAATCCTTCTCAAATTCCGGGTGACCAAGATCCCGGTCAACGTGGTTGACTAGCCCGTCGGTACCCACCTCCAGGGCAAGCCACTTTCCTGCGGGATTCCGGAGCAGGTCCACGCACCCGAAGCTATTGTAAAGGCCAGTCGCAACCAATGCGCGTCGCGCTACGACCAATGCTTGCGGAGGTGGATCGCCCGGCCAGACGTATTGCGCGCCGCGAGCGTGCGCGACCCACGGTGATGGACGAATCCCCGCAGGGAAACGCCGGGCAACCCAACCAAACAGCTCACCGCCGCTGTTCAACACACAGCAATCTTTTGGCGAGATGCTCATTCAATTTGAGACACGCGCAAGCGTGGAGCCCAGGCGATACCTAAAGCCGAATAAATATTTTCCGGCGATACATGAATCCAGCGAGCCAGAAAAACAGCCCTATGCTTACAAGCGAAACCACAACGTTTCCGAATCCCTGGGCAATATGCGTATTTAGATAATCCAATACCGGGCCGCCTGCCAGGCGCGCGGCCATTTTGCGATAACCCTCGCCGCCGGTCAGATTGCTTATCATATAAAGCGTGATTGGGTTCATGCCCACCCACACAAACGGACGGCACCATAATTGCCATTTTTTCACGTCCACGATCCAATAAAACGCCCCCAGCAATATCGCGCTGTAACCGCCCGCAACGAGAACATAGGACGACGTCCAGATTTTTTTGATGACGGGGAAGTGCATTCCCCAAAAAAATCCGAAAAAGACCCCGGCAACGCCCATCACGATGAGCCAGAAAACCTTTCTCTCATCCGGAATGGATTTATTCATCAAAAATAGCCCCGCAAAAATACCGAGCAGCCCGGTGGCAATGGCCGGGATGGTGCTCAAAATGCCTTCCGGGTCCCAGAAGCTGTTGTAAAGGCGGCCCGGCAAATGCTCGAAGTCGAAATGATTGCACACGTTATAGCCCATCTCATATTTGCCCGTGACCATGTTCGTCGTGCCCAGGTACATCTTCCTTGCGGCGGCCATAACCGGGCTGTTTGGGATGGCGCTCGGATTGTTCGTGTAATCATTAATGCTGCGGAATTGAAGCGCCAACCTCATGTTGCCCTGTTGCTGTGCCAGCGCAGCCAGTGCGTCAGGCCCCATTTGAATGTCTCGTATCGGCACATATCGGAAGAGCGCCCAATAGCCCAGAAGAATCGCGACGGCCACGCCCACAAGCACGCGCGGCGGCAAAAAACAGAACATCAGCCCGCCAAAAAAGTAACAAATGGCAATGCGATTGAGCACCCCCATTAAACGCAGGTCAGGCCATGGATTCGAAAATCCGCCGGAATAAATCAAAGCAAGCACAAAGAGCAAGATCGAACGCCGCACGATGCGCGTGACCGCCGCACCGCGCCCTTGCGTCTGAATGATCCGCGTCAGTGAAAAAACCGTCGAAACTCCCATGATAAAGACAAACAACGGGAATATCAGGTCATAGAAATGCATGCCCTGCCATTCGCAGTGCGACAACTGGTTTTGCAGGAACGCGGTCGGCGCGCAATGGCCCAGTTTATTCAGCGCATAAACCAGGGAATCGGCGCCAAGTATCCAAAACATATCGAAGCCGCGCAGCGCATCCAGGGAGACCAGCCGTTGTGTCTCTGTGGCGCGGGTTTGGGTGGGTTCAGTTTTGGAAGCGGGTTTGGGAACGACAGTTTCAGCCATACCCTTGGAAGCTTTCATTTTAACTCGCGAATTGTCGAGCTTTTTTGGTAGTGCCTTAATTTGAATCAAGGCACCACCGAAAAATGAGAAGTCAGGGCGGAAGGGCACTTTCGCCCTACCAAATTAAGGCACTACCGCTTTTTTGATTTGAGATTTGAAAAAACACGAACAGGTCCTGGCGCAGTAGATGAGAATAGCTCGCTCGCCCTCTGCCTCAGTCACACATGGCTTGACAAAGCATTAGCATTTTTCTAGATAAAAGACAGCATTCACTCCTTGCATGAACTACGAACTGCCTTCATCCAGGATAAAAGAGGGCGTTGCCGCATTTACGCTCGTTGAGTTGCTGGCGGTCATTGCCATGATTGGAATGCTTGCGGCCGTTCTGTTGCCAATTTTGAATCAAGCCCGCGAACTATCCAGGGTCACTCAATGCCTGAGCAACAAACGGCTGATGGCCCAGGCCTGGGTGATGTATGCCAACGACCAAATGAATGAACGAATAATGCCTAATGGTGCTGAAGGCGAAACAACCGAAACAAACTGGGTGGGAGGCATCTTAAGCTGGGCCGCCGATAACCCGGATAACATAAACACCAGTTTCCTGGCCAATTCGCTCTTGAGCATTTATTGCAACCGGGACATTTCGATTTTCAAATGTCCGGACGACATCCTGGAATGCAAAGAAAGCGCTCCCAATCCCCCTTACATGGACCGGGTGCGCAGCGTTTCCATGAACGGATTTCTGGAAGGAGGCATTTTTGACGCAGCCAAAAAGGCCTCGGGTATTCCCATCAATGTGGACTATTATGTTGCTGGCAGTGGTGGTCCCGAATTGTATTCCTATGACAGGTTATCCCAAATAAACGGCATTCACGGCCCGGCGCCGAAGGACATGATTGTATTCACCGACGAAAGCTGCGACACCATCGACGATGGGTTTTTTATGGCCCTTGACCCCAGCGAGAGCAGTGTGGTCAATGGCCAGATTAGATCCACGGTCTGGCTCAATTTGCCGGGCAGCTATCATAACCGGGCGGATACTCTGGGCTTTGCCGACGGCCATGCGGAAGTTCATCGATGGACGAGCGGGAACGTCTGCGTACCGCCTGGCGAGCCAAACCCGCTTCTCACGCAGTCCATCATTGGGTCCAATCCAGCGGATTTTGATTGGCTCATGTCCCATTCGACGGCCCCATATCCATAGAAATAGACGTTTTTTCCTTTTTCCTTTTTCGTTTTTCCTTTTTTATTATCCGTCCTCCGCGGACGACAGGTATTCTATGAAAGATCAAAAATTAAAACGCCGAAGTTTTATCAAGCGCGTTGGCCTTGCCGCGCCAGTTATTTTTGCCACTCCCACCGTATTTGCCATGAGCAAAACTCCCGCCCAGCCAACTATCCATCTTGTCAAACCTCCACGCCTCCGTTTCGGCGATACCGTCGGAATCGTCGCGCCCGCCAGCCCGGCCGAAGATCCGGGAGATCCCGATGCCTTTGCCGCCGCCCTTGCCAAAATGGGTTTTAAACCCAGGCTCGCTCCAAATGTCCGCAAACGCCTCGGCTTTCTCGCAGGAGACGACCAGTCACGCGCCGACGATTTGATGGGCATGTTCGCCGATCGCGACGTCAAAGGCATCTTTTGTCTGCGCGGCGGTTACGGCTCGGCGCGCCTGTTGGGAATGCTCGATTATCGCCTCATCAAACGGAACGCAAAGGTATTCATCGGCTTCAGCGACATTACATCCCTGCACACCGCCTTCGAAGTCCATGCGCGAATGGTCTCCTTTCACGGCCCGACGCTCAACTCGAACATCACCAGCGCACGGCCATCAAAATTTACACTCGGTTCCCTGATGAAAACCGTCATGGAACCCTCTGCGCCCGGCAGCATTTGCAATGGCGCGACGCAAAGTCCGGTCACGATACTCAAGGGCGGAACGGCTACGGGCCCGCTCATTGGCGGCAACCTTTCCGTTTTTATTGCGCTCATTGGCACGCCGTATCAGCCGCGGTTTAAGGGATCGATATTGTTTTTTGAGGACGTCCAGGAGCAACCGTATCGCTTTGACGGCCGAATCACGCAATTATTGAATGCCGGTTTGCTGCAACAAGTCGCGGGCGTAGCGGTCGGCAACAACAAGGACTGCACCGACCCCGACGCCGCGAAGTCCACGGAATATCATCAAACCGTTGAGGACGTGCTTAAAGACCGGTTGCTGCCGCTTGGCGTGCCGGTGGTGAGCGGCTTGCCATTCGGGCACGTTCGCGAAAATGCGACGCTGCCGATGGGCCTCCAGGCGACATTGGATGGCGTTAAGGGTGATTTGATTATTAATGAAGCGGCCGTTGTATAGGTTTGATTTCGTGCGGAAGCAAAGGTTAACTGTGAACCGAAGTTTACATTTAATATAGATGGCGGAGAATAAAGCGACCTTTTAGGCCTTATGCAACTCGAACAATTAACCCTGCGCGGGTTTAAATCCATTCGGGAGCTTAAGGAGTTTCCACTGCGAAATCTCAATGTACTAATCGGCGCAAATGGAGCGGGAAAGTCCAACTTTATCTCGTTTTTCAAAATGTTGAGTGAAATGGTAGAATCTCGACTCCAATATTACGTCGCCAAGCAGGGAGGAGCCGACACATTTCTCTTTAATGGAGTAAAGGTAACAAAACGATTTGACGCTGAAGTCCGCTTTGGAAAAAACAGCTACATGTTCAGTCTGGAACCGGATGTTCAAGGGAACCTGTTCTTCGCAAAGGAAGAAATGTTTATTAAGAATTTTGGCAAGACCGTTTTGGGCAGTGGGCATAAAGAATCCCCCGTTCCTGGAGTGGCGAACTTTCTAGTCCCCACCCTCCAGAGCTGGAGAGTTTACCATTTTCACGACACCAGTGAGACGGCAGGAGTCAAACGGCCTGGCGAAGTAAATGACAATAAATTTCTTCGATCCGACGCCAGCAACCTTGCGGCGTTTTTGCTGCTCATGCGCCAGACACACATCGAACATTATAAAAGGATCCGGGACACAATTCGCCTGGTCGCCCCTTTCTTTGACGATTTCATTTTAGATCCGGCGCCAGAAGCTCCGGAGACAATTCGGCTCGAGTGGCGGCAAAGGAATTCTGATTTTCCATTTCGCGCCCATCATCTTTCTGACGGTACGCTGCGGTTTATTTGTTTGGCGACCTTGCTTCTCCAGCCATTTCCGCCTGCGACGGTTCTAATTGACGAACCGGAGCTTGGACTTCATCCCTATGCAATTTCGACGCTGGCTTCGCTCATTCACATGACCGCCAGCCGATCACAGGTCATACTTTCAACTCAATCCATGCCTCTCGTGGATGAGTTTAGGCCGGAGGATCTAATCGTTGTGGACCGCAAAAACGATCAATCGGTTTTTGAGCGGCCTGATCCTGAAAAGCTTCAGGAATGGCTCAAGGAATACTCGTTATCCCAACTTTGGGGAAAAAATGTTTTAGGAGGGAGACCCTGATATGGCCCGAGTTCGGCTGGTTGTTGAGGGAATAACCGAAGAGCGATTTGTCAAAACGATGCTGGCTGAGCCACTCGGAGCGAAGGGCATCTTTCTGTTGCCACAAATGGTCCACACGGGAGGCGGCAGCGAGCGGATTTACAAGGGCGGCGTAACCAGCTATCAGCGAATCAAGAGCGACGTGACAAAACTCCTAAAACAGGAATCACAAGATGATGCATTTGTCACGACGATGTTTGACCTCTACCGTTTGCCCAATGATTTTCCTGGGCGGGTAAAAGCAAAGCCGGAAAACGATCCATTAAAAAAAGCAGCCATTTTGGAAAATGCATTCGCCGAGGACATTGGAGCCGCAAATTTTATACCTTATGTTCAGCTTCACGAATTTGAGGCGCTGCTTTTCACAGATATTACAAAACTCACAGAATTTTACGTAGGCGCAAAGTCGGCAGTTGAATCACTGGCCAGTTCCGTAGAAGGAATTCCTCCAGAGCACATTGACGAGGGCCAGCAGACAGCTCCTTCAAAGCGAATTATTGAATTCATTCCCGAGTATGAACGGACCAAGGCCACGGGCGGTGTAATCGTCGCTACAAAGATCGGTTTGGATGCGATGCTGAATTCATGCCAGCATTTCGGTCGATGGTTTAAACAACTTGAGAGTTTGAAAGCCGGGTAACGTATTCTTCCGACGCCAACGCCATTAACACGTCAGGATTTGAATAGATTACGCCGCGCCAACTCAGCCAGCGTCCAGTCATATTCCGCCGCCAGTTGCTCGACGACGGTGCGGGACTTGAGTTCGGGCGGCAACACTTCCCACGTATACGTTTCCATCTCCAGGTGAGAACACGCTTTCGGATTTTTTGCCAGCCAATCCAAAACGCCGGACAAATGGTCGTTGGTATTTTGGAAGGGCGGAACGGCCGCAGCATGGAGCGGCACGTGGAAATGGATGCGCCACTCCGGAAATTCTGAATTCTGAATTTTGAATGTTGAATTGATTTCAAGCGCATCGGGCAGGTCACGGAAATACGTTAATTGCCCGTTCGAGGTGCGCGCAATCACCTGGTGCAAATAGACACGGTCCGAGAATTTTTGCAAAGCCACCATGGCCTCGGGAGTCGCCCGGGCTTTCAAGGCGGAGCTCAGGTGAATTTTACTGATTCGAATGCCGGCATTTTCAAAGGCGGCAAGCGCATCGCAGGGCTCTTCAAATTCGATCGCAAAATGGCAGCAATCGTAATTGACGCCCAGAAACTCCTCCAAACGCGGATCATTCTTATGTTCAGCCCGCATTTGGCTGAAAAAGGGAATCGTTTCAGCCGAATTTTCCAGCAGGCAAAGAGGCTCGGGTTCGAGCCCTAAATGCAGTTTTTTCCCGGTCTTCTCCGACAAATTTGAAACGTGCTCGACGCAGCGCCAGAGGTTTTGACGGATGGCCTTTACCTGGTCGTCCGTTTTAATGAACGCCTTGAACCCGCCGGGAAGCGTGCTCACGCTGCCATCGACCCCGTCGGGCGCCAGCCTGGCCAGCAGATCAAAGAGCAAATTCGTATAGGCCAGGCGGTCCGGGGATGTCCAGTCCGGCAGATAGACCTGTTCCTTGACCGGCGCGTCGTGGAATGTGCCGTAGGGAAAGCCGTTGATGGTGAAGATGTAACAATCGTTCCGTTCAAGCCAGCGTTGGAATTCCGTGAATGCAAGATTATCGGCCAACTCGGCGGCGGCGCGGCTGCCCAAACGCAAGCCAATCGCGAATCGGCGGCCCGGACAGACCCGGTTCCGGACGGCCAGGGCGAATTTTTGCAATGAATCGAAGGTTTCAGGCCAGTTTTGGCCGTGATGGACGTTCGTGCAATAGGCAAGGTGGGCGCCATGCTGTAATTCCATGGCCGGATTGTATCATCCAGGATTGTGAATAAGATATGATTAAATGTGACGAAAGGGCATTGACAAAAACTGCGGCTGTCGTTTACTTTGGGTGACTGCAACGCAACAGGACATGCTTTTGAGACGAGTCATTTTAATCGTGGCCATCATTGCGGCAATTGCCGCGGTCGGCATAAACATCGGAGTTGTTCGTCCGAAAATTCAACAATTACGGGACGACCGCGACAGCCAGCGCAACCAAAAGGACGAGTACCATCATGAGTTGGACCAGACCAAGAGAACTCTCAGTCTCACCCAGGCCCAACTGACGCAGACACAAAACGACCTTACCCAGGCGCAAGCCGCGCGCGATCAATTGTCGAGTAAATTAGATGCTGCAAACACGCAGATTCAGGATTTAAACGACAAAATCACCAAGGTTACGACCCAACTGCATAGCACCTCGGATCAGTTGGCCGCTTACACGGGCACCGGTTTGACTCCTCCGCAAGTCGTCGCTTTGAATAAACAATTGGCGGACACCCAGATGGCGCTGTCTGTGGCTAACCAGGAAAAAGTGGTCCTGGGACGCGAGGTCGCCAAATTAAACAATCAAATCCAATTGTTGATCGGTACAAACTATGTAGTCAGACTGCCTGCCAGTTTGAAGGGTACCGTGATGGCCGTTGATCCCAAGTGGAATTTCGTCGTGTTGAACGTTGGTGAAAATCAGGGCGTTCTGCCGCAAGGTGAATTGCTGGTGAGCCGGGATGGCCGTTTGGTCGGCAAGGTCGTCATCAGCAGCGTGCAAAAAGACCGCAGTATCGCCAACCTCGTCCCTGGCTGGCAGCTTGGTGACATTATCGAAGGCGATCAAGTGATCCCGGCCAATCCGGCTTCTTAAAATGAAAACGTCAGCGGTATATGTGGTTTTGCTCTTATTGCTGGGTGCAATAGCGATGGGAGTGGCAGGGTGCGCGTCTGATCCGGACAATGACTCCGCCCGTCCATGGAACTCTCCACAGGGCGGCAGCTCGTTGCCCATTGACGACATGCAGCATCCGAATTGACGGGCTTGCCCTTCCCAGTAACTTGTTTGGTGTCCACTGCCAGTGGCACTGCCTCCTTTAATCTCTCCGGGCGAAATCGCTATTAGCATCCGGGAATTTGAATCCCGGAGGGATTATGTCCCTATCGGGACAATCCACCAATCCATCAATCCAATAATCGACACTTCATGGCGCTCATGGCGCTACGGATACGTCAATCGATAAAAAGCATTTGTTGGCTGGACGGTGTCGTAGAATTGCCCGCTGCCCAGATACGACGGTACGGTCACACTGCCGACGGGAGACCAGTGCGGATTGATGAGCGTTGGCGTTGTTTGCACGGTGTAGGTTTGGCCCGGCGTGCCGATGAGGCCGAGGACAACCTGTCCATTGCTCCATTGTGCCGAGGTAAAAAACGGAACGGGTCCGGGCCTGAGCATCACCGCCCGTTGGGTCAGTCGCGGAGCCGTTGCGCTCGAATACCAATACGTCTGGAAATTATAGTGCTTGCCGGCCACTGCGTTGAAATTCAGCGGAAATTCCTGGTACAGCACGTTTGGAAATTGCCCGCGTGTGATTGTTTCCGATGCCACTGTGAGATTATCATCCACATCAACCACAGAAATTTGCGCAACGGCCGAATTATCCCAGTCAAAATTGTCGACCTTTAACTCGAACTGCGGCACGTAGTCGCCAGGCGCCAATCCGCCAACACCCGGACCGGTGCACAGATAACCTGATGCCGTGTCCCGAACAGGATCGGCTTCCCAGCCGTTCAGGCCGTCCAATCTTCCCACGGCATGCCCGAGGTTTGCCGCGCTCCAGTTCATCAACCCGTCAATCGAAACGTCCGAAATCGTCAATGCCGGCGCGTTGGTCACATCGTTCCAAAACGCGCCAAATATGAGGGGCTCTGCGGCAACGGCATTAGTGAATAAAAGGAAAAAATCCTGCGGCACGTTTGCGCTTCTAAATGCACTCCATGGAACTTCCACGCTGGCCAGCGTCGCGCCATTTTTTACGCGCACGTTCAATGAAACAAGATCGGCGGACGAATTGTTTAACGCGCTGACGGCAAGCTGGAAGTGCGCCGCATGCGGTCCCACGGACAAATAGGAAACATTAGGTCCATTTTGCAGGGCCTCGGAAGAATCCGCCGCCGTGACGCTCCAGCCCAGCGTGCCCGACGGCGCCCCGGCAGGATGGCTGAAAGCCGGATCTCCGGAGCCTTTGCAAAAGGGAATCGCCGGAGTAATCGGCTCCGCCAGCGCGTCCACGGCCATCAACGCCGAGCTTTGCCGCGAAGCGTCGTCCGTGTCGTACGGCCCGTCCCAAAGCTGCCCGAGTTGATTGAAGACGTTCCGGTCTTTGAACCACACGGCGTGGGCGTTGGTATAAAGAAAATTATAATAGGGGGCGTAGCGTGTTTCGTCGTAAAGATAAGTCAAATTGCGCTGGAAAATTCCCTTGAACTCCGTCCCGTCGCCACCACAGTCGTCACCGCAAGGTTCGAGCAGCACCCCATTGCCGTCCACCAGGTTCGTGATGGCCGAACTGGCGATGGCCATGGCCTGTTGAAGGTAATTCGTGTTGCCCGTCACTTTATACAGGTCCGTCAGGCCGCCGAGAATGACGCCTTGATTGTAAGTCCAGGTGGTTTCACCGTTGTTTTCGCAGCCGTTCAAGCCGTCGTTGACGAGGTTAATCGAATTAATCATGCCGCTGTTCTTAAACCAGGTCCATTCGTTGGTGGCCCAATAGAAATAATTCAGCGGTCCGCTGTCGCCGGGCGTCCTTTGGTGCAGGCGAATGGCCGCGAGCAAAAACAGTTCGTTCGGGATCGCGTTTTTGTAGCTATGCGAGGTGTTCCACCAAACGCCTCCCGGGCACACCTGGTTGGTCGTGTCCCAGGCGTTGGTGATATTCTCGAAAATGATTTTCGCCATGTTCAAAAAATTCGTGTTGCCCGACACGTCATAAGCCCGAATCCAGGAATTGCACCACCAGCCGTCGTCGTCGTAATAATCGTCCAGGAAATCTCCGGAAGCGTTGAGAGCGAAGGTATTGGTCAGCGTGGCCTGATATTGGGAATCGTCATTGGCGATAATGTCTTCAATGACGGCTTCAATGCAGTTGGCCGCGTTCCACCAGCCCGTCGAATTATACTGGCCCGAGCCGTTGTACCATTGCTGAAGCGCCTGCGCGCCGGCTTCCGTGTTCGCGTTAAAATCATCGCCCGCCAGCGGCAAAACCTCGGCCCCGCCGCTCACCCCAAAAACAGCCACGTTTGCGCTGGGGCTGTTGTCAGGAAAATAGTAGCTGAGTTGAATCGCCGTCACGTCGTTGGTCGCATCTATCAGTGAAATATCCTCGGCATAGAGCCGCGGGCTTCCGGCATCGATCGAGTTCACCGAGCCGTTATTGACATACACCCGCCCGTCGGCATCCAGCGCTACCGGGGAATAATAAAACCAATCCGGGACGGTGAAGCTGTTGCTTTCAGTGATCCCATTCGCGTGATACACGACGCAGCCTACTGTGGCCGGACCATTGCCGCATGCCGTCAAAAAGGACAAGGCGGCGACATTGGTCGGGGTTTGCAGCAGGATAAGGCTGGACGGAAGGTTGGAATTGATCAGGATGGCGTCATTCGCCGTGTAACTCGGCGGCATTTGGTAAACGTGGTCCGCGGCGGACAGGTTCGTCACGAGGGTCCCGGGTGGTGGCAATCCCGTGCCCGGGTCCTGGGGCACGTAACCGATTTCGTAGTAGGTCGAACCGGTATTGTTCGTGCCGCTGTCCATGGTAGCCGTCGTCACCCCGGTCAAAGGCAGCGGTTTGCCCGCGTTTTGAGCCATCACAATTTGTTCGTTGTAGCCGGTGACGGCTATAGGAGTGTAAGTGCTTCCATTAAACCCGCTCACAGCCATGATTGCGCCATGGCCGCCGCCGGAAACATAGGCGAAACTGATGTTCGTCACCGGGCTGGTCATGTCCGTCAGCGCCACATCCAGTGAGTAAAGCCGCGGGTCGTTGCCGTTTACCGATGAGAACTCGAACGTATCCACGTCTATCCGGCCGTTCGCTGTCCACGCGGGATTTGCCCCGTTGTACCAATCCGGAATATTGCCGCTGCCCGTTTCCACCGTGCCGTCCTGATGATACACCGCGTAGCTGAATGCAACGCCATTGTTCCCGCCGCTCTCCAAAAACGAAAGGCCTGAATACGCAGCCGGCGACGTCAAGGTAAACGCGGCGTTGGTCAGCATCGAATCCAGCATGAGCGCGTCATTGGCCGTGTAGCTCGGCGCCATGGTGTATTGATGATTGGACAGGCTCGCACTGGTAAAGGTCGTGCCCGGATGCGGCAAGCCCGTTGACGTATTGGTGACGTTATAAGCCTCTTCGTACCAGGTCGTGTCTGTATTGGCGGTGCCGCTGTCCATGGTCGCCGTCGTATAACCTCCCGGCACCGCCGGCGCCGGCGCGGTCGCCGGCACAATCATTTCCTGATTGTAAGTGCTCACTGCCAGGGGAGTAAATTCTGCGAAGCCTGACTGGGCCACGAAACAAAACAAACCCGTCGCGATCGTCAACGAACGCCATTTTTCGGGTAAATACATTCAGTTACTTAAACAATAGAATACCCCACGCATCGCGAAAAATAAAATGAGGAATGCAGGAAAACAGGAAAAAGCCTGGAACCAAACCATGCTATGGTGGAACACGGCGCGCTGCGCCGTGCAGCGGCGCAACAAGCGGGTTCGTGGTCCCACTGCATAAACCGTCCAGACCCGAGAAAATTCGTGAGAACTCGCTTTGCGTCTTGGAGTGCGGTGGCAAGTCCGCGCGACACCGCTTTCG
The DNA here is from genome assembly GCA_035503455.1 of Candidatus Sulfotelmatobacter sp. Lineage (GTDB taxonomy): Bacteria > Verrucomicrobiota > Verrucomicrobiia > Limisphaerales > UBA11358 > UBA11358. The sequence goes on along the minus strand of DATJTK010000060.1, from coordinate 4,396 downwards.
GGCGTCGTTGGACTTTTAAATGTCAATCGACGCTTCGGAGTGGTCCGACTTCAAAGGCGCAATCCGCGAATAAGCCAATCCGCAAATCTGCGAAAATCTGCGAAATCTGCGGATAAAAAATCTGTGTTTCATCTGTGTCCATCTGTGGCTAGATAAATCGAGGAGCGCGGAACCCCAAAATGGCCTGTGAGTTGCTCTTATAGTCCAGTTTATTGATGAATAACAATCCTGGTCAGAATTTGGATAAGCCTAAACCTAAACCGACGCGCGTGGACCCGCATGTCCTGGACACCTACATCGAGGGTATCCAACATCTGCCGCCTACACCCACGCTCATGCTCCAACTCATCGAACTGTTCCGGAAGCCGGACGTCGATGCGGATGAAATCGTCGCGCTGTTGGGCCGCGACCCGGCATTGGCCGTGGAAGTGTTGCGCCGATGCAACAGCGCTTACTACGGCCTGGACACGCCGGTCATGGACATCAATGAAGCGGTCTTCCGCATGGGTTTCTACGAAGTGTACCAGATGGCCGTTGCGCTGTCCGGCATGCGGGCGCTTACGCCCGGGGAAAAGGTGCCCGGCTTTTCGGCCGAAACGTTGCAACGGCATTCGAATATCACTGCCATCGCCGCGGGCGCGCTTGCGCTCGAGGCGGACCAATCCGAAGGCATCGCCTTTACCGCCGGCCTGCTGCATGACGTGGGCAAGCTCGTGCTCGCGCTGGGCGAACGCGACAAGTACGTCACCGTCATGGAAAACTGCCGCAGTTCGGGCGCATCCCTGAACGAGACGGAAAAAATGATTTTCGGTTTCAATCACGACGAAGTCGGCGCGCGATTGTTGCAACGCTGGGGCGTGCCGGTGGAAGTCGTCATGCCCGCGCTGGGCCATAACGATCCCGCGCCCACCGGCGAATGGCATCAGGTTGTGGCCATCACCAACCTTGCCAGCCGCATGGCCAATTACATCGAACAGGCGGTAGGGCAGAGCTGCCGCTCTGCCCAAGTCACGGAACGCCAAATCATGGCAGGGCAGGAGAAAGAGAAAACCCCGGGCCCGACTCCGTTCGTACAATTGCCCGGAGTAAAACCGCTCACCGATTTTCTGAAATTGAAAGACACCCAGGTCATTCAATGGGAACAAGTCGTGCGCGCCAAGGTCGAGCAATTAGCGGCGAACTAAATCCCAGAGCTTTGGACCACGAAACACACGAAACACACGAAAAAGTTGTTTTAGCCCCGTCTTGGCACTCACGGCGCTCTTGACACTCATGGCATTCATAGCACTGGACTGCTATATTACGGCCATGAAAATCATAGAATATAAAGTACTGTCAGGCTCATCATCGACGCAGTTGGCCACGGAAGTAAACGAGCACATCATCGCGGGATATCAGCCCTATGGATCGCTTGTCGTGCTTCCGACCCATGGAGTTGGAGCAAATCCCTTTTTCCAACCCATGGTGGTTTACGAGAAACAACAAGAACAAGAAACAAGTTAGTGCCATGAGCGCCGCGAGTGCCACGGGTCATGAGTGCCAACATGGGGTTGAGTAGAAGTACCAACGGCCAGGATGCGGCTAATATTGATACATGAAGTCGTAAAGGGTGCTACACCTGCTACATCGTTGATTGCGAATTATTTAGGGTGCTACATTGGGTGCTACAAAGGTGCAACAGGGGTGCTACAATCCGCTACAGTTTGCCGAATGCCGGCTGATATCCCGAAGGGATAATTGGAAATAGCCCGGCGTTTCAACGCCGGGTTAGATGGCGCAACGGATAAGTCCCGAAGGGACGGCTGAGAACCGGCCAACTATAGATATGGCATGTCAAAATCAGTCGTCCCTTCGGGACTCGGGTCCTCCCGCCTGTTACCCGGCGTTGAAACGCCGGGCTATTTCCACTAATCCCTCCGGGATCAAGAGTGACCGATTTTGGCATAACCGATGCTTCAACAGGACAATATCGAAAGAAAGAAAGAAAGAAGCATCCAAAGTTTAATTGCCCTCAGACCTATGCGACAAACGTCACCGTATCAGATAAGCACCAACCCCAATCCTTTTCCCACCCCATTCCTAAAAGAGCGTGTCCTGTTTATTTGCGTTCACAACAGCGCCAGGAGCCAGATGGCCGAAGCGCTGCTGAATCACATGTGCCCGGAATTCTTTGAAGCCGAGAGCGCGGGCCTGCGTCCCGGCAAACTAAACCCGCTGGCCGTCGAGGTCCTGCGGGAAGTGGGCATCGACATCCGGCACAAAAAGCCCCGCAGCACCGCCGACGCCTTTATGTCGGGGCGCCTGTTCTCGATGGTCATCACCGTTTGTGACGAGGCCGGCGCCGAACCGTGCGCGGATTTCCCGGGCGTATCGGAGCGGCTCCGCTGGAGCTTCCCGGACCCTTCCACATTTCGAGGCTCGCGGCAGGAACGGCTGGAAAAAACGAGGCACGTCAGGGACCTCATCACGGCGAAGATTCATGCCTTGTGCGAGGAAGTTTGCCCCTTTTGCACCGTCGAGGCTCCCGGGTGAGAGCGTGAGGGTACAGGAACGTGAGACCTGCGGGTTCCGTGCATTCGATGTTCAGTGTTCGGCGTTCGATGTTTAGGCCGGTGTCCCGGAGGGACAATTGTAAATAGCCCGGCGTTTCAACGCCGGGATTTAACCAGAATGGGCACGAGTCCCGAAGGGACGGCCGGATTTTGCCAAGGGCTATATCATTAATTGCGCGCGGTTTTCAGCCGTCCCTTCGGGACTTATTCAATTCCGAACCTGAACCCGGCGTTAAAACGCCGGGCTATTTCCAATTGTCCCTCCGGGACATTAATCCGGCAATCGCCCATGTTTCTCAATTCATGACTGTTGCCACCATTGCGTGAGGCAAAAAGAGAATTTTCGTGTGGTTCGTGTTTTTCGTGGTTCTGAATTCCGGAACTTTTTCCTTTTTAATTTCCTCTATCTCCCATCTTCTATCTTCCACACTCCCCGCTCCGTCTGGCTCAAAATTCCCAGGTCGCGCAGCACCTGCAATTGTTGCCGGATTTTGTCTTTGATATGCCGGTTGTCCGGATGCAGCTGCGCGAGGTCGCGCTCATACGCGTAAACGTCGGCGTTCGCAAACGTGTCTCCGGTAGGGCAGAGCTGCCGCTCTGCCATCCGTGCGCTCTTTTTAGTCAGAGACTCGGCGGTTGGCACCGCGGCCGCCATTCGTCTCCTGCGATCTGAAATGCGCCTCACGATATTCAGGACATCCAGCGTCCAGCCGCGCTGCGTGATGGACAATTCCTTCAGCGGTTTGATTCGGCGGAACTTCTCGCGGACCTCTTCCGGCGGCGTAATTCTTATATCCGTAGCAGCAAACGTTAGGAGGCTCTGACTAATTTCGGAGGATTTGTTGTTCGGCGAAACATGATTGCCGCACGCATACACAATCTGAATCCGCGCATCCGCCGCAACTCGGTCCAGGGCAAAATTGCAGCCGACCCAGCCGGCGCGACGGGCCGCGGCGGAAAGCGGTTTGCGTTTAACGATAGCTGACGGCGGAAAGGCAAAATGCGGCACGAGTAGCAAATTGCGGACGGTCCAGGTCCGCAAATCGTAGTGCATGAAATAGTAACTCGGCGTGGCGTTTGCAAATTTTCTGCTTGCCACTTTCGAAAAAAGCTGTTTAATAGGAACAATGACAAAAAGCATCAAATAAGTTAATTGAATTGGTAATAAATCAGGAAGGGAGCAACCTATGCCGGACGTAAATTTGGAACCGAATCAGGGAAACAAGCAGCCGCCAAACCTGATTAAAAACATAAAGGCGGTCCGAGTTCTGTCCATGCTTCTGGAAGATCATCCAGGAAGCTGGTTGCTTGCGGGCACGGCATTGCTTATTTTTTCCAACGGAAATATCCATTGGAAAGCTTTTTCACTGGATTTGAGCCAAAGCATGACCCCACTCCTAAGGGGCTGTTTTATCGTTTTAGGCAGTTTTGTCTTTCTGCTTGGTTGCTATTTGATTGTTCCGTCCAGAGTTGCCAATCAAAAGTTCGTCAACCTCATGTTTATTTCCGTATGGATAACTTTTATCGGTATAACCTTTTACACGGTGGGAACGGGAACGAAGAGAGAAAGCCCATTTCATACTTGGGATTATTCATTTGAGGACAGAATATTTAAAGCTACGATTCGGCCTATTGCCCTCCGGCGATATTCAGGGCAGTCGCTGTTACTCGCAGTGCTCAAAGAGGACAACTTTATCGACGATTGTGGAACGACAATTAAAAATCACCACTGACGACAATTAAAATTCACTACTGAGCCGGTAATGATTATTGCGGCGGCGGGATGGCCGGAGGCCATCTCAACCGCCGCAGATGATCACAAACCAACAATACCGAAAGCTCAT
>DATJTK010000059.1:0-7583 GCA_035503455.1 Candidatus Sulfotelmatobacter sp. | reverse complement strand
GACGTTTGCCACGTGGGCACAGAGGCGGCGGCGGGCGCGAGGAACAATGCGACATTCCACGATAACGATAATGTAGCTTTTGTTGCTTTTCGTGTTGCCGAAATGTTGCCGACTAAACAACTGGCAATCAACGATGTAGCCGATGTAGCCGATTTTCAGAGCAATCATCAACCATCACCACTACACCTCGCCATCGTCGCCACGAAGTGTCCTTCGATCTCCCCGTTGCGGCCTTCGCGTCCTTTGCGTGAGAATTATTCATTTCCGAAAATCATGGGTGCGGTTGTTAATCCTGCCCATCCTGTCTAAGTCTGCAAATCCCCCTTCCGAAATTAAGTCACCCCTTAATTTCGCCTTCACCAGATTGAGCTTTTTTCCCGAAAAACCATCAGTCGCTCGTTTAGCGGGATCTCCGGATTTCCCAGCAAAAGCGCATCGTTTTACCCCCTAAACATCCAAATGTAGCCTTTCGTTTAGCCAAGTTTAGCCTGCAAAACCATAGCATAACGCTTTTTACTAAACTTCGCCCTCCGGGGTTACGGGAATCGCCCGCCCGCCCGGTGTAGCTTCCGAGCGAAGGCGGGGCACAGATCTGTTATCCGCCCGTCCCCTTTGCGATCTATGTGCTCTTTGCGGTCAAGGCTTCGTTTCAATCGTTTCCCAATAAAACCGGGCTTTTTTCGCAAAATCCCCTTCGTTTCCCTTCTGTATTCCCTATGGCCAAAAAATGTGTACGTAGTCCGTAACCGTCACACCAGGCACCCATCTTCCATCCTCGCCCGCCCCACGCTCTCACGCTCCCATTCCTCCTTTCCTGAGCTCCTCATTTTCCCTTCAACGGGTCAGTCCTCTCACGCTCTCACGCTCTCACGCTCTGCACACTGCACATCCATCTCCGATCTTCCCTGCCGCATTTCACGTTTGCAGTATACAGGGGTATTTTCTTAAATTTCCAAATGAAAACGCACAATTTGGCCTCTGATTGCCCCTCGTTTACAAATTTACTTCCTTATACACAAAAAATGTGTGCACAGTCCGTAACGGTCACCCAGACACCCAGTCCTCCGTCCTAATCTTCGTCCCTTCTGCCCAATCAGCCTCTGGCACTCATGGCATTGAATTCATCCATCCTCTACCCTCGCTCTTGCCCCGTTTCCTCAAAATCTTCAAATTCCTAATAAAATGGCAAACTCCGCCGTCGTTTCCACGTTTCCTTCCCTACTCACAAAAAATGTGCAAGGCGCGCATTCAGACGGCAATTCGGTTTGATTACCTGCCAAAATCCCAGCATGATGTTCCCGATCATTCCTGGAATGCTGCTGCATGTTAGATCGCGTGGTAATCAACAGCCGTAGCAAAAAAAACGTTTTAATGAGTATCCGAACCAGACTGTCATTATGGGCGCCCGCCGCGGCGCTATTCTTCTTCGCCCTCCGGGCACACGCCCAATTATGGCCAGTTCCCAATTTGGGCCAGCTAACCCCCGGTGATACCAAAGCCATCAACGCGCTTTGGGGAGAAAACCCGGCGGACGTGCGGTTCTCAACCACGAAATGCGTCGTTGTCGCCAATATCAAAGGCCCCGCCGAAATCACGATGATGCATTTCGCCATGCCCCAGCACATGAGCCTTAACCGCGATTTGCGCCTGCGCATCTATTGGGACGGTGAAACCAATCCAAGTGTCGACTGCCCGTTCGTGGATTTTTTCTGTGACCCGGATGGCACGCGTGAAGTGGTTAACACTGCCCTGGTAAACGTCCGGCGCGGATTCAATTGTTATTTTCCGATGTGTTTTCGCAAATCGGCCCGGGTCGAATTGCTGTATGAAGGGCCGCTTGAGCCGGGCGACGAATTGGTGCGCATGATGCCCTGTTATTCGTATGTCTGTTATCGCACGTTAAAACATGTACCGCGCGACACCGGCTATTTCTGCGCCAGTTGGCGGCAGGAAACTTTGAAGCTGGGCCTTAAGGAATATGTCGCTCTCGAAGCGCAAGGCAAAGGCAAGCTCGTTGGCTGGAACGTCACGGTCCGCCATCCGGGCCGCCGCAACTATCCCGTGGATGAAAATGAAAAGTTCTATATCGACGGCGAGACAAACGCATCCGTCGAGTTTCAAGGGTTGGAGGATTCTTTCGGTTTTAGCTGGGGCTTTCCGGCCACGGAAAATATGTTTCCGTTAACGGGCTGGTTTCCGTTTTTGGACGGCGCGGCTGCTTACCGGTTTTTCCTGCAGGATTCCATCAGTTTCCAAAAGTCGCTCAAAGTGGTCATCGGCTTTGGAAAGACTGAAGAAGGCTGGCGCCGCGCCTATTCAAAATTCGGCACATCGCTGCAATTCTCCAGCACCGTTTATTGGTACCAGGCCGAGCCGCACGCGCCATTGCCGCCGATGCCCGCGCCTGCGGACCGCGAACCGGCTCCTGATATACCGTTTTGGCCTGAACAACTGAAGCTGCCTTCAGGAGGCAATTTCAAAGCGCTCGGCGACCGGATCGTCTTATTTTGCGGTTATCCCGATGGCGAGATGATTTATAGTGAGCCGGGCTATTCCATTTCCTGGGACAGCAAATCGGACCAATGGGACGGCTGGGACGGTGAAGTGTTTTACGCGCGTTCAGACTTGCGCCAAATCGATTTTCACTTGAATCTTCCTGCCCATGTAAAGGGCACGTTGCGCCTCTACATCATTGACCCGGATAATTTCGAAGGCGGCAGAAAAGAAACGATCGTTGTTGCGGGCAAAACTGTTGGCACTTATGACCATTTCCAGAATGGAAAATGGATTGAAGTGCCCGTCAATTCCGATGACACTGCGGGCGGCAAATTGGGCGTCACCATCGTCAATGCCCGCAACGGCGCCAACGCCGTCGTGTCAAAAATTGAATGGACTGAAAAAGAATGATGCTTGTGAAGATCGGCACAGTGGCTAAATAGGCGACGAAAATCGTGTGCATCGAGACTGAAAAGGGCGGCGGAATTTGGAAAACTCTTCTGATAAATCGCAAATGAAACACCTGGTTATCCTGCTCACCATTGCCTTCGTCTCCGTTTCCGGCCATCTCCATGCCGGCGACGTCACGCTTGAAGACAACTTCTTACTCATCTCATTTGACTCCGATTCCGGCGCCATCAGCCGGTTCGAAGACAAACCCGCGCACTGGCTCGTCGAACGCCGTCCTGAACTGGGCGTGTCGTTCCGTCTGTTTGCTCCGCTCCCAAACCGCCGCTATAACCCCGTTTTTGGTCAAAAGCAACACGCAGCGGAAGTAACGAAAGTGTCCGACAACGAAATCCGTCTCCGATGGGAAAATCTGGCGAGCGAAAATGGCGGCGTTTTGCCCATTTCTTTCGCGGCGGATGTCACCCTCACCAACCGCATGTTGACCTTTGCGGCGACCCTGAAGAACGACTCGGACCTGACGGTCGAAACCATTGATTACCCCTACTTTGGAGATTTTAATCCGCCCTCCCGTGATTCATCCATGTCTGCCTGCACGACAGTGAAGGGGCAACTCCAACCCGACGAACTCTATCCCCATTTCCGGAATGAAAAGGGTTATTGGGGCGTCACGTGGCCCACGAAAATGCTTGAGCCGCAAAACAGTCATTACTGCCTGATTCAGACTCCCAACGACGTGCTGTATGTTGGGACCCCGCACCGTCCGCATTATCGTGTTCAATACGTCTTTGAGCAGCATCCAGGAGTGATTTCCGGTATCACATCCCTGGTACCGCAATCGGATGAGATATCAGGCATTCCAGTCCATCTGGAATTTCGGGTCTGCCATTTTGTCTTTGCGGGCCCGCACTCGACCACAATATTGGCCCCGGTCCTGGTTAAACGCCAGCCAGGCGGATTGCGCACTCGATTATGATTTCATGAAAGCTGATTCTTTGATACTCCGACGCTTCAACGCTGTTGCCTGGCCAATTCTCCTCGCTTTGTCGTTTCTCTCAATTTCTTCCGCGCTCGCCGGCGAAGTCACCCTGCAAAACGACTTCTGGATCGTTGCATTCGACTCGGATTCCGGAGCGTTGACACGGCTCGAGAGCAAATCACCTCAATGGACTATCGAAGGACGCCCAAACCTTGGCGCTTCATTTTGGCTGAAGGCGGAATCGGCGGACCATCAGGAAAATGTTGTTTTAGGACAAAAGCAAAAGCCAGTCGCGGTAGAGCAAATCTCGCCTCATCAGATTCTCCTTCAATGGCAAAACCTGGTCAGCGAACGCGGAGATACCTTGCCTATCACGCTGACGGCGACGGTTTCGCTGACTAATGACATGTTAACGTTTGACGCGAGCGTGAAGAATGAATCTTCGCTCATGGTATCTGCGGTCGAGTTCCCGTGCCTGGGCGATCTGAGTCCGCCCACGCCCAACGCGCCTCTGTGGGGCCATCACACCTTTTACGGCGATTTGAAACACGACGATATTTCACGGGGCAGCACGATTATGTCCAAGCAAAGTCTCTTTTGTCTGATTCAATCCACGAACGCGGGCATTTATGTGGAGATGAAAGACCCCACGCAGCCGTATTTGCTCAATTTCGTTTTTGAGCACCATGGCTTCGACGACTCCTCTGCCAACCCATCGCGCCTGGAATTTCAAACCACGCATTACATTTATGCGCATCCGCATACCAGTGTACAATTGGCCCCGGTGGTGATGCGCTGTTACGCGGGCGACTTTCATGCCGGGCTCGATTGCTATAAAGAATGGCGCTCGACATGGTTCAAGGAACCGCATTTGCCGGACTGGGCAAGGGAAGTCCATTCCTGGACTATGATCCGTATGACCACCCCGGAACAGGACTATGGCCTGCCCTACACTAACTTTGTCCAATACGGCAGGGAATGGGCTGACAACGGCGTCCGGGCGGTTCAGGTCGTCGGCTGGAACATCGGCGGCCAGGACGCGGATGATCCCTCGCAGGACACCGACCCCGGCCTCGGCACCTGGCAGCAATGGCACGACGCCATTGCCCAGGTCCAGGCGATGGGAGTAAAAGTCATTCTGTTTGCAAAACTCAATTGGGCCGACCTGACCACGTCGTGGTATTCCAATGAGTTGTACAAGTACCAATGCACTGACCCGAATGGCAAGCGTTACGAGCAGGGCGGTTACGCGTATGTGACCCCCACGCAATTGGCCGGCATCGGCCTGCATCGGCGCGCGGTCATGGACTTTCTTGATCCCGACTACCAGGCCGTCGCCAATGAGGAATTTCAAAAAATCCTCGCCCTCGGCTCCGAAGGCTGGCTCTGGGACGAAATTTGCCACCATGCCGATGTCCTCTACACATGGGCCCCTGGCCACGGTTATACGCCCCCAGGATATATTTACCGCGGCGACATGCCGCTGTCCGCGCAATTGCGCGCCGCGGCAGATAAAGTGAGCCCGGACTTCATATTCGCCGGCGAAGGGCCCGAGGATTGGCTGATGCAATATTATCCGGTGTCAGAAACTGGAATCACATCGGTGCCATTTAATCAGTATCTGGATACGACAAACAGCCTCGTGCTGGCCGGCGTCAGCGGCTTTGACGACCGCGAGGCCCTGAACCTCATTCTGATGGATCGATACGTCATTCAATATGAACCGTATTATTACAAAGGCCACATTACCGACTTTCCGATGACACTTGCGTACGGAAAAAAAATTGATGATTTGCGACGGCGCTATAAGGACTATCTGTGGGACGGCCAATTTAGGGATACCATTGGAGCGAGCGTGACTGCCGACGGCAGATTTCGTTACTCCGTCTTTGACGCGCCAAACGGCAAACGGGCGGTCGTGGTGGTAAATACGGATAGCAAACCCATTTCAGCGATGGTGAACGTGCCAAACGCTGGAAGCCTGGTCACAGCCACGCCTGACGATCCGGATGCCCAGCCTGCGACTGGCGCCATTCAGATTCCCGCCCGTTGCGCGGCAGTTGTGATGGAACAATGAATTGATGCAATCTGGCTTATAATTTCCGCACGTATTCTTCCAGCCGCCCCAATGTCTGTTTTCCGCCCTCGATGGCCTTGTGTTCCCGGACCACAAAATCCCGATCGTCGGCGGTTGGAAATACCATGCGGATGCTCACGCGCGTTTTGTTTTTTGCCAGGTCCTCAAACGTCCACGTGGAGACGAATTGCACTCCGCGCCCGCCTTTTTTGCCGCCGCCGTTTGAATAGACGATTTTCTCCGGTTTTACGATCTCTTTAAAAACGCTGTGGTTGGGGTATTCCACGCCGTCCGGGCCGCGCATCACATGTATCCAATCGCCGCCCACGCGAAAATCCATCGTCTCAATCGTGGTTGTGAAGCCTTGTGGTCCCCACCAGTTGACGACGTGTTTCGGGTTTGTCATGGCTTCCCACAACAATTCACGAGGAGCGTTGAATTCGCGCGATATAAAAATCTCGCGGTCCTTCGACGTCAACAACTCGTCGAGCCGTTCCAGGCTTAGTGTCATGCCCATCTCAAAACCGCCAATGTATTTGTTCGCATCGGCTGTGGTTCGCAACACACGCGAGCGCAGCACAAGTTTGGTCTTGCTGTCCTTCTCGGTGAACGTCGCATCGTGCAGAAATTCAAATATCATCTTGCCTTTGTCGTCCAGCGCCCCGCAGACAAATGACAATTTTTCAGGCGGCACGATTTCTCGAAACTCGCCGCCCATGGGGTATTCGACGCCGTCCGGGCTGCGCATGACATCATAAATTTTTCCACCCGGCCGAACGTCCCATTCGCAAACCGGGTTGGCAAATCCACGCGGTCCCCACCATTGCGCCAGTTGCTTCGGGTCCGTCCACGCCTTGAAAACCAGTTCGCGCGGCGCGGAAAACTCGCGTATGATGACAAATTCGGTTCCGGTATAGTCTTTTTCTTTAGCAGCCATAGGTTTTATTCGATTTTGTTTTTTCGGTCTTTTTTTCTTTGGATTGCAACTCCTTCAAATACTCATCCAGCCGGTCAAAACTCTCCTCCCAAAAGCGGCGATACTCTTCGATCCATTGCTGGGCCTGCTTCATCGGGGCGGCGTCCAGTTTCAACCGATGCACCCGGCCGTCCCGGTGGCGGCGGACGAGCCCCGCCTTTTCCAGCACGCGCAAATGTTTCGAGACGGCGGGCAGCGACATCCGGTGCGGCTTCGCCAAATCGGTGACGCAACGCTCGCCCTTCGCCAGGTGCTCGAGAATGCGCCGGCGCGTTGGGTCAGCCAGCGCCCCAAAGGTGCGGTCGAGCAATTTCGGCAAACATTTAACCATATGGTTAAATATAACCGCACTCTCGCGCGCGAGGCAAGCGAAATTTTAAGGAACGTCGAAATGTTGAGGTATTGAAGCGGATTTGGTGCTGCATCCATCGACGACGTTAACAGCACGGGTCCCCTGGGGCGCGGAAGGCAGAAGCTAAAATAAAAAAACGAAAGGCCGGACTTGCGTCCGGCCTCTCATAGTGATGAGGTTTATACGCCGTCACTCCGGCGCTCAGAAGGGCGACGCGACCAACTTGGGGGTCGCTGTCCGAGCCGCGCCGCGAGCAAAACCTCTCTGCCAACCCTAAACGGACAGCGAAATTCAA
>DATJTK010000058.1:0-11244 GCA_035503455.1 Candidatus Sulfotelmatobacter sp. | reverse complement strand
ATGAGCTTTCGGTATTGTTGGTTTGTGATCATCTGCGGCGGTTGAGATGGCCTCCGGCCATCCCGCCGCCGCAATAATCATTACCGGCTCAGTAGTGAATTTTAATTGTCGTCAGTGGTGATTTTTAATTGTCGTTCCACAGCCGCAGATCAGATTCGGTGTTTGCACACGGCCACCGTGGCAGCGACACCCGATCTTGCCCGACTCTGGATGAACCGCCAGGGAGGTTGCCGCAGATCAGATTCGCGCTATCGCGCAGCTTCGCAGTCAGCGGCGGAATTTATGGGTCCATTTTCCCAAGGCGGCGCGCTCCGGGAGTTGCGCTTGCCTTGGGCTACAAATATTTCACCCCGAGTGGGGTTTTCGATTTGCTGCTTCGCGAATAAAAGAGAATTGAATTAGCCATTTTTGATTCAACCGTTTCAGGGTTGATGAAAATCGGGGCGGGGCGGATGTCACCCCAGGGTAGCCTCGGGGACTGGGCAACCGCTGGGCTGAATGATGAAACGCCGTTGGCGTAGCGAAGATCATAAACCTCTGTGAACAACTTGGCATGGACGGATGGGGCGAAGCGTATAGGGTGTTCATCGCGGACGGCGGGTTGAATGGATGCCAGTCGTTCGGAGTGTTCGTTCGGTTTATCCCTTGATGCGCCGAGAAAATCCGGCAGATGAAAATTATTCGAGAAAAATTATTATGATTGCCACACAGATCCGCCAAAAGGATGCCGTTTTTTACTTCGCTTCATACGCGTCGGAACATCTCATGGCCAAAGTCCGGTTCATCAGCCGGTTCTACGATGAGGAAGCCGGGGAGATCAAACCGGAAGCAATGCCCGAAGAGGATGAGGTGGCCCAGTTCATTGCGCGCATCGAGCGCAGCGATAAGGCATTTCAACGGGAGTTGTCACGCCAGAAAGTCGGGGCGATACGCAACTTCTACGAGACGGCTGTCACGCAGCCGCCCATTCCCGGAACGGTGTTGCTGTTCACGCCGCAAAAGTTGCGGTTTGAAGCCTGGACAGACGGCAGCGGCGTGGGCCTGTTGCAGGAGCCGGAGGAAAAGTTTCTCATCATCGACGGGCAACACCGTCTGGCGGCGCTCAAGTTTTATGAGCGAACGCATCCGGAGGAGGCCAGGAACATCCAGGTGCCCTGTGTGATCTTTGACGGTCGCAGCGAGGATTTTGCGACGGAGATGTTTGTGATCATCAACTCCACTCCCACCCGCATCAACAAGAGCCATCTCATAGACCTTTACGAGCGCGTTTCCTGGGCGGAACCGGACCGTCGCTTCGCCGCAAATGTCACCGACATGCTCTATCGAGAGGCCGACAGCCCCTTGCGCTACCGCATCAATCGGCTGGGCGGCCGAAGCAAGCAGGAAAAATGGATTCTTCAAGCGGAATTGTTTAACGAGCTTCATCGTTGGACAAAACTGGCCTGGGCCGAGATTGAATCCCAGGGAACCGACAAACGTTCGGCGGCGAGATATTATAAAATGGTGCGCGATTTTCTGAAGGCGGCGGCTGAAGTTTGGGCTGAGGGGTGGGGCAATAGCGATTACATGGTCACCAAGCCGGTGACGCTGAAGGCGATGATCCGGGTTTGCGCAGACCTAACGGCAAAGGACGACGAACCGGAGGATGGCCGGGTAGCGCGTTGGCAACAAAAACTAGTGTCCTGGGCCGAACAGTTGCCGGCTTTCCGGAACGAAGGTTTTTACGAGCGATTTCCGGCGAAGGGACAGATTGAACGGGTGACCCGGATTCACCGGGAGCTGGCGCGCCAGGCCGGCATTCAGCCCAGGCCCCGGAAATGAATATGAATCAAAAACGGGTCAGAGATGGGTCAGAGATGAATGATGAATAACGGCATATTTCCCGCAGCGAATCGCAGATTTCGTGATCATTCGCCAGTCCATTCGGCCCGCAATTTCCCGAATCCGGTCACGCGAGAAAAGGGCGCAGAGGATGCCGCAAATCAGATTCGCGCTATCGCGCGGTTTAGCAGTCAGCGGCTGATTCTTTTTGGCGTTTTAACCCAAGGCGTCGCGCTTCCGGACGGTTTGCAGTGGCAGCGCCACCGGCCATGTGGCCATCAGCACTTGCCCTGGGCTATCATATTTCACCCCGAGTGGGGTTCCGGGTTTGGTGCTCCGCGAATAAAAGAAAATTGAATTAGCCATTTTTGATTTTTGATTCAACCAATTTCAGGGTTGACGGGAATCGGGGATAGGTGTTACTCAGGGTAGCCTCGGGGGACTCGGCAACCCAGGGCTGAATGATGAAACGCCGTTGGCGTAGTGTATTGGGGCAATCACGGTCTGCCGCCGATTTCCCAAAGTTGTAGCACCTCTGTTGCACCTTTGTAGCACCCGATGTAGCATCTTAAGCAACTGGCGTTCAACGATGTAGCAGGTGTAGCACCCTTTACGACTTCATACCATGATGTCGGCTCAGATATCTAATTTGGGCAAAGCGGCAGCTTTGCCCTACCGTTGAATCGTATTTGGTAGGGCAGAGCTGCCGCTCTGCCCCAATATCCAGTCCCCCGACCACCGGATGTCATGGACCCGTCCGAAATATGGCCAATCCTCATCCCGCGTTACTAATCCCCCACGGACTGGATTTTCGCGGACATATTGCCATTTTTGAGAATAACTCTCCCCGTCGCGCAGCCGATGGTGAAATCCGCCGGGTTGAAATGTTCCGGTATCTGGATGCGTTTTGGCGAAGCGATCTTTCCAGAAACCCATCCGGCGTTCGATTGTAAATTTTAAATCGCGTGGGGCGCAGAACAAATGCAAGTGATCAGGCATTAGAAGATAATCGCTGACAAGCCACGCTGTGGCGGTGTGCCGCCAGATTTCATGGAGCGTCTGTTGAACCGAGGCTTGTGCCAGCCATCGTCCGCGTTTTCTCTGTGCAGACGGTAAGAAAGACCCAATTCGGTCCGCTGAGCGAAACATGAACGCCCTTGGCCGGCGTGTGGCGTCCGGGTTCGCGGAAGGGAATTTCGCTCATCAGAGATTTCTAACGTATGGCCGTCAGATGCGAAAGGATTTAGTCAGGGCAAAGCGGCAGCTTTGCCCTACCAGAAATTTAAATGGGCCCGGTGGGGCGCGTTGAGGAAGGCGGATTGCATTGCGTAAAAAACGGCTGTTGGCTCCATCTTATCTCCAAACGGCAGGGGACGTTCGGGCAGGCCATCCGCGCGTTTCGCCCATGGGACCGTCTGAAGCCATGAGTATGGATCGGCCAATCCCCAGGTGAGCGCGATGTCAATGTGCCCTGTGCTTAACGCGCTGCGGAGGAAATCGCTGTAGGTTTGTGCCACGAGTTTGTCCCGCGCGTCGGTGTCGGAAGGGAAGGATTTGTCCACAACATCCAGTTCGGTGATGAAAACATGGAGCTTGAGACTTTTCAGGCGCTTGATCCAATCGGTCAGGGTCTTGAACGTCCTGCCGCCATTCAGGTGAGATTGCAAACCGACCGCGTGAAGCGGCACTTTGCGTTTGAGCATTCCGTTCAGCAGATCAAAGATGAGTTCTCGCTTTGCCTGGCTTTCGTCCGAATCATCTTCAGTGCCGTAATCGTTATAGGTCAAAAGAGCGTGGCGATCGGTGTCGTGTGCCACATGAAAGGAGTAATCAAGATATTCCACGCCGAGTTGTTTAGTCCAAATGCATGAGGCGAGATGATCACTGTTCTTCGCATGAGGATTAATGGCTTCATTGACCACGTCCCATGATTGAAATTCGCCTTTGTACTGGCCGACGAGTCTTACGATTCGATCGCGAAGCACTTGTTTGGCCTCGTCGGGCGACGCGATCGCGTGCGTCCAATCCGGAAGCGTTTGGTGCCACACCAACGGGTGGCCCCGCATTTTTAGTTTATGTGTTTTGGCAAAGGCGCGTACGTGCTCGAACCCGGAAAGGTTCCAAGTTTCCCTCGTGGGCTGGGTCACCGACATGTAAATCGTGTTGGTAATAATCGAGACCTGAGTGGTGAAGAGCTTCAGATAATCGTCCTTCTGGAAGTCGTTCGGGAATAACGGCGATCCAACCAGCAGCCCGGCCCGAGCCGCCGCCTGGGCCAGTGTCATCTGATGCGCCGCAGGCTCGTTTTGGGATGATGTGCCCGCCGCTAAAGTGCGCCTGGGCATCAATGCTAAGGCCAACGTACCGGCTAAAAATTGTCTTCGGTTCATAAATGGGCTAATTGAACAGGTCACGGAGCAATCATGAAATGTTTTCATTTTTTCGTAAGGTCGTCATCTTCTATTTAGGGCCCCACGATGGTGACCTGTTCAAGTACTTCAAATCAAAAACGGCACGGGACGTGGAAAAATCAACTTGAGGCTCATGCGATGCGGCGACATAATGGACGAACGCCATGCTGGTCATGGGGAACTTCCAAACGGGAGAAATCAGATGAATTGTAATTGCATAAGAAGATTTTCGAAAATCTGCCGGGTTTCCGTTTTATTGATTGGTGCATCCACTGCGGCCTCGACTGCAATTGCACAGGTCGAAGCAACAAATTTTTGCAAAGCCGGAAACGCAAAGCTTAAGGCCGGTGACGTCGACGGCGCCATCGCTGATTATACGGAGGCGATTAGGATTAAGCCTGATTATACCTACGCCTACTTTGATCGCGGCAATGCCAAAAGGGCTCAGCGAAACTGGGATGAAGCGGCAACCGATTACACCAAAGCCATCCAGTTTGGACCAGACTTCGCGCCCGCGTATCTTTATCGGGGAGTGTCCAGATGGGAAGAAAAGGATTTGGATGGCGCGAGCGCCGACTTTAACAAGGTCATCGAAATCCAAGCTACGAATGCCCTGGCCTATCGATATATCGGCGCTCTCAAGCATCAATCTGGTGATCTGGCTGGCGCATTGGCTGCATTCGACGAGTCCATCAAGTATAATCCTAATGACGCGGCGGCCTACCATGGACGAGGCGATGTTAAAAAAGATATGCAGGATTTCGATGGCGCACTGGCCGATCTTAAAAAAGCCATTGAGCTTGCCCCGAAATATGGCAGCGCCTACGCCGAGCGAGGCGAAGTCGAAAATGACAAATCAGACTGGGGCGAAGCAGTCATCGACGACACCAAGGCCATCCAATTTGGGTCGGGTGATCCAACAATTTATTATAATCGCGCAATTGCCGAAGCCGAAAACGGAGACGCTGATGCAGCGATGAATGACTATAACAAGGCCATTCAAATGGCGCCGGATTTTGCCCAGGCGTACAACAACCGGGGTATTTTGAAGAAAAATAAGGGCGATTTGGACGGCGCTTTGGCGGATTACAACAAAGCGATAGAAATCGATCCCACATTAGCTGAACCATATGCCACTCGCGGAAATATTGAAAAAAACAGGGGTGATTTGGATCACGCTTTGGCCGATTTCAATACCAGCATAAGACTCGATCCGAACAGTGATCCGGCCTATAATGGACGCGGCAGCGTTGAGCGCTCCAAAGGTGATTTCAAAGCCGCCATCGCCGACTATAGCAAAGCCATTGAAATTAATCCTGAACACGAGGACTATTATTTTAACCGGGGGAACGCCGAAAAGGACAATAAAGATTTCGACGATGCGATAGATGATTTTTCGAAGGCGATTCAGCTAAATGCCCAGGATGCCGAATCCTTTAAATGTCGCGGTGATGCAAAAGATTTGAAGGGAGATTTGAATGGCGCATTGGCAGACTATAATCAGGCTTGCTCTTTGGACCCCCAAAATAACGACTTTAATGCGGCCCTTGCCAAGGCTAAAGCGCAATTGAATAAATAGCCACCGAAAGTCAAGTCACGGAAAAGGACCGAACCCTTCCGGCTGTTAAGGCGAACCTTACCGCGGCACGGTGAACATATTGTTATTATTCAAAATCAACTTGTCACCTGTGGCGGGTAAATCGACGAGCCAATAGTAATTTTCAACAAAATCCGATGTTTGTTTTTGGGCTTTTGCGAACACCTTTGCCGCTTGTTTGGGCCGACCAATGGTGAAAGCGCCCTCTGCATCGGTCACAGTGGTTTCAATCGGACTCGGCATGAAACCCGCAAAATAATCATTTGCCGTGGGGAAATTTTTCAGCGCATGGGCTGCAATTTTTAGCTTTGTCCGCGCCAGTTCCAGTTCGGCTTTTGTCGCGGCGGTCTGCGTCTGCGATTCAGCGCGTGTGGCGGCATCATAGTTTTTCGCCGTGTCGTATTCTTTCTTTAACTCAGGAACTTTGGCATCAATTTGCGCCTGACACTGCTGCATATAATCATCCGCGTCTTGTGCGCTGATCACTTCCACTTGAACTCCGCCCAAAGAAAAACTAGCGCCGGCTTGCGTTACGACAGAAACCTGTCCCGAAATCGGCCTGGGACTGCAGGATGAAAGCAGGAAGCACAGGGCTGTTATTATTGCGAAACCCTTGAAAGTGATGCGCTGCCTTGGGGTGAATGAATGGCGCTCCATAATCTCTCGTGGCCTTGTGACCCAAATCTGGGCCACAGTGAGGAATACAGCAAGAGGGAAATCAATCTAGTGATTTTGCATTTGCTTCAGAAAACCAAGGCCGTGCTCCGCGACCTGTTGAGAGAGAGGCTTAAATTTCTCTTTTTCCTTTTCGTTGGTAAGTGGTTCAAGGATGAACTCTTCAAAGCCCCAGGCAATCGACATAACGGTTACAATGATTGCGGCTTCGGCTCCAAGAACTAACATGCAAATAATGCAAAGAGTGGCGACAATTGTCCCTGTGAGGTATAATGCCACCGCATTGGTTTGTGGAGCGTCGGGATTCCTGGCCTCCATGTATTCCTTTGCCGCAAGGTAAAGCTTCACCAAATTCTTCAATAGCTCAATGACTATAACCGCCCAATTCAGGAATTTAGCGAACTCTTCCAGAAAGCTAATCAGATCCCCAATTTCGGCGATTATCGACTTGAGGCGGGTGGTCATGCGGGCAAGGATAGCTAATTCGACACGCAGACCAACCCTGGCCTCAGGCGTCGCGTAGACTATTTTCGGCAGCGTCTCTGACACCAGGCTTTCGATTTGTGCGAGGCATCCCTTGCGGACCTGCAGAAGTTCCTTCAAAATCTCGCTGTTCCCCTCCTCCAGTTCCTTAAAATAATCCGTGACAAGATGCGCCAGAGGCCAATATTCGGCCTTCCAAAGCTGATATAGCGATTCCAGGTCGACGCCATGTTCCTCGTGGGGCCGTATTTTCTCGAGCATGTCTGCCGGCTTTTGAATGGCGCCCGCCATTGTATCCTTCAAATCCGGAGGTGGCATCTTCATCGGCGCCTGCGGATCCGGGCTTTGCTTTCGAGTGACCTGGGCCGTGCGTATTTTTTTGGCCAGCGTCCTGACTCGATCAACGGCGTTGTGCTTATGCTTGTGGATATGGCGATGCAAGCCCCGGTGGTGGTGATGCAAATTATGGCGAACTGTGTGCCGATGGCCGTTGGGCCCTGGCGCCGGCGAGCAAACCAATTCCATCGTCCCTGAGTCGATCGGGCCCGCTGTCGTGACACACAGGGGCCCTTGATGGCGAGGATTCGTCATGGATAGTCTTAGGTTTCAGAATTTCGGGTCAGCCGGCCGCCGGTCCATGAGCCAGACCGCTTACTTGCGATTATCCCGCGACTCTGGATAAGGTCAACTTAATTTTTCCATTTGGCGGGTTTCGTTCACGGCGGCAGCGTCACTTGCCAGACGACAACCCGCAGTCGAGGACGCCCACGGCACAATTGTTGCTCAGTCCTCGTTGACCATAAGGCGTTTATCTTATAAAGACAAATGATCAGAATGTTCCGCAACATGAAAATCTATGGAATTCGTTTGGTCTGGCTGCCACGCTCAACGCGCAGGATTTATACGTTGTAAATGCCGGGACCAGTACCATTGGCGAATTCGGACTGGACGGGACACCGATTAATGCGTCGCTAATTTCCGGATTGGACCAGCCCTGGGGCATCGCGATTTTGGGGGGACAAGCTGTTTGTCGTGAATAACGGTTCCGGCACCGTTGGCGAATATAGGACTTCCGGGGACACCATCAACGCGAACTTGATTTCCGGTTTGAGCAGCCCTGTTGGCATCGCCATCGGACCGTCGCAGTAGCCGTAACCCGCAGGCGAGGACGCCTGCGCCACTCCTATCCCGGGAGAAAGAACACCTGTTGGATCATGCGTTCGGTCAGGATGCGTTCTTTTTCCTGCTGCGGTTGCTGCGCGTCGTTTGAAATAATGGACGATTGCGATTGCGGCCTGGCATCCAATTCTTTCGTCAGCTTTTCAAATGCCGCGCGGAATTCGGGCGGCACTTGATCCATCGAATGATAGACGTGCTTCACACTCTGCTTATCGATGGAACGGTCCCATGCTGGTAAATTGCCGGGGTAATGTCCTAATTTCGTTTGGTGTACACGCTTTAGCGTGCTTCCGAGCACCTTGGAAACTGAGCGGCGAACCCGGAGCACCCTAAAGGGTGGACACCAAACCAGTGGCTGCGGCGCAAGCCGCCCGGATGGCTTCCAATTCTTCCCAGCGCAAAAAGAGTTTCTCAAGGTTCGCTTTCGCGGCGGCGAGTTCGGCGACAAGTTCGTCGGTTTGTTTGGCGTGCGTGCGATGAAAATCCGGCGCGGCGAATAAAGTTTCGATGCGCGCAATCTCCGCCTCTACATCGTGTATGGCCTTTTCCATGCCCTCCAGTTCGCGCGTTTCTTTGAATGATAATTTGCGCGGTTTTTCGGATTTTGGCGCCGCCGGTTTCGGTTTAGCTGGAACAACGGTAGTTGCCCGTTCCGACGCCGCAGGGACGGCTTCGGGGCGCGCGCGCTGTTTCTTTTCCAGGTAATAGTCGTAGTCGCCGACACTGTGATGGATTTTGCCGTCGCCTTCAAACGCGAGAATGTCCGTGCAAACGCGGTTGAGAAAATAACGGTCGTGGCTCACGACGCACACGACACCGGGAAAGGCGTTCAACGCTTCCTCCAGGACGCGCAAGGTCGGCAGGTCCAGGTCGTTGGTCGGCTCGTCCAGGATCAAAAAATTTCCGCCGTTCTTCAGGATGCGGGCCAGGAGCAGCCGGCTGCGTTCGCCGCCGGATAGTTTCCTGACCTGGGTCATGATGCGGTCGTCGGCAAAGAGAAACCGCTTGAGATAGGAACGCACGGAAATTTTGTCTTCACCCCATTCAACGAATTCCCTGCCTTCGGCCATTTCATCGAACACCGTGTTTTGCCCGTTCAATTGCAAGCGGCCCTGGTCGACATAATTGAACCTGGTGAGCTGGCCGATTTTTACCGTGCCTTCCGTGGGAGGCATCTGGCCGATAATGATTCTGAGCAACGTGGATTTGCCGAGCCCGTTCCGTCCGCAAATGCCGACCCGACGGCCGTTTTCAAACGTGTAATTGAAATCCGAGAACAATCTTTTCCCGCCGAGTTCCATGCCCAGGCCGGTGAGATCGACCGTGCGGTTGCCGAGTTGCGGCGGCGGCGGAATCACCAGTTCGATGTCTGCTTCGACCGCCGGACCGGCCTGCGCCGCCGTCTCGTAGTAACGTTCAAAGCGGTTTTTCTGTTTGCTGCGTTGCGCGCGCGGGCCCTGGCGCACCCAGGCGAGTTCCTTCTTCAGGAACATCTGCCGCTTATGCTCGATGGTCGCATCGGCTTCCTGGCGCTCGGCCCTGGCCAGCAGGTAATCGGTGTAATTGCCCTCGTGTGAAAAGAATTTTCCGTCGGACAACTCGATCATCCGGTTCACGGTGCGGTCGAGAAAGTAGCGGTCGTGCGTGACGATCAGAAACGTGCCGCTAAAATTTTCAAGGAATTCCGCGAGCCACTCGATCGATTCCGGATCCAAATGATTTGTCGGTTCGTCCAGCATCAGAAAATCCGGCCGCGAGACGACGGCGCGCGCCATGGCGACACGCCGTTTTTCGCCGCCGGAAAGCGATTCGATGCGCCGTTCGGCTGGAGGACAACCCAAGTGCGCCATCGCGATCTCAATGCGCCGGTCCACGGTCCAGCCATCCAGTGTGATAATGCGCCGCTCCAGTTCTTCGTGCCGCTTCGAGTCGTGCGGCAGCGCCTCGAACTCGGTGATGAGATTCAGAACATGCTGCGCGCCGTCCCGAACGTTTTCGCGGACATTCTTCGTGGCGTCGAGCTCGAAATCCTGCGGGAGATAGCTGACGGCCAGATCGCGTTGCCGTGTGACTTCGCCGCTGTCTGGCGATTGAAGGCCAGCAAGAATTTTCAGGAACGTCGTTTTGCCGCAGCCATTGCGTCCCACCAACCCGATGCGCTCGCCGTCCTGGATGCCTAGAGTGATCCGGTCGAGAACGGCGCGCTCGCCGTGGCGAACGACGATGTCAGTGGCGGCGATGACAGTGGGCATTGAGTTTAAGTTATTCGTTTTACCCAGGATTTACCCCGGCAGATCCCAGCGCGGCAGGACCGTTTTCCCCCATTATGATCTGCTTGTTAAGTTTAGCAGCCGGAAACGAAAATGCGATGACATTCGTTAGCCCTTAGCCAATGGAAATTCGATGACGAAGGCCGATCCGGATCCACGGCCCTCGCTCATGGCCCGGATGCTGCCGGAATGAATCTCTACCAGCCTCTTTGAAATGGCCAGACCCAATCCCAGGCCGCCGTAATTTGCCGACCTATCTTTCGTATGCTCGCCCTGGGCGAAGGTCGAGAACACATTGCTCAGTTCCGCGGGTGTCATTCCGATGCCCGAATCGGTGATCTTCACACCAAACCCGCACTTGCCGCCGGTCAGGAAAGTTTCGATGCTTATCTTTCCCCGTTCGGGTGTAAACTTCACCGCGTTCCTCAGGATATTCCAAAAAATTTGCTGCAGGCGCACGGGATCCGCCAAAATCGAATGTTGTTCTGCCTTGAACTCAACCGCGGTTTGAATCCGTTTGCTTTGGATTTGGTCGCGCACAGTTTGGAAGGCTTCCCAAAGGACACAATGCGCGTCAACGGTCCTCATTTTCAGGTTCAATTTTCCGTGAGTAATGCGCGAGATATCCAGCAATTCATCAATGAGCTGGGCCTCCACTTCGATGTTCTTCAGGATGACTTCGAATTGCCCGCGAATGTGCGGCGGCAAGTCAGGATCCGTGACGGCGTCACTCGCAATCAGGAGCACGGGACTGAGTGGCGTCCTCAATTCATGGGACAATGTCGCTAAAAACCGGTCCTTCACCCGC
>DATJTK010000057.1:0-14699 GCA_035503455.1 Candidatus Sulfotelmatobacter sp. | reverse complement strand
GCGCGCGGTCAAACGCAAAAAAAGCAGATATCCTCGTTTAGTGGGCCCGCGTCGAAAATTTCGCGATCATCTCAAACGCAATGTTCGCCGCAAGGTCTCACGCCTCCGAAACCTCGGCCTTATGTAAGGGCCATTCCCCTGTAAGGGTGTTCACAAAACGGCCTCACCGGTTTGTTTTAAAAGCGGACAGATTACACGTCTGAATTCCGAAGCCACCCAGAATAGGCCGGGCAGGCAAAAGAGGAAGGTGAGGCTGCCACGATACCATGGCGGGCTTGGTGCATTTCTAACGAGGCAGGGCCTCAGACCGGCAAGGCGGAGTCATAGGTATTCGATGGATTGGGAGTTGTCTTGCCGCTCTGAGGCCCTGCCTCGTTAGTAAAGGTCTTGGCGCATCTTAGTCAAAAGTGAGCCCGGTTGAGCCGCGCGGTACCCGAGGGCACCGGGATATTGCCGACAAGCGGCGGTTGCTCCATATACTGGAGTACAAATGCCCAACCGGAACTCACTATGAAAATAACCTGCAGCCTCGCCCAACTCCAGCAAGAACACGTCGTGATGGAACTGGAATGCATCGATCGGATGTATTTGAACGCCTACGTTCCCCAACTAACCACCGAGACGGGCATTGCCGCTTTCTGCCGCGGCTATTTGGGCCACCGCTTTGCCTCCACCAAGCAAGCCATCGCCAGGACCGAGGCCTTTGTCAAAGCCATCCACGACTTCATCCAACAGGAAGGCCTGGAACTGGTGCGCTTTCAAAAGGGCCAGCGCAAGGACGATGTCTTCCAACAGAAATTGCGACACTTCAATAAGGCCGAAGGCGTGGTGTTGGTCGGCGTGGCTCAGGAAAAAAACCGTCTGCCCCGAACCACCCGCAAGGCCCTTTCCAACGGCGGTACCATGCCTTGGATCATGTACTCGACCATCATGGTCAATGTCTATTACTTCTATTGCCTGGACCGCGACTTCGGTCCTTTTTTCCTGAAGTTTTGCTCCTATTTTCCCTACCCGGCCAAGCTTTGTCTCAACGGCCACGAGTATTTGAAGTGTCAACTCACCCAGCGCGGCATCGCCTTCCAAGCCTTGGACAACGGCCTGTTAAGCTGCGCGGACCTGGCCCTGGCCCAGCGTATTTGCGAAGGCTTGAGCCCGGCCAGGATTGAAACCTTCTTTCGCAAATGGCTGGCCCGTTTGCCCCATCCCTACAGCGCCAAAGACCGCCGCGCCGGTTACCGCTACGCTTTGTCGGTGCTTCAAGCGGAGTTTTCCCTCACCCAAGTTTGGAAACACGGCGTTGATGGACGCTGCTTCTTCGAAGAGGTCATCCGCGAGAATATTGATTTGGGCCGTCCCGATCACGTGCAGTTGATCTTCGCTCGCACCATGCGAAGAAAGACCGCCAATGACGGCCGATGCCGGACGCGCATTATCACTGAGGGGGTCGTGCCCTCTCTGCACGTCTATTACAAAAACACCCACCTCAAGCAATATCACAAAGAAGGCCGGGCGTTGCGGACCGAAACGACGATCAACAACACCTATGACTTCGGGGTGGGCCGCCGCCTCAAAAACCTGCCAGCCTTGCGCCAAATTGGCTTTGCCGCCAACCGCCGGGTGTTGCAGGTCCAACAGGTGACGCACGACTGCCATATCGGCGCCAAGGCCTTTGCCAAACTCCAATCCCCGGCCCAGGTCCAGCATGTCTCCGCCTTGCCTTTTGGCCAGGCGCGCACGCAAGCCTTGCTCTCAGCGCTCGTCTTGTTTTGCCTCCAGCCTGATGGCTTCCGTAACCGCCAACTGCGGCCATTGCTTGCGCAGTTGCTCGGACAGGACGACTCGCAAATCAGCCCCGGACGCATGAGCTACGACTTGCGTCGTTTGCGACTGCATGGCTTGCTCGAACGCATCCCCAAAAGCCAGCGCTATCGATTGACTCCTTTTGGACTTAAAACGGCCTTGTTCTATAGCCGAATCTTCCAACGCCTGTTACGACCCGGACTTTCTCAACTCCACGACCCCAGTCCCTCAAACGCGTTGCCCCTGACGACCGCTTTCAACAAGTTCCAAGCCACCTTGGACCATTTTTTCACAGAAAGGATTCCCGCTTGAAAACTTGATCTGTTTACATTCAGTTTTAAACTTCAAGGACTCTAGAAAGCGCTTCAGCAAGCCGAGCGAGGTCCGCAGGGTCGCCTGTTCCGGTGACCACAGCCTTTGAGTTTGGCTCGGGAGGAAGAATAAAATAAAAGGCAATAAAAGCCAGGAGTAAGCAAAGAACCAGGGAAATAACCCGGCTCATGCGGTGGCGACGGGTCTTCGCCAAATACCAAAACACTATTTCCATAGCGGCTATCCCGAGGATGTTAACAACTGTCATTAATTTCCATTCGGGACAAAAGTTGAAAAAATTCCAGTCCAAATTCAGGTTGCCAATAGCACAACACAGCGCGCCGCCCGCTGCCAGCCAACCGAAAGTCAGTCTGATCTCTGGCGATATCCTGTGGCCGGCGTCCACTTTGCTGAATTCCGTCCGCAACTCGCAGGCCTTTCCGATTTCAAGAGCGGCTGCCGTAAACGCATCGCCTTCGCTTAATCCGGTTTTGATCTGCTGCTCAATTTCATCCCGCAAATGAGTTTCCAGTTCCTCCAGCGGCACGGGTGCTTTGATTCCCGCAGCCAGCATTTGCTGCCGCCATTGAGCGATGGATTGTTCGAGATTGAACATGTTTTAAAAATCAGCAACGGTTGCTTGCCTGTGAGCAGCTTTTTCCAATCCATAGCCGATACCGCCAAGGATGGCGAAAACTGTCCATTCCAGTCCGAAAAGCAACGCAAGCAGAAGAACATTGTTGGTCGCGCCTATTGGCAAATGAAACAGGACGAGTGGCATCCAAAGCAGGCATCCCACAAAGCAGGCCATGCCGATGGCACGTCTAAGCCCGTGATTGGCAATCTCCGGAAGAAGCTTGTGATTATATTTCCAGCTCAAAACCGTTATTGCGAGGGTAATGATCAAAATCGGCAATGGGAGCGCCCTCGTCATCAAACTAAATCGATCGTCGAATAAAAGATGAAGACAAGAACGAAAACCAATCCATGCCGGAACGAATAACGCGACGGCTACACAAGCGATGCCCGCCAATTTAATGATCCTCTCCATTTCCATTGGAGCGCCGACTTTTCTGAATTCGCCTTTGAGATCAGGGGCTCGGCCGATTTTTCCAACGGCGATCGCAAAAGCTTGCTGCGCGTTTGCTCCCGACTGGATTTGCCTGTCAAATTCCTCCCGCAAATGGGCTTCCAACTCATCCAGCGGAACCGGTGTTTTGATTCCGGCGGCACGCATTTGCCGCCGCCATTCAACAATGGATTGTTCCAGATTAAACATATATTCAAGCAGTACCGCGGTTCTCGCCCATTACGATGAGCAATTCTCTTCGGACATCTTCAATTCGGATCCCAAGATTTTTTAGGGCTCGCCATGCTATGCCATCGCCTTCACGGATAAGTCCCAGCAATATGTGTTCAGGGTTGATCTGCTGCTGGTTTAGCGCCCGCGCTTCATTGCCGGCAAGTTGAAGCGCATTTTTGGCGCGGGGAGTATAGGGGATACTCATCGGAATTTCGTGCACCGGTCCGTTGCCCACAAATTTCCCGATTTCAATACGGACGGCCTTCTCGTCCACTCCCAACCTTCGCACCACATTGGAAACAACCGTGGATTCCGATTTGAATAGGCCCAACAAAATATGCTCGGTGCCGATGTAATCATGGCAAAAATTGCGGGCTTCCCCGGCTGCCAGGCCCAGGGACTGCATCCCTGCCGGGGCGAAATCCGGCGCGGGGATCTTATTGAATCCCAGGAATGTCATTATTTTTTGCCAGGACGGCCATATCCCATCAACTTTTGCGAATTCTGCTTTCAGCGCCGCCGCCCCCCCAATTTGGTCCGCAGC
Organism: Candidatus Sulfotelmatobacter sp.; assembly: GCA_035503455.1. GTDB lineage: Bacteria > Verrucomicrobiota > Verrucomicrobiia > Limisphaerales > UBA11358 > UBA11358. The sequence goes on along the minus strand of DATJTK010000057.1, from coordinate 10,740 downwards.
CATTTCAAAAGCCCGATCCGGTTTTTGTCCCAATTTTATCTGTTCCTCCACCTCTTCGCGGAGGTGATTTTCCAATTCGTCAAGTGACTTAGTCGCCTTGATTCCCGCGGCAAACATGTGCCGCCGCCAATATTCGATGGATTGTTCGAGGTCAAATATATTATTCTTCACAAATTCTGCCTTCAATTCTTTGGCTTGCCCAATTTGTAAAACCGACCGTTGAAATGCTTCCTGCTCGCTTGCTCCTGATTGGATTTGCCGTTCAAACTCCTCGCGCAGGTGGCTTTCCAACTCGTCAAGCAACGCGGGAGTCCTGATCCCGGCGGCAAGCATTTGCTTGCGCCAATCGGCGATGGATTGTTCCAGGTTAAACATAGTTTTCCTTTTGTAATCCGCTCAAAACCGAATGAATCAACGACCATTGCTCATGATGTTTGGCCATGGCCGTTTTGCCGTCCTTTTTGATGGAGTAGTATTTGCGTTTGCGCCCGGTCTCGCTCTCGCCCCAGCGCGATTTGAGCAGCCCGCGCCGTTCCAGCCGGTGCAGCACCGGATAGAGCATGCCGTCCGTCCATTGCAGTTTTCCGCCGGAGCGTTCCTTGACTTCCTGGATAATGGCGTAGCCGTAGCTCTCGCCCTTTGCCAGGAGCGATAAAATCAGCGGCTCCGCCGACGCCGCCACGAGTTCTTTGCGAATCATAGAGACACTATACATATGAACACGATGTATGCAACAACTATATTGAAAATTTTTTGTCCACCATTGAAATTTTGAATGAACGGCAGGGGGCCCGGTCTGGTACTGTAACGATGCTAAAACAAAATGAAACCTGAACGCGCGTTCATAACCATTCTTGCCATGGCCATGTTTGCAGTTTCGTCGCTGGCTCGTGATTCAATGGCCGTTTCAACGAACGGCCGATTCAAATCCGAAAACGTCATCCTCTTGCACGGTCTTTGCGGCACCACGCTTTCGCTGAACAAAATGCAGCGGGCGCTTGCGGACGCCGGTTACACGGTCTGGAATGTGGATTATCCGTCACGAACGGCCCTCATCCCGAAACTCGCCGACGACGCCATTGGCAGGGCCCTCGCCGAATGCCGGCAAAATGGCGCAACCAGAATTGATTTCGTCGCCCATTCGATGGGCGGGATTCTGGTTCGCAGTTACCTGGCGCGCCACAGCGTCCCTGAGTTGGGCCGCGTCGTGATGCTCGCCGCGCCAAACCAGGGCAGCGAGATCGTGGACAAGTTGGGCGGACTCGGGCTTTTTAAATGGATTACCGGTCCGGCCGGAGACGAGCTGGGCACGGACGAGGACTCTCTGCCCAATCAGCTTGGCCCGGCCAATTTTCCGTTAGGCATTATCGCCGGGGACCGCTCGATCAATTGGATTGCCAGCCTCTTCCTTATCCCCGGTCCGGATGACGGAAGGGTTTCGGTAAAAAGAGCCGAGCTGGACGGAATGGCTGATTTTATGGTGATTCACGCCACCCATCCGTTCATCCCGCATAATAGCGAGGCCATCCGGCAAACGATTGCATTTTTGCAAAATGGGAAGTTTACTGCCGCTCGTACTCACCCTTGCGTAGTTTCTTGTAGACCGTAAACCCGGCTTTTTTGGCGTCAGAGATCGAGGTTGGCTTGAGCTTGTGGGGCGTGCTGAAACTCGAGATGATTTTGCGCACCGGTTTCTTGCACGACGGACACTTGGTCAGTTCCGGCGCGCTCAACGGGCGTTGCAGGGTGAAGTGCCCTCCACAGGCCTTGCATTCGCCCTCGCACAATTCATATTCGTAAAGCGGCATGGACTTAATTCTCGTTTCTAAGTGAAAAATGTCGAACGAATTTCTTCCTAGCAGGGACGGCGCCGCCGCCACAGTGGTGGAACACAGCGCGCTGCGCCGTGTAGCGCCGCGTGCAGCGGCGCAACGAGCGTGGTTGGACGTAGTGTCGTCTCACCACTGCGGGATTCCAACCGGGCGCTAATTCATCTGACATTGTCATTTGACCCCCGTTTGTTACAGTGCGTTCATGCGAACGGCGATTTACCCGGGCAGTTTTGACCCGCTCACCAATGGACATTTGGATGTCCTTGAACGCGCTTCCAAGCTCTTCGACCGTGTCATTGTTGCCATTGCCAGTAACGAAAGTAAACATCCGCTCTTTACCATGGAAGAACGGCTGGCGTTGATGAAACCGGCAATCGCCCCGATCAAAAATGCCAGGGCCGATATTTTCGAGGGATTACTCGTCGAGTATGCGGCCAAACAAAAAGCCCGGGCGATAGTTCGCGGACTGCGCGCGGTATCGGATTTTGAGTTCGAATTTCAAATGGCCCTGATGAACCGCAAGTTGGATGAAACCATCGAAACCATTTTCATGATGCCCAAGGAAACGTACACGTTCATCAGCTCGCGCATCGTGAAAGAAATCGCGCGCCTGGGCGGGGACGTCAGCCCATTTGTCCCGCCTCACGTTGGAGTCGCATTGCGAAAAAAATTGGCGCTTTAGCACTGTGATCTGCCGGACTGTAGGGCAGGCATCTTGCCTGCCGGTTAAGGCGGCTTCCAGCCGCCTGTTTCGACTGCGCGCGGAATCCCGATACAATCGGGAGGCGGCTGCCCTGCACAGCGGTCCATGGAAGACAAGAAACATGAAAACATTTCAACTATTGCTGGCAGCGTCCTTGATATTGGCCGTTGCGATATATTCCCGCGCGGATGCTTATGATCCGCTGGCCGTGGATCCCACCTTTTCCGCAACGTACGTGGACATGACCGTCCATGACTCCTCCCGTGACCGGGACATTCCGGTGCGGATTTATCTGCCGGCGCAGACCCATCCGGAGCCGGTCATTCTCTTCAGCCACGGACTCGGCGGTTCGCGCGCCGGCAACGTTTTCATGGGCGAACGTTGGGCTGCGCGCGGCTATGTGGCCGTATTTGTCCAGCATCCTGGAAGCGATGAATCGGTTTGGCAAAATGTGCCGGTATCCCAACGGATGCAAGCCTTGAAAAACGCTGCATCGTTGGACAATTTTGTGCTGCGCGTCCAGGACATTCCCGCCGTCCTGGATTGGTTGGAAATTTGGAATCGTGACAATACCAATGTTCTCTTTGGTCGCCTGAACATGAAGGAAATCGGCATGTCCGGCCATTCGTTTGGAGCAATAACAACCCAGGCGGTAAGCGGCGAAAGCCTTCCGTTTACCGGCAAAGAATTTACGGATCCTCGCATCAAAGCCGCTATCGCTTTTAGTCCCAGCCCGCCGCATGCCGGCGATCCGGCCAAGGCCTTTGGCTCCGTTAATATCCCGTGGATGCTCATGACAGGAACGGAAGACGTCGCCCCCATCGGTGACATGGACGTGCAATCGCGGCTGAAAGTGTATCCAGCCCTTCACGGCGCGCCGAAGTATCAGGTCGTGTTGTTCGGCGCGGAACATTCTGCGTTTACCGACCGTGCGCTGCCGGGCGACCGCGAACCGCGAAATCCCAATCACCATCGCGTGATCCTCGCCCTCTCGACCGCCTTTTGGGACGCCTACCTGCGCGGCGACACCAACGCATTAAATTGGCTGAACGGCCCCGGCCCGCGCTCAGTAATGGAACCTAAGGACGAGTGGGAGCATTCCGAGCATTGACCCTGCAACGTTTCAACGGTTTAACGATTCAACAGATTTAAAATTTCCTTTTTAATTTTCCCTTTTTAATTTTTAATTGGCGACCGTGTTAAAGTGCCGTCTGCCGGATATCAATGCCACCACGCGCCTCTGCGCCGTCCTGGGGTCGCCCATTGCCCATTCCGCGTCTCCGGCGATGCAAAACGCCGCCTTTCAGGCACTGGGTTTGAACTGGTGCTACGTGGCGTTTGAGGTTGAACCGAAAAATTTGCGCGCGGCTATCGAAGGCGCGCGCGCGCTAAACATCGCTGGTTTCAACCTGACCGTTCCTCATAAGCTGCTGGCCGTTGACATGATGGATACGTTGGACGAATCGGCAAAAATGTTCGGCGCGGTCAATACGATTAAATTTGAGAGAAAGAATGGAATGATTCAGATTGCAGGTTTCAACACGGACGCTGATGCCATTTCGGTCTCGCTGCGCGATGACCTGGGCATGAAACTGCGGGGCGCGAAAGTATTGTTGCTGGGCGCAGGCGGCGCCGGGCGAACTGCGGCCTTGAAACTGGCCTCGGAAAAAGTGGCCGAACTGTATTTGGTAAACCGCACTGTGAGCAAAGCGGAAGAAATCGCGAATGAAATCAAAGAACGCTTTCCTTCCGTAACGGTGGCCACGAAGTATCCGGAAGGCAAAATAGATTTGGTTTTGAACGCCACGTCACTGGGCCTGAAACCCTCGGATCCGTCGCCTTTGGATGAAAAGCAATTTCCGCTCGACAGGGCGCGGGCGGTTTACGATATGATTTATCGCCCGCCGCGGACGCGATTGCTGGCCTCGGCAAAAAAAGCTGGCTGCAAAACTGCTAACGGCCTGGGTATGTTATTACACCAGGGCGCAAAAGCGTTTAAGATCTGGACCGGACGAAATCCGCCGGTCAAAGTCATGCGATCCGCTCTCGAACACAATATCTATGGGCATTAACCCTGTTTTTAGCGCGCATACCTGGGAATCAGTGCCGTTCCAATTTTGGTCCCTGTGCTTTTTTGTTTTCGGCTGCATTGTCGGAAGCTTTTTGAACGTGTGCATTTATCGAATGCCGCGGGGACTGAGCCTTGTTTCTCCCCCATCGCATTGCCCGCACTGCAAGTATTCGATTCCCTGGTACCTGAACATTCCTCTGGTGACATGGCTCGTGTTGCGCGGCCGCTGCAAAAATTGCGGTGCTCCGATTTCACCCCGTTATTTCATTGTGGAACTGTTGACGGGCGCGGCCTTTTTGGGCTGCTGGCTGCGGTTCGGCAACGTTGATCATCCTCTCCCGTCCATTCCGCTGGCGCTGGTCTATGCGGCGTTTTTGGCGGGGTTGATCGTCGCCACATTCATTGACTTTGAGCATCTCATCATTCCTGATGAAATCACGTTTGGTGGCATCGCCGTCGGCCTGCTGGTGTCCTTTCTTTTGCCGCAAATGCACGATGCCACGCTGCGCCGCTTCGGATTGCTGAACAGTTTTATCGGTGCCGTCGTCGGAGCCGGAATCATTTATGCCCTGGTGCGTCTCGGGAAACTGGTGTTTGGCCGGCATCGTGTGAAACTGCCGGAGGAAACGAAAATTATTTTTTCCGAAACATCCGTGCGCCTGCCGGACAAAGAGATTTCTTATGACGATTTATTTTATCGGAAGTCCGACGCCATCGTACTCCACGCGCGGACGGTAGAACTGGTGGACCGCGGTTATAAGGACGTGACCGTGCGGCTCTCGCCCTCAACGCTGGAAATCGGCGCGGAAAAAATGTCGCCGGATAATGTGTTGTTTATGGAATGTGTGAGCGCGGAAATTGTATTGCCCCGCGAAGCGATGGGCCTGGGCGACGTGAAATTTATGAGCGCCATCGGCGCATTCATTGGCTGGCAGGGAGTGATCTTCTCGCTCATGGTCAGTTCGATGATCGGAGCGGCAGTGGGCCTGGCTTTAATTATAGCAAGGCGCCGCGAGTTTTCGTCCCGAATGCCCTACGGACCCTACATCGCGCTGGCAGCGGTCGTTTGGCTGTTCATCGGCAAACAATTTTGGATGATGTTGTTTCAGGAATGAGCTTAATCTCGTTGCCGCGCATTTCCATTTTCGCTACCGTCTCACTCTGTAAAATTCTTTATGCCTAAAGAAATTCTGGAAATGTCAGTCGAAGTGGCCACCATGGAACTGCCGGATACCAAAACCATCCGGCTTAAATGGCCGGACGGCCATAATCCGGACTTCAAGACCGGGCAATTCATTACCGTCTATTGGCCGGACGCTCCGAATTATAAGCGCGCTTACTCGCTATCGTCCTGCGCCATGGACCGCGGTTTTTATGAGGTCACCATCAAACGCGATGGCAAGATGGGCACGCGCATCGTGGATTGGGCCAAGCCCGGCGATAAAATGTTTGTCATCCCGCCGGTCGGAAAATTTCTGCCCGTTTATGAACCCAATAAGCACCTGATTTGCATAGCGGGCGGTTCGGGCGTGACGCCGTTTCGCGCGTTTGCGCGCGAAGCCACGCGGCGCAAATTGGAGACCAAACTCACCATCCTTTACAGTGTTCGCCAGCCCAAGGACATTATTTTCAACGCCGAATTTCGCGAGCTTGAAAAGGAAAACCCGCGATTTCAATTTCACGTGACCTGCACCCGGCCGCTGCCCGCGGACAATTGGACCGGGCGCACCGGGCGCATCGACGCCGAATGGGTCAAACAGCACGTGACGGATTTGCAGAACACAGTCTTTTACGCCTGCGGCCCCAACTCAATGGTGGAATTTGCCGAAGCCCTCGTCTTTGAACTGGGCGCCCCAAAAGACCAGATGAAAACCGAAAAATGGGGATAGCCTGCCGCTTGCGGCAGGCCTTGTTTTGCATTAGGTTTTAATCGTGAGCCTTGAACAACTCAAGCGTGAAGTGACGGCGTTGAGCGACCATGAACAAGCGGAACTGATCCGTTACACGCTACAGCTTCGCCACGCGAACGATTCAGAGTATCGCCGCGAAGTGACCGAACGCTTGAATGACAAGGACAAATCACGTTGGCTGACCCCGGATGAATTTGAGCGCCGCCTTGATAACGCTTGATGCGGCCCTATTCGATTTACATAAACGAAGCGGCGCTGTCTTCCGCTCCGCGTTCAGGGCCACAGCGTGAGAGACTGATGAAGTTTATTCGGTCGCTGGCGGACAATCAAAATGCCCTGGGCGATTTTTCCGAGAAAGACGAAATGGGCCGCACGGTTCAAGTAAAGATAGTTGGCGGTTATGCCGTTAGCTATTGGGCCGACCATCCCGTCTCTGAGATTAAAGTGACGCACATCAAATCTGCGGACCAATAACGTGTGGAACACACGGCTCGCCAAAATCATTCCGCATTCCGCATTCCGCATTCCGCATTAGCTCCCGCCGTCCGCGCCTCCAAAAACTTCTTCAACTCTTCCGCCGCTTTTCCACCAAAACCCGGCACTTCCGCGATCTGTTCGAGCGTCGCCGTGCGCAATCGCTGGACTGAGCCGAATTTTTTCAACAACGCGGCCTTGCGTCGTTCCCCAATGCCGGGAAATTCATCCAACAGGCTTTCGGAAATGCGTTTCAATCGCAATTGCGCGTTGTACGAATTGGCCACCCGATGCGACTCATCGCGGATGCGTTGCAACAATTTCGTGGCCGGATGGTCCAGGCCCAGTCGCAGCGGTTCGCTCTTGTCGAGCATGTAAATTTCTTCGAACTCTTTTGCCAGGCCAATGACTGGAATCCGTTCCAGGCCCAATTTTTTCAGCTCTTCACTGGCCATGCCCAATTGCCCTTTGCCGCCGTCTATCAGGATCAAATCCGGTAGTTGCGGCGAAGATGGAGGATTTAGGATAGAGGATGGAGTTGCGGACGCCTGCCCATCTTCCATCTTCGATCTTCTATCTTCGTTTCTGAAGCGGCGGCTGGTTTCATCCACAAGCTTTTGCAACTCTTGCGGCACGGCTTCGCCCGCTTCGTCGTTCTTGCTTTTCTGTGCCGGCGCAGAGTCTGCCAGCAGCCGCGTATAACGCCGCCGCACGACTTCCGCCATGCTGGCGAAATCGTCCTGGCCGGCGACCGTCTTGATTTTGAAACGCCGGTAATTGGCGCGGTCAGGCCGTCCATTTTTAAAACTCACCAAAGACGCCACGGCAAACGTGCCGCTGATATTCGAAATATCGAAGGCTTCAATGCGTTGCGGCGGCGATGACAAGCCCAGCGCGCCGGCCAGTTCCGCGACGTTGGAAGGCTTTTGGATATGGCCGGGCAGGGTGTAGGGGATTCGCTCGAATTTTTCGGTGCGCCGCGTCGTGGCTTTCAGGTCCCGAAGCATGTCGCGCAGGCCGGCGGCCTTTTCAAAGTCCTGCGCTGCGGCGGCCTTCTTCATTTCGGTTTCCAATTGGTCCTGCATCTCGCGGCATTGGCCTTCGATGAATTCGCACGCTGCCTGGACCTGCTGCATGTACTGCTCGCGCGTCACGTTGCCCACGCAGGGAGCGGTGCAATATTTCAGGTGCGCGTACAGGCAATGTTTGTAGTCAGCTTCACCCGGCGTAAAGGCCCGGCAACCGCGCAGGTTGAACTGCCGCCGCACCAGCGCCATCGTGTTTCGCAACGCCCCGGCATTGGCGAATGGCCCGAAATATCGCGCCCCGTCGTCCTTTTTAAACCGGGCAAAGGTAAAATTCGGGATGGGATCATTCAGGTTCACCTTGAGCATCAAATGGCGTTTGTCGTCGCGAAAACTGACGTTGTAACGCGGCTTAAATTCCTTGATCAGTTTGCTTTCGAGCAAGAGCGCCTCGGGTTCGCTGCGGACGAGATGGAAATCAAAATCGCAGACGGCCTCAATCAATGCGTTGAATTTGAGGTCCCAGCCCATCCGGCGTGAGGGATGAAAATACTGGCTCACACGCTTGCGCAGGTTCCGTGCCTTGCCCACGTATATGACCGTGCCGAACCGGTCGCGCATCAGGTAGATGCCCGGTTTGTGCGGCAACGCGCCAATCTTTTTGCGCAGGAGTTCAGTCACAATAAAACAGTTTAGCCGAAATCGCCAGCGCGCAAGGACATTTTCAGCCAGATGCATGCGCGTTTTGACGTTTCAACACTCTTGCCGCGCCATAGCTTCCGAGCGACGGCGGGTCAACGCTTCAACGTTTTAACGCACATTCAAGTTTGATTTTTCCGATGAATGGACAATATTCATTCAGGAGTTAATCGAAAGGACGACTGACCAATGAACGATACAAGCAGGTTTCTCGTAGTCCACGGTTTGCCAATTATTTTTGGGGCCGTATTTTTGGACCAGATGGGCGTGCCCATACCGGCCGCGCCGTGGCTGCTGGCCGCGGGCGCGCTCGCCGCCGCGGGCAAATTTCATTGGTTCATGGCGATCTTGCTATCGATTCTGGCCTGCCTGATCGCGGATTTTTTCTGGTTTTATCTGGGACGCTACCGGGGAACCCAGGTCGTGGCCGTCCTGTGCCGCATGTCGCTGGAGCCTGACACCTGTGTCCGCAAGACGGTCAATGTCTTCACTCGCTACGGCTATCGGGGTATTATTGTGGCAAAATTTGTGCCGGGCATGAGCACCGTCACGCCGCCATTGGCCGGGATGGCCGGGATCAGCGCTGGCCGGTTTCTCCTGTTTGACGGCCTGAGTTCTGTGCTCTACAGCTCCGCGTTTATCCTGCTGGGCTATATATTCAGCAATCAAATTGCGCAAATCGCCGCGGCCCTGAACCAGTTTGGCGGCGGGCTCCTGACCATTATCGTCATCCTGGTCGCATTGTATCTCCTGTATAAATTCTGGGACCGTCAGCGTATCTTGCGGGAGTTGCGCACCGCAAAAATCACACCCGCCGAACTGGGGCAAATGCTCAATGCCGGCGGCGAACCGCCGATCATCCTCGACGTGCGCCCGGTCCTGGAATTGGAGCAGGACCCGGCGATCATTCGCGGGGCAATGCACCTGGCGATGGAAGACCTTGAGGCCAGGCAAAAGGAATTGTCCCGCGACCGCGAGATCGTCATTTACTGCGATTGTCCCAATGAAGCATCCAGCGCCAAAACCGCGCTGCTGCTCCGTCGGAAAGGTTTCACCCGCGTGCGCCCGTTGCTGGGTGGAATTGATGCCTGGCGCAAAGGCAATTATCCTACGGATGTTTGGGCCAAAACCACAGGCGCTGCCACAACGACCGTCGTCGTCAACAACGAACAGTCCTCGCCGGCAAAAGACGCAAAAGAAACGTCCCGAACGGAATAATTCGGGATTCATGAAACGTTTCGCGCGGGCAGTCACCGAATATGAATAACAAGCTTCCTGCAGTCTATATAGCGCGGCACGGCGAAACGGCCTGGAGTCTCAGTGGCCAGCATACGGGATTGACCGACCTGCCGTTGACAGAACAAGGCCGGAAAAACGCCGCACAGCTCGGCGCATGGCTTCGAGAACTTCAACTTCAATTAGCCAAAGTATTCACCAGCCCGCTGCAACGCGCGGCAACGACGTGTCAATTGGCGGGCTTCGGCGCGGTGGCTCAAACGGACCCGGATTTGGTTGAGTGGAACTACGGCGATTACGAAGGATTGCGCACCGTGGAAATCCATGCCAAAAGGCCGGATTGGGAGCTGTTCCGCGACGGCTGTCCCGGCGGCGAATCGCCCGAACAGGTCGGCGCGCGCGCCGATCGGGTTGTCAAGCGGTTGCGGGAAATTAATGGAAACGTGCTGATCTTTTCCAGCGGACATTTCATCCGCACATTGGCCGCGCGCTGGCTTGGGCTCGAACCATCCGGGGGCCGATTCTTTGTGCTGAGCACGGCCAGTTTCAGCACGCTCGGCTATGAAAATAATTTAGCGCAGCCGGCGGTAAAATTGTGGAATGACACAAGCCATTTGACTGGGTAAAGAATCGCCCCATATTTCGCGCGTTGAACCCCTGAACCGGGGTGACCGTTCGCCGTGTCAAACCATCGGACGATGATTCTCCCTCTCCCAGCGGGCATAGGCGCTAACTTAATAATGGACATATGAATAAAGATAAATTATTATGGCGCTATGCGCGACGAACT
>DATJTK010000056.1:0-23491 GCA_035503455.1 Candidatus Sulfotelmatobacter sp. | reverse complement strand
TCATTCAACTCAAGGATGAGCACATCCGGCTCTTGAACTTCCGATTTTTCGGACCCAAGAGCGAAAAGCTTTCCCCCGCCCAAAAACAACTGTTGCTGGCCGAAGTGAGCCTGAGCGCGGGCGAAGTGGATCAGGAGGCCGTAAAGGGGTCGGTTCCTAGTATCGTAGTATTTGTGAATTGACGGCCAGGGCTTGTTCCCAGCAGAATGTAAGGCATGGCCCGAAAGCTGCCCGTGGAATATCCAGGTGCGAATTATCATGTGAAGTGAAGGGGTCTGAACGGGTCAGTCCTAGAATTGTGACACTTTTCCTGTTGACAAGAGGAATTGAATCAGGAGAATGCGTCCATCGAAGATGGCGAGACCCTTGCGCATTCAATATCCCGGAGCAGTTTATCATGTGATGGCTCGTGGCAGCCGTGGTCACGCGATTTTCGCCGATGACCCGGATCGTACGAGGTTTCTGGAGACCTTGGCCGAAGCCTGCCGGCGAACCGGTTGGCGCGTCCATGCATACGTGCTGATGGGGAATCATTATCATTTGCTCATCGAGACGCCGGAAGGGAACCTTGTGGCAGGAATGAAATGGCTGCAAAGCGCGTACACACAACGCTATAACCGCCGCCATAAGCGGTTCGGGCATCTTTTCCAGGGACGCTACAAGGCCGTAATCGTTGACGAACATGAACCGATGTATTTCCAGGCTGTCAGCACCTACATTCACCTGAATCCTGCCCGCTCCGGGTTGGTTCGGATCGGGCAGCAACGGCTCAAGACCTGCCGCTGGAGCAGCTATCGGTGGTATTTAAGTCGCAGCGGGACAAAGCCGTCGTGGTTGGAGCGGCGTCGGGTGATGGGAAGCCTCGGTCTTGACGAGAGGGAATGCAAGGGCTATGAAGCGTACATGGAAGCACGGGTATTGGAACTGGGACGGCCGTCTCTGCGCAGGCAATTGCAGGAACAATGGAAGGCGTTGCGGCGAGGCTGGTATTTGGGAGACAAAACATTTATGAAGCGTCTCACCGATGGACTGAAAAGAGCGGCGCGGGGCCGCCGCCGGGAATCGCACAGCGGTCCGGCCAGGCAGTCGCACGACGAGGCGGCTGCGGAATTGAATTTGAGCAAAGGGATTCGAGTCCTGGGCCTGAACGAAAAATCGTTGAAGGCGTTGCCCAAAGGATCGCCTGAGAAAACGGTTTTGGCGTGGTGGCTGAGAGAGAACACGACGGTATCGGTGCGGTGGGTGAGCGAGCGGTTGGAAATGGGGCATTACACCCGCGTGACACAGGCAATCAGCCGTGTGGCGCGGCAGCCGAGTCGGAAACATAAGAATATAAAACGAAAACTGGCCGGGTTAACTGCGACCGAACAAATGCTGAAACAGTCATGAAATGTCACAATTCTAGGAATGACCCCTTCATATTTTCTTCTTAACGGGCAGGATGCTGGTTTCTGTCGCATTTTCGAATTTAGCAGGGCGGCGTTCCAGATCTGCCACGGTTGCGGCAATCGGTCGCCGGCGTCTGCACCGATAGATTTTTTGGTATGGATTTCATCTCTGTAAATCTGTGGCAGGAAATACACGAATGAAGAAGGCAGGAAAAATGGGAAAAAGATTTTCAATTCCGTTCCTGACTCCCTGGTTTCCTCATTATTTTAATCTGAAAGCATTGGGGCGTTGTTTTGGGCCGCAGATCAGATTCATGGCGGCAGCGGTGGTAGCACCACTTGCATTCGCTTGGGATCCCGGATGGCTCCCGCCTTCGCTACAGCTACGGAGGGCAGGTCGAAATCAGCGGCTCGATCGTCCGACCAGGGGCGGTCCCGCTCCCAGACGGTTTGCACCGTGGCCACCAGCGCTCGACCCAAGTAAACGAAACAGCCTGTTTTTTTCGCTCTTCGTTTACCTCAAATCCTTCATTTTATCGGGGTTTTGCGTTCGTTTACTCGTTTACTCACTATATACAGGTAAGCGAGGAACGAAACTCAACGTTTACACAGCGAGGATATATTCCCGCCCATCTCTCCTGGAGGGGGAACATGCGCGGTACAACGTTCGACTACACTCGTTGCGCCGCTGCACGCATACTCCCTGTGCACAGCGTTGCTGTTGTTCCGGTTCAATTCTTGACACTGAGAAGAGTTTATATTTACGTTTGACACCATGTGTAAAATGCAAAATGGGAAATCGCGGATTAGGCGGGTGTTCTTGAGAGGCATAGTAATTTGTTTTTTATTTTCACTGCTTTTGGCGGGATGCTCCAAAAAGCCGGAAGCGTCAAATGCTCAACCTCAATCTCAAAATGTGGCTACTTCCTCCGGCGCGAATTTGCCGTTTCAAACGACGGTAGTCGTCACGCCAGAAACCACAGAGATCTACGATATAGAAAATAAGGCTAACGCGTTACTGCAATCGCGGCAGTTCGATCAATTGGATGCCATGGCACAAAAATTCCTCGACACGAAGGCATGTTACGCCGATGGCAAATGGAAACTATTCTACCTTTTCAACGGCTTGGATTTTCCGCCTCCGGCCAACACGAACGCTCCGCTAAGACGGCCTTATTATTTCACCCAGGGCTTTGATTTTACAGGCGAGGCCTATGCCCCTGATTGGACTAATCGTCTCGCGCTCTTAAGAGAATGGGTTGAAGCCAAACCTAATTCGGCCACTGCTCCTGTGGCTCTGGCCAAGGGATTGGTAGATTATGCGTGGCAAGCCAGGGGGCACGATTACGCAAACGGCGTGACCGAAATGGGGTGGAAATTGTTCTTTCAGAGGTTGAATGAAGCCGGTCAAATTTTGAAAAATTCAAAAACGGCCGAAGAAATATGTCCGGAATGGTGGGCGGTAGCGCTGCGGGTGGAATTGGGGCTGCAGTCAAATAGGAACACATTTGACACCACATTCGAAGGGGCAACCCGGGCCTTTCCTGATTTCGCGGAATTTTATTTTTGGCGGGCCGATTACCTTTTACCGCGTTGGTATGGCTCCGACGGCGAACTGGAGCGTGACCTGGAAAAATCAACGAACGCCGTTGGCGGAGAAGCTGGGGATATGCTCTACGCGCGAGTCGTTTGGTTTTTGCATCACTGGGTCCCTTCGAACAATCTATTTCAAGAATACGGTCTATCATGGGAACGGACCAACAAGGGATTGCAGGATCTTGAGAAACAATACCCCGATTCCCTGGCACTCGAAAACGAGGCCGCCCACCTTGCCGTCATTGGCAGGGACCGCCAGGCTGCCAAAGAATATTTCGACCAAACCGGCGGAAAGATAGACCTGTCCGCGTGGGTTTCAGCCGATTCTTATACTCATTTTTCCCAGGTAGCCTACGGACCTGTTCATTAATAAAGGGGTCAACCCATGCCAGAAAAGGAATATTCGACATTCGCCACGTGGACCCAGAGGCGGCGGGCGCGAGGAACAATGCGACATTCCACGATAACGATAATGTAGCTTTTGTTGCTTTTCCTGTTGCCGAAATGTTGCCGACTAAGCCGCTGGCATTCAACGATGTAGCCGATGTAGCCGATTTTTAGAGCAATCATCAACCATCACCACTACACCTCGCCCATCGTCGCCACGAAGTGTCCGTCAATCTCCCCTTCGCGGTCCTTCGCGTCCTTTGCGTGAGAATTGTTCATTTCCGAAAAATCACGGGTGCGGTTTCTGTACCCTGTCAATCCTGCCAATCGCCCATCCTGTCTAAGCCTGCAAATCCCCCCACGCGAAATTAAATCACCCCTTAATTTCGCCTTCATCAAATTGAGCTTTTTTCCCGAAAAACCGCTCGTCGTTGATTAAGCAGAATCTTCAAATTTCCAAAGAAAAGCGCATACTTTTACCCCCTTAACATTGAAATTAAGCATTTCGTTAACCCAAATTAAGCCCGCAAAACCATAGCACACCCATTTTTACTTAATTTGGGCTATGGGTAACGGGGAATCGTCCTCGTCCTCGAAATGGCGTTCGAGGTTCGATGTTCGGTTTCCATCTTCCATCTTCCATCTTCGCCCGTCCTGCCGCTCTCACACTCCGCCCATCCTGTCCAAAAATTCCCCGCCCGCGGCCCTGTTTTATTCACTCCATTCTGTTTATTCCATCTATGCCGGCAGTTTACACTTTCCAAAGGCCATTTTTTCAAATTTCCCAATGAAAATGGACAATTCACCCTGTTTTTTCGGTCGAATTTACAGTTTACAAACCTATACACACAATTTTGTAAACTCACCCCTTTTTGCGCAGGAGCCGAGAGATCGCCAGTGGCGCTGCCACCGAGGCTCGCAACGCCGTAGGGTAGGCGTCTCGCCTGCCGGTTCAAGCACCGTCTCGGTGCGTGTTTCTGAGACTGATGTTCGATGTTCCCGCTTCTATCTTCCATCTTTCATCCTTGATCCTCCATCTTCGCTCCGTCCCCCGCCTAAGGGCCGCTGGCGCGCCCAAACTGTCCGGCCACCTTCGCCGCAAAATTGACCCAACCACCAAATCATTCTCCCTCTCCCTCTGAGGGCCCTCCGACGGAAGAGGGCCGGGGTGAGGGTGAGAAGCCTGTCAGTCCGCGTCCGTAGCCGCAACACTCCACGCCCATGCCGTGCCCCTTCGTTCCAGCTAGGCAATCCCAGAATCCTCAAGATCCTCAACAAAACCGCGCTTTCCACCCCAAAAAACCAGCTTCGTTTCTAGTTTCCGCGCCTATGCACAAAAAATGTGCGTGTAGGAGTGGACACCGCTCATTTTCCATCTCCCGTCTTCCATCCTCGCCCGCGCCCATCCTTTCCGCCATTCCGCATTCCGCACTCCGCAATTCACATTCGAAATCCCCCGTTTCCTCGGTCTCGGCCCATTTTTTCAAATTTCCCAACAAAACCACACCTCGCGCCTTCTCTATTCGCTTCGTTTCCAATTTCCACCCCTATACACCCGGTATGTGCAAGGGTGCTTTCCATGAACCGCTTTCGGAGCGCGGCTGTGTGCGGGGTAAAGGGGCGCCAGCCGCAGCAGCCACGAACGTTGCGACGCGCTAGGGCTGGTCTGCGACACACCGTATCTCCGTATGCCAATCGGTTCATGGTCCCAACGCATGCGAAAACAATCGAAAGGGGACTCCCACGAACCATGACGTGGTGGAACACGGCGCTTTTCGCAAGTAGCGCTGCCGCCATAGCGCCGCGTGCAGCGGCGCAACAAGCGCGTTCATGGTCACAGTTGCCGATGTTCGATGTTCAATGTTTCAGGATACGAGGGTATTCGAAAGCACCCCAGTTTCCACGAAATATTTAGATTTCCCAATAAAAGGCGTATTCCGGCTTCGTTTCCCATTTACAATCCCTATAGCCAAAAAATGTGCACGTGCCCGGACCATCACTTCGATGTTCAGCGTTCGAGGTTCGATGTTCGACGTTTCAGGAGGAGATACTTGACGCAACACGCACCACGAGTTCCCGCCTTTTTCCTTTTTCCTTTTTAATTTTTACTTTCTAACCTCTGCCGGTGTCGCAAATGCTCAAATCATCCGGGGCGATGGCCGCCGCCACCCTCACCAGTCGCGTCCTGGGCATGGTCCGGGAAATGGTCTATGCGCGTTTTATGGGTGTCGGTTGGGTGACGGACGCCTTTCTCCTGGCCTTTCAAATTCCAAACCTCTTCCGGCGCCTGCTTGGGGAAGGCGCGCTGACCGCGGCGTTCATCCCCATCTTCAAAGAAAAAGAGAAAACCCACGGCGAAGTGGAAATGTGGCGCGCCGCAAACGCCGTGATTTCCGGCCTGATCGTGGCAGCGGCCGTGGTCATTGCCCTCGTGATGCTTGGAATCACATTGGCCCTGGATGCGCATCAGTTTTCCGGCAAGACAGAACTCATGCTGCGGCTGTTGCGCGTCATGTTCCCTTACATGCTGCTGGTCTGTGTGGCAGCGGCCCTCATGGGTATGCTGAATGCGCGCGGCCATTTTTTCATTCCGGCCATCGGCGCGACGATGCTCAACGTGGTGATGATTGCGTCCGTGCTGTGGCTCGCGCCAAAGTTCGGACAGGACCTGCCGCCCGGCCATCGGTTGCCCGAGCAAATCTTCGCCCTTGCCTACGGCGTGCTCGCCGCGGGTGTGGCGCAGGCGGCGTTTCAATTGCCAACCCTCTGGGCGGATGGTTTCCGTTACCGATGGGTTTCGCCGTGGCGCGACGAGACGGTGCGGCGCGTCATCGTCAGAATGATTCCAGGTACCATCGGCGTGGCCGCCTTCCAAATCAACGTGGCCGTGGTGCAGGTCCTTTCGTTTTGGGTCGGCACCGGCATCGTATCGTCGTTTGGTTACGCGGTGCGTCTCATGGAATTGCCGCAGGGCATGTTCGGCATTTCCCTGGCAACCTATCTTCTCCCGACTCTTTCAGGCATGGCTGCGGAAAAAAATTATGCCGAGTTCCGGGCGACCCTGCGGCATGGCCTCTCGACACTGATTTTTTTGAATATGCTGGCCTCGGCGTTGCTGGTCGCGCTGGCGGCGCCAATTGTGCGGCTGCTGTTTCAGTACGGCAAATTCGACGCGACTGCCACGACTGCAGCGTCCGATGCCTTGATGTGCCTGGCGCCGGGGCTGGTGGCGTTCTCGACGGTCAACATCCTCGCCCGCGCCTTTTACGCGCTGGGTGACACGCAAACTCCCATGAAAATAAGCATTTCCGCGCTCATGTTGAATCTCGTGCTGGCCGCTTTTTTGGTATTTCCGCTTCGGCAAGGTGGCCTGGGGATTGCCAACACCGTGACTTCGATTTTCAATGTGGCGTTGTTGGTGTTCGCCCTCCGGAAAAAATTGGGCAAACTGGAAATGGAGTCTGTGCGAAAAACCACTCTATTGCTCATTTGGATGGCTGGGCTGGCCGGAATCATTGCGTTGATGGGATCGAACGTTTGGGAGGAAAAACTGGGCCACGCGACGGTTGCCTTGAGAATAGGCGCGGTTTTTATTCCGGCCATCGCGGCTGCCATCGTATATTGGATTTTAGCGATGGCATTCAAAATTCCGGCGGCCGCGGAAATTTTTGAATTTGCCGCGGCGCGTTTTAAACGAGGCAAACGATGAAAGCTTTTGACAGCCTGACTGAACGCGAAATCCTGGCGCTCGCTATCGCGCTCGAGGAGGAAGACGCCCGGATCTACGAGGATTTCGCCAGCGGCCTGGATGCAAATTATCCAGAACAGGCGGCGAAATTTCGCAGAATGCGGCATGACGAAGACCGTCATCGCCACCGCCTGCTTGAGCATTACAAGGCGCGCTTTGGCGAACATGTGCCGCTCATACGAAGGCAGGACATTCGCGGCTTTGTGAATCGCCGCCCAGTCTGGCTGGTCCGTCCACTGGGACTCAAAACGGTCCAAAAGACCGCCGAAACCATGGAAGTGGAAACGCTCCGTTTTTATGAAGCCGCGGCGAAGCGCGCCACGGATGCGGGCATCCGGCAATTGCTGGGGGACCTGGCGGAAGAGGAACGCGGTCATGCGCACACTGCCGAAACGATGTCCCATGCCGGCTTAAGCGAAGCCGAACAGGCGCAGGCAAAGCGGCTGTTTTTGTTGCAGGTCGTGCAGCCGGGCCTGGCCGGCCTGATGGATGGTTCGGTCTCGACGTTGGCTCCGTTATTCGCCGCGGCTTTCGCCACGCACAACAGTCTGCAAACATTTCTGGTGGGTCTTGCGGCGAGTGTCGGCGCGGGCATCAGCATGGGGTTTGCGGAGGCGCTGTCCGATGATGGCAGCCTGACCGGCCGGGGCCATCCATGGGCGCGCGGTTTTGTGTGCGGCGCCATGACCGCCCTGGGCGGGTTGGGCCACACGATGCCATATTTGATTCCCGATGTTAAAACGGCCACATCCGTTGCCGTATGCGTCGTCCTGATAGAGCTGAGCATTATTTCCTGGGTGCGCCACAAATTTATGGACACGCCGCTCGTGTCGGCTCTGCTGCAGGTTATGTTGGGCGGAGCGCTGGTTTTTCTGGCGGGAATATTGATCGGAAAATCGTAGATTTTGATTGCCCTTGTTTAACAATTATGCGAAAAGGGAGTTACAATTGGGGTAGGAGTTGAGGGGTATTTGTGCGAAATTCTGTCAGTGGTGCCGGAGGAAAAATGAAAGAAGCGGGGACTAGAAACTCGAGTCGGCGGACCAAGGTTTCCGCCGCGCGCATCCGTGGCGACTACATTCGAAACCTGGAGAAGACCCATGAAGCATTGGAATTGCAAAATGAGTCGCTGCGGCAAACCCAATTCGAACTGGAAGTATCGAGGGACCATTTCGCGGAGTTTTTCGACACGGCCCCCGTCTGTTTCGTAACTCTGACGCATAGCGGAATCATTCGCGAAATCAATTTGCCTGGAGTTCGGTTGCTCAGTCCCCGCCACAAACATTTGGTAGGCTGGCCCTTTGCCACATTTATAGCGAAGCCGGACCAAAAAGTCTTCATGGCGCACATGTCGCGGTGCCGGGAGAATTTTGACCCAACCCGGCCAATGTCCGTGGAACTGCAGCTCGCCCGCCATCCGAACCAGGACCCCGTCTTTATTGAGTTGGTCAGCATCCCGGGCATCGAAAAGGAATCCAGGCGCCCCGTCTTGAAGAACGTTTTCCGTGACATTACAGAGTTTAAGCAAGTGCTCGGGATACACCGCTGGCTGGCGGCCATTGTCGAATCTTCGGACGACGCCATCATCGGCATGGATTTGGACGGCAAAATCATCAGTTGCAATAATGGCGCTTCGGAGCTTTACGGCTATTCCCGCGAGGAACTGGTCGGCAAACCCATTGCCATTTTGTGCCCGCCCAACTGCCCGGACGAGGAGAAAAAGATCAATTTCCGCCTTCGGCAGGGAGGAAAGATCGAACATTACGAAACCATTCGCCGGCACAAAAATGGGACTCTCATTCCCGTTTCATTGACCATTTCCCCCATTCGTGACGGTGGCGGAAAAATTATCGGCGCTTCGGCCATCACCCGCGACATCACGGAACGAAAAAATTACGCCCAAAAACTCGAGGAAAGCCTGGCCCGCGAAATGGCCGCGAACCGCGCCAAAGACAACTTTCTGGCCGCCCTCTCGCACGAGTTGCGCACCCCGCTGAACCCGGTTCTCTTGCTCGCAAGCGCCGGCGTCCGCGATGCGAATTTTCCGCTCCAGGCGCGCCTGGACTTCGACACCATCCGGAAAAACATCGAACTGGAGGCGCGGCTCATTGACGACATGCTGGACTTGACGCGTATTACGCGCGCCAAATTGACGCTCGACATGAAGCCGGTGGATGTTCACATCGCGCTGCACGACGCGGTCGGAACGGTGCGGGCCGACATCGACCAGAAGAAAATTGCAATGAATTTGGATTTGACGGCGGACCGGCCTATTGTCCGTGGCGACGCCGTCCGGCTCCGCCAAATCTTTTGGAACGTATTAAAAAACGCCGTCAAGTTTACTCCGGAGGGAGGAAAAATTTCCATTCAAACCCGGGCGACGCCCGGCGAGAGGATGGTCGTCATTATCGCCGATACAGGAATCGGTATGGATCAGGCGGAATTGGAACGGGTCTTCGGCGCATTTGCCCAGGGTACACACCATTTTGGGGGGCTGGGACTGGGTCTGGCGATATCGCGGGCGCTGGTGGAACTGCACGCTGGTTCCATTCGCGCCGAAAGCGGCGGCAAGGGCAGAGGCGCCACCTTTTCAATTGAACTTCCCCTGGCGAAAGAAATTGAACTGCCCGCCCCATTGGTTGTTGCGCCCGCCCCGGCGCCGCCTGCGAAAAAAACCCGCATGCGGGAAATACGCATTTTGCTTGTGGAGGACCACGAACCAACGCGCGCAAGCCTCACGCATCTGCTGTCGCGCCGCAATTACAAGGTCACTCCGGTCGGCTCGCTCGCCGAAGCCCGGTCTCTTGTGGGCAAAAAAAAGTTTAACCTGCTCATCTCCGACATCGGACTGCCGGATGGAAATGGATGCGATCTAATGGAAGAGTTGCGGAAGCAATCGCAACTCAAGGGCATTGCGCTCACCGGTTATGGAATGGAGCACGATGTGAATCGCAGTTACGCCGCAGGTTTCGCCGCGCATCTGACCAAACCCGTGCGGATGGAATCGCTCGATGAAGCCTTAACCGTGGCGTTGAAGGACGTTTAACTTAAATGGCTAACATGGCAGAGCGGCATCTCTGCCCTGCCGCGTTAAATAATACCGTGTTAATAAAATTAGTCGTGGCAGGGCGGCGCTGCATGCCATTGGCGCTGCCACCGCCGCCAAACTTCCGTGGCTAAGAAATCGGCCCCAACGCGAAATGTTTTCCAATCCGGTAACTTTGCCGAATGCCGCGAGTGACGAATTTCTTTCCGGTTTGCACTGCTTCCGACAGGCCCTGCCCCAGCGCCAGTGCGGCGCAAATCGCCGCTGAATACACGCAACCCGTTCCGTGCGTGCGTATCCCCGTCACGAACGGCGCGCTCAGGATCAGCGGGCTCTTGCCGTTATAAAAAATATCCGTTGCCCGCCCGCTTCGCAGGTGGCCGCCTTTGACCAATACGCCGCACCCGAATTCCGAATGGATTCTGCGCGCGGCGTCATCCATGTCCTCCATGGCGGATATTCGCCGCCCGCTCAATACTTCCGCCTCCGGCACGTTCGGAGTTACCAAAGTGGCCAGGGGAAGAAGCTTTTCCATTAAGGCCTTCAACGCCGAAGAACCCAATAGTCGCGCGCCTGAGGTTGCAATCATGACGGGATCTACCACCAGCGGCGCCTGTGTGTCCTTTAAAAAGTCCGCCACGACTGAAACGTTTCGGCGCGAAAAGAGCATTCCCGTTTTTATTGCGGAAGGCGGGATTTCCTGAAAAACGGCTTCGAGTTGCAGTCGCAGCATTTTGGGCCGGCACGCTCCGATCGCCAAAACGCGCGCGGGATTTTGGGCAGTCAAACAGGCGATAGCGCTGGCGCCGTGGACGCCGAACAAGGCGAAGGTTTTTAAGTCGGCCTGAATGCCCGCGCCGCCGCCGCTGTCGGAACCGGCGATCGTCAGCGCAACGGGAATTTTTTTGAGCATAGAATCACGCCCTACTTCGGCTGTTGTTGCGGGGTATTGTTCCGGCTCTTATTCGTCTCCAGGCTTTCCAGGAACTGGACGGGATGCAACATGCTCTGTAAGACTTTTTGGGGGGCATTGAGATACTCCAGCCGTGCTTTCGGCTTATCCCACGTGCCGGTCACTTTCCATTCAAATAGCTTGCCCGCTGGCACGGTGAAAAAGGTAAATAAGGCGCCAATGCCCGGGACATCGTGCAATAATTGACTCGTAATATGGCCGTTCAGGTCCCCCTTTAGGCTAACAGTGCCATTGCAGTACAGCAGCATCTGCGTGGTGTGAATCCGCAAATTGTCGGTGACGATGACACCGTTGGTCATAAAAAATTGCGCGGTTGCATCCGTCGCGCGGTTGTAGCCGAGTCCTGGAGAGATCATGTTGAGGGTGGGAGACAATACACCAAAGGCCGGCACATCCCAAAGGGGGCCATTCCGCAATTTCATATCGCCATAACCGTTGCATGAGCGCCAATCCGTTGAATAACCGCTGGTCACGACAAAATGGCCGGTCAAATCGCCCTTAAGATGATCAAGATGGTTCGAAGGCGTGCTCAAATCCACGGCCAGATCGTCCAGGTTCACGTCCTGCAAGTCGGCGACGAACGAAAAATACGCCCCGCCGTGGGGTGTGAAATCAAAATTGACGCCGCCCGTGCCGGTGCCTCCATAGAGCGACGCGGTGAGGTTGGACAGAACCAAAGTTTGTCCCGCCCAATGAATTTCTCCCATCATGGCCGGCGTCCGGACATGAAGAATTTCCAGTTGCACAGGCTTAAGCGTTTTAAAATACAAATCGGCGTTGATGGGATTGCGCATTGGTGCGTACCCGTTGACGATGGCGTTGGCCGGCGCGAGGAAATGGTACGGCTCCATAATGCGCTCCTGAAGCGGGCCGATGGCGGTGGCAATCGCTTGAGGGTAGGCAGTACCCTGGGCATTGACGAAATAAACCCGGTCGGCAGGCCAATCCACCCGGACCGCGTCCCCATGCATCTTTTGGACGCCGGCTTCCAAATGCGGATGTAAAAACTCGATTACCTGGTGGGCGTAATGGAAATCGGCCTCCGCGCTATCAACCGTTTCGCCGTGAAGTGAACAATTGGTAATCGCAACATGGCCTTCGGCAATGATGCTGTCGTAATCAGGAATACGCCCTTTAATTCGGGTATCCAACACGAGCGGTTCAGGAAATACAAAATGACGGAACTCGCGCGCGGCTTTTGGCTCCAAATAGGGCCTGACGATATCCGGAGAGAGCGCGCCCCGGATGTGAAATTGGTAATCTCTCGTCACGCCGTTCTCCTGGCCTTGAATTCGCAGACGGCTGGCGGCGCGGGTGACAAGCGAGTCCGAAACGGTCCAAATTTCGTTTGAATACGCGAACCAGCCATGGATTCGGTCCAATGAAAATCCACGAACTGTGGGATTGGTGACTGCGAGCTCGCCCGCGAGCCGGACGCTGGGTTGCACATCGGCCTGCCAATCTTCGGACCTGTCGTTGGTCCATAGGGACGACATCAGCGATCGGGGAAAAATCAGCGACCCGCCGGCGCGCAATTCAGGCGGCTGTGGCAGCGAAAACTGGTCCAGCCAATCCCGGCCTTTTTCCGTCATGAGTCCGACGACCGCCTGCAGATTAAAGCATGAAGAGTTCGTGAACGAAAATTCCCGCGTGTTCACATTGAGCCGCGCCGCGGCGCTAAGCTGGCCGCCTCCCAGCCGGGCAAAGAGGTTCGTAACCTCAACTTCCGGCGCGCGCCAAAATCCGGCGCACGAAATGTAGTCCGCGTCCAATTTTTCGGATTGCAATCGCGCCACTTCAGCCTCCCAATCAATTTCACCGCTTGCGTGCCAGGAACCGGCGCAGTACACGTAATCGGCGCCCCCCATTTGCAATTTTAACCGTCCCAGTTGGGCTTTCCAGTCAACTTCCAATGGCGGCGCCGTGTTCTCAGCGGAGCTTCGCATCGGCGCCGTGGTATGGGCCACCAGTTCCATATTATCGGCGCTGCCCCACGGGGTTTGCGTGCCGGGAGCGTTGATGGTCAAAAAAGCGAAAAACGAATTTATATGGCGCGCGTCCCCATGAACGTTCAGTCTCAACTGGGAATTTTTATTAAAATGAATTTCGCTGAGCGTGGTCCCGATCTTTCTTAATTGAGACTGGCTCGCCCCCCGAAGTCCCCTCTTGCCATGAAACATCCCCCAGTCCGAAACCGCGCTTGCATTGGCCACGCTGCCCGCCAGGATAAACTGGGCGCCGGCGAAATTCGCCTGGAAATTATCAAGGGTCCAGACATCGTTGGTCTCGAATCGCAATTCGGTCTGAATGTGGTCGATAATCAGCGCGCAAGGCGGTTCGTTTGAAGCTGAAATCGGCAGCACAAATTTGCCCTGTCGCAACACAACGCCGTCCAGTTGTAATTTACGGTGCAGGAGCGCGGAGTAGTTGATTTGCAATTGGAGTTCCTTTAGCCACAGCGACGGGCTGTTGGTGGATTCGCCGCCGATATGGACGTTGTCGGCCTCCAGGCCATGCACGAAATTCAGGCGCAATCGCACAAATTCCAGGGCAATGCCGTTCTGGCGCAAGGCATCAACGATGGGACGCTTTGCAAAATCAGGCAGGCCGATTTGGTTAAGCCAAATCACCACACACACCAGCGCCAGAATGACCAGCCACACGCAGATTCGGCACAGCCGGAAACGTGTGCGCCACTTGGTCCAGAAATGGGTGTGTTCGCCCATGCGGCAAGACGTTGGCTGAAACGGGGCGGAAGTTCAATCAAGGAACGTTCGGAGAAATGGCTAAATAGCTCATGACTAATTGGTAAATCTCCGGCGGGAAAATAAAGACCCACCGTTCTCCGTCGAGTGTTGTGGCCGCCAGCGCGGTCTGGCCGAGTTGCAGGCCAAAATCCACTGTATACGTTTGGCCGTTTTTAAGTGTGACAGTAATGGAAAGATTGTTGGGTTTAAACCCCAAACGCCCGGGATCAGTAACTCCGCGAGACCACCAGGCCGCCCCCGAACCCACAGCGAGTTCGCCCAGGTCCTGGGCCAGGTATTCGACGCCCGGCCCGTTGATAATCCCTTGTGATCCCGGCGCCGGCGACCAGCTATTCGGCCCGTTATGAAGAACCACCATGGTTTTGCCATTCTGTCGCACGGTGATATTCGTTACGTCGCCTTCCGAAAAATTCCAGATGCGCCGCTCGCGAAACTGCCAGTCTGGACCCACGGGCAGGCTGTTGAAATCTTCCGGTGTGATGGCATAAATGGAATTCTCATCGCTGCGCTGCACAAACACTTCATTCGTCCGGACCGCGCCGAAAAGCAATCGCGCAATTACGGCGTTGGTGTCGCCCGCGGCCGCGCGCAAAATGATTTGGCGCGAAGGTGTCGCCAGGCCGTAAGCGGGCCTGTCGGCAGGTGTCGCAACGTCTTTGACAAAATCCGAAACGCGCACGCTGGCGAGCATTTGGATGAATGATTGCACGCTGTCGGAGTCCACTGGAAACGTTTCACCCGGGATGGTCCACCCATTCGCGCTCTGCCGCTGCAAAACATAGTGGTTTGTGCCCGGCCCGATCATTTCGATTTCGGCGACCGGCGTCGTCAGCTCGAATAAATAGGGATCCCGAAAACCATTCACGGCGCCGTACCAGGCGGTGAGCGGTTGGCTGGGAGTGGTGACAACAGCGTTCCATCCTTCGCGCCTGGCAAAGATTTCCGATGAATCGTTTGTCGAAGCTTTGCCGAGGTGCAGGGCTGTGAGGACGTTCGAGCCCTTTTCCAGCCATAAATCCAGGTTCGCCGGCTGCAATCCAAACGCGGACAAATCCGCGTTTGAGTTGTCTGTGACAAATTGCGAAACGCGGGCCGTTTGCAGCTTCTGCAAAGCGGCGGCGATGTAATCGCTATTGGCGCGGGCTGCCAGCGGCCGGACCATTTGCCACAGATGAGTCACCGGGTCACGATGCAGTTCGATAATTTTCGTGCCGTTGGTGAGCAGGATCGAATCGACGCCCGTATCATCGCCCGCCAGGGACGTGTCACGCCAGTCGTTGGCCGATTGGGGAATAAACTTGAGCCAGTCGGTGTCAGTGACGAAAACCCCTTCCTTGCCGACAACTCGCACATACACCTGGTCGCCCGGGGCGGTTCGATTGCCAACGAGAATTTCCCGGCGTTCGTCGCCCGATTGAATGACCAGCGACACCGAAGGAGAATCGAACCCATAGACCGAATTGGCATCGTGATTTTGGCTGACCTCGGCAGAACTGATACGCAAGGCGGGTTTGAGCTTTTGCAGGGCATCCAGGAGCGATTCAATGGCCGAAGCCTGCGCCGGATAGGCCACCGGCTGTGTCAGGAACCAGTCGCCGTTTGTGTTGGCAGCGCAAATTTCATGACTGTCTTTAGGGCTCACTTCGACGGCGGTCACCGCCAGGGACCGCAGGCCCGGCAATAGTTCGGAAGGTTCAACGGGCGCGGACCGCTGGAAAAACCGGTAACCCACGATGAACGCAAACAGCGCGACGGCAACGATAAACCATGTGAGGGTATGTTTTGAATTCATGACTCGGCAAAAAGCCCGGATTCGGCGCGCGCGACCACCATTTGAAGTTTTCTGAACATGGAATCCGAAAAGTAGTTCACTATTTCCTCCTCCGCAGCCAGACCAGACTGCCCAGGACCAGCGTCGTGCCGGGCAACGCGCCCAGCAGGAGCCAGCGGACGTCCCGCAACTGCGTCTTGCTCATTAACAGCCGATATTCTATAACCGGCCGGGGTCCGATGCCGTTGAGCAGCGACGGCCGATTCAGCAACCAATTGACCGCATACCCCGCGAAATCCCGGTTGGCCCCGGCCTCAATATATTTGTTATTCAAAAACATGGTATCGCCGACGACAACCATGCGCATGTTGGCGACCGGGGTGGGCACGCCCTTGTCCGCCGAATTTCCTTCCACGGACACCATGAGCGGATAACTGCGGGGAACGGCGCCATGTAATCCCCATAGAACGGTTTTGTCACTGGTAATCGCAAGCGGAGTTACAGTCGGTGCGTCGGGCTTTGCATTGGGATCGTCAATCGGACCGATAGGCCGGGGCAGAAGCATTTGCAGTTCCGAATTTGCCAAAGGATTGACGACCGGTGACGAGGGATCGAAGTTCATAACCAGAACATCGTTTCCTGAAGTAGTGTTGACTGTATCCTGCACACTATCCTCGCCCACGTTGACGCCCCAACGCGCAAGGACGTCCTCCAACCCTGTGGATTGGCCCACGGAATTATAATCAAACATCACGAGCAGCCGCCCTCCTCGTGAAATATAATTGTCAATCTTCGTGAGTTCGGAGTCAGAAAAACGCTGCCGTGGTCCCGCGATGATCAACAAATTGCAATCGGATGGAACGTCGCTGTCCCCCAGCAATGTAAGCGGGGCGAGCCGGACGTAATCCTCGCCTAAAATCGACCCGAATTTTGAATAACCATTTTCCGAGGTGTCGGCCGGCGAAGGCTCGCCGCGGCCAACGAGGTAATAAGCGATAAACGGTTTCGGGTTTGTCACGTTCTGGAGCGCGGCGGTAAACATCATCTCGCCTTTGAATGCCACCGGACCGAACTCGATTTTTTTGTCTTTCGACATTCCAGTGGGTCCGAGCTGAAAAAGGGAATCGCCGGGAACCGGCACGGAGCGTCCGTCGCAATCAAAAATAATGAGGTTCTTGAGCAGCGGCTGATCCGGATGGGCCAGGTTGTCCGGCAAATGATATTTTGCTTTGACTATTTCGGCCTCGCCCGCGTTGCGAAGGTAATCCACGACCGTAATGTGGATGCGTGGGTCGACGCGATGGTATTCGTTGAGCAGCGCCATGACCATGGAATACAGCTTGTTGTCCTTATCGTAATACACGGTGACATCCACCCGATTGGTCAGGGATTGCAGGAACGTCGTAGTGCGCGGCGACAATTGGACGCGGGTCGGCGAACTTAGGAAGAATTGCTGTGAAAAAAGCGACCCAATGTAATTGGCCATGACAACCACTGCCAGAACCAGCAATATCTGCACGAAGACGTTAAAGCCGATTTTCCATCGGCGCGCGGGCGAAAAACTTTGGGTTGGAGCGGGGGATTTCGGGTCAGAAGTCATTGGTTATTTCCATCGCCGGCTTTCCACCGTCCGCAACGTAAGGAATAAAAAGAAAAACGTCAGGCTCGCGCACAGGACCACGGCCTTCGTGTCCACAATGCCCCGGGCAAAATCGAGCATCTGATCGAATAAATCAAAATACGAAAGCACCTGTGATGCCCATTGTGTCGGCGTGGCCGTAATCTGCTCAGCCATATATCCGAGCAAAAACAGGCTGACCCCAAGGACAAAACTCACCATCGCCGCCGCCATCTGGCTGCGGGTCAGTGAAGAAGCAAAGCACCCCAGCGACAGGAACAGGCAGCCCACCAGAAATGTTCCCAGATACATTCCGCCGAGAGTTCCCGCATCGAGGGCTTCGTGCTGGTTTGTAAAATGCCGTACTACGAAAAGGCAAGCGAGCATGGGAAGCCAGGTCACCATGTAAAAAATAATGGCCGCTATAAATTTCGACGCGACGACTTGCAGGTCATTCACGGGAGTCGTCATGAGTGTTTCAAAAGTCCCGGAATATTTTTCGAGCGCGAACAGGCGCATCGTAATCACGGGCGTTACCAGAAGGACAATCAGCCAGAAAATGGACGTGCCGTAAAATATCTCGGTGATCGGCATCGGCTGGGGATCGGCGCCCAGCAAGCCCGTGATTAAAACGTCAAACGTCAGGCCGAGAATCAGCATCACCGCGGCGATAATCACATATCCTGTTGGCGAAAGAAAGAACCCCCCCAGTTCCCGCCGTAACAATGTCAGGAAAACTCTCATTCTTCTTCGTCGGGTTTTGTGATTTGCACGTAGATGTCCTCGAGCGTGTGGCGGCTGCGCGTCAATTCACGCAAAATCCAGCCGCGCTCGCGCGCCACCGCAAACACGGCCGCGCGCAGATCATAGCCGTTGCGCGGCGTGATGGCGCATCGTTGAAATTCGCCCTCACTGGCTGAAACATCAATTGTCTCGATACCCTGCATCTGTGAAAAAATATCGCGCAGTTCCGCTGCCGGCGCGGCGATCTACGCCACAATCTGGCTGTTCCCGGTCATCGTCCGCTGCAAATTTTCCGGGGAATCGGCGGCTAAAACCTTCCCGTCATACATGATGACCATCCGGTTGCACATCATTTCCGCCTCCGGCAAAATATGCGTTGAAATCAACACCGTGTGCCTGCCTGCCAGGCTTTTAATCAATTGCCGCACTGCCCGAATTTGGTGCGGATCCAGTCCAATCGTCGGCTCGTCCAAAATAATTAATTCCGGCTCATGCGATAGCGCATCCGCCAGGCCCACGCGCTGGCGGTAGCCTTTTGAAAGCTGGCCGATGATGCGCCGGCTCACGCCTGTTAATCCGCATTGCTCCATCACCGTGTCCACCCGTTGACGCGAGCGCCGCCAGCCCAGCCCCTTGAGCCGTGCTCGAAATTTCAAATATTCACGCACGCGCATTTCCGGGTACAGGGGATTATTTTCAGGCATGTAACCAATCCTGCGCCGCACTTCATCCGATTGATGAAAAACGTCAAAACCCGCCACCTGCGCCGTGCCGCTCGTGGCCGGCATGAAACAGGACAAAATCCGCATCGTGGTGCTTTTGCCGGCCCCGTTGGGACCGAGCAGACCCACGATTTCTCCGCGCTTCACCGAAAACGAAATCCCGCGGATCGCATGCCGACCCGCGTAACGCTTCGTGAGATTCTTAACTTCAATCATTCGGGCTGTTGATTTAAATGAAACAGCGAGAAGATTAACGGAAAATGGCCCGCAAGCAACCGCTCTTTTATCTAACAGGCAATCTGGCGATTTGTTTCGTTCAAATTAAGTTGACTTTCTTCAGCCAAAATTCCAAAAGCAACGTCGCTTGGTTGAATTTTCCAATAATATTTACGCCCAATGGCGAGCCCGCGCCTGCGCCAAAGATTGCCTGCGCGACGAGCGGTTCCCTCCCGAACGGCTTGTCCAGGCCATTTGGCAGCACCAACGGCTTCGGCGCGCCGAACTCAAGACGCTCGCCGGACAAAGCGTTCGCGTTTTTCACCCCGGTTTTGCCAACCTGGAAGGCGGCCCGGATTTTCGCGGCGCGGTCCTGCAAATCGGCTCCGAATCTCCATGCTCCGGAGATGTGGAAGTGGACTTGCGCACCGGCGGCTGGCGCGCCCACGGCCACCATCGCAACCCCAATTTCCGCAACGTTCTGCTTCACGTCGTTTGGGATGACGCCGGAGCGGAGGCGCCGGCATCCGAATCGCGCGCCAGCCACGACGCCTCAGCGCTTCCACCGGCAGTCCTGCCGTTGAAAGACGTGCTCGATGCGCCGCTCGCGGAGTTGAGCCTGTGTCTCGAAAATGAATCATTGCGTTCGCTGCCGGAAAGCTTCCGCGGCAAATGTTGCGCGCCGTTGCGCGGGCTTGCTGAACCTGAATTGGTCCGGCTTCTGGAACAGGCGGCGCGCGTCCGGCTCGAAACCAAAGCCGCCCAGTTCCGCGCCCGCGCCAAAAACGCCGGGTGGGAACAGGCCCTCTGGGAAAATCTTTTTCGCGCGCTCGGCTACAAACACAATGTCTGGCCCATGCAGCACATCGCCGAACAGCGCCCGCGCCTGCTGGCTGCGACGGAGTCCGTCCGCTCCAGCGGCGAAATGCTGCTGGCATTGCAAGTCCGCCTTCTGGGAATGAGCGGCCTGCTCCCCGATGAACTAACGCGCGCCCAGAAAAGCACGGACAACTACGTCCGCCGGGTGTGGGACGTGTGGTGGCGCGAACGCGATGCGTGCTCCGACGTCATTTTGCCCCGGGCGGCCTGGAGATTTCACGGTCTGCGCCCGGCAAACCATCCCTCGCGCCGCCTGGCTCTGGCTTCCCATTGGCTCGCAGACAAAGATTTCATTTCGAAGCTCGAAAACTGGATTGCTGCTGACGGCGCCGACCTTATGGACGTTTTGCAAGTGGCTCGCGACGAGTTTTGGTCGTGGCACTGGACATTCAAGTCCACCCGGCTGAAAAAGCAGCAACCGCTGTTGGGCGCCGGCCGCGTCACCGATTTGGCTGTAAACGTCATTTTGCCGGGGTTATGGATACGCGCCGCCGAAGGGGACAATGAAAAAATTCGAAATGAAGTTGAGCGTCGGTTTCTTTCCTGGCCGGCGGCCGAGGACAATTCCATTTTAAAACTGGCGCGGCAGCGGTTGCTGGGGACCTCCAGCATAAAAATCTTTAAAACGGCCGCGGCACAGCAGGGGTTAATTCAGATCGTGCGCGATTTTTGCGACCGCTCGAATGCCGTCTGCGATGATTGCAAGTTTCCGGATCTTATCCGTGAATTGATGGCCTCCAATAAGTTGCCAAATCCAAGCAAGTAACCATGCAGCTGGGAGGGAAGTGAATTGGCAAGCCGCACTGCCGGCGGAATCCATTGACCTCGAGTCAAGCGATGATAATTTCGGAGGGCCATGTCAACATCTCATGCTTCATATCGAAAATTGCTCAAGCGCATGCGGGAAATTGCGTATCTCTCAAGCAGTGCAGGCGCATTGTCGTGGGACCAGGAAACGTTTATGCCGCCAGGGGCTCTGCCGTATCGCGCTGAACAGCTGGCATGGTTGGGCGGCCAGTCGCATCGGCGATTCACCGCCAGGACCGTTGGCGAACTGATTTCTGATTGCGAACAGGGGGGCTTTGATCCGGGCTCTGATGAAGCCGCCAATGTTCGTGAATGGCGGCGGCAATATGATCGCGCCACGAAAGTGCCGCCGAGGCTGATCGAGAAGCTGGGATGGACCACTGCCCATGCCCGCGAAGCCTGGCGCGAAGCGCGCAGGCAGTCAAAGTTCCGATTATTCAAACCGCATTTCGATAAAATCCTGTCCCTGACCCGTCAAATGGCGGACTGCATTGGCTACAAAGAGTCGCCTTACGATGCACTGCTCGATGCTTATGAGCCGGCGATGACGGCCAGAGCGCTCAGCGAGACATTCACGGAACTTCGAGCTGCCTTGGCGTCAATTCTTCCAGCGGCGGTGGAACGTTCGTCGCGAGTTCCCAGGGATTTGCTGCGGGGACATTATCCCATTGCGGCACAACAGGCATTTAACCGGAAAGTAGCCGAGGCGATTGGATTTGATTTTAGCTCCGGGCGCATTGATGCGACGACGCATCCCTTCTGCACCCGGATTGGCGCCCGGGATTGCCGGTTGACAACCCGTTACGATGAATCCGATTTTGTTGGCTCACTCTATTCGGTGCTGCATGAAGCGGGGCACGGATTATATGAACAGGGATTGCCACAAGACAAATTTGGCACGCCATTGGGATCGGCGGTCTCCCTGGGCATCCATGAATCGCAGTCGCGGCTGTGGGAAAATCACATCGGACGGAGTGCTGCATTTTGGGAATATTGGCATCCAATCGCCTGTGAATTTTTTCCCGATTTGAAAAAGTTATCGCCGGAGCAAATCACGGCGGCAATCAACAGGGTAACGCCGTCATTTGTCCGGACGGAATCGGACCAGATGACCTATGACCTGCACATTGTGCTTCGTTTTGAAGTGGAGGTGAACCTGGTGGAAGGGCGCCTGGCAACGGCAGATGTTCCGTCCGTTTGGAACCAGGAATTTGAAAAATTGCTCGGGCTCAAGGTCACGAAGGATTCAGAGGGCTGCCTTCAGGACATCCATTGGGCGGGCGGAATGATTGGTTATTTCCCGACCTACACACTCGGAAACCTGAACGCGGCGCAACTCATACATTCCATGGCGGCCGGCAGCCCGGCACTGGACCAGGATTTAAGGGCGGGAGTTTACAGAGGAGTGCATTCCTGGCTGCACGATAAAATTCATCGGCAGGGCTCGCGCATGTTGCCCGCGGCGTTGATGCAATCCGCCACTGGCGAGCCAACACGCAGCCATTATCAGGTCGAGTATTTACGGAAGAAATTTGGCAGCGGTTCGTGAATTGAAGTGGAAGGATATCGTTTTCTGCCCTTCTATTTCAACAGACCTCTTTGCTTTGGAATCGCCACCAGGCCAGCAAGAGCATTAAAACAATAAAATCCGCGGCATAGAGAGTTAATAGCACAACGTCATTTTCATTCATCAGGCTGCCCGTGAGGATTTTCTCGAACACGTTGAACGGGGCATAGCTCGGCAACAAGTAGTATAGCGGATTATCTGTTGGTGAATAGAAGCCGTTTCCAGCAAAGAACGCCAAAGCGCCGGCGATAGCGGGATGCATGAAAAGCGAAAGCAGCATCGCCAGGGGTCCCAGCATCAGCTGGCGGCAAAGCTTAACAAGCGTGTCAATCAGCGGGTGATTCGGGCAGGTGCGGAAAGTTCCGGCAACGGTGTCCCACGTGACCCGATTTAACAGCCCTCGAATGGGCCCGCAATGCTCCCGGTCATCGTCAACGCAGCCGCCAGGTGATTCGGGCTTTGTCAATATCGTAGGGGGACATTTCCATTTTGACGCGGTCTCCAGCGGTGAGCCGAACAAATCGTTTGCGCATTTTTCCCGATATAGTCGCCAGCACAAGATGTTTGTTGTCGAGTTCGACGCGAAACATAGTTCCAGGCAGGACCACCTTTACCGTTCCCTCCACTTCAATGGCCTCTTCTTTCATAGGATTGGTGGTAAAGGCGGGCCGTTTGCTGGACCGCCTTTACAAGGCCTCTCTCCGGTGATTAGCGACGATTGCGGTCACGACCGCCGTAACCACCACCACCGCCGCCGCCCCCCCGGCGACTACCGCCACCGCCCGGACGTTCTTCGCGAGGTCTTGCCACATTGACCGTGATTGCGCGACCATTCAATTGTGCCCCGTTCATGGCAGAAATCGCTTTCTGCGCCTCTTCTTCGGTGCCCATAGTGACGAAGGCAAAACCACGTGAGCGATTGGTTGTGCGATCAATCATCAAATTCGCTTCGGTGACAGTGCCATGGGCGGCAAACGCGTCGTTCAGGTCGTTTTCAGTGGTTTGGAAGGAAAGGTTCCCAACAAACAGCTTATTATTCATGAGATGTTCAATAGTCCGATTAACCCTGCTTTTTCAGACTGTTCCCGATTATCGGGTTTCAAATCATCACTGAACGATGTTCACTTGAAGATTCACCATGCCTCAAAAGAGACAGTTATCGTTGACCTCGGTAACGTCGCAGGTTCGATGGGAATTGCAACTATTAAAACGGGTGGACCATGGGCCTGCCGGAGTGGGCATTGATGAAGCATTGAAGTCA
>DATJTK010000055.1:0-12322 GCA_035503455.1 Candidatus Sulfotelmatobacter sp. | reverse complement strand
CGCGGCTGTGTCGAAGACCAGCCGCAGCGCGTCGCAACGTTCGCGGCTGCTGCGGCTGGTGCCCCTTTGCCCCGCACACAGCCGCGCTCCGTGTGCCAATCGGTTCAGGGGTTCAATGCGCGAAGTTTTCCTTGGGCGAATCCTCACCCCGGCCCTCTCCCGCTGGGAGCCCGCTGGGAGAGGGGGGAATAATTGTCCGATCGTTTGAGATGTTACCGATGCCATACCTGGTTCATCAAAAAATCATTTAGCTTTTTCACGATGCGCCGCAGTGACGGAGAGCGCAATGGAAATCGAAAGGATGGCGGCAACCACCATAAGCGAAACGCTTGTCGGGAGAGCGACCTGGAACCACTTTGGCTCGTGGTCATGAGGATCGAGCAGCATCTTCACGCCGATAAATATCAGGACGGCGGAAAGGCCGATGTTCAGATAGCGAAAATACCCGATAGCGCCGGCGAGGACAAAATACATGGAGCGCAGGGCGAGAACCGCGAAGACGTTCGATGTAAAAATAATGAATGCGTCCTGTGTCACGGAGAAGACAGCCGGCACGGAATCCACTGCGAAAAGTAAATCGGTGGTTTCAATGAGGAGAAGCGCCAGGGCGAGCGGCGTGAGAAAGAGCCGCCCGTTCACACGGGTGACAAATTTCCGGCCGTCCAGGTTTTCTGAAATGGAAAAGACCTTCCTGGCGGCCCGCAACACGACGTTTTTTTCCAGGTCCATCTGTTTTTTTGAAACGGACATTTTGACGCCTGCGAAAACGAGAAAAGCGCCCAGGAGATACAATATCCAGTCGTAATAGCCGACAATCGTGACGCCGGCATAAATCATTAATCCGCGCATGATTAATACGCCAATGATTCCCCAGAACAGCAGGCGATGCTGATATTCCAGGGGAACGCGGAAATAGGAAAACAGGATGGCCATGACCATGATGTTGTCGAGGGAAAGGGTAAGTTCGATGACGTAGCCTGTGGTGAATTGAAGGGCTTCGGCGTGGTTGCGCCAGGTGAAGATGGCCGCAGCAAACAGCATAGCCAGGACGAACCAACCCGCGCTCCAGGCAACGGCTTCTCCCCATTTGACGACGCGGGGACGCCTGTGGAACGCGCCGAGGTCCAGCGCGAGGAAGAGGAGGATACAAAAGATGAAACCGAGCCAGGACCAAAGATTGATATGGAGCGGCATTAAACCATCAGGCCCGGGCCGCCGGGGCATTTTGCATGGCTACCTGGGACGCGCCGATATTTGGGCGCTGGCCTTTGTGCCACCACAAGACAAACGGAGCAGCGATGTAAATGGATGAGTAGGTGCCGGTAATGATGCCGACGAGAAAAGTGTAGGCGAAGTCATTGATCTCGCCGCCGCCGCAGATATAAAGCGCGAGGGTGGCCAGAAACACCGTGCCGCTGGTGATAATCGTGCGGCTGAGGGTTTGATTGAGGGCCTGGTTGATGACTTCTTTAAACGTGCCGCGAACGCCCAGTTTCAGATTTTCACGGATTCGGTCGAAGATGACGACTTTGTCGTTAATGGAAAAGCCGATGATGGTCAGAAGGGCGGGCAAAACTGTGGCGTTGAACTGGCGCCCGGAAATGGCGTTGGCGATGCAATAACAACCAATGGTCAGGATGATATCGTGAAACACCGCGACGATAGCGCCCAGGGCGAAGGAAAATTCGTATCGGAACGCGACGTAAACCAGGATGCCAAGCATCGCGAAGATACATGCGACCGCTGTCGTTTTCTGGAGTTGCTTGCCGACAATTGCGCCGACTTCCTGTTTTTCAATTGTATCGAAATGGGCGTCAGGAAATGAGGTCTCCAGCGCCTGCTCGATGTTTTTGGCCGAGCCGCTGGCGCTTGTGATTCGCAACGTTTGTGTGCCGCCGGTGACGTCCTTTTGATATTGGATCGTCGCGTCTTTCTGGCCAATGGCAGCGAGGGCTGACCGGATTTTTTCATTGTCCACTTGTTGAGAAAATCTGAAGGTTGTAGCGTCGCCACCGAGAAAATCCACACCGAAGAGCTTGTCACCGCGCGCCACTGCGCCAAAAATGACCGCGCCTATGGCAAAAGCAAATGTGGCGATGAATAACGGCTTTGCGACCTGCATGAAATTGATGTTTACGCTCCGGATAATGTGAAGCATCGAGAGCGATTGGATCCAATTACGGTCGAGCAGGAAGTTGAAAATGATGCGGGTGACGACCAGGGCCGTGAACAAACTGCAGGCCACACCGATGGTGAGGGTGACGCCGAAACCCTTGGTTTCGCCGGTGCCGAAGAAAATGAGGATGATGGAGGAAATGAGGGTGGTGACGTGGGAATCGAAGATGGTCGCGAAGGCGCGCCCATAACCGGCAGCAATGGCGCCGCGGAGGGACTTGCCTTTGTCGAGTTCCTCGCGCAGGCGCTCGTAGATGAGCACGTTGGCATCCACGGCCATACCGATAGTCAGGACGATACCGGCGATGCCCGGCAACGTGAGGGTAGTGCCGAAGCTGCACATGACACC
This sequence comes from Candidatus Sulfotelmatobacter sp., assembly GCA_035503455.1. Classification (GTDB taxonomy): domain Bacteria; phylum Verrucomicrobiota; class Verrucomicrobiia; order Limisphaerales; family UBA11358; genus UBA11358. Next base: position 9,798 of record DATJTK010000055.1, on the reverse strand, counting down.
CAGCAAAATGATGATATTGGTCAGGAGCGCAATATTTGCGGTCAAACCGGCGAGCCGATAATAGAAGAGCATGAAGATGGAAACGCCCAGGACGGCAGCGATGGAAGCCCACATGCCGCTACGGATGGAGTCCGAACCCAGCGTGGGGGCAACGTCGGAGGAAGCGATTATTTTCAACGGTGCGCGGAGAGGATTTTCCAGCGTATTGGCGAGGGTTTGCGCTCCCTGGTCGGTGAAATGGCCGGTAATTCGGCAATTGCCATCGACAATGGGACCGGTGATGGCGGGGGCGGATTGGAGTTCACCGTCCAACACAATGGCCATTTGATGTTGCTGGCCGGTTTGCGGGTCAGGCGCGTATTGGGTGGTGACGGCGGCGAATTTTTTTGCGCCGTCGGGAGTGAGTGTGAATTCAATTTGCGGCGCTCCCATGTTGTCATAGGTGACACGCGCGCTTTGGACAAAGTCTCCATACAAGCCGCCGACGGGATATTTGCTAACGACAAAGCGATCATGAACCGTTTGGCCCGGGGCCATGTCAGCGGCTTCGAGAACCACGTAACCGGGAGGAATGGGTTCGTGATTTTCCAGGATGGCGCGGCTATTGTCGTTGACCATTCGGAACTCGAGGTAAGCGGCTTTTGAGATGTCTGTCCGGGCTTGTTCCTTTACGGATTCGGCCAGTCCAGGCATTTGGATGAGAATTTGGTTTGCGCCGACGGGTTGGATGACCGGTTCGGCAACGCCCAGGGCGTCCACGCGCTTGCGCAGGACATCCACGGCCTGATTCAAAGCGCCGCTAATATCGGTAGAACCGGCCGCTACCGCATTTGTGTCGCCCGGGGGTCTGACGAGAAAGTTGGTGTTCATCTCGACGAGATAGGACGTACCGCCCTGCAAATCGAGGCCGAGCTTGAATTTGCCGGAGGCGTCGCGTTGCAATTGGTTTAAAATGTACGTGGTAGGATGAAGCTGGGCATGGGCATCGATGAAAGGGAAAAAAGGCTGAATGTCGTTGTTGCTGATGGCTACGGTCAGGGCGGCGAATTCAGTAAAGTTGGTATTTGCCTCGCGCAATGCCTGGGCCTGTTTAACGATATTGGTGAACGTGGCGTTTTGGGCTTCGGCGCGGGAGGCGAATTGCTGAATGAGGTCCCTCGAGACAGGGGGATACATCTGGCACAACGCCCAGAGGACGATCGCAACAACCAATATAAATTTCCAGCGGTCGTTTTTGTTCATGATTGGGAAGGTGAGGAAGATGGGGTGTCGTCGCCTTGAAGGATTTCAGTAATGGACGATTTGGTGACTTCCATTTTGGCGTCCGCGGAGCGGAGCGAAACGGTTTTATCTTTTACGGTAATGACGACCCCAACAATGCCGCTTGAGGTAACGACTTTATCGCCGGATTTGAGGCTGGCGAGGAGTTTGGCCATTTGTTTGGCGCGCTGCTGTTGGGGGCGGAACAGCATGAAATACATCATGACCGCGATGAGCACCAGGAGGAAGATTGGGCTGGAAAAGAGCGGCTGAGCCTGGCCTGAGCCGGACTGGCCGGACGAAGCGACCTGTTTGGTCGAACCGCCTTGCGCGGGCGCAGCCGGGGCAGCGGGCGCTGATTGGGCCGGCGCGGATGCGTCCGCTAAAATGACATTCCAAAGCATAAAAAGATGAACGGTTAGATTACCGGAAGGAGGGACGATGGCAAGAGGAATTGAGGGAGAAAATGCAACGGGTGAGTGCCGAGAGCGCCAGGAAACATCGAACGTCGAACGCCCAACATCGAACATCGAATGTCTAGTGGGGGCAATACTTGACTGTTTTTTTACGTAACGGGTAGATTTATGGCTATATTTTATTGATATGGAGATTTCTGAATTGGCCAAAGCACTTGTGGCGATGGGGTGTCCGGAGGAGAAATCCACGGAGATGGCGATGCAGTTGGATAAACGCGCCAGGCAATTAATGGAACTTAAGGGACGCTCTTATGACGAGGCTATGGGGCATTTGCTGGCGCTGATGCGGCAGGGATGGGCGGCGAAGCAGAAAGGCCTTTGAATTTACGATTTACGATTTACGATTTACGCGGGCAGTGGGAGTTTCATAGATGCCACCATTTCTTAGGCGGCTGTGGTTTTAATGAGCTAATTTCGGCAGGCCAAAATCCATCGTTATCGCAGGCGGCTGGATCGATAATTCGGAGCCTTTCCAGCAACTGGTCGTAGTGTTCTGGCGCAACCAATCCGGTATCACTCGTGCGAGCTATGACATCACGCAACTCCGCCAGGCATTCTGCCAATGTACACACCGACGAGGCCATTAGGACGCGATCGAAGTCATTATCATGATTGAGGTATACAACCTGGGCATTTGCGTCCTCGTCGAGGCAGACTGAATCTCCCGAACCGTTTCCACCGATTATTCGGTAGCGGTCAAATGCCGTGGGCAGGCGCCACAGGATTGAGGCCCGAGGCAGCGAACCGCTTTGCGGCGTTCCAAAATTGAGGCCGGGCGCAGCGTCTTCCGGCAATCCGGCTTCACGGAGAAACGTCCGAGCGGTGGCAGGCAGGAGCACATCGCACAACGAAATCTCAGGAAACATGATGAGACGGTCGCCCAAGCGTTCCCATCTCTTTTTGAATTCCTGTGGCGCGATCATGGAATGATATTACGATAGAAACTTCGCGGTTCCCACTAAAAATTCCTTTTGAACAAGCTCCGAACGATTTAGGCTTCACGGCACTAAAATGAGCCGGCCGTGGAAAAAAGTCAGCACGAAGCAATTGGGGGATTTTCGCATTTTTAAGCTGCGGTCGGATACCTATATTTCGCCGCGGACGGAGAAGGAGCACGACTTTTTTGTCCTGGAAAGCGTGCACTGGGTGAATGTCATCGCGATGACCCCCGACCGGCAACTTGTGATGGTGGAGCAGTATCGGTTTGGTTCGAACACGGTGGAACTGGAAATTCCCGGCGGGATGATGGACCCGGGAGAAACAGACCCCGTGGCGACCGCAGTGCGGGAACTACGCGAGGAAACGGGGTATGAAGGCGAGCACGCACGCATCCTGGGGCGCATCCACGCAAATCCGGCCATTCTAAACAATACCTGCTACACGGTGCTGATTGAGAATTGCCGGTTAAAGCACCCGGTGGATTTCGACCAGGGCGAGGATCTGGTGACGAGGCTGGCGCCGGTTTCGGAGGTTCCGAAGTTGGTGGCGGATGAAAAGATCGGGCATTCGCTGGTGGTGGTAGCGCTGTATCACTTTGATTTGTGGCAGAGGGGGATAAAGAAGTTGCGATGATATGTATGAAAACCCGCAACATCCGCAACATCGTTGAACACCAATAACTTAAAGCGCAATTCGATATTCAATTCGGGTCATGCGCCAAGGGGACTATCCAGTTGGATATTTTTGACGACGCGAGGTTGACGTCATCTCGAACGATTCGCTGGCTGGGCCGGCCATTGAGAGTTGCAAAGGCGTCCACATGGATTTCATAGCCGGGATATTCATGACCGAGAAATTGCGCCAAGGCGCGAATTTGAAACGGGTCCTGAGCCATCATCATTTGTTGACGTGGAGTGATATAATCTGACAATGGAATTTCTTTACGGTCTCCTGTAAGAGGACTGACGGCGAAAAATTCCGCGTAGCCTGTCTTTTCCACGAGCATCACGCGCCACGCGAAATTGAAACCCCGAACATCCCACGCTCCCTGCTGCGGATACAACCAGGAGCGCAGCGGAACCAAAACCTGGAAGAAGCAATAAATCGCGATAAGGGCAAGGGCAAATGTCGAGATAGTATTGGAACTTTGAGTTGCGATCTGTTCCGACTTCGAATTCTCTGATCGAGGACGAGAATGATTCAGCCGGTCCAGCAGCGCGCGAGGCCAACCCGGTGAAAAGAAAATGGTTGTTGAGGCGAGCATAATCCACGGGAACATGCCGATGGGAAACAATATCGCCGTTGTCAGATGGAAGAGGATTGCGGCCAGATATGCCCAGGGACGGGTGCGGGCGAACAAGAGCAGCACGGGAACAAGTAAATCATGCGCTACGCCGAACCAGCTTGAAAAGAATGCGGCCCACGGCTCGGCGAGGCAGGGGCCAATTAACGGCAAATCGCTGGATGCCATGAGCCATATTCGCAGCGGCTCCGCGGCGAAGAGCCAATCGGTGTTTAGTTTCGCCAGTCCTGCGAACAGGTACACGACGATTAATTGAAATCTAAGAAGCAAGATCGTCCATAGGGGCACGGTTTGACGGAGCAGTTCCGGGCGTAGCCAGACATCCAGGGACCACTGGCAGTTTGCGGGCATCCAAATCAACAGGAAGGAAAGCAGGCCAGCGAGGTAATAATGATTCAGGTAGGCTGTGCGGTCGAGAAATTCGAGATATGTGAAGCCGACGCAGAAAAGGGCCGCGCTGATTCGGTAGAACAAGCCAAGGGTGATTCCAAGCGCGCAGATGGCAAGCACTACGACGTGGACATACATCCAGATTCCGGGCCATGGCTGAATGAAGGGAACCCATGGAAAATGGAAAACGGGATCAAGATAAAGCATTTTTACCCAACCGCGCGCGAGGAAGCGAACCATCGCGTAGCACATCACAGAGCCGAACAAGATGCGGAAGGCGGCCAAGGAAAATGGTTCGACTGGTGTTGCGAGCCGTTGTCGTAACGGAAGCAGCCAGCCACCACGAGTGATAGTTGCCTTGCGGGAAGTGACATTTCCAGGACGACCATCGATGTTTTCAGTCGCCGTCATAGGCGTTGAACATGATGGTGACTCCCAAAGCAGACGTGAGGTCAACTTTTAGAAGAAGTTCCAATCTATGGGTCTCTTCAAACGCTGTCTGCACTACAGGGCGTTGTGTGGCGACCATTGTATCCAACGGTTTGTTGATGGCAGATAAAGCGGCAGACGTGGTATTGAACTGTGCTTCCAGCCGGTTGTTGAGACCAGGGTTGACGTGCAGCATATAGTCATTCAGCCCTGTTCTGCCTTCTCCGGCGTGATAGAAGCGAATGAGTCCCTGCAACAATGCCTTCATTTCAGGGATGGAATATCCCATGGTGATGTTTCCAGACTTTCCGGGCATATTCTTTGCCTGTGAGAGCTTTAAAGAATCCTGAAGCGGTATGGTGAGGCCGGATTCCAATGTTACGGTGAGTTCATTTACCAGCAAATTGATGCTGGCCTGACCGCCGGACGCGAACCTGGACGGAAAATCAGGCGCTTGCGCCTGCCGGGCCGCCGCCTGCAACTGCTTCGCTAAATTTTCTGTTATCGCGCAGAGGTATTGCCGCCGCCGGGCGGCGGTATCGCCTTGCAGCAACCGTGAGTCAGCGGAATCCGGCGCATTGTCCAGACCTGCTTTGTCCGTCAGCCCCAACACCAGGTACTCGGCAGTTGAAAATCCCTTTACCATGGCGCCTTGCCGCTCGATGAACTTTTGGTCAATGGGCTGCTGGCTTCGAATCATTCGTTCAATGGCGTCCGGAGATGGGTGGGTGTAAAAATTTGCCTGCCAAAAGATCTGATTTTCGACGGGACCATAGGCAAGCATTTGGTTGCGCTTATAGGCGAGTTGCATTTTTATCACGGCGGCTTTTGCCTGGGTGAGCGTCCCAGGGTTCGGATTATCCATGAGCCGGCGCGAAACGGTCGAAAGCTCATTGGCATCGGTGGCCAACTCGAGAACACCGGGGACTATGCAGTTTGCCGCCATATTTTTCAAAACGACCTGACGGGTAAAGATGCCGCCAGGAGGGCTGGCCGAAGCAGGAAGAGCAGGACAAGCGACGGCTGCGATGACGAAAAGAACGAGGCACAGCGGGTGGTTTGCCCCGCGGCCACCGCGGATTGCGGAACAGCCAATTGCGGGTTGCGAAATATTTGCCTGGACTGGATTTAGTGGTTTAGGGATGGGAATAAGCATAGTAGAATTGAAATCACAGTGAGTTGAGAAAAGTGATGAGGGCGTCGCGGTCGGTCTTGCTTAATTGGCGAAACTGTTCTTTGGATTTCTCCGCTTCGCCACCATGCCAAAGAATGGCCTCGGCCAAATCGCGGGCGCGTCCATCGTGAAGAAAGAGTGTATGATTATTTACGGTTTGGACCAGGCCGATCCCCCAGAGGGGCGCCGTGCGCCATTCACTGCCCGTGGCTAAATAGACCGGGCGGTGATCCGCCAACCCCTCGCCCATGTCGTGCAACAACAAATCCGTATAGGGATGGATTGTCTGTTTGGACAGTTCAGGATAGCCGGGACAATCTCCAGTTTTCAGTTGCGGCACGTGGCAAGTGGCGCAGTCGAGCACGGAAAATAGTTTTTTTCCCCTTAGAACCACTTGATTGGTCCAGTCGCGGCGAGCGGGCACCGCGAGAGTGTGGCAATAGACGACCACATCGTTAAAAATATCGTGACTGACTTCCGGGTGGCTGCCGCCGGGCATTGTTGCGCAGATTTTTTCCGCTTCTGTGTAATTTTCGCGGGGAATCATTTCCGTAGTCAATCCCATGTCTTCGTTGAAGGCAGTTGCGCATTGTTGGGCGATGGTCGGCTGCTCGGCTTTCCACCCGAATCGTCCCGGCGCGAGCCGCTTGCCGTCAATGTCCCATACCCAATTGATTTTTCCCGATATGCCGTCGCCTCGTTTGCTTTCACTTTGGGCCAGCTGGCGCAAGGTATCGTCCGGGATTGCTTCCAACAATCCGAGGCCAAAAACGGATGGCGCGGCCAGCGCCGAAACCATGACATCGGCGGGCAATGGACCGTAACCGGCATTGGTAATACAGAATATCGGACGGCGGAGCGTGTAGGGTTCACCGTCGGCGTACTCGCCCTGGATCGTTTCGAAACTGACGGTTATGCCGGCTTCCGGAGGGATGCGCGGCAGGGCTTGGGTCTGCAATTGAATCCCGTAGGCGGGAACGGGTTTCGGCCCGCCATAATTGTTTGTGCCCGGAAGGCTAATCCTCATAACCATGGTTTCCAGTGCCAGGCTGGGGGTCAACGGCATGCTTCGGCCGTCTTTGAAGTGACAACCGGAACAGGAACGGTTTACAAATAGCGGTCCCAATCCGGACCGCGACGTGACTGTGGCTCCGGCAGCGACCCAATTTTCATTAAAAAATGAGTGCCCCACAAAAAAGGGCGTCCGGTGCGCAAGCAAAAGGTTGCGATCGGGAATGCTGAATGCGGCGCGGGTGTCGTCAAAGACAGTCGTGTCTCCGCCGGAATACTCTTCACCCGGTTCAACCGCCGCGAGGTCGGTCGCATTTAATGTGTACGCTGCCGTCGGCGCCAGGGCGCACAACATTATCAATAGCAGCGGAGTCCTCATTGTGGAGCTTGCAAGTTGAGACGGATGCCGAGCGTTGTAGCGGCGTTTGCAATGGATGCAGTTTGCGCCTGAAGCGCGTCCAGCGTTTTCCTGACTGCGACACGGCCCGGATCAGTATCCAGGCCCGAAATGGCCTTTTCAAAGGGCGGCGGAATAGCTTTGAAAGCATCCACGGCCTGTTGAATTTGTTTTTTCATGGTCTCTGCCAGCGCCGGGTCCGTTTTTCTCAACAAGTCATAGAGGCCGGGTCCGGAAATCAGCGTGCCGTTTTCAGATTTATACTGGCCGAGATAAACGTTTTGGATGCCAATTTCGTTGCGGGTCAAATCCAAGCAGGTCATATCACTGAAACATGAGTGCTGGTCCCGACGATCCTTTGTTGTATAAGGCGTCAAAAGCCTTTCACCGCTCAATTCCGTGCCGCTGAAATTTCCCAGGCCGTTTAAAATATTACCCAGAGCTTCATCCGGTGGACGCGCCAAAAATTTGGACCGGTAATTGTCCGGGACACCGTCACGCCATTCACGCTCCAATGTGGTCATGTACTCGACGAGGAGCGATGCGATGACTTGCAGACATAGCGCACGCCTGGCGTAATTATGGGCTGCCGGAAGATAATCGGTGGAGGGCCGGTTTCCGGGTCCCACTGGATCGAGGGCCTGACCCCATAACAGGAATTCCATGGCGTGATAGCCGGTACTGACATTTTTTTCGCCATCCTTTTCGTTGGCGGCAATTAGAACCTCGCGCGAGATGACGGGGAATAGATCCGCCTGATTCACGATTCCGGCATTTGGATCCGAGACTGTGTAATCAATGTAACTTTCGTCCACGGGCCAGGCATTGATAAAGCCTTCGATTGGCTCGATTGGACCGTCGTAAAAACGTCCAACCTCGGTTTGGAGGTAAGGGTTGCGGGCTTTTACCCACGCGTTTCGCGCCGCCTGGAGGGTTGCGGGCGACGGCTTGGCAATGAATTGGTCTATTGCCGAATTTAAATTGCGGGCGCCTGCGAGTGAGTCTTCATATTCGGCATGGAGAAGGATTGCGTAATTGAGGATGATAGAAGTTTTTAACGCGGCAATCTGATTGGTTTCCGCACCAAACCCCGCCACGGGAAATCCGCACCATCCAGCCAAACAAAACAAATGAAAAGCGCCGCTCAGGACCACCTTTGTCATAAAGCAACCCAATTAAGATTTTAAAAACGCCTCGCCGAATCTAAAGTCCATCATGCCGCAATGTGCTGGTTTGTCAATAACAATTGCTGCGATAGCGAGTTGGCGGTCTTAGACAATTGACCAGTCCGCGAACGGGTCGGGAACGGACTATATTACCGTTGGCAGCCATCATTATGGTAGGCCCATGAAGTTCAATGGCTTAAGCGACTCTTGAGCAACGCCACGATTTTCGAGTCGTTTCCTCTTTGTGCCAGAGTTATCGGAGTCATTCCGTCGTGATTGGTAGAATTGGCATTTGCCCCGAGTGACAATAAAATTGTTATCGCTGCCTGGCCCAATCCAGAGCTTTCCTGGTATGCAACGGCTTCGGAAAGCGGCGTGTCTCCGTTTTTGTTAACATTGTTAATATTCGCACCAGTCGATACAAGCAGAACTATATTTTCGGCGTCACCTCTAACTGCATACGCAACGGCATTATCTCCCCGCTCGTCTCGTATATCTACCTTCGCGCCGTGCTGGATCAGAAGCCGTACTATTTCAGGCTTTGCGGAAGTAGAGGCAATCATGAGCGGCGTCATTGAATAGCCACCTGCCACATTTGGGTCCGCGCCATTCGTCAATAACATTTCTACAAATGCGGCGGAATTTTTTTTGATGGCGAGCCACAACGCTGCATTCGGGTCATACCCTCTTTTAATATACTCCGCCAAGGCAAGCTGGTCACCATGCCATGCCTTATCGTACAATACATCTTTGCGATCACCGCAGCCGGCCAGAAATATTATTGCCAGGCACAGCCAGGATTTCAATGATCGTACTGTTTTCACATCCTGCCTACCCCGTGATGCCAGTGATCCATAGGCGCTGTGTTTGCCCACCCCTGAGCTTGCAAAAATGCCAGCCAATCCACCTCGGCGCGCTGCTCAGACCAGTCACGATGATCAGCGTGTTCAAACTCTGCATATATGAGGGCGGCTAATGCGTCCTTGTGGTGTCCGTCCATGTACTGTGGTCCGATTACAATAGTCCCTATTGATGTGTCGTTCAAGCCTGGCGTTTCGCCAACAACATGCCCCATGCCAGGCAGCATGTGGGGGTCGACTGTGACCGTCAAGGGTATCCGTGTTACTAACCCCGTATGGCAATGGTTGAAGGGGCGGTTAAACTGCGGGAATGTCAGGATGTTTTTTGGCGGGCCGCTTTCCAGGCTGTGGGCGTCAATTCGGCGACGCGGTTGATGGGCCAATCGCCCAGTT
>DATJTK010000054.1:0-22001 GCA_035503455.1 Candidatus Sulfotelmatobacter sp. | reverse complement strand
TCATGCCAATATCCCCGGCCGGCGGATTGAAATCCCTTTAACGTGTGGAGTCGGTGGTCCGATGGCGGCTCCTCACCGCCCAACTTTTCGGTCTGCATAATTGTGAATGAACTATAAAGGCGATTCCCCCGCTGTCAAGTTCCCACAAAAATGGGACTTTTCGGGCAAAAGTCAGGTTCTTTCGCTCCATGTTGGGCGTTCGAAGTTCAATGTTCGATGTTGCTATGGACTGGATCTATTCTGCAATTCGCATTTGGCCCATTCCGCAACTTGCCGCTGCTGAAGCATGGCACTCTCGGCGCTCACGGCACCACCCTAGAATTTCATCACCAGCCCGCTGACCAGTTTCAAATCGTTGGGCTTGTAGCCGGGCGCCGGCACGTTTGCGTAATTGTCCTGCAAATACGTTTGCAGGCTCAATTTTTTGGTCAGAGGCGTTTCCACGCCGATTTGGGCATTGAGCAGAAACGCATCGGGGAAATTGAGCGGGGGCAGGAACTCGACGTTTTCCCAAACTTTCGCATGGTCGTCAATCTTATGCTCCAAATTTTCAGCAATGCGCGCAGTGGGATAGTCGTGGATTTCGTCGTCCAGTTTTTCCGCCATAAATGACGGGCCCGCCTCGCTGGACAATGTCGTATTTTTGTTTTTAATGAAATAGTAACCCGCCCCGACACTGGTAGTGACGCGATATTCGACATTGGCAATCGCGTCGTGTAGCGCGTCCTCGCGCCCGTAGCCGTACCATGTATCATCGATGAATGTCTGGTTGTCCTGGACGCAACCGTGGACGCTGTTCACGTTCTGGACTCCGGAAACCTCGCCGTAGGCGCCGTCCGCGCCCAGGGTCAGGTCATTGCGGTGGGTTTTTCGTTCAGAGGCGATTTTCCCGGTAGTCAGGACGCTGTCAACGTTTCCGGCTGTCACCGTGAGACCCACGGTGACCGTGCTGGCCCATGTCACTGGCGGAGTGGCTGAGGCCTTGACGGCCTTGAGCAGGTTTGTGGATGACGTAGGCGTCTGCGCCGGTGTCGCCGCAAAGCAGCTCTCACCAACCAGCGCAAGTAAAAACGCGAGTACAAAATATTTCATTACAATGGTGTCGTTATTGTTTAACGGCGAAAGATCTTCCGAAAAAACTCCGGTGAGGAAAAACGGAACTAACTCGGACCAACGCTAAGGTATAAACCAGAATTTTTAGATGAGCGCAACAGGAATTTTCAAGATTTGAAAAAAATTTTCTCCTATGCTCCCGCTCGTGCGGCAGTGGCAGCGGTGATTGTCAAAATGCTGGACACTATGCGCAATGTTTGGTGTCCACGCTTCAGCGTGTCCCAACCATTTCCTTTAGATCGCGAATGCCCTGGGATGTCATTCGCTGCTTGAGGCCGGACACAATTTTTTGGGGAAGGCCCGGGCCTTCGTACACCAGGCCGGTGTAAACTTGAAGCAGCGAGGCGCCCGCGGTGATTTTTTCCCAGGCGTCGTCCGCGCTGAAAATTCCACCAACACCAATGATGGGCAGCCGGCCGCGTGTTTGTTTAAAAATATGGCGAATCATTTCTGTGCTCCGCTCCCGTAACGGTCTGCCGCTCAAGCCGCCGGTTTCAGAATAAATTGCCTTCACGGCGGGGTCATTCGTTTCGGGACGCGAAATAGTCGTATTCGCCGCAACGATGCCGGAAAGATTTCGCGCGGATGCCAGTTCGAGGATTTCGTCCAAAGCCTCGAAGCTCAGGTCCGGGGCGACTTTAACCAGGAGGGCCGGCGAACGGCCCGCGGATTTTTGCAGCTCGCCAAGGGCGGCCAGAATTTCATCGAGGGCGGATTTATCCTGCAATTGCCGCAGGCCGGGTGTGTTGGGGGAACTGACGTTGACGACGAAAAAATCCGCGTAATCGCGCAATAGCCGAAACGAACCTGCGTAGTCGTCCGCGGCCTTTTCGAGGGGTGTCACTTTCGATTTGCCGAGGTTGATTCCAACCGGATGCTTCGGCCAGCGTCCGCTGGACTTCCAGTCTGCCAACGATTTCGCGAACGCTTCCGCGCCGGGATTATTAAAGCCCATGCGATTGATGATCGCGCCGGCCGCGGGAGCGCGAAACATGCGCGGCGACGGATTACCTGGCTGGGCGTGGAGGGTAACGCCGCCAAGTTCGCAGAAGCCAAAGCCCAACCGCTCCCAAACCGGCACAGCCGCGGCAAATTTATCCATGCCGGCAGCCAAGCCGATCGGGTTGGGAAATTTCAGGCCGAAGATTTCAACGGGCAATGGCTGCGCAGAAAAGAGCGCGCCTGCCGCGGCACAGGCTGCGGAACTTCGGCTGGCGCGCGAAAGACTTTTGAGCGTAAATTCGTGCGCGCGCTCGGCGTCCCGCGCAAAAAGGATTGGACGGATGCAATGACGATAGAACCAGGTCACGCGGAGATGATGAATGACGGCAAAGCGTATGAACATCCAATTCCACGTGTGAAAGAAACATTGAACATCGAACATCAAACATGCCGAACGCCGAATGTTTTGAAACGCGAGCACCGGGGGGCGCTCGCCTGGCAGACGGGCACGTCTGCCCTGCCGAAAACTTCGATGTTGGGCGTTCGATGTTCGATGTTCGATGTTTTGGAAAATCGTCAACATCAGCGATGACGTTCAACCATACTTGACGCAACACGTACCAAGCGCCACGCCTTCCGCGTTCACTTCGCCGTGCTCAAACTATGGCGGGACATTGGCTCCGCAGAATTTGCATGAGCGGCCGCCGCTTCATCCACGGCTTCGCTCAAGACCGCGATGCCTTCCTCGAGGGCGTCTTGCGGGATGGTAAGCGGCGGGGCGATTTTGACCGTTTGGCCCCATGCGCCAACCGGTGAAAACATGAGCAAGCCTTTGTGGAAACAACGCTCGATAATGTTATGGGCAAGATCGTGCCAGGCTTCTTTGCGACCGGGTTTAACAGTTTGCAGGCCTCCTACGAGACCGCGCGCGGTGACATGCCCAACGACATCCGGATGTTCGCTTTGAATTTTCTTTAGTCCTTCCAGCAGCACCGGCTCAAGCCGCGCGGCGTTGCCGGTAAGGTCTTCGCTCACAATTTTATTGATGCTCGCCAGCGCCGCGGCGCAACAAACGGCATTGCCGGTTTGCGTGCTGGTCATTGAACCGGGCGGGAACTGGTCCATGACAGCTTCGCGGCCAATGACAGCCGACAGAGGCAGCGAACTGCTGATGCCTTTGCCGCAGCAAATCAAGTCAGGCACAACGCCGTAATGCTCGAATGCCCAGAATTTCCCCGTGCGCCCGAACCCCGCCTGAACTTCGTCAAATACGAGAATGACATTGTTGTGCCTGCACCAATCAGCCAGTTCGCGGATATATGGGACCGGCGCGAAGTCCGGCCCGACGCCCTGGTAACTTTCCATCACGACGCCCGCGATATTCTGTGGTGTGAGGCCGCGGCGCTCGATTGCTTTCAGAAATGTTTCGAAGCTGGTATCGATCTGCCAGTAGCCGTCGGGAAAGGGGGCATTGATGATCGCCGGGTCTTCATTGACAATCCATGATTTTTGGCCCGCGATGCCGCCGGTCTGCTGGCTGCCCAGGGTGCGTCCGTGAAAACCGCGCTCGAACCCGACGATGCCAATTTTCTGCTTTCCGCCGGCTTTGATGCCGTGGGCGCGGCTCAGCTTGATGGCGCACTCGATGGCCTCCGCGCCGGTGGTGAGCAAAAACACCTTTTTCAAACCGCCCGGCGCAAGCGTGGCAAGCCGTTCGACCAGCGCGGCCCGCTCTTCGCTTGGGAAAACATAATTAAACAACAACCCGCTGTGGACCTGGTCAATAATGGCCTTCTTGACTTCCGGCGCGCCGTGGCCGGCATTGGTCACGAGCACGCCGCTCGACCAGTCAATCCAGCGATTGCCGTACTTATCGAAGACCGAAAAGTCCTCAGCGCGCTCCCAGACCAGCGGCGGCTGGCCGCGCATGGACTGCGGCTCGAAGCGGCGCAGTGTTTCGAGCGTGGCCAGGGAATCCGGATGAGGCAACGGCGTGACGATGCGGCGATACTTCGTTTCGACCCGTGGCTGGGGTTCCGGTGTGATGTTGAATTCTTTGCCCATTTGCTTACGTTTGCTTTAAAAAGGTATTTTTTCCCGCCACGAATCAACGGAAACCAAGACAATTACCATGAACTGAAAGGAAATGCAAAGTCATATAGGAATATGACTTGAGGAGATGCCAACCGCCTCAACCGCTGATGGACCGGGTGAGGTAGATCACCACCGCTTCAGTGCGGCAATTGACATTGAGTTTGCCATAAAGCCGCCGGATATAGGTGCGAATGGTTCCCATGCTAAGGTCCATTTCGTCGGCGATCTGTTTGTAAGCCCTGCCCTTTGATAACAGGTCCAGGACTTCGCGTTCACGCGGAGCAAGCAACCGCGGCGACGGCTGTTTTTTGACGCCCAGTGCATCTTCCATTGCAGCCAGCAACCGCGCCGGCGGGAGTCTTTTGGGCTCCGTGCCAATCACTTCTTCCAAGGCATTGATTGCCATAACTGTCACAATTTTGTCACATCGATCCCCGTTTTGCTTCATCGTTTCTCACAGATTATGATACTTTTGTGACGTCCCGGAAAACGGACCAAAACATTTGCTTTCAAGTTCAAAGCCCTGGGCATAAACTACGTCCGTGAGGCCCGTTTTTGAGAAAACACCGCATTCGCAATGGGAATCGTTCCATTGCGAAGTCGTTCGCGGAGACAGTTATAATGCCGCGTGGCACTTTCATCCAGAGTATCAAATCACGCTGGTGATTAGAAGCTGCGGGTACCGTCTGGTCGGCGACAATATCGCGCCGCTCCATTCGGGGGATTTGGTCCTGGTGGGTTCAAACCTCCCCCACGTGTGGCAGCAGGAACGCCCGGACCGCGCGGATACGGCGCCCGCCGTTCATGCAGTCATCGTCCGTTTCCTCGAAACCTTCGCGGGAAAGGACTTTTTGGATATTCCCGAAATGAAACCGGTCCAACTTCTCCTTCGTCGTTCAGTTCGCGGATTGCAAGTAACCGGGGCAACGCGGCAGACCGCCGCTGAGAAAATGCGAAAGCTGGCGGATGCCACTGGTTTGGAACGCATCAGCGGATTGCTCTCCATCCTGAATACGCTGGCGCAATCGGACGAATTGAAACCGATCGCCAGCGCCGGTTTCGTTCCGGTGCTCAACGGGTCGGACCACGACCGCATGGAGCGTGTTTGCGATTATATCAATGGGCATCTGGATGGGGTCATTGATCGCGCCGACGTCGCGCGAGAGGCACATTTGAGTGAGGGTGCCTTCAGCCGTTTCTTTAAGTTGCGGACCGGCAAAACGCTTCCCCGGTATGTCAATGAATTGCGAGTGGGCCGCGCATGCCGTTTGCTCGCGGAAGACGAGGCAAAGATCATCGACATCGCCCTGGAATGCGGATTCGCCAATCTTGCCAACTTCAACCGGCGATTTCTTGAAATTGCCGGCCTGACGCCCCACGATTATCGCCGAAAGTTCCAAAACCGTTAAATTCCGTTGAAATAGGAGACGGACTTTGTCATACCTTTATATGACTGTTATGTCCCGCGATTCGATTTATATTCAAGCGGTTTCCGTCACGTTAACCGCCACAATGTCATGAAAACGTTCTACACACTTGTATCCACGACCCTAATTGTTTTTCTGGTTTCATCAGCTTCGGCCGCGTCTCTTTATTGGGACCCGGGCCTGACCCTCACCGTCAATGCGGGCGGCAACGGCAATTGGGACACCAACGATGCCTTCTGGTTTAACGGCTCGGCGGACATCGCCTGGACCAATGCCAACGGCGACAGCGCCTACTTTGAGGGCACCGGGGGCGACGTTACTCTGACGAACAGTATCTTTGCCGGCGACATCTATTTCACCAACGTGACGGGCAACTATACCATCAGTGACCTGACGGGCGCCGAATTGTTGACTGTGGCCGCCGTGGATACTGGCGGCACCACCAACACCATTAATTCCCCACTGTCAGGCACGTTGACCAAAAACGGCGATGGAACATTGATTTTAACCACAAACAATAGTTTAACCGCGGTAACGGTCAACCAGGGCGCCCTGCAAGTGACCACTCCGAGCGCGTTGGGAACGGGAACGATCACCGTCACAAACAATGGTTCCCTGGAGTTCAATACGGCCGCCGCCTTCACCGTCGCCAATCCTCTTGCGATTAGCGGGAGCGGCGTCAACGGCGAGGGCGCGCTACACGACGTCTCTGGCCAGAACGGGACTCAAAATGGGCTCGTCACTTTTGAAAGCACGAATGTCGTCCTGACTGGACCTTCCGGAATATACGACATGGAAGGCGGCATCTCCACGCCCAGCGGAGTTAACGCCAATGCAACATTTTCCGGAGGCACAACCTTTCGCATTTCTTATAATGCGACCACCGAGCCCGTCAACCTGAATGCCGGCAGCATCACGATTAATGGCGGCCAGGTAAACGTGGAATCAACCTCGCTGACCTATAGCAATCTCACGGTCATCGGCGGCGGGGAATTTGCTTCCAGCCTGGAAGACGCAAGTTTCGGTAGTGTGCCTAGTTCATTCAAAGCCAACAGCATTACAGTGTCAAATGGCTCATACATCGAGCTATCTCATACGTTCACCATAAACGCAAACCGGGGAGTTTACCTGGGGCCGGGCGGCGGAAATTTTGAGGACCTTACAACCAGCGCAACTTTGTCTATTGGCGGGACGATCTCCGGTCCGGGCACTTTGACAGTCCAACCTGGTAAAACTGGCTCAAGCGTCAAACTTACCGGGAATAATACATTCACCGGAACATGCACCGTCACTAGTGGTTCCTCGCTGAATGTCAGCGGCACATTCGGCACGGGCAACACCGTAAATAATGGCACTCTTACGATAGACCGCGGGGGAACGCTGAACTATGCGGGCGGCATCAGTGGCTCTGGCAATATTACGTTGTCCCCCCCCTCGGGGACCACTACGTTGTCCGGTCCTATTAGCACCACCGGCAGCTTGACGATCGAAAACGCCGGCACCGTCGTTTTGTCCGGCGCCAACACCTATTCCGCCAACACGCTGATTGGTTGCCAATATTTCGAAGTGAACAACACCAGCGGCAGCGGCACCAGCAGCGGCACGGTCACGGTAGGCTTATCCACCGGGGGCACCTTCCTGGGTGGCACAGGCATCATTAGCGGCCCGGTCACCGTGGTCGCGGGGAATACATTGCAACCTGGAAATGTTCCGACCAATTCCATCGGAACGCTGACTATCAACAACACACTGACCCTGCAGTCCGGCAGCTTCACCGTGATGAACCTGAACGCGGCAGCTTCCACCTGCTCAGCAGTCTCAGGCATGACGTCCATTACGTTCGGCGGTTCGTTGACAGTCACTAATCTAAACGGAACGCTGGCGGGCGGCCAGACGTATCATTTGTTTAGCGCCGGCTCCTACAGCGGCACCTTTGACGGCGGCATCACCCTGCCCACCCTCCCGGCTGGCTTGCTCTGGAACACCAGCAACCTTTATGTCAATGGCACAATTAGCGTCGAGGGACAGAACGGCGTTTTGAATCAGCCTGTGATCTCCGGAAACCAGCTTATCGTGAACGGCACACAGGGCACTGCCGGCGGCACGTACAGCGTCCTATCCACCACGAATTTGACAATTCCAGTTTCCTCGTGGACTGTAGTATCAACGGGAAATCCGATCGATAGTAATGGGAATTTTAGCTTTACGAACACAATTGCCCCCAATACTCCGCAGGAATTCTTCATGATTCGGCAGCCGTGATTAAAAAAGTGGTAGAAAGTAAAAAGTAGATATGGTCGGTTTTAAGAAAAAGCAAGTGGACGCATCAAGCATGCTGACGATGATTAAGAACATTGAACAGAATATTAATGCAAATCGGGAAATCACGACTGGGCAGGCGCCGCGGGCATCGCGGCGCCAGGCTTTTACGTTGATTGAGCTTCTGGTTGTCATCGCGATCATCGCAATTTTGGCGGCTATTCTTTTGCCAACGCTGGCCGCTGCGCAGGAAAAGGCGAGGCGAGTACAGTGCCTGAACAACCTGCACCAACTCGGCGCGGCCATTCAAGTGTATGCCGGTGATAACGGGGACCACTTCCCCTATCCAAATTGGGGGACAACTGTAAAGGTCGGCTGGCTCTATACGATCGGATCAAGCACACAATTTGGTGTCACCACTACCTCCATACCCGTGCCCAATGGAACCAACTCCCAGCCCTATCAAGGCGGCCAGTTATGGCCTTATGTGCAACAGGTCGGCACCTATTGGTGCCCGGACGATCGCACCAATGACCCGGCCTTGCACTGGTCCACGCGGACGGATAAGCTTTCGACCTACATCATGAACGGAGCGGCCAGTGATTTCAATAACGGCAACTCCGATGGCGGCAAAGTATTCAAACTGAGCGACATCAGATATCTGGGGGTCATCATGTGGGAGCCCAATGCGGCATATGGCGGCGCCTATACCGACGCCAGCGGGCAAGGCAACCCCTCCGATGGCGGACCGGGTACCCTCCATTTTCCCGGGTCCGATCTATTGTACCTTGACGCCCACGTTGAATTTATGAAATGGCAACAGTGCAGCAATTTAATGACCCAGCCCGGGCCGGGAAACATATTTTGGTGGGACCCGAATCGCCCGAATACCGGCGGCTGGCCGGATGACGGCGGCGACTAAAGGGCGGAGTTGAATTCAGCAATGGGGGTCCCGAAGCCTTCGGGATTGCGGGGTTTTCAAAGATTCTGCATACTTTGCGGGTGTTTTATCAAAACATGTCTTATTCGCTTTAAAAAATGAAATTATTGAAATTCCTTCCGTCGTTTGTTTGTATCGCCGTTTTCTCCCTTCTTCTTCCATTACAGCAGGTCCGCGCCGATGACCCGGTTCCCACTGATGTTCGCGCGCAGTTTTTCAAACTGTGCGACCTGGCCGCCGCCAAGGTAAGCGATGAAAACAGCAAAGGGCCGTTTTTTATTGATTCTTACGGTGTTCGTGCGCTGTGCGTGGCCTATGACATGACCGGAAACACGAATTATCTGAATGCCTGCCGCGAATGGTCCCTGCGCATGGTGCGGTATCAGGACCAGATGATTCCGCGCGGAGCTTACTACATGCACTACAATCGCAAGCCGGGAGAAAAAACGAATGATTGGTACGCGGCAGACAGTTCATCCATCGGCATGGCGGTGCTGGCCACCGCGGTCCGGTGCCATCCGCCGGAGCAAAAGCTGTTCATTAAATCCGCAAAAAAATTCGCGAACCTGGTGATCAAAAACTACGTGAAACCCTCCGGGGGCGTTAGCGACGGACTTTGGCACAGGTCCAGCGACGCGTGGTGGTGCAGTTCCGGATTATTCGGCTCTTTCATGTTCAACCTGTACGCGAACACCGGCGATAAACATTACCTTAAAACCGCGCTGGGCATCACCGATTGGCTGAACCATTGGGACCTGACGAAAGACCAGCCGTTTCCGCTCTCACAGCAAGGGCCCGCGATGATCATGTACGTCATGGAAAATTATTCGGCGGGCTGGCCCTATATCACGCAGGACGACAACCGTAAACAAGCCGCCATGGCGAAAGTAGCCTGGTGCTTTGATTGGATCAATGAACAGCAACAAAAGCCCCTGGCCGACAGGCAATGGCAGCCGACGGTCGGTTGGGGCATGAAATTTGGGGGCCTGCCGTTCCATCAATACGTCTTTTCACGCTATCTCGCCGACGAAAAATACGCCGCCGGTGATGCGGAACTTCAGCGGCTTGCGCCCATTGCGTTTGCGGACGATCCATCGCAACTCACACAACTTCCCTTCTTCATGCTGATGTCCTACGCGGAACGGCTGGATCCCGGCGATATTTATAGAAGTAAGTAGACATTGCTCGGTGTCCACGCTTTAGCGTGTCCGCGTTCGTCGTTCGACGGTTTTCGTAGCGCAGTCCCGAAATATCGAGGTTGCGGGGTTCGAGCACCGTCTCGTGCTTGTCACATTTCCTTCTCAAAGGGTAGAAAGCCCTGCCCATATCTCTCGCATGCATTGAGGCCATGAATCTTGCCCTTCGCGCTTGCCGTCTTGGAGTGGCAAGTCCGCGCGACACCGCTTTTGGACGTCGTTGGATTTTCGAACGACAATTGACGCTTAAGGGCGATTCAACCTCGTCGCGCTTAAACCGGAGTACAAAGACATTGCTCGGTGTCCGCGCTCGTCCGATGTGCTTCGTAGCGCAGGTTTCCAAACCTGCCGTATCGCGCCGTATCGCCGATTTCCAAATCGGCATGCCGCCCGAACGCGGATGATCGCAGGTTCCAGATCCATGGTCCAAATGCCGCATTCGATATTGGGCATGTTCGATGTTCAGCGCAGCCGTCAGCCCTTCTCAGGCCACGCCGCCAATTCGCTTTCCACCTTTTCAATCGGCAAACCAACGACGTTGCTGAAAGAACCGGAAATTTCCGAAACCACCAGTTCCCCGTTTTCCTGGATGGCATAGGCCCCGGCTTTATCGAGCGGATTGATCTTCGCCAGGTACTCGTCAATTTGCCCGGGATCCAATGAGCGAAACAAGACGTCCGTGCTGACGGCAAATATTTTTTCGCAATGGGAGCGGAGATGGATAAGGCTGACACCGGTAACGACCTGGTGCGTGCGGCCCTGCAATTGCAGGAGCATGTCCCTGGCCTGGGCTTTGTCAGCGGGCTTGCCGAAGATTTTATGGTCAAGAAAAACCAGCGTATCGGCGCCAAGCACAAGCGCATCGGGAATTTTCTTGGCCACAGTGCGCGCCTTGCGATGCGCATTGAGCTGGCACAATTCCAGCGGCGACAAATGTTCGTCAAAGACCTCCTTCGCGTCACTTGGAACTATCTCGAACTCCAATTTCAATTGCCGGAGCAGTTCCGCGCGCCGCGGCGAGGCTGACGCCAGGATCAACGGCGGCAGTTTCACCAGCACAATCTATGCAGGAATTGCAAATTGTCGAGTAGTGGCGAACCAAAAGCTCCAAGTTCCAGGGACCAGCCCGAGATCGTTATGTATGTAAACATCAATAAGTCGAAAAAACGCTAAAAATGATATTTACGAAAGGTTGTGGCACCACTGTCGCTTATCATTGAGAATCTGCCGCCAATATACTCACAGGCCCAATTAAGCCCGACGGCAACAGCGGCGAAGCCGCAGTGAACTTATGCACGTTCGTTTCAGTTAAACGCTTTTCTTTGGGCAATGACTCGTCATATTTCAACCGGTTTGGCCAGAGGTTCACTACTGTCACTTCCAAATCATTGTCCCCTTCCTTCGCCGTCCTGGTAATGTCCACGCGCGCCGGCTTGTCCCAGACGACGCCCAGGTCATGGCCATCGAGATGCACTACAGCCTCTTCATGCACTTCACCTAAATCGAGAATAAGCCGCCGTCCATTCGCCGGGAGTGTTTTCAATTTAAATTTCTTATGATAAACCGCCGTGCCCGAATAATATTTTATTCCCTCCTCGGGACGGTTCGTCCAATCCACCAATTCATCAAACACTACGCTGGCTGGACCGCCCCACTTTGGATCAAAATTCACCGTCCAGGAACCCGAAAGCGTCATCAGCAAATGAGCGGCTGGATAGTTCGACTCCGCCGTTCCGGAAGCATCCACCGGAATGTCTTTTCGAAAAACTACAAACACCGACCCGCAGGGGCCAAATTCCAAGGGAATGACCGTGCGGCCATTCTCCTGATGAAAGGCCGTGGCACTGCGAATCCCGCCGGTCACCGGATCCCATAGCTCTGGTTGTTTGCCCGAAACCCGGAATGTGCAATCCAGATTTTCCGGATGTTTCCAGCGGCTAGCCACATAATAAATATCCACGCCGTCTCCAGCGCGATGAATCCAATCTATTGTCCCTTCATCGCTTAAGCCCGTTTGCTCGAAGTCGGGCAGCACGCCATGGTCCTCCAATGCCTGCCGTGCGGTTTGGCCCCAATAAATCTCTCCGTCGCCGAACTGCTTTTGCGTAATGTTCGTGCCATCCATGTTATCCCATAGCTGGTTCACTAAACCGTTGAATTGTTTCTGGTCATCAGGATTTAAAATCATGCCGGACATTCCGGTGGGCGGCGGTCCAACAATCGTGGCCCCAGATTTAACCAGCGTAACGATTTTTTTCAGATCATCCAAAGGCATCGGTTGCCCGTCAGGTAAAACCAGAACGCGATAGCTCATACCATCTGCCAGCATGATGCGTCCGTCCCGGACGCTCATGCGCGTCAACAGCACTTCTGAATTGCAATTATCATGGTCGTAGCCTTCTCCGAGCGTTGCCAGTATGGTTTTCCTTTGTTCGCCATGCCCAATATTATCGCCGCGATAGATCAGGGCGTCGGCAATGAATTTCCCCTGCTGCAGCATACAGGAACAACGGGCAAGGTAAGCATTGAAGGCCGGGGTTTCATCCCACCAAGTGACGCCCGGTTCATAGTGCGTCCCAGCGACGTAAACATAGCCCGGCTTGGCCGTCAGCGATGGCGATTGGCTGAAATTATGAATACAGAGTTGGTTCAGGTCATCACAAAAAGCCTGGTCGGCAACCGGCTTCATATCAAAAAAAGACTCTTCCCACTCCGGTCCAAGCGAAGTGAACGATTCACAGAAGGTGACATTGTTCCCATAGATGTGATTGGCGTTGGCGGCGTTACGCAGCAAGAACCGGCTGTCCATCGTGGGCCGATGTTCGCTGGGCATCCAGAATTCGGCCATCGCCATATCAACCCGGCTCGAAGTTTTCAGCACGTCGGCTTGAGCGTAATTAGGACCAGCGGCCTCCGAGTAGAAAATAAGCCCATTTTCATTGGCTATTTTCCTGAGGTAACCGTAATGGTTGTCTGCAATAAGATCGCTGATCGTCAGGTTGTAATCACGCAAGACGCGCGCCCGCGTGTCGGTGTCAGCCATCTTCTCTCCCGCAATAATGGGAAGATAAGGAATCAAATCGTATCCACGCCGTCTTCGGAACTCCTGCGTAAAGAGTTTGGTCCAGCCGATTTTGCCCGCTTCCCAACTGTCATCTTCAATGCCTTTAAGCGCTTTGCGTTCTGTTGGCGTCATTTCCGCCAGTAACGGCGCCATCGTCACCGCCCATTGTTGGTCTTGGGCTTCAGCGCTCATGCTGTCGTTGAAATAGCCCCAGCCATTGCGCGCGCCCGTGGGCGCCTGAACGAAGCGTAGGATTTTCCAATTGCCGGCGGGGGTATCCCAATGCAGATGCCCCGCCGCATCCATCTTGGAAGTCAAATCCACCTCCTCGCCGGCGGAAAAACCAACGTGGTTGGGAACCGCCAATACCGCTACATCACGATGGTATTGCCACTCCTGCCGTTTAACGGAAGGCGGCTTGGGCAACACACCGTCAAAGATTTGAGAATCGGTGACGGAAATTTCCGACCAAACCAGTGTCTGCTCTCCATATTTCTCGGAGATCGCCCCGGACGTGTTGGCCAATCCATCGGCGACGACCAAATCAATGCCCAGGCGACCGGCTTCGTCGGCGGCAAAACAGACTAACTTGCGCCAGTGGGGCGACCACGTCACCAATGGCTTGCCGGGTATCGGGGTGCTATAGCTGCCGGCATAATCATGAGTCCGCACGGAACGGTAGTCATCGCCATTCCGAACTACTTTGCTCGGCCAGCTCCCATGCCCGGTCTGGTTGCCATAAAGAATGCAGCCGGTGATTCCTTTGGCCTTCATCTCTTCCAGGTCGCGCGTAATAGTTGTGGTCGGGATGTCTGAATCCAACCAAACCCAATAAACCCACACCTGCGCTAGGCGGGGAGGAGCTTGAAATGATTGATCCAAATCATCGGAAAATCCTTTCGCCGCCACCATGATCAATGCGACTGTGAGAACAAATTGAATAAAAGAGAGTCTGGATGTTTGGATAAATCGGATCGCTTTCATTTTTTCAGCAGAGACGGTTTATAATCCGGCAACGTAGTTAGACTGCGATAATAATACTCACCTCATCACCTCAGTTCGTGATCGGATGAATTAAATGCTAATGATGATTATGGTGATTTTGCTCTTTCCCCTGTGTGTAGCGTCCTGGAGTCTCAATGATTATGGATATTGTGCGCCGCCGGCCTCAGTGCGGGGAAGGTCGTCCGAAGAATCACCCGGAACGTTGTTACCCTGGCCGGAAGTCTGATAATAGACGGTCTGATAAACAAGGGTATTTACGACCGAGCCGTGCCATTTCCAGTATTCACAATGGCCGTCGGCGAAGGACCACACGGTGCCGTTGTTATGACGGTTGCCGGCCATATTCCACCAGTTATTGGCGTCACCCAGCGGATACAGCGCAAAACAGCCATCATCCAGAGTGGCTTCAGCTTCGTCGGTAAATACGATTTTTTGCGCTATCCGCGTGGCCTGAATCTGGGAAATTTTCTGGTAAGTTTTAAACGCCGGGTTGCCGCCGTAAGATTCGGTCCACGGACCATTTGGGTTATCAGCTTCATTTCCCCCCAAAGAAATTTCGATCGAGCAAGTCCGCACCTGCGGCACCTTGTAGGCCGTTGGATGTAGTGGGAGGCTGGCCGGGGCATTAATCATATAGGTGTTCGCCGGGCAAACGTAAATTTTGACCTGCCGGTTATATTGAAACAGCATCCCGTTTTGAATATTGGTCGTGGTATAATCCGTCTGGGCGTCACCCAAAACCCAGGAACCAGTCAGGGCATTGCCACCGCTAACATAATTGGGGGGCAAATAATCATTGTTATCGTGAACATACATTAGCCAGCAGAGTTGCAATTGCTTAAAGTTGTTCAAATCGTAGATCATCTGTGACCTTGCCTGGGCCCGGTGTAAGACCGGCAACAATATTGCTGCGAGGATGGCAATAATGGCAACGACGACCAGCAATTCGATGAGCGTGAAGGCGCTCTGCGGCGCCTTCACGCTCGAAGTTAATCCACTAAAGGCCGGAGATTCCCTCCTTGTCAAATCAACCATTACGCGCGGCTTTGTCGTGAATAGGCATGTTGTTTTTTGTATTGTTTCTTTTTGAACTCTTTTCATTTTCTGCCGTCCTTACGGTGTATAAATCAACCGATAAAACACCGTGCCGTTGGTGAGGTTAATCGGAATAGCCACCTGGTTCGTCTGGGTTGAAGGGCCGGTCGAGGGGTTATAGTTTGCCCAGTTTGTGCCCAGCCCTGCCGACACGCTGTTGGTCTGCGCCTGCAATTGCCAGCCGGTATGGTCTGCGGGCCATTTTAATGTGAGCAGACCGTTCGTTATCGAGAACACGACATTTGTCGGATTGGGGTTGATGCCAATCTGTAAATTATATTCCCCTGCCAGATAACTTTCCATCGAAGCCACGTCACTGGACGAAAGCGCCTGGCCAATGAGGATAAGCTCCTGCAGGTCGCCGGTCAGAAAATTACCGTCGTTCTCTCTCGCGCCGACTAATACATATGATTCGGCAGAGGCGATGCCTGTGTTGATTGTGCCGGTGCCATTGGCGTTGCCATTTAGGCGATGAGTGACGCTGGTTCCCTGCATCACAACATCCAACAATTGCGGAACGCCGACTGTCGGCGGCTTGGATGACTGTGCCCCGCCATAAGAGCTGCCGTTCCCGCGTAATAAGTCAACATAGGACGGGGTGGCGTAATAATCATAAGGGTTTGCCAGATTGCCATTATCCTCGTCAATAATTTCGCCATTGGTATTGCCGGCTAAGGTGGCGAAGTTGACCACGGCAAAGACGCACATATTGCTCAAAATTGAAAGACCGGTAGAACCATTGTCAAGGGCATACAAATAGTTAAAGCTTGGGAAGTTGGTGCCCACAAAACGAACGACCGGATAACCATAACTATTGGTGACATACTGCGGATCATAAGGCGCGCCGGCACCCATCAGATTGTTGTTATTGCCCGACAGGTCGTTCCATTGACTCACACCGCCGGAGCCGTCCGGGGTAATGCCCTGACTGGCCTTGACCCACAGGGCCACATCGGCTGGATACGTTCCGATCGTAACCGACGCGGGCGAGGGATTCATCGTGACGCCAAGCGAAGAGTTCACACTTTGAACGTTCAGTGTATAAACATCAGACGGGTTTAGTGCGGAGTTAAGGGTGAGAACGACTTCGCCCGGCGCGCTGCCCAGGACCGCCGAAAGGATGCCGGGGGCGCCTGGGCCAGTCAGGGAATAATTAACCGCAGTCGTGGCCGTGACAGAGTCCACCCCCGTCGAGAAATTCACCACAATGTTGGTTTCGCTGTTGGCTGCATTCCAGATGGGCACACCGGCCGAAACCAATGTTAATGGCGGTAACTGAACATCGAGGGTGGCCACCTGGCTGGTCACCGAACCGACAGAATTGCTGAAGACAATCTGATAATTAGCAAAGTAATTCGTGCCCGTCAATTGCGACGCGCTGAAATTAGTGGCCACGAAACTTAAATAAGGAAGGGTCGTATAAACCCACACCGGCTGAGTGATGGCCACGCCGTTGCTAAGCCAGTAATAGTCCAGCGGCGGAGCGCCCAGCGCCACCGCCTGGAATGAGACGGTGGAACCAGCGACATTGGTGACGCCGGTTGGCTGGTTGGCGATGACTGGCGCACCGGTCAGCGCAGCGCCTGTGTCCGAGATAACATCCAGATTTAAGCCATTGCCAAAAGTTCCCGATCCATTGTAGGTGCATGTCAGCGTGTTGGAACCGGGCTGCAAACCGTTGGTGATGCTGAATGGGAAGAAATTTTCTTCAGGATTGCCATTCATGGGAATGTCGGTTTCCACTCCATTGAGAAACATCTGTATGGTATTTCCACTGGTTCCGCCGGAAGCTGCCACGCTGCCGGACAATACGGCGTTGGTTGGGGTGGCACTGACGGCGGTTTCATCCACCTGGAACGTCGTTTGGTACGTGCAGGTTCCGCTCCCGCTGCCGGTATTTTCCCGGGAGCCAATCCAAACCGACGCGCCATTTGCGGGAACTATGCCATATGGCTCAAGGGGACTTCCATCACTCCAAACGATGGCATCGGGAATGACCGCCGATGGGTCCGGATCCACCAGAAGCTGCCAGTGCGGGTCCACGGAGCCGGGCGCGGTTTGGTCCAGCGGATTGTTATTGGGACCGCAACCCGTGTTAAAGAAACCATCAAAGCTGGCGCCCACCGTGACGGCCACCACCACGCTATTGGTGTTGCCAAAACTATTTGTGCCGAAGCACTCATAATTTCCGTCGGCGGCAAAGGTCACGTTGCTGATGACCAGAGTGGCATTCGTTTGTCCAACCAGAGGCTGGCCATTCTGATACCACTGGAGCACGGGAGCCGGGGTTCCTCCCACCAACGGCGATATGTCCAGGGTCTGGTTATAGCCTATCAGGACATTGGTGGGCACGGCGCCGAAAGAAGGAGGCAGATCCGCCGGGCTGGTATTGAACATGAACTCATTGGGATGCCGGTAATAATCGCTGATGCGCACCTCCGCTATGTTCCCAATCCATCCGCCGTTCACGCCACGGTCGCTATTTCCGATGACAAACGGACCACCTCCGATAATCGAGTTGGAGGGATACGGAAGGGTATAGACGGTGCCCTGGCCGCTATTGGTATAGGTGAACGCATAGTAAAAATTCGTCAGCACGTTGGCATTGGTGCGCCCCGGGGAAAAGAGCGTCCAGTAACACGTCATCACATCGGCTGGATCGCCGTTGGTCGGAGAGGTCCCGGTGAAAGCCCAGGCTACGTGATACCAATCCCCCGCCACCAGGGCATTGGAACCCGTCGTAGGAATCGTCGCCAGAAAATCGTGAATCATGGAACCGGCGGCGGAAATATTGCCGTTAAACTCGATTTGCGCCTGGCCGGAGGAAGGAGTAGCAGCCTTCAGTCGGAATTGGACGGCTCGCTCCGTATAGGGAATGACGTTGGGACCTGTATCGTTGCCACCGTCTGTGCAAAGAATCTCCGGGTCCTGGTCTCCGCTGGGATAAGTAGTCAGCATATTGATTGACGGCTGAATCAAGGCTTCCCAGGTGAATGCCCCGGTGTTGGTGTTGACAAAAGAACATGAATTGTTTGTCTCCGCGTATGAAAGGTCCGGCCAGGGGCCCGTGCTGCCGACCTGGTACCAGGGTGCAAAAAAGCCGGTATATTGCGTGTTCTGAATAGACAGGGCGTAACCGTAGTTGGTGGGGGCTCCTTCAGACTGCTCCAGCCAGATGCCCGGTCCCGGTTGCCCCGCCAGGGTCGTCCAGTTAGTGGGCGGGGTGGGGCCGTTGATGAGCGTCGGTCCTGGCGTGTTGCTTATCAGCAGCGGAACGACCAGCGGATTGTTGCTCTGAGAATCATAAAAATAGACACCATTGGTGGCAACGTACTGAATGGTGCCGTTGGTGTCCTGCAGGTGCCACAGGTGCAGCGTGTAAAAATCATTCGTATAAGGGCCTGACAGCCCGGCGCGGCTGATGGACGCCACTAGGCTGAGAATGACACTCATTACAATTATAAGTTGAAGGCGAATAACTCTAATCCTGGAGGTTTTCTGGAGTTTCATAGGCTGGACTTTTGATGTTGGTTCGGTTGCTGGCTATGCGCTTTAAATCTTCATAGGGCTAATGGACAAATTTTCTCATCCTCAGCCCAAACCAACAATGGACAAAGTGATAAATCTGGTGGACAAAATGAAGGCTTGACGTGTGTGCGAAAAATTAAATTTATTAGCCGTATGAAATCTGAAACGACAACTTTTTACCGCTATTTTCCCATTAGCCATCGTGATAAAAGCTGGGGCCTTTACGCCACCACCGCCGGCGAATCGCATATCGCGCCGCGCTCGCCCTACCCGCCCAGCGGCCACCCGAAAAATTACGCGGCTGAATGGCAGAAAGGCCGCGTGCTGGATGAATTTCAGTTTGTCTATATTTCGAGCGGAGCGGGAAACTTTGAGTCCGAATCCGGTCCCTCTATTCGGATTGAACCCGGCCATGCTTTTTTGCTGTTTCCTGGAATCTGGCATCGTTATTCACCTGATTCTGAAATCGGCTGGGGTGAACACTGGATTGGTTTTAACGGTGAGACCGCGCGCCACTGGCGGCGCTGCCGGTTCATCTCGGCAAAAAATCCCATCCTCAAAATCAGCGCCCATGATGCCACGCTCATGACCTTTAGCCGAATCATGCAATTCGTCCGCAGCAATTGTCCGGCGCTCCAGCAAATCCTCGCCGGCGCGGCAACCTATATGGTCGGCCTTTTTTACTCTGCACAACAGACACAATCCGCCGCAGACGCGCAAAGTCCAAATGCGATCGAACTGGCTATCGCCCGGATCAATAGCGAATTCGCGCAGAATCTGGACATGAAAAGTTTAGCGGAAAAAGTTGGCCTAAGCTACAGCTCGTTCCGCAGCACGTTCGCTGCCCATACAGGCTTGAGTCCGCACAAATATTTGCTTGAACTGCGATTAATCCAGGCCCGTAAATTACTGGTGGAAACGAATCTCTCCATTAAGGAAATTGCCTTGCAGACGGGCTTCGAAGATGAACATTATTTTTCACGCCTTTTTCACCAGAAGATCAATGTCACTGCGGGCCAGTTTCGCAGCCGCAGCCAGCGGCATAGATAAAAACCTTTTTCAGCGGCATCTATTCAAAAAATTCGCAGCTTTGAAATTCCACAGCGCCCTCACGTATGGAACTCTCCGTTTGATTGGCAGATCAGCAAATTTTTACCGCCTCAATCCCAAGCAACTTGCCCAACTTGTCAATCTTGCTCGCCATAGAGCCGACGCCAATCGCGCAATGGTGCGCAGGCCCCTGGACGTTCCAGTTCTCAACGAATTTCCGCGCGCCGATGCTGAATTTGTAACGGCTGTTCGTATTGCCAATCTCCAGAATTGGTCCGGGAACGGATTCTCCCTCGGCCACGAGCAGCTTCAGCTTTCCATCAACCGTTTGCACGACCGAGAGCAATGTTACCGGCCCGTGTTTCACCGACATTTCGACCGATAACCCCCGGCCCACTTTGCCGTGATAAACCTTTAGCGGGCGAACCTTCGTCTTCCCCTCCGCGATTTTAATATGCCCGGGGCCATCGTGGCCCATCAGGACCACGTCATCGTTGAAATCCATCGCGTAATATTCGGTGAAAGAGCCGCCTGCGCCGAACGCATCGAGGATTTTCATCGCTTGGACGTTTTTGACTTCGAATTCACCGGCCACGGGAACGCCGCGCGCAGTCAGAAGTGAATTGCCCAGGATGATAGAACTGATGGCGTCTTCATTTTCCACGTTGCCGGTGCCCATGTAATAATAGGCGAGTGAACCCAGGTCGTGAAGTTTCACCAGTCGATCCAGGGCCAGGGAAGTCCGCGCTGCGCGCGCCAGTTCTGCCGGCGCGCAATCGGGTTGCACATCAAAAACGCGTTTAAATTCAGTCACGCGTGATTTGATTTGCCGGGCAGTGACTTCACGTCGCAGCGCGGCAAGCTCCTCCACTTCAATGATCTCCATGTGCCCGCCAAAGGCGGCGCAATGCTGAGTAAGGTCGGAATAGACATCAAGCATTCCGCAATAGGGGTGTCCCATCAGGCCGAGGCGATTGTGGAACATGACATTGGCCACGCGCGCGGCCTCCAGCCACGCATCCACTTCCGCCCAGCAAGCCGGATCGTCGTGAAGCACACCGGTGATTTGTTGGAAGGGAATGCGTGCCCGGTTGAAGACGTTCGCAATTTCCGGAACGGGACAGGCGCTGCAATGTGCCAGCCATTCCCCGGTCATAGTCGTGCGGTCACCGACTTGGTTGAAATTTTTGTAATCAATCGCCGCCGCCGGCTGAAGATTTAAAATGATAATTGGCACTTTGGCGCGTTGGGCCACAGGCAACACGGTGGAGGAAAGCGCATAGGTGGTGACATAGAGAAAAATCAAATCAACATCTTCGCGCCGAAAACGATGCCCGGCCTCCAATGCTTTATATGTATTATCCACCAATCCAAGGTTAACCATTTTCACATCGGGCCGATTCAGCCGTTGTTCCACAATGTGTATATAACCCTCAAGCCTGCTCTTCAGCTCTTTAAATTGCGGCCAGTAGGTATCCAGCCCGATGCCAAAAAGTCCAACCCGTAATGGCGGGCTGGTCTTGCCATAAGAGCTATTCTCGGTCGAGAAAAGGTTTTTCCTTCTTAACTTCGAAAAGATTTCACGCCTTTCGCGAGCCGTAGCGGCAGAATCGCCATTTAAATCCAGTTTCATTGTGAAACTGAATCTACGCTCTCATAGCTTCCTTAGACAATGTATATATTGATTTTTCTGGTGGACTTTTTGATTTGGAGGCTGGCAAGTCCATTGCCGCATATGGCCCATGCAAACCGCCGTCCACCGTGATGATTTGGCCGGTTAGTTTTCTTAAGGACTGCTCAAGCAAATGGAAGGAAAACTCGGAGATCATCATTCTGGAGAGTTGCGGCGGGAGAGCGCGGAAGCCAAAGCCCAGCGGATTATCGCTGAGGAACTGCGGCGGTTGGGCTGGCGGAAAAATGAATTAAGCCGTCGGCGCAAGAGCGATCCAGCGAAGCTGACGATTGCGGCGCGGCTGCGCAAGGAAACGACGCTCTCGCTCAAAAACATCGCCGAACAGGTCCACTTGGGCGCCTCCAAGAGCGCCAATGCCCGGTTGCACAAATGGATGAAAGGAGAAAATTCAATGCCGCCATACCGGTCGATCCGCCAAAATGAAGAAGAAAAAGACCAAGCTATGGGTTGACCCGAATGGCGCTTAAATAGTTTGTAAAACATTCTTGTCCAATGGTCTACGTCGACTGGTATCGGTAAGGGAACTAAAGAGGATGTAGCGAGATATCTTCTCCATTTTGGTGAGTGTCTTTGCGAGCTTGCGGCGGTTTTCAAT
>DATJTK010000053.1:0-11257 GCA_035503455.1 Candidatus Sulfotelmatobacter sp. | reverse complement strand
CGCATTCCCGTGCGCTGGCCTGCCAATCCTCGGGCAGCATTCGTTTCACAATGTCCCAATCTTGAGTGATGAGTTCGTCGCGCATAGCGCCATAATAATTTATCTTTATTCATATGTCCATTATTAAGTTAGCGCCTATGCTCCCAGCGGGAGAGGGCCGGGGTGAGGGAGAATCGTTCGAATGAGAATGTCGCGGTTCATGGGGATCCCTCTTTCTTTTCAAGAATGCATTGGAACCATGAACCGATTGGCATACGGAGCGCGGCTGTGTGCGGGGCAAAGGGGCGCCAGCCGCACTCCCGAAGGCGGTTCATGGAAAGGGCGCCCGGCCTACAGATGCAGCTTGTTCTGCCCGCAAGACTAAATTCTTTGCCGGGCCAACCTCGTGTCGATTATTTCCAAACTCGGCACAAAAAAAGCTTTAGGGAAATTCGACGGATGGGTGGGTTTATGGACCTGCTTGAACGAATAATTCACTGCAACAGATTTATAAAATGGAAACGACATCTCGTGAAGAGTTGGACAAGTTGCTGGCCACAATGATTGACAGCGCGCAGGGAATTTCAGACCTGCTTTTCGTGGTGGGGCGCCGCCCGCAAGTGGAAGTTTACGGGCACCTGGAATCCTTTGGCCCTGACACGCCCGAAGCCGTGCTGACCAATTCGCGGATTGAAAGCCTTGCAAAGACCATCATGGACAGCAATCCCAAGCTGGCCGAAGACCTGGCCAAACGCGGCTCCTGCGATTGCAGCTATGCGCTGCCCCAGTCCCACCGGTTTCGCGTGAACATTTACCGTCAAAACGGAAATCACGCAATGGTCCTGCGCAAATTGGCCTCCGTGATTCCCACGATGGAATCCCTCAAACTGGCGCCCGTCTTCCGCGAAGTCATTAAGGAAAAAACAGGGCTCATCTTTGTGACCGGCGGCACCGGCAGCGGCAAAACGACCACGCTGGCAGCCATGTTGAATGAAATCAACCAAACCAATCCGCACCATATCGTCACCCTCGAAGACCCGATCGAGTTCATGCATCCGCACATCAAGGCCACGTTCAGCCAGCGCGAGATGGGACGCGATTTTTACACGTTTCCGGATGGTATCCGCGCCGCGCTGAGGCAGGCCCCAAAAGTCATCATGGTCGGTGAAATCCGCGACCGCGAAACCATGGAAATCGCGCTGACAGCCGGCGAAACCGGCCACGTCGTTTACAGCACCATGCACACCATCAGCGCAGGACAGACCATCAACCGCATTCTGGGCATTTTCACAAAAGACGAAGAGCAGCAGGTCCGCGAACGCCTGGCCGGATGTTTGCGTTACATTGTCAGCCAGCGCCTGGTTCCCAGGGTGGACAACGGACGATTGCTGGTCACTGAGCTTATGGGCAGCAGCCTTCGCACGCGGGAAGCCATCCTGCTGGGCGAAAGTGAAACCCGGCGGCTATCCGATATTATCGAGGCGGGCGTTACCAGTGGCTGGCACAGCTTCGAACAGTCCCTCCTCAAAGCGTTTGAGGCGAATTATATTTCTGAAGAAACGGCAATACTGTACTGCGTGAACAAGCCCACGATGCGCCAGCGCATTGACGCGGCCAAGAAGTCGGGCAACACGCCGCAGTTTGCCGCACTCAAAATGAGAGAAGAGGAAAAGCCCAAACCCAAGCCCGCGCCGGCCCCAGCGCCAGCGCCAGTGCCGTCGATGCCATCGGCTGTGCCAAAAATGCCATCAATGGCGGGAGCTTCGTCCGGCATCGGGCTGACGCCTTCGCCCGCGCCGAAATTGTCTCCGGTGCCAGGAACTTCGTCTGGCACGCCTCCGTCCGCGCCGAAACCGGCCACGGTGTAAGTACCATTGTGGTGGAACACGGCGCGCTGCGCCGTGTAGCGCCGCGTGCAGCGGCGCAACGAGTGTGGTCAGTCGTTGTGCCATCAATCCATTAATCTGCCCATTTCAGCAGAATCGGCTTGCCGTTTTTTAACGGATGAATTAGAAGTCCCCAAACGCGGCTAAATCTATTTTATGTCCAACTATACTATTATCGGCGGGGACGGTAAACAATATGGACCCATTTCGGATGGAGACTTGCGCAAATGGATTGCCGAGGGACGGCTAAACGCGCAGTCCCTCGCCAAAGGCGAAGGTGATGCGGAATTTCGCCCGCTTTCAAGCTTCCCTGAATTAGCGGATGCATTTGCCGCCCCGCCGCCCCCGCCCGGCATCGCGCCCGTGATGGCGGGCGGCGCCGCCAACCGCAACGCGGGAGAGGATCAAGTCAGAGTGCCGGCCATCGGTCTCATGGTTTCATCCATTATCAGTTTTTTGTTGTCTCTCTTTTCCCTGGTCAGGATTGGTTCAATGAGCCAGCAGATGCAGCAGTTGGATTCGATGTTTCAGCAAATGAACAATCCACAGGCCCAGCAATTCTTTGACACGATTATGAAATTGTTTTCCGGGCCGTTCGGCATCGCCAACTACCTGTTCCAGATGCTGATTTCTGTATTAATCTTCATTGGCGCCCTCAAGATGTTGAAATTGCAGAGTTATGAATTTGCCTATGCTGCCGGCATTCTGGCGGTCATTCCCTGCATCACACCCTGTTGCGGCTGGATTTTGGGATTGATCTTTGGCATTTGGGCCATGGTCGTCCTGGGCAAGGCGAAGCAGTACTTCTCCTGAGGTCCGTCATGCAGAAAGTGCCGTTGAGCCGTGACCGTGCCTGGGCGTGTGTCATGCTCAATGTTTCAGTGCCGGGCTGGGGCACGATAAAAGCTGGAAGGAAGGCAACCGGCATTTGCGAAATAATTTTTGCTTTGGGAGGCTTTTTCCTGCTCCTGGCATGGATGGGTCTCTGGATGGTCCGGGTCATGCAGTCGGCAATGGGTGAAGACCTATCGCCCATACCCAGTCCGTGGATATGGCGCTCTGGGGTCATCTGCATCGTCATTAGTTGGATATGGACGGGGATCACCTGCTATCACTTGATGCGCGACGCCAAAGCCTATGAAAAAAGCCTGCCGCCGCGCCTTTCTGATTTGCCTAAACCGCCCGTTCTCTGATAGAGCTTTCCACGACCCGAAGGTGTGGAAGTGGTGGAAGTGGTGGAACACGGCGCGCTGCGCCGTGTAGCGCCGCGTGCAGCGGCGCAACAAGTGAGTCCGGAGAATCAGGATTGAACCAATATTATGTACACAATCATTGGCGGCGATGGCCGGGAATACGGCCCCGTTTCAGAGGCGGATTTGCGCAAATGGATTTCGGAAGGCCGTCTCAGCCCGCAATCCCTTGCGAAAGCCGAAGGCCAGGCTGAATTTCGTCCGCTCTCCACGTTCCCCGAATTTGCCGGCGCATTTGGCGTCACCACCACACCCGCTTTTGGCGGCTCCACGCCGTCCTTGCAGCCGGTAGATTGGAGCAGTCGTGATTACGAGTTGGACATCGGAGGCTGTATCAGCCGCGGATGGAGGTTGTTTATGGACAACATAGGAATCCTGCTGGGCACGACCCTGCTCTATTTCGTGACGATTATTGCCGCGTCCTTCATTATTGCCATGATATTGGGCGTCGCTATTGGGGTAGCATTGCCCAAGGAAGCGACGCAAACGGTGACATTCCAATTTATCCAGGATTTGGTGATGCGCATTGTATTCGCGCCACTGTTCGGTCCTTTGACAGGCGGCCTTTTTTATATGTTTATCGGTACATTGCGCGAGCAATCGCCTGGTATCGGCGGGCTCTTTATCGGCTTTCAAAGGATGTTTGCGCAACTGTTCCTGGGCTACCTGATATTCACTCTTATAACCTTCATATGTTGTGCCCCATTTACAATCGTTGAACTTTCCCGGATGATGCCCGCGCTTACTCATCTTCAACATCTGCAGCCGGGGGCTCCTCCATCGGAAGCGATAAACTCTTTACTCGATATGTGGCAGGCGTTTACCAGCAGCATGCCCATTTTCCTCATATGCATGGTTCCTACCATTTATTTCATGACCAGCCTTCAATTCGTCATTCCGTTGATCATCGACAGAGAAATGGATGTTTGGACCGCTATAAAAACAAGCTGGAGAATGGTGCACAAACACTGGTTTACGGTGTTTGGCCTCGTTTTCCTCGTGGGATTGATCATTCTCGCCGGCGGTCTATTATGTTGTGTTGGGGTGTTTGCAACCTTTGCGATTGGGCAGGCAGCGATTGTTTACGCCTACGAAACAATTTTTGGCGAACGTTCCGTTTCGGCTTAATATAAAACAACGATTTCTGCGTCGGAAATCACAAGCCCGGAGATGTTATGTATAAAATCATTGGAACCGACGGACGCCAATACGGCCCAATAGGCGTCGAACAAATCCGTATTTGGCTCGCACAAAACCGAGTCAACGCCCATACCCTCGCCCAAAGCGAAGGTTCAACCGAATGGAAACCGCTGATTTCCTTCCCCGAACTGGCGCCGGAATTTAAGATTGCGCCGCCCGCAATGGGAATGGCGACCATGGCGTCCGGCTATAACCCGCGTGCCTCGAACAAAATCGGCGCGGGTGTCTGTGGCATCCTGCTCGGCGGCCTTGGCATCCACAAATTCATATTAGGCTACACCGGAGCTGGATTGATTATGCTGCTGGTCTCGGTGCTTTCCTGCTTCGTGCTGGCGCCCATTGTTCACATCATCGGCCTGATCGAAGGCATCATTTACCTGTGCAAAACCGATGACGACTTTGTCCGGACCTATGTGGACGGCCATCGCGAGTGGTTCTAGACGTCTTGGGAAATCGTCCTCGTCCTCGGAATTTATAGATCGTGAGGCTCGTACTTGACGCAATACACACCACGCACCACCCGCAACCATTTCAACGTTTTAATGGCGGCATCGCCGCCGGCGCATTCGTCCTCGGCAACCGTCCAAGCCAAACCCCGGTGACGGCGTATTTCCATTCCAGGCCGGCAATGCCGGGTGGTCCGCCCGCATCGCCACGCACGGCGAGGCGGTCTGCCGGCGTCATCTGTCGTACCCATGGCTCATAAGCCTTGCCCTCGTTGAAGTTCCAAATGATCTTTTGAAAAATCTCGAAGTCATTTTTCGGCATCCACGTCGGCTCAAAACCGAGCATGTAACGCCAGTCACCATTCGGATTTTTATAGAAGGTCTGGTAAAAGAGCGACATATCTGCCGTGTAAAAAATTCCGCCGTCATCCGGCATCCAGCCTTTCAAATCCGGATCCGTCGCGTCCAGGTATTGCCGTGTCAAAGTCCCTGTCCATCGGCTTCCGTAATCGGCGGTGACGCACACGTAAGCCGCCGCCGCTACGACGCAAACCAAACCCAGGCGCTTGAAAGAATCCAGGGCGAAGCGGGACTCCAGCAGGAGTTGTACGTCAGAGGCCGCCAGGACCAGCAATGCAGGCCACCCCCAATCCACCCAAAAGCGAGACACTTTGAATCCCAAAATCCAGCATATCGCGGCCAGCCAGAATGCTGGATCTTTGGTCGCGGGAACCGAATTTAATTTCGTCACCGCGCGCAATATCAGCAATCCGCCCAGCGACACCAGCGTCAGCGTATCGCCGCTGAAGGGTTGCAATTCTGAAACCATCGTTCGCTGGGTAAAATGAGCGCCTACCGCCAGGAGCGCGAGTCGCACCGCCTGCGCCGGATACCCGAACAAATGGCCCGTCAGGGCGCTGCCCACCAGGACACCGACAACCCAGCTTGCAAGCAGCGCGATGCCCCAAAGAAATTCGCCCGCCAGGAAAAACGACCCAATCGGCAGCACCCACAGGTACCATGCTCCGTGAAAAAATACGCTGCACGCCGTCAGGGCGATCATGAGCGCGAAAGCCAACTTACCCGGCGGCGTCCCGCGCTGGGTCCGCCACAGGAAAAGCACGGAGATCAACGATGCCACCGTAATCAAATAGGGCCGCCCCAGAAGCAGGCGCATCGGAAAGGACACCAGGATCATCGATACGACCACCAAAACCAGCCACGCTTCAGGCCGTCTCAACCAAACGGCCCCGGCCAGATTCACGAGAATATACAGGAGCGCGACCGAAAAAATCACCAGCGCCTCGGCATTCCAATTGGCCAGCAGATGCGCCCGTCTGAGCAGCCAATTCCAGCCGAATTCGTGGTCTATTTTGTAAACGGGGTTCAGCACCAGGATTTCCGACCAGGGCTTGCCGCTTACCGCCTTGGCGGCATGCCGCAAAGCGTCATCCTCAGGCAGGTAACCATAGCCAATGATTTTCATTGGAATGAAAACGATCACGGAGATGACAATCACCCAGACGGCCAGTGGCACATAACGCCGAATAGGCGCCAAATAGGAGGAAGAATCTATATCTGCTGTCATTGAGCCCACCAAAGAAAGAAGGAATTGTCCACCGTGTCAACCTTCTAGTGGTGGAACACGGCGCGCTGCGCCGTGTAAGCGCCGCGTGCAGCGGCGCAACAAGCGGGCTCATGGTCCATACACCGTCCAGCACCGGGAAGATTCGTAAGAACTCGCTTCGCGTCCTGGAGTGCGGTGGCAAGTCCGCGCGACACCGCTTTCGGACGTCATTGGACTTTCAAACGGCGATTGACGCGTCGAAGTCGTCCGACTCTCGAAGCTATCCCCACCCGGTAGTGTCTTAATTTGAAATTAACCACCGCCTGATACGACATTTGCAAGGTTGAAAATATGGAAATAAAAAGCTGCCGCGATTAAAGCAAAAAAACGAATATGACCGCACTACAAATGAACAGTATAATTTTTGTGCTTCGATTCATTGTTTCCTCGCTTTCCTGATTTGACACGACACCCCACCCATTTAATTCACTTCAAAATTCAACTTCAAAACCGCCGAGTTCTTTGCTTCGTCCTCGGTTCGGACGAGCAGGCTATGAGTTCCTTTGCTCAGGTCATTCAATTCGATCTCAAATGTTTCGTTCATCGAATCGAAAATCAGGTCGGTCGGCCGTATCGGGACTTCCTCTTTGCCATCCAATGAATACGTCGCCGAGGCGATGACGCTGGCCGGGTCCACGGCGTTGATGACAATGCGAGCGTGGCCGCGTTTGACCACCTGGCTTTGCACGGTCAGCGCGGGCGGCGAGTTGTCTATCAGGAACGGTTCGCTGACGGCCTCAGCGGTGCGCGCCGTTTCGGGCGTGTTGGACGGCAGGTCCGTCGCTGTCACTTTGATAAGATAAAAGCCCTCGCGAAAACCCGTGGTATCGAAGGAGTAAAAAGTATCGTCCGTTTTGTCCACGAGAGGCGTCCATTGGCTGTCGGATTGGGCGCGAATCAAAACCGAATAAGTCAGTTTATCGTCATTCGGGTCTTTGGCTTCCCAGACGACGGTGCAATAGCCAGGACGCGGGGTGGTTCTCAACGGCGGTTGCGCCATCATGGCCAGGATGACTTCAGGCACGTTCGGTTTTGAACCGCCTTCCAGCAATTCACTGATGCTCGCTTGCGGCGTTCCCATGTCCGGCATCGGCATTTTGACAACACTGAAACCTTCGTTGTGGACCCGGACGCGCGAAATGACCGGCGGAGCGTTAAGGTTTTGATAATAAAATTCCATGCGCCGCAATTGAGCCGTAACGCCGGGCGAAGCGGCATCGCGCTTAAATTGGATTCGATATTGCAGGTACCGTGCAGGTGGATTGCTCACGATGATTTCGGCGGCCAAAGGTTGGGGCGCCGACCAGTCACTCCAGGTTTTCTGCGGTTTCGGAGTATTCCCGGAGCGGGCCATGATTTCCAGTCCCGTGCCGTCCGGAACGTCACCCAGAGGATGCAGTCGTCCCCACTGGCTGTTCTCCTTCGCGTCAAACACCGTGGAAGTATAGGTGCCACTCGGCGCCAGGGACAGGTCGAGCCGATATATATTGCCCGGATTGCTTGTTGCCGCAAAAATGCGGTCGGCATGATGCGTATCGGGCAGTAACACGGCCACGAGCGACCCGTCGCTGGTTTCCTGTAATAATTTCCAGTGGTGGGCGTCGCTGATGGAGTAAATCCGTCCTTTTTCGCCGGTGCCGGCCATCAGCGAGCCATCGGGCAGCAAAATCATCGAATAGACGGCCTCGCCGGGCACACTCCAGTAATGGTCCGAAAAGCCGTTGGTTTCAATGCGGTAAATGGCGCCAAACGCTTTTCCCGTGTCATCGCCGCCGTCCCCCGGGTCAGACGACGAATCCCCGTCGGACACTACGGGATCGCCTTCGTCATCGGGGTCTTTCGGCGGCTGAATCGGTCCTGAATGAGACGGACCGCCGGCCATCATTCCGCCTGCCCCCGGTGAAACGATAACAGTAATGGCATTTTCTTCGGGAGATCCGCCGGATTTTGGATTTGATACAAACGTGGAGGCGTAAATGACGCCGTCCGGCGCGACAGCGATTTGTTTGATTTCCTTGTCACCTGAGTTGAACAGGACGAAACCGTGGTCCTTTTTATCAATTCGATACAAATAACCGTGCGGACTGGAACCGGCCAGCAAATTGCCGTCATTGTCGAGCGCAAGCGTCGTGATATTGGCTTCCTTGGTTTCAAAATACGTTTCCGCTTTTGCCGGAAGCGAGCCGGACGCGGGCACGCGCAAAATTTTTCCGTGATCGCCCGTCGCCAGAAACAACGAATGATCGCCGCCAAACACCATCGCCCAAATGTACGTTTCGCCGGGATTGCAAAAAACTTCGGCCCGGCCGTCGGAATCGATCCGGTAAATGAAACCATTCGGCGACGTGGCGGCGTAAAGGCGTCCATCGCCATCCATCGCCAGCGCGTGCACCATGACCGCGTTTGGCTCGAAAAAGGTGGAAAGCTCTCCTTTGGGCGTCAGTTTATAAACCTTGCCCTGGTTGCCCGTGCCGAAATAGATGTTTCCCTTCTTGTCCTCCACAGCGGCCCAAATAATGGGGTCGGTCACGGTCGCCAGGTTCGTGATTGCCGGCGCCAGTTCCAGATGACCATCGCTGGTGAGGGAAATGTTCTCAAAGTCACCGCCGCTGAAGGCATCGAAGGTGTCGTGCGTGACTTTTTGCGTGACGACCGCGCGGGCGCCGGGAACAAACAATGGCGCGACTAAAAGTGCAACGATAAGAAAGGCGTAAATAGGCTTCATAGGATGCTCCGGAGTCCAGTGTCCGTTTGGTGTCCACGCTTTAGCGTGTTCCGGTGACGACTGTCCGACAAACACTTGGATTTTAGTCAGAGACTCGTTACCTCGTCTCCAATGGACAGGAAAGAGGATGGATTTCATTTGATGGTCACCGGTAATGTGATTTCACCGCTGAACGTTCCCGATACTGGAAAGTTCGTTTCCCAAAGCGTGACATGGCTCAGTGTCGCACGGTTCAAATCCGCATCGGGAGAATCAAATTGCGCCATGACGGACGGTGGCAGGTTCGGCAGGTTTTGCCCTTCGACAGACAGGCCCGGCGTCTCTTGCAGCAGCTTGACGCAGATATTTTGATGCGACCGCGTCTCGCGCAACCGGTCCAGCACCTGGTCCAATGTCCTCGGTGGCGCGGGCGTTTCGTCCAAACGCATCGCCGCGTCGGCGTCCCCCACGAAAAGCTGCAGTGTCGACACTTCCAAATCCGCCGGAATCGGCACAGAAACGGGAATGACCGACGATTCACCACGGTAATTGCGCAAGCCGATGACCGCGCGCAAAGTTGCCCCCGGCTTCACCTCGTCGCGGTTCATGCTCAATGAGTCCAGGCGGCTCCAGTCAAAACCGTTGGCAAAGCGCACGTGGAAAATGAGCGATTTGACCATCGGAAATTCGCACGGATTGCTCAACAGGCGGTCATACAATTCCAATTGGTGGAAGGCAAGCATCATCGGACCGTTTTCGTCGGTGGCGGCATCGAACAACTTGACCATTCCATGTCCCTCGATATCCATGTCCGTTTCCACGTAAACCGTCTGTTTTTCCTCCGATTCCATCGTCTGAAACAGCGACTCTTCGAGCGCAATGGCGGTAAGCACCGGCGAAAAAAGCTGATTTTGAAACATGTCGCCCTGGTAAACCCGTTCCTTGCCGGTCGGCGACGCCAAATGAACTTCCACGTGTGTCGTGCGCGGCATGCGCCCGATTTCGCCCGCGATGGCCGTGAGGCGGTCCTGATAAATCGTGCCGATAGTTCGACCGACGTTGAGCAGCTTAAATGATTCTTCGAACGAGGACACGACCGTGAGGATTTCGGCTGTCGCCATCGGCATTTCCGTGGGGCCGCTCTGCATAAATGGATGGCCAAAGGCGAGAATGTGGTTGCCGTCGCGCCAGGTCACTGTTCCGGTTCCGGCAAAATCGAAATCGCCGCTCATGAGCACGCCGGACACCGCCGCGCCCGGTTCCAAATCCGTGTTTGCCATGGGACCGGCGCCGCCGGATGGCGCCTGCATGACGTCCAGCCCCAGCCGGCTTAATTCCGGCTCAAACATTTGCAGCGTATGCTGCGACACTCCGGAAACAAACAGCGGGGTCGGCAGCGGTTTCATGACGGACTGCATCTCGCTTAGCGGCGGCACACTGATTCCCGCCGCGGGCGCGGCAAGCCACTCGGGGCTGCCCGTTCCGGAGGCATCCGCCATGGGATCGTTGCCCCAGGGATTGGATGCCGGCGGATATTTTTCCACTTCGAGCATCTGGTCAATGGGCGTCACGCCGAACAAATCCTGGTCATGGGGAAAGGTAAAACCGTATGCGTACGCGCCGAGCAGCTTGCCGTCCACATAGACCGGGCTGCCGCTCAT
Organism: Candidatus Sulfotelmatobacter sp.; assembly: GCA_035503455.1. Taxonomy (GTDB): domain Bacteria; phylum Verrucomicrobiota; class Verrucomicrobiia; order Limisphaerales; family UBA11358; genus UBA11358. The sequence goes on along the minus strand of DATJTK010000053.1, from coordinate 504 downwards.
CCCTGCGACCGGTCCCGTCAATTTATTGGTCGCGTCCAGCCCCTCGCAAATAATAACCGGCCGGCCCGGGCCGATGAAATTGTCCGCGATACCCACCACGCGCATGGGAAAACTGTCAATCCGCGTTCCGCTGATGACGGTATGCCATTCGCCGCTCATCCCGGGTTTGACGTCGGCCAGCGGCATCAGCGGCGCGGGTTGATCGCCGCGCGATGAATTGGCAAAAAGCGCGCCCAGTGCCAGGGCGATTGCAAGAGCCTCCGTTTTGCGTGGGTGAAAGTTCATTCAAACGCAGAAAGTCCTGCGGAATTTCGTTGCAACTGCGCGTCGAAGCAAGGAAAAAGTGTAGCGCAGACTTCCAAAGGGTAGAGTAGGCGAAGTGAAACGCTGGGGATTGAACTGACCGAAGTTGTCGGTTCCGTTGTTTCACTTCACCCCTCATCAAACCGGACGAACGGATTTCCCGTATCCGGCTTTCCGGGTCGCTTCATCACGAGGCATTCG
>DATJTK010000052.1:0-8166 GCA_035503455.1 Candidatus Sulfotelmatobacter sp. | reverse complement strand
TTGGCACACGGAGCGCGGCTGTGTGCGGGGCAAAGGGGCACCAGCCGCAGCAGCCGCGAACGTTGCGACGCGCTGCGGCTGGTCTTCGACACAGCCGCGCTCCGAAGCAGGTTCATGGGGAGGGAGAATCGTTCGAATGAGGACGTTGCGGTTCATGGAAGGGCTCAATGATTCGGGCGTCATGCATAGGAACCATGAACCCGCTTGTTGCGCCGCTGCACGCGGCGCTACACGGCGCAGCGCGCCGTGTTCCACCACCTTTTCATCTTCCATCTTCGCCCCGTTCACGGCGCTTTCGCCACTGGCGCTGGGTGTGCCGTAAGGTTGGCCGTGGCCGCGGCCAGTTGGGCGTCGGCAGACGGATCGGCCGGCAGGGCTTTGGATTGGAAAGCGGGGTAAAGATAAGTCCATATCGCGTTCATCTCATTCTGGAATTTGCTGGTATCGGCGGTGATGGCGATGACCGCGTCTTTATCGGGAATAACGACACAGAGCTGGCCGTGGGCGCCGTCGCCGCGAAAAGCGTTGTGGGTACAGCGCCAGAATTGAAAGCCGTAGCCCTGGCACCAATCGATGCCAATCTTCGAATGGCCCTCGCCGTCGTTGCGAATGTGCTTGCTGGTTGCCTCTTTAACCCATGTTTTTGGAATGAGCTGGCGTCCATTCCATTTGCCTTTTTGCAGGTAAAGCTGGCCAAACTTGGCGATGTCTTCGGTGCAAAGGTGAAGGCCAGAGCCGCCGAGCGAGTAGCCTTCGCGACTGGAATCCCACTGGGGATTTTTGATTCCCAACGGCTCAAATAGCCGGGGCTCGAGGTATTCGAGCGAGGTCTGCCCGGTCACCTTGGTGACGATGGCCGAGAGCGTGTAGGCGCCCATGGTGTTGTATAAGAAATGCGTTCCGGGCTTATAAACAAAAGGATGGGAAAGAAATTGTCTGACAGTCATCTCACCGTTCACCTTCTGCGGTTCGGTAGCCTGGCCGCTGCTCATGGTGAGAAGATCGCGAACGGTCACGGCTTTCAGGTTGTCCGAGGGATCAGCCGGGGCGTCGTCCGGAAAGAATTTCAGGACGTGATCGCTCAGGCTCAATTTGCCCTCGGAAATGGCCAGTCCGACGGCGGTGGAGTTAAAGCTTTTGCTCAGTGACCACAACATGTGGGGTTTGTTTGGGCCTTCAGGTTTCCACCAACCATCGGCAATGACATAGCCGTGCCGTACAAGCATGAAGCTGTGGAGTGTGTTGATTTTATCGACGGCCTGGACAAATTGAAGGACGGCTTCGGAGGAAATGCCCTGCGCCTCGGGCGTGCTGCGGGGAAGCGGCGTGCCCGCGTATTGTGAATCTGAATCTGAATCGTTCGCTTGCGCAGCCGCCCAAATCGAGGGCACGCAAAGAATCAGGAGCAGAAAAAACAACTTTGTGTATTGGTATTTTTGCATTTGATTTGTATGAGAAGAAATCTAGGCAGGCGACGCGAACAATGGCAATTCTAAATGGGCTTTTGCCCATGGGTGACGAACGAATTTTGTTTGGTGTCCACGCTTTAGCGTGTTCCGGAGCACGCTAAAGCGTGGACACCAAACACGCCCTCGGCGCTCGCGTTACATCTCACACTCTCACGTTTTCTCGGTCTCCGCCTCACAGCGCCGCGCGCAACGTCTCCGCCAACTCCTCCGGCGACAACACAACCGGGTTCGCCTTCATGCTGCTGGCCTGCGTCGCCTTCCTGACCAATTCGTCCACGTGTTCCGATTTGATGCCGTAGGTTCCGAGACGCGGGATTTGGAGTTCGTCAACCAATCGCCGCACCCAATCCACACCCGCATCGGCCGTCGCGTGTTCGTCGCCGGTGCAAATCCGCGCGATTCGGTCGTATCGTTCCAACGCGGTAGGGCGGAGCTGCCGCTCCGCCAAACTTTGCCCATCACGCCGCCGAATCGCCCGGATATTTGTCCTCATGACATGCGGCAATAGCGCCGCGCAAATCGCGCCGTGCGGCGCATTTGGAAAAATTCCGCCAATGGGACCGGCGAAGCCATGAACGGCGCCGAGACCGGCATTTGCCAGCGCCAACCCGCCAAACAAACTTGCCAGCGCCATGTCCTCCCGGGCGGATTTGTTTTGGCCGTCATGAAACGCAATCCGCAACGACCGCGCCGCGCGGCATAATCCTTCCACGCACAAACCGTCGGTCATTGGGTTTGCGCGCAAACAGACGAACGGCTCGATGAGTTGCGTCAGCGCGTCCATCCCCGTTCGCGCGGTGATGGCCGGCGGCAAATCGCGGGTCAGTTCGGGATCAACGAGCGCGATTTTGGCGAGCATGAACGGGCTGCGCAGACTGACTTTTAATCCGTGTTCCGGAGAAGCCAGCACGGCATTGCGCGTGACCTCCGAGCCAGTGCCCGCCGTCGTAGGAATGGCGATGAATGGCACGGACGGTTTCATCAACGGTTTTCCGCGTCCAATAATCTCGAGGTAATCGAGCAAATCACCGCCGTTCGCCAGCATTGCGGCGATGGCCTTGGCTGCATCCATCGCGCTGCCCCCGCCAAATCCGACGACGAATTCACAATTCTCCTTTCGCCCCAGCGCCACGCCGTTTTCAACCGTGAAAATCTCCGGCTCACCCGCGACGGCAAAGGTCACTGCGCCGACGCCGGCATCGCGAAGCGCCGCCAGCAATGTCGCCGCGCGGGACACATCCCGACCCGTCACCACCAGCGCCCGTTTGCCTAATTCCGCGGTCAATGCGCCGATGTCCCGGAATGTGCCGGGGCCGAAGATAATTCGCGTCGCAGTGGCAAATTCAAATTTCATGGGACACGCTAAAGCGTGGACACCAAACATTACCACCGCTCATCTTCGGGAAACACATTATTGAATTTCACGCTGCGGCGTGGCTCGGCCATCATTGACGCCACGGTGTCGCGCCAGACTGGATAATGCGGCGTTTCTTTGTGCGCCGCGGCGGCGGCGGCATCGCGATAGACCTCCACCAGGACAAACCGCGCGGGATTTTCCTGCTCCTGGACGACATCGAATCGGACCACACCCGGTTCCTTCAGGCTCGCTCGGGCATTTGCCAGCGTCGCCGTCTTGAAAGCCTCCACGGATTCCGGTTTGACATGCACATGAACGTGAACAATGAGCATATATATATGTTATGTAAGACGGATACGCGAAACGGGAGAAAAGCTCAAGTGTGTGCGTAGAAACGTTGAAGCGTCGAACCGGATTTTTGACGGAATGGACAGAATTAATAGAATGGGATTTTAACCGCAGAGAACGCGAAGACCGCAAAGGAATGGAACTACTGAGGAAATGCGGATGGCACTCACGGCATTGAATTGGTGATAGAAGTCGTACAACCCGCTACATCCGCTACATCATTGAATACCAATGGCTTAATCCGCTACATCTGCCGCTACACATCCGCTACAAGGCGCTACAATCCGCTGCACGTCCGCCGTTGCTTTCACATTCCATCCTGTTCATCCCGTTAATCCTGTCCAAAAATCCGGCTCTTTTGTGTTCTCTGCGGTTAAATCGATCCCGTCTAAATCGCACTTTGAGATTGCGGATTGCAGGGCAAGCACGGAAACTATCGTTAGTGCTGGTGCTGTAACAGGATAGGTAAATTTCGACATGGGCTTCGAGCAACAAGGAGAATCTGAATGCAAACAATTGACCGTCAACAATCAAAGGTAGGGACGGCGCGCTGCGCCGTCCGCGCCGCGTGCAGCGGCGCAACCAGTGCGTTCGTGGTCTCTACACACTTAATCTCCCAGTGAGCAGTACAATCTTCCACGCATGTTCCGCGCGCTTTACGCGCGGTGACAGCGCAGCGCGCCGTCCCTGCCAATTACTCGCCCTGGTTGCGCTGTTATGGTCCAGCCAGGCCCGGGCCCAAATTGTCCTGCAGGACGGTTCAACGACCAGCGCCGCGTACAACACCAATTCCACTTCCATCAGCCAAAGCTTTACGGTGACGCCGGGCGCGGGCGCGCTGGTGGTTTCGTTGTATGATCAAAACGATGTCGCCACCGACTCGGGCCCGGCGTCCATCACCTGGGGCGGGCAATCCCTCACGAAGGCCGGCGGACAATACAATCCGCGCGGCATTTATTCATCCAGCGATATTTGGTATTTATTCAATCCGCTTGCGGGGACGAATGTCATTACGGCCACGGATACTTCGACCGGGACGGTCACCGCAATGGCCATGCAGGTGTACACGCTCAATGGCGTTGATGCCACGGTCGCTCCGGCGTTTTACAGCACAAACGGCCCGTACGGCACGAATGGCGTGATCACGTTGTCCGAAAGCACTGCGGCCGGGGACTGGGCGGCGTTGGATTTCAGTTACGGTTTCAATTCCACATTCGACATGTCGGTTGAATCCACCACAGGCACGACAAACTATGTTCAGACGATATTGGGTGATTACGACGTCATCATGGGCGCGACGCTCAATCTTGCGCCCGGCGCCACCACGATTTCGGTCGGCAATGCCATCGGCGGCGGCGTGCCAAAGGCGCTGGCCATAGCCGTTTTCACGTCCGCCGGCGTAAACACCAACCTCATCACGCCTCAATTTTCGAATTTGACCGGTTCCACCACGGTTCTCTACGGCAATCCGGATGTGACCTTATCAGGCACGGTGAGCGCCACCAACGGGATCGCGTTGGCCGAAGGCGCCATTGTCACGGTCACAATCAACGGGAACGCGCAACAAACCCATATCAACGATTCGACGGGGGATTTCAGTATCGTTTACAATGCAGATAGCATCCCGGTCAGCGCCACGCCTTATCCGATTACCTATACATCCGCTTCCGCAGGCATGTTGCTCTCCGCTACCAACACCAGCACGACGCTGGCGATTAATCCCCTGCCCTTGGTCTTGGATGGATACCTGGTGGCCAATAACACGGCCATCGTGCCCGCGGCAAATCTAACGGTGTCCAATCTCGTCGGCACCGATGCTCTGACTCTTTCGGGCAGTGTGACCGTAGCCGGCACCAACGCGGGGCCGCAGGCCATCACATCCGTCCAGAATTTGACCGTGGGCGGCGCAGCGGCGGACAATTATACGCTCACCGGAGCCGGCGGCACGGTCATGATCATCGGCACCGGCGGTGTCCAAAGTCCGGGACTGACCAACTGGATTGGCATTTTCAGGAGCGCATCCGACATCAACGGCTGGGCTCCGGATGGAGGGAACCAGCCCTGCACTCTGTCTTTTCTGCCCGGCGATGCGCCGCCATGGGGTCCTTCAAGCGGGGCCATGGTCATGACCGCTGCCGGTCCGGAGGGAGCTATCTGGACCCAGTTCGCAGCGCCAATGAACGGCGCGAATCTCTCGCAATACACGCAACTCGAGTTCGACGTAAAAGTCGGCGCCAACCAAACCGTTTGGGACGACTTTGGCAACGCCTGCAACACGCTCGAACCATTCGTGACTTACGGAAATAATTTCGCTTCGTCTGGCGGTCCACAGCCGGCGGTCACGCCTGCCGCCGGCAACAACGGTTGGCAACACATGGTCATTCCGGTCAGCGATTTTGGATCAGTCACCGATTTGGATGACGTCCAGCAAACGGTCTTCAGCATGTTCGACGGCTATTTTCCAACTTCCTGCACGATGGTGCTGGAATTTGCCAACATCGAGTGGGATAGCCCGCCGGTCGTGGCCAATCCGGCCATCACGCTCGACGCGGGCAATGTCGTTCGCACCGCCGACTCGCGCTGGTTCGGCATTAACACCGGAAGTTATGATTACGATTTCAACGTGCAGCATACGGTCCCGGAAAGCCAGGCCGCAGGTTGGACCATTTTCCGTTACCCGGGCGGCTCGGACGCCGACGGTTTTGATTGGGAGGATTTCACCACGTCCGGACAGAACAATCCGTTCAACAACTTCGCCCAGGTCGTCACCAACCTCGGCGACCAGGCCATGATTACCGTCAATTACGGCACCGGCACACCTCAAGAGGCGGCCGCGTGGGTTGCGTACGCGAACATCACCAATCATTTAGGGTTCAAGTATTGGGAGGTCGGCAACGAAGTCTATGCATGGCCGACGGAATTGGACACGAACACTCCGGGCCATGATCCGTGGGAATATGGCCAGCGCGCCGCGCAATACATCCAGCAAATGAAAGCGGTCGATCCCACGATTAAAGTGGGAGTCGTCGTCGTTCCAGGATTGGAACTGGATCCCGGCACCAACGGCATGCCCCACTACGCCACCAACCTCTTGACCGGACAGGTTTTTTCCGGCTGGACGCCTGTGGTGATGAGCCAGCTCCGGCAAGCCGGCGTGACGCCGGATTTCGTCATCGACCATGTGTACCCGGAAAGCGGAGATGATAATGATCAAACCCTTCTGGCAAACGCCATCTGGGCGAGTCAAGCCGCCGAGTTGCGCGGCGATATCAACGACTTCCTCGGGCCGCAAGGCACCAACGTGGAATTATTAATCACCGAAAACAACAGCGATGCCGCCATCCCCGGCAAACAGTCCGTGAGTCTGGTCAACGGCCTGTATTACGCCGACAGCCTGGGTCAAATCATGCAAACCGAGTTCAATTGCCGCATGTGGTGGCAATTGCACGATGGCAACGGTCCCTACACCAGCGGCGACATGGACCCGAGCCTCTACGGATGGCGCATGTACGGGGCGTGGGGCGTCATGGATTTTGAAAACGGACTCGCGTTAACCAATCGCTATCCGCCCTATTTCGCCGCAGAGCTGTTGACCCACTTTATCCGTGGCGGCGACAAAGTCGTAAGCGCCGCAAGCGACCTTCCGCTGGTGTCCGCCTACGGCGCGTCGCGGACCAACGGAACCGTCACGCTGTTGCTCATCAACAAAAGCCCCACCAATTACTACGACGCCGGCATCACCCTCACCAATTGGTCGCCCGCCGGAACGGCCACAGTTTATTCCTACGGCATGCCGCAGGATGATGCCGCCAGGAACGGCAACAACAACGCGTGCGACATCGCGACCAACACCTGCAACGTCAGCACAAATTTCAATTACATCCTCGCGCCCTACTCGATGAACGTGATTGTATTCAACTCGGCGACTGCGGCCGCAGCCCCATCGCTTTCAATTTTGCCATCATCAATCCCCGGCCAATTCGTCCTGCAACTTACCGGCCAGCCGAACATTCCCTATATATTGCAATCCTCAACAAACCTCTATAACTGGACCTCCGTCTCAACCAACACTTTGAGCGGCACTACGCTCGACATCACAAACACCATCGCCCCCGGCTCCAGCGAACAATTCTGGCGAGCTTTGTGGCAGCAAGGGGAGTGAAATGGATTAATGGATTAATGGATTGGTGGGTTGGAGATCCCACTACAGTTTCCGTGAACACGTGGGGTGGTGGAACACGGCGCGCTGCGCCGTGTAGCGCCGCGTGCAGCGGCGCAACAAGCGGGTTCATGGTTCCAACGCATGAACCATCCAGAACCAAGAAGATTCGTGCAAACTCGCTTCGCGTCTTGGAGTGCGGTGGCAAGTCCGCGCGACACCGCTTTCGTACGTCGTTGGATATTAGACGGGGACTGACGATTGGAAGTGGCCCGACTACCGAAAACGATTTCAACTCCGCCGCTCGCGTTACATATCACGACGCTCCCTGCCACTGTCGCTGACACCGCCGCGACCCAACAATCCGCGTATCCAATTATCCATCAACTTGCCGCGCCGTCTTGTCGCGCCATAGCTTTAGCGACGGCGGAAGCCCTTGCGGAGGCGTGTCCATAAATCCAAGGTCTGATCGTTTCACATTTTCTATGTATAGGAGACGAAACGTGGAAACGGGCGGGATTTTGGACGCAAAACTGCGTTTTCATTGGGAAATTCGCGAATATAGTTTCCGTAAAAGGAAACGGCATGTGTCGCGCACGAGATTGCCAGTGGCACTGCCACCGGCGCAACAATCAGGTTCATGGTCCAATGCATGCGAAAAAATCGAAATGGCTCCCCACAATCATGAACCGTCTAGCCCGGATATTTCATAAAGGGATTAACCAAAGAAGCGGCTGGAGCGTCCATAGGCTTGATTTCACTAAGCCAAATGAAAACGCCACACGCCGCTTCTTCGACAACAGACTGTAGAGAACAGCCCTTGCTCTTTCAAG
>DATJTK010000051.1:0-80343 GCA_035503455.1 Candidatus Sulfotelmatobacter sp. | reverse complement strand
GATGATTTGGCCGCCGCATTGAAGGACCTGCAGGATATGCTGCGCGGTAACCTCCCCGCAAAAGACCAACAAACGGCCAATAGCCCACCCGATCAGGCGGACCAGATAATTCAGAATGTCTTTCCAGTGGGTAAGCAACCGGTCGCGGACAATGCGTCAAACCAACATCCATATCCGGATGACCTACAGTAAATATCGCGAAGCGGCCAGAGTCGACTATCCTCCAGACAGCGGCCAAACGGATTGGACTTGCGCACGAAGTCGGAATGGCTAAAGACAGCAAGGCGATTAGGGCGGGTGCGCAGAAACTAACAATGCCAAAAGGCGACCTTCGTGCCGCAGGAATGAAGGATGCCCATCATGTTATACAAAATGCAGCAGTAAAACATTTGCCTGGTTATGATTCAAATCTTGCGCCGGGAGTACAACTGCCCGGACCAGCTACGACCAGGGGCAGACTACGTCAGGCTGGATACACTGAGCGAGACGCCAGGCAGATAGTTTGGGGGGCACATAAGTCCGCTCTGATTTTTTCGCTCAAGGACCTTGGTCGGCGCGAAAATGAAAAGTCAGAGCGAATTTAATTTATATTCACTCTTAAGAAACCCATTACACAAGTCATTGTATACTAGATACTTAAAAAATTCACAATTCACCCGAGATCGGCCTCCGCGCCATTGGAGTTTCTTGCATGGGACAACCCCTATAAAGGGGTGCCGGCTGCTACGCTATCACTGCCCGTAGCAGCGAACATGATGGCTGCAGTGCCGACTGCTACTCGGCGAGTCGGAAAAACGCCGTGCCTGGTGCGTTCGTGATTTGCACAGCGATGAAAACGACGCCGTTCGTGACCGTCACCCAATTGCCGGAGCCCAGGTTAGTGGTCATCTGCACCTCGCAGTTTGTGCCAATGGACTCCGCCAGGTAGGGGAAAATCACCACCGGCTGGTTGCTGTAGGTCGTAATGCCCAACGCAGGAAGCGGCGGCGTCCACAGTTCCGTCGGGCAGCCGGCAAACGTGTTCGTCCAGCCGGTTGTGAGCGGCAAATAATAGATGGTCGGGGTCGTATCACTGTCGTTCGAAAAAGCGCCGGGGCCGGCGGTGGGCGCATCACCCAGGAAATAGACCTGCTGCAGGTGATAACATTCGGCAAATGCGTCGGCTCCGATACTCGTCATCGAAGAGGAAATGACGATATTGGTGAGATATGTACAGCTCGAAAAAGCCATCGGCCCGATGCTCGTCACGCTATTGGGGATGATAACGCTTGTAAAACCGCACTCGTCAAACATGTTCGTGTTTATGGCCGGAATGCCGTTGCCTAACGTGATACTTCTCAAAATACCACAGCCCTCGAAGACGCTTTGGCCTTCGCCGATGAGGCTGCCGGGAATGATCGCATTGGTTATGAACTCGCAACCGGAGAACGCATAGTCCCCAATGTTCGTGACGCTACCTGGTATCGTGACGCTCTTTACATTATCATTACCCTCGAAGGCATCCGGCCCGATGGCGACGACTGGAAAACCGTTCGTCATGGCGGGAATGATCACCGCACCGCCGGTTCCGGTATAGTGCGTGATGGTAATGGCGCCGTTGTTGGTTGCGAGCGTGTATTGGGCTTGCATGACAGGGGGCCAAGCCAGGAGCGCTGTTAGTAGTAGAAAACCACGAAGAAGGGTTGGCTTGATTTTCATAAGCGCAATAAGGAAGGCTTAAATCATGCCAGTTTTGGTTTTGCGGTGGCTACAGGCACTTATGCGCAGCCGGAATCATCTACGCGCACCAGCTTCACGCGCTGCGCGTGAAATTTTCACGCGCCAAAGAACAACGACCGCTACAGATATGTCGATCCGATGGAGCTGTCAGAAAAGTTTGGGCGGCGGTGGCAGCACCGCTGGCATGCGACGCCGCCCTCCCGTAATTGTTGTCCCCAATGGGACGCTTAAACAAATTCCAGCTCCTGCCTCCGCGGCAAAATGCCGCATTCGAACGCTTTGCCCAAAAAGCGCCGGATACTCTCGCGTCCGCGATCCCCGTAATCCAGCGTCCAATGGTTCACGTACATTCCCACAAATTTGTCCGCCAGGTCGCGGCCCATGTCGCGCGCAAACTGCAGCGCGTGTTGCACGGCTTCCGGCCGATGGTCCAGGCTGTACTGGATGCTTGCCGTGAGAATTCCCGAAATCTTGCGGCGCACCTCGGGTGAAAATTTCTTGTGGACCACGTTCCCACCCAGCGGCAGCGGCAGTCCATCGTTTTCGCTGTTCCACCACACACCCAGGTCCTCACACACAACCAGGCCCTCGTTTTTATAAGTCAATTGGCCTTCGTGAATGATAAGGCCCACGTCCGCCTGCCCGGTTTTGACCGCGCGAAAAATCTGGTCAAACGGAACGACCACATAATCAAATTCCTTCGCCGGCCTGCCCAGCCACAATTGCAGCGCCAAAAACGCGCTCGTCATCGTGCCCGGCACGGCGATCTTTCTGCGCGCCACTTCTTCGCGCGACCATTTTTGTTTCGCCACCAGCATCGGGCCGTAACCGTCTCCCATGCTCGCGCCGGAGGGCAGGAGCGCATATTTATCGCTCACGTAGGCGTAGGCATGGATGCTCACTGCCGAAATATCCAACTCACCCCGCGTCGCCCGTTCATTCAGCGTCTGGATGTCCTGTAAAATGTGCTCGAACTGAAAACCATCCGTTGGAATTCTCTCCTTCGCCAGACCGTAAAACATAAACGCGTCGTCCGGGTCTGGCGAATGGCCAAGTGTCAACATAGTCTGCTGCATCGGTGAAAGTTAAAGGATGCTATTTTTTCTGCAACAATTCCCGCTGCCAAATCATGAGTGAAGGCGCGTAGTTTTCCCAATCCCGCGCCAAATCGCCCAGGACCGGCCGGCTCGCGATGAGCGCCGGATCAATCCCCAGCTTCTCCGCGTGCGCATCCCGGATTTTTTCCAATTCACGGTATCGGCGGAATTCCGCATCCGAGGGACGCTGAAAATGGTGGCGCAAAATTTCCGGTTGCGCCGAATCGGGAACAGCCAGACCCGCTGTGATCGCTTCCAACAAACCCGCCCGCCGGCGCGGCGACAACTGGCGCGGCAATATCGCCTCGACCGAATGGTTCACCGACGCCACCGTCGCGAGGTCCACGAGCTTCTCGTGATTGACAATAAAAAACGGCGGACGATTCGCGCGAACGGCTTCGCGCTCGCGCCAGCGCCACAACTCGCGCAGCACCGCCAGACCGGCCCGGCTCAGCTTCGCGCTTCCTTTCACCCGCCACATCAAATCCAAATCAATCACCTGCGGCTTCGCGCAATTATCAATCAGGCGGGCACACGATTCCTGGTGCCATTCCAGCCGTCGTTTCGCCGCAAGCTCAGACCGCAACTTATCCGCCAGCGGTTTCAAATGGTGCGTATCGGCGCGGGCATATTTTTCCATCCGCTCCGTCAACGGACGCTGCGCCCAATTGGCTTTTTGCGAGCCCTTATCCAATTTGACACCCAAAAACTTTTCCACCAGCGCGCTCAGGCCAAACTGCCGTTCGCCCAGCAATCGGCCGGCGAGCATCGTGTCAAAAATGGCCGAAGGGACAAATTCATGATGCTTTTCCAGGAGCCGCAAATCGTAATCGGCGCCGTGCATGATGAGTTCGTGTGCGTTCAGGGCGTCCAACAGGGGAGTGAGATCGATTTTCGCGAGGGGATCCAGGAGCCGGTCGCTGCCGGCGATGCTGATCTGAATCAGGCAAATTTTTTCAGGATAGGCGTGGAGGCTGTCCGCCTCGGTGTCCAGCGACACCCAGGCGGCGGCGCGCAAAGCCGGCAAAAACGCAGCCAGTTTTTCCTCTGTATCTATCACGTTGCGTTACTACAAACCCAAGTCTCCAGGCGGGCTGCGGGTCTTTTAGCATAATCCCGAACGAATTGCAATGAAGTCCTCGAAAACTCTTTGGAAACTTGACATTTAACGATTATCTTTTGTCCATGAATCTGGCTGCTGCTTTTTCAAATTGCGCCCAAAAACATCAAACCAAAGCCGCCATTTACTTCGGCGAAAAGGAAATCTCCTACGCCGATCTCCTCGCCCAGGCTGCGGCCCTCGCCGCGCATCTCCAAAACCGCCTCGGGGTCAAGGCCGGCGATCGCGTCGGCGTGTGGCTCAAGAATTGCCCTGAATTTGTCTCTGGCGTCTATGGCATACTCCGGGCCGGCGGCGTTGTCGTTCCCATCAACAATTATCTTAAACCAGCCGAAGCCATTTTCATTCTGAACGATGCCGCCATTGACGTCCTGATTTGCGACGCCGAAACGTCCGCCCATCTGTCCGAACTCTCGGCCGGCCGGCCGCAGTTAAAAATTTTCAAAGCGGAAGATTTCGCATCGCTTCCCCGGGAGCAATCCGGGAAAGAAGGCGTCGAGCGCAACGAAGGCGACCTTGCCGTTATCATTTACACCTCCGGCACCACCGGCCGGCCCAAGGGCGCAATGCTGTCGCACGGGAACATCCTGCACAATGTCGAGAGCTGCCGCATCGTCCTGTCCACAGTCGAAGACGATTCGCTGGCGGTTATCCTGCCCCTGTTTCACACCTATATGATGACCGTGGGCATTTTTCTCCCATTCACCATCGGCGGCTCGATCGTTTTGGTGAAGTCCTTGAACCCGCCCCGAGCCATGCTGCAGGAAATATTTTCGCGGCGCGCCACCATTTTGCCCGCCGTGCCCGCGTTTTATCGCATGCTCGTGGGCGCGACATTGCCGCTCCCGCTTCCCATTCGCATCTTCATCAGCGGCTCCGCGCCGCTGCCCATGCAAACGCTCAATGAATTCGAAGAAAAGTTCAAAGTGCCGCTCATCGAAGGCTACGGCCTGAGCGAAGCCAGCCCCGTCGTTTCCAAAAACCCGCTCAAGGGACCGCACAAAGCCGGCTCCATTGGCATCCCGATCGCCAACGTCGAAATGAGCGTGCAGGACGACAACGGCGCCATCCTGGGCCCAAACCAAACCGGGGAAATTTGCGTGCGCGGCGGGAACGTCATGATGGGCTATTGGAACCAGCCCGAGGAAACGAAAAAAGTGTTCCGCGACGGCTGGCTGTTGACCGGTGACATCGGCCATCGCGACACCGATGGCTATTACTACATCACCGACCGCAAGAAAGACATGCTCATCGTCAACGGCATCAACGTTTACCCCCGGGAAATCGAAGAAGTCATTTATCATTTTCCCGGCGTAAAAGAAACCGCCGTCATCGGGGTCAAGGACCAGCGTCGCGGCGAGCAACCCCTGGCATTCGTGGCACCCGCCGAAGGCCAGACCCTTGACGAAAAAAATCTTCTCCAATTTGTGCGCGAAAAACTCGCCGACTACAAGGTCCCCAAACAAGTCGTTTTCATGCCCGCCCTTCCCCGCAACGCCACCGGAAAAATCTTGAAGACAGAATTGAGAAAAATGGCTCCGTCGTAATTTGCGATTCAGAATCGGGCCGCCGGAGAGCGTCCTCCGCTTGGTCCTGCCGCGGCTTTTACAGGCAGGAACCGAGCAACATTTTCAAAGGAACGGTGTTTTTATTTGTCATATCTGTTGCCATTGCTATTGGCAATCAGGTTGCTGTTGGCAGGCAGGAAAAATATGAAAACATTCGCTTTTTTCAGGCTCATGGTGGTTTGCTGCGGTGTATTGGCCTGGGACTATGGGTTTAGTCCGAGGGGTTGCGCACAGGACTACATGGGCGCCAATGCCGTGCTGCAATTGGCGCAACAACAACGGGCAAAGTCCCCGGCGCAGACGAACGCCGACCAGGCGCAATTTCGGGCCGACTTGCAGGCATTCAGCCGGAATTCAACCAATCTCACGCCTGATGACGCCGCGCGGCAATGGTTGGATTTGGTGGATCGGGCGGCAAAGGTTCTCCCGCAGGCGGAACAAGACGCCAATCCATCGTTCCAAGCGATTTCTGGAGCTGATTTAGTCGGCGCATTGCCTCCTCCAGCGGATTGGGATGCTCTGGCCCGGCAGATTGCCGCCCGGCCCGCCGCCAAAGGCGGCGATGAACTCAAGGAAATCGGATTAGGCGTTCTCGCTGCCACACTGACCGGCGACGTTCAGAAGCGAAATCTGGAGCTGACAAACCTGAAATTGATGGCGAGCAATTCCGATGATCCGAATGTGTACTTTTACAATCAAATGCTTCAACAGTTCAACCAGGCCGTCCTCGCGACGTCTTACGATCCCGATGTCATCCTGAAGTCGCTGCAAAATCAGATCGATGCTGCGTCTGCCCAACCAGGCGGGCAATTGCAGATGCCGAATTTGGTTTCTGAAGTGGGCCCGGAAAAGGCGGAAGCCTTTTTGCGCAAGGCATTGGTTTTGCCTAATGTCGAACTGCAATTCACCGAGCCGAATGAAACGTCCCGTCGTGCCGGGAAATTGGCCCTGGAATTGATAGACCAGCTAAAGGCGCCTCAATGGAGCCTCGTCAACTCACTGGATTCGGTGGACCTCTTTGAAGCGATGGACAAACGTTTTGGCAATACCAATAGCACGGCGGCAACGCCCGGATTTATGGGTTTCGACTCGGGTCAGGAAGATATCGCGCGGATTTACTATATGCTGGGGCTTATAAGCCAGGGCAGAACGCAGGAAGCAGTCGCCGCGGCGAAGACCTATAAGGGATTCCAGAATGTCTATGCGTTTGAATCCGCATTTGATGCGATGGACAGCGCCGGTTACGCGGACCAATTGGACGATTTTTTGCACGAGCTGCTGTCGCAAAATCCGGTGCTTCCATTTTGGAGCCAATACGTGAAGTACTCGGCAAAGGCTGGAACCACCGGCCGGATGCTGGACCTGGTGCGCTCCACGCTTGCGCGGAACGATTTGAGCGACAGCCGGAAGGCCGCGCTGCGTCAGATCCTTTATACGGCATTGCTCGCCTCTGATAATGTCGAGGAAGGCGTTGCGGAAATGCGCCTGCTGATTGCTTCTAATACCCCGGCGCCGGCGGGCGAACAATCCGAGAATCCCGGAGAACTCGGCGTATCGCTGGCGCGGATCGGAGTTCTGACGACCAATGCGGCCTGGACGGACGAAGGCATCAGGGCCGCGACAAACTGGCTGGCATCTCCCGCGGCGCAAAACCCTTCAGATTGGGAAGCGGGAGACGTTGTCAGTTCCATCAGCCAAATTTTGCAGGAATTGGGGCGCGGGCCTGAGGCGGAGGCTATTTTGGCCAATCAATTGGGAACAGTGCCGCACCCATCGAACGCGGGCTACGGCAATCCGCCCCAACAAATACTTTCGACACTGGCCATGCTGTATTACAAGGCGGGCAGGTACGACGACGTATTGACCCTGATGCAATCGGCGCCGGATTGGGGTGTGGGTGATTTAAGCGATTTGTTCAATTTAGATCCGTGGGACGCGTCATTGATGCTCATGTCTTCGCACAACGGTTCCTCGTCATTGCCCCTGCCGTATGTGGTGGCGGACTGTTTAAGGGCCAGGGGCCGCATCAACGAGGCGCGGCGCATTACAGATGCCCTGCTGGTTCTCGAACCGTCCAAGGACTGCGGCTATGAGCTGTTGATTGCGATGGACGGCACAAATGCGATTCCACGCCTGGATCAATTGTTTCAGTACGACCAGTTCCAAACCCGGCCCTTGATCTGGAAGGCTTATCTGCTGGAGCAGGAAGGGCGGCTTGAGGAGGCGGAAACGACCGTGCGACAGGCGATTGCCATTGATCCATCGGATGGCGAATCCGGCCGCGGCGACCGGATGCGCGCCTACGCGGAACTTGCCGACATTCGGGCGGCGCGCGGCGATCAGAAAGAAGCGGATTTCTATCGTCAAATTGTCAAGGCGATCCGGATTTCTGAAGATGCGGACCTATACTACGAGGCCGGGCTCTTGAAACACGCCATCGCCATGTACCAGGAAGGGTTGGACCATTTTGCCGATGCCTATTGTATTCAATCGCGGATGGCCATTCAATTGGCCGCCATGGGCAAAACAGCCGAGGCGGAGGAACATTATCGGCGCGCTTACGAACTGATGCCGGACAGCTTCGGCCGCGTGGAAAGCCATTGCTTCGGGTGCGAACAGGTCTTTGCCGGAGAGCGGGCGCAAAGCGTCGCTGAAAAAGTCTTTAAGGTGCTCGTTGCCGACCGGCCCCGCAAGCCGCAGGTTTACTATCTGCTCGGCTACCTCTATACGGAAGAGAACCGGTATACCGAAGCGTGGACAAATTTCCAGACGGCGGTTCGTCTTGATCCGGATTATTTGAATGCCTGGGGCAAAATGCAGGAGATTAGCCGTGCAATCCCCGTGCCGCCGCAGCAACGCGACGAAATCGTTTTCAATCTCCTCCGCCTGGATCCGTTGCAACGTCATACCACCCCCAGCTTTGACGAAATAACGGATGTCCGCCGGCTGTGGGATGCGGTGGCCGTCGCGTCGCAATTGCAGCCCCCGGCCTCAACGAATCTCTTTGAGCTCACCGCAAGCAAAATTGCATTGCAAAATAAAGCCAGCGCTGCCGGCACGTCGATGCCCATGCCCATTTCGCCGGATCAGGAAAATCAAAATCAAAATCTGTCACCCGGGCAGGCGATCGCGCAAACGCCATTTGCCGCCCTGGCCGGTCAATTAATATTGAGCAGCGTGAGCTTGAACCAATGAGGCTGGCACGGTACCCGCTTCGTTTAAAACAAAAGATTTAACAGGTTGTTTAAACAAAAATTTGCTGATATAGTCTAAGGGTCAATTTGCATGATGGTTTTTCACTACATTTTCATCGCCCTGGAAGTAGTGTTGTTATTCAACCTCCTCATCGGGGTGCACGAACTGGGGCATTTTTTGGCCGCCAAATGGCGCGGCCTTAAAATTGATCGCTTCGCCATCTGGTTTGGCAAACCTATCTGGAAGGCCAAAATCGGCGGCGTCGAATATGCCCTGGGCTGGATTCCCGCCGGCGGTTATGTGGCCCTGCCCCAAATGGCCACAATGGAAGCTATCGAAGGCAAAAGCGATACCCCCGCCGGGCAACTGCCCAACGTCGCGGCGATCGACAAGATCATTGTCGCCTTCGCGGGTCCTCTTTTCAGCTTTTTACTTGCCGTGTTCTTTGCCTGTATCGTTTGGGGCGTCGGCAAACCCACGACCGAAGGTGATAACACCACACAAGTCGGCTGGGTGGACACCAACGGCCCGGCGTGGAAAGCCGGCATCCGCGCCGGCGACACTATCCTGTCCATAGACGGCTATCCGGTACATCACTTTTCCCCGACGAGCCAGGACAGCGTCACCTGGCGCATCATCACCAGCGAAGGCCCCACAATCGCCATTAAGTATCTCCACGACGGCCAGGAAAAAATGGCGTACGCGACGCCCTATCATCAGCCCACGCATTGGTATGAGCGCCGGTCTCTAAGGCAAATCCTTGTGGGGCCGGCCGAACCTTCCATCGTTGCCGATGTTATCAGCAACAGCCCCGCTGCCGTGGCCGGCCTGACCAACGGCGATGTCATTACGGCCATGAACGGGAAAAAGCTCTTTAGCCCGCTCGAAATCATGTCCGCTGTGGACGCCATGAGCAACGGCCCGGTGACGCCGCTGAAATTGACCGTCCGTCGTGGCAACGAAGCCCCCTTCGACCGCACGTTGCTGGCGGAAAAGCCCCTTGAACCGACCAATAGTCCGCCGTCGCTCGGAATCGTGGCATGGCTGCTCGATACCAACGTTTCGCTCGTCCATCCCACGCCCTACGAACAAGTCCAATCCAGCGTCGACCAAATCATAGGCACATTAGGGGCCGTGTTCTCTCCGAAATCTGATGTTGGCGTCCAGCAATTGGGCGGCGCGGTGATGATTGCGCGCGTCTATTATAATTTGTTTCAAAGCGAGCAAGGCTGGCGGCAGGTATTGTGGTTCAGCGTGGTGCTCAACGTAAACCTCGCCCTCATTAACATGCTGCCGTTGCCCGTCCTGGATGGAGGACATATCCTTCTCTCGCTCATAGAAGTCATCCGGCGCCGGCCCGTCAGCGCAAGGATACTCAATAGCATCCAAACCGGTTTTGCGACTCTCATCATCGGGTTCATGCTATACATCGCGTTTTTTGACACTGGCGACTGGGTGCGCAGCGCCCGCGCAGACCGCGAACAGCAGGTCATTTTTGCGCCCGCCCCCTGGTCGCCAAATGGCAGCCCGGATAACGGACATCCTCTCAACCTGACGCCGAACGGGAAATAGTTTCGATTTACGATTTTCGATTTACGCGTCAAGCCTCGCTCGCTTGGTCTTGGTGGCTAATACGACAATTGCGAGTATCTCGTTGGCATCCTGCATTAAAAGCGCCCAGCCCCTGAACCTGGATAAACCCGATTCAGTTGACGACATTCGCGGAACGGGCACGTAAATCGCAAATCGTAAATTGATAGTCTTTTCTCGGGTTTCGTGTTAGCTTTCCCACAATGACAATGAGTTACTGCAGTTCCCCGTTTTACTACAAACGCCGTCTGACGCGCGAAATTGTCATCGGCGATCCGGCCCATGGCGGCGTTGTCATCGGCGGCGATCACCCCGTCGTGAAGCAGTCCATGCTGACGTGCGACACCATGGACACCGCCGAATGCGTCCGCCAAACCCTCGAACTGGTTGCCGTCGGCTGCCAGCTCGTTCGCATCACGGCCCCAACCGTCAAGGATGCCGCGAATCTCCAAAATATCGTCCGCGAATTGCGCGCGCAAAACTGCCTCGTCCCAATCGTCGCTGACATCCATTTCAAGCCCGAAGCCGCCATGGAAGCCGTCAAATGGGTCGAAGTCGTCCGTGTCAATCCGGGCAATTACGCCGATAAAAAGAAATTCGCCGTTAAGGAATACACCGATGACGAATACGGCGCCGAACTTCGCCGCATCGAGGACGCCTTCACGCCGCTCGTCCTCGAAGCGATTAAATTGAAACGCTGCCTGCGCATCGGCACCAACCACGGATCGCTCAGCGATCGCATCATGAACCGCTACGGCGATACCCCGCTGGGCATGGTCGAAAGCGCGCTCGAATTTGCGCGCATCTGCCGCAAACACGATTTCCATAACTTCAAATTTTCCATGAAATCGTCCAATCCAAAGGTGATGATTGAGTGCTATCGCCTCCTCGTTGCCCGATTGGACGAACTCGGTCCCGACTGGAATTATCCCATTCATCTCGGAGTTACCGAAGCCGGCGAAGGCGAGGATGGCCGCATCAAAAGCGCCATCGGAATCGGTTCACTTCTGTGCGACGGCCTGGGCGACACTATCCGCGTCTCGCTCACCGAAGATTCCCCGCGCGAAATCGAAGTCTGCACGGATTTGCTCGCTCAAATTCCCAAACTTTCCGTGGCAGCGGACGTTAGTCCGCTCAAATTAAACGGGGCGGCTGATCAATTCCCGTTCGACCCCTTTCATTTTCAACGACGCGAAACGCCGGAAATCGAGTTAAGCGAAAACACCCACTGCGGCGGCGAACAACTCATCCGCGTGGTCGTGACTCGCGCAACGTGGGACAAAGTCGCGCCCAAAATCCGTCCAAAGGATGACGTAAAACCCGAGGCCGTTTACGAAGATTTAAACATCGCCGAACTGGATCCAACCGGGGATTTTGAAGTCAATTGCGACACGCAATTGGTCACCGTCAAAGACGGTGTGCCCTTGCCCGCCATCACTGCCTTTCGCCTGCTTGCGGCCAAATTGAAACACCTCGGCCGTAACAACCCGATTTTGCTCAAAGATTGCCTCGCATTTGATCCCGTTCCGCTCGAACCGAAAATCGCTTTGCTTCGCGCGTCCGCGGTCATCGGCTCGCTGCTGGCAGATGGCATCGGCGACGCCATTTTAGTCCGCGGCGAATCCGGCGGCGGGCAGTCATTGCGGCTGGCCTACAATATTTTGCAAGCTGCCGGTTGCCGTTCTTTCAAGACAGATTACGTGGCCTGCCCCAGTTGCGGGCGCACGCTGTTTAACCTGCAAACCGTCACCGCGCGCATCAAAGTCCGCACGCAACATCTCAAAGGTGTGAAGATTGCCATCATGGGCTGCATCGTCAACGGCCCCGGTGAAATGGCCGACGCCGATTTCGGTTACGTGGGTGGCGCGCCCGGAAAGATCAACCTGTACGTTGGCAAAACCGCCATTAAATTTAATATTCCCGAAACGGAAGCAGTCGAGCGGCTCGTGGACCTGATACGCGAGCACGGCAAATGGGTTGAGCCGGAGACCCACGAACAACAGATTCCGCAACCCGCGTGAAGACTGGATTGATGGATAAGGGTTTCCCGTTGGTCCGGCACGCCGTCCGATGGCCCCGATGCAACGGGTCATTTCACGCGGATTTGAAAGGAGGTGTGAAATGCGCTGCCCGGCTGAATCGTCTGAAAATTTCCGCGATTCAGTGCCGCAGTCGGCGCGGTCATAGGCTCTATGGCGATAAAATCTTTGTCTCTCGGGGCGTAGATCTGCGCATACGGGAAGTTTTCAAGAAAATGGACCGTTATCTGGCGCTCTCCGTCCGATAGTGAAAATTCCGGGCGCGATTCGAGAACACGAAATCCGGCATCAAGGTGCTTGTCTCCAGGGACAAAATCGTTTTGCGTGAAGGCATTTTCCTGGCCAGTCGGAATTCCTTGACCGTTGAGTTCCAATTGGCGCATGGCGGGCGCCTTCAAGCGCCATTGCGCCCGAGGCGTTTTGGGGAGGCCAAAGTAGGGATGAAAGCCGAAGCTGGCCGGCATGAGTTCTCCCGCCAGGACAGTTGTTTCGATCGTCAGAGCCTCCGGCTCCAGGGTAACGGTCATCTCAACTGCATGTTTGAATGGGAATACGGAAAGCCAATCTGGACGATTCCATTCCAATCGGGCGATTAGCCGGGTTGGTCCGTAAGAAACTTCGCTCCAGGGAAGGGCAGACCATTTGATGCCGTGAATGGGGAGTCCGTGTTCGTCGCCATGCAACAATGGCGATTTAAGATCCAACGACACCGTGCGCCCGAGGACCTCATAACCAGGCCCGGAGAGCCGGTTCGCCCACGGATACAATAACGGTATGCCGGCGGTGCTTCCCTTTTCAGCGGCAGCCTCCAAATTCTCAAGCCGGCGGAGGAACTCGACTCCCCGATATCGCAATGAAGCGCCGAGCATGCCTCGCAGCGGCAGGAAAACCGCCTGCATATCACCGGCGTTGAGATGGCGTTCGATCCCGGGCATGGTTAATGGCAAGCGACTTTCTTCACGTGGCCGGCCTTTTGGCGAAAAATCCATTCTTCCGCATCAAATCGGCAATAATCCTGAACCTTTTCCGATTATCAGCTTCCACCAATTCACGAACTCGCCCCAGCCTCAAAACATCAATCAGATTCTTGCAACCATTGGGCAGCAAATAACCGCGTTTCATGAATTCGTTTTCCATTTCGTCCGGCATAGGCCAATTCTTGATATACTACGATCGGTTGAAAATCAAACGGAACAATGCACGATTAACCAGATACTCGGTGTCTGGCTAATTTCCAGCCTTTGCTCAGAAGCTGCGGCGGGCAGGCCGGTTGTGCCTCCGGCACGATCCACGCTGACCATCGCTGAAAAAATGATTATTTGACAAACGGCCAAACATTACCTACCGTTCGGTAGGTTTTTTATGGCCAAAGACGGACCGGAAACACGCGAACAAGTGCTCAAGGCGGCGCTCAGGCATTTTGCAAACGCCGGCTACGCCGCCACGTCCGTGCAGCAGATCGTAAGCGATGCCGGCGTGTCCAAACCCGCGTTGTATTACCATTTCCGTGACAAGGCCGGTTTGTTCGAGGCCCTGGTGAACCATGCGCTCGACGAGCGGCTCCGCCTCATGCAGGAGGCCGCCGCGCGCGGAACGACGTTCCGCGAAAAAGCGCGCGAAATCCTCATCGCCGTTTTCGAACACTTTCAAAAAAACCGCGAATTGACGCGCATCGCATTTTCCACGGCCTACGCCGCTCCCGGCGAAATTCCGCCTGGGCTTGATTTCCTCAAAATGTGCCGGCGCAACACGGAGTTCATTCATTCGCTCATCAAAGAGGCCCAACGCTCAGGCGAGCTGGACCGCCGGTTTGACAGCTATGACCTGGCTTACAGTTTCTTCGGCCACACCAATTTTTATGTCAAGGCCCCGGTGCTGATACCGGGGTTCCGCGCGGACCGCAAAACAGCCGATCGCATTCTGGACCTGTTTTTCTGCGGCGCCGCGGCCAAAGAGAAATGAAACAATCCCCGCCATTTTGAAAGCATTCGACCATGAGTGACAACGCGACGACCACAACCGCTCCGAAACCTCCGGCGCCGGCGCATGCGCCGCAGCCGCAACAGGCCGCGCCCCAGCCGGCGCAAAAGCCCAACGGCGCCAACAATTCTCCTTCGCCTGCGTTCATCTGGCTCGGCGCGGCGGCAATCGCCGCGCTCCTTTATTACGGATTGAATTATTTCGCCGGCACGCTCACCAGCGAGACTACGGACGACGCCTTCATCGCCGGCCATATCGTTTCGATTGCGCCGCGGATTTCCGGGCAGGTCTCGGCCGTCCATGTCGTTGACAATGAATTTGTCCATTCCAACCAATTGCTGGTGGAAATCGACCCGTCGGATTACCAGGCCACACTCGGACAAAAGCAGGCAGCAAGCGACTCCGCGGGATCCAACCTCAAAGCCGCGCTCGCCGGTTACAATCTGATGAAGGTGAAAGTCATTACCGCCCAGGCCGACGCCCAGGAATCAAAGGCCGACGCCGAAGCCTCGGCCGCGACCGCCGCCCGCGCCAAAGCCGATTTCGTCCGCGCGCAACGGTTGATAACGGAAAACACAATTTCGCGGGAGGAGTATGATCGATACAAAGCGACGGCGGCCGAATCCCAGGCCAATTTAAACTCGGCCAATGATAAAGCCGCGGCTGACGAATCCAAGGTGAATGAAGCCCAGGCCCAGCTCGACGCCGCCAGGGCCGAGGCGGACGCCATGCTTGCCCAGTTGAGTGAATCAAAAACGGAAGTGGATTCCGCGCAGTTAAATGTTTCCTATACCAAAATTTACGCCCCCTGCGACGGCCTGGTCACCCGCAAACAGGTTGAAGTGGGCGACTACCTGCAGACGGGCCAGACCATCTTTTCCCTCGTGCCCAAAGACGTCTGGGTAACCGCTAATTTCAAGGAATCGCAACTTCGAGACATGGCGCCCGGCCAAAAGGTGCTTGTGAACATCGACGCCCTGGGCAGCCGCGACTTTTCCGCGCACGTGGACAGCATCCAGGCCGGCAGCGGCGCTGTGTTCAGCCTGTTGCCGCCTGAAAATGCCGTGGGCAATTACGTGAAAGTCGTGCAGCGCGTCCCCGTGAAAATCGTCTTTGACCACCCGCTGCCCGCCGATAAAACTATCGGCCCCGGCCTGTCCGTCACGCCCACAGTCCTGACGTCCTCGGTAACTGTGCCGAAGGGACTCATCGCCATCGTGTCCGTCTTCGTGGCCATCGCGGCGGGACTTGGGTTTCAGGCGATGAGGAAAAATAAACCCTCTTGATTTATGATTTACGATTTGCGATTTACGCGCCGTCGCAGCCGACGTAAGGAGGCCCTGATTTAACAGAGCCGCGACCGTGAGGGAGCGGAGATTTCACTGTCCACGCATATGTCGTTTTAACCGCCAAATACTGCCCGTTTCAAAACGCATGCGTAAACCGTAAATCGTAAATCGTAAATTCCAAATGACCCAGGAATGGCATCCCCGACATAATCCCTGGCTGATCGCCGTGGGGGTGATGCTCGCGACGTTCATGGAAGTGCTCGACACTTCCATCGCGAACATCGCATTGCCCCACATCGCCGGCAGCATGTCCGCGACCACGGATGAAGCAACGTGGGTGCTGACCAGTTACCTGGTATCGAATGCCATCATCCTGCCCATGACCGGCTGGCTCTCGAATTATTTCGGGCGCAAACGGCTGTTGATCTTGTGCATCGGCATATTCACCGCCACGTCCGCGCTGTGCGGCGCGGCGCCGACGCTGGCCACTCTTGTCATCGCGCGGATTTTGCAGGGCATCGGCGGCGGCGCCATGGTGCCCATCGCCCAGGCCGTGCTGCTCGAAAGTTTCCCGCCGCAGAAACGCGGCGTGGCCATGGCCGCATTCGCCCAGGGCGTCGTCGTTGCGCCCATTCTCGGCCCGACTCTCGGCGGCTGGATCACCGACAACTATTCCTGGCGCTGGATTTTCTACGTCAACCTGCCGTTTGGAATTTTGGCCACATTCATGGCCCAGTGGCTGGTCGAAGATCCGCCCTATATCAAGCGCAACAAACATGCGACCATTGATTTCATCGGGTTCGGCTTCTTGTGCATCTGGCTGGCCACGCTGCAAGTGACCCTCGACAAAGGCCAGGAAGCCGACTGGCTCGGGGCGGTTTGGATACGGTGGACGCTGGCGATTTCGGTTGTGGCATTGATTGCATTTATTGTGCGCGAGTTTACCACAGACCATCCGCTCGTGGATTTGCGCGTGTTCCGAAACCGGAACTTCGCCGTGGGTGTTACTCTGATGACAATCCTGGCAGGAATCCTTTACGGCACTACGGCTGAACTGCCGCTGTTCATGCAAACGCTGATGGGTTACCCGGCCCTGCAAAGCGGACTCACACAATCGCCGCGCGGTGTGGCGGCATTTATCACCACATTTTTTGTCGGGCGCATCGTCGGGAAAATTCCGAATCGCTACCTGCTCTGCTTCGGATTTACCCTCCTGGCCTATTCGGCCTGGATGTTGAGCAGCATCAATTTGCAGGTCAGCGCCGCCAGCGTCATCTTTCCCAGCGTGCTGAACGGCATCGCCATCAGCTTCATCTTTGTGCCGCTCACAACCACCACGATGGGCTATTTGGCGCAGAACCAAATTGGAAACGCCTCCGGCCTGTACAATCTCATGCGCAATCTCGGCGGCAGCATGGGCATCGCATTTGTCACCACCATGCTCGCCCGCGGCGCGCAAAAACACCAGGCCCTCATGGTCGAACACATGACGCCGACCGATCCCGGCTTCACCCGGCAACTGGCCCTGGCCCAACACGCCCTGGAACGGCAATCCGACCCCGTCACAGCCACCGGCCAGACTTACACCATCCTTTACCAGACCCTCGACGCCCAGGCGCATGTCTGGGCTTTCGTGGACAATTTCCGTCTCTTTTGCCTCATGGCCATTGCCTGTATCCCCTTTGTGTTCCTTTTCAAACGCGTCTCACGCCCGCCGGCCAAGACGTCCGCGCATTGATTTTTCTTTGCAAGATACTGGGACCCATACCGTATTAAGCCAGTGAAAGCCACGGTCACGGCCGGGCATCTAAAGACAAACACAAAGATAAAAACCGAAGCTTAAGGTTCGGCATTCCGCAGTCTCTTGACTTGCGGCGAGAGAAAGGCAATTTTAATAACGCAAAGGAGCATTATGAGAAAGCAGCACATTGTAATTGGTATTGTTTCGTTGTTCGCCGTATCCATTGCACACGCGCAATATTATTATCAGCCGCCCCCTCCTGGGTATGCGCCGCCTCCCGGGCCGCCGCCTCCAGGATTTGTGTCGCCGCCACCCCCCGGCCCGCAACCAGTCTCCTGGTTTGGGCTGCCCCCCGGGCAGGGACCGTACTTTCGCGCCGGCGTAGGCCCGACAATCTTCCAGGACAGCATGCTGAAATCCTACGGCTTCGGCAGTGCCGGCTACAATGGCCCCTCCGGCAAGGTAAACTACAACGTCGGCGTTTCCGGCTACGCGGCCTTCGGCTTTGCGTTTAATCGGTATATTGGCCTGGATTTCCAGACCGGCTACACCTGGGGCCAGATGAACAGCGTGCAGAACTATGTCGCCAACGATTCCACCATGGGCAACATACCGTTCCTGGGCAACCTCACCCTGTCACTGCCCATCCCGCACTCGAACATCATTCCCTACATCGGCGGCGGCATCGGCGGCTCCGATTCGATATTCGATGCGCATACGTTTTATCCCATAGCCGCGCCAATTAATAACAACACGCTCTACGGCAGCCAATCGGACGTTGTCTTTGCCTGGCAGGCCTTTGCCGGGGTGCGGTTCCAACTCGATCCGAATATCTCCCTGGGCATAGGCTACGATTTCTTTATGACCGGCAATCCCACATTCAGCTATCCGCCTGGGCCGAATCTGAACGCGGAATTTCAGGGCATACGCGCACACACAATCCTGTTTACCCTTCAGGCGAATTTTTAATTCCAAATTGCGGCAGGGCGGCGCTGCCGCGCACTGCCGCGCCGCCCTGATTTACCGCAGCCTTCAGCTTGCGGTTAACGGATGCCATGACTCCGAAAGGAAAAAACGCATTCACTCTGATCGAACTGCTCGTTGTCATTGCCATCATTGGCATATTGGCGGCGATGTTGGCGCCGGTGCTGACTGCCGCGCAGCGCCGAGACCGCAGTGAATTTGCGATTTGCGATCTGCGATTTATGCGCTTGTTCTCGTCCTCAGAATTGCCTGTTGCCGCAGCGTAAATCGCATTAATGTTTCCCACTAAAATGGAACGCGCACAACCAGTGCCGGGATTTGCATTGCGGGGACGCCTCGGGCTCCTGCTGGTCGCCGTTTGCTGGCCCCTGAATTGGACGCTGCCCGGACAGCGCACGGCTTACCTGTTCTTTCCGCTCTGGCTCGGTTATATCCTCGTCGTGGACGCCCTCGTGCAGCGGCGCGCCGGTTCATCGCTTTGGACGCGCTCGCGGCCGGGGTTTGCGCTCCTCTTTGTCTTGTCCGCGCCGGCGTGGTGGCTGTTTGAAATCATCAACAACCGGACCGGCAATTGGGAATACCTGGGCGTGGGCGGATTCACGCCGCTCGAGTATAACGTGCTTTGCACCCTCAGCTTTTCCACCGTCATGCCCGCGGTCTTTGAAACCGCCGAACTGGTCCGGACCGCGCACTGGGTGAAATCCCTGCAGCCGGGCGCGCGCGTTCCGGATACACCGCGAATGCACGCCATTCTATTGCTCGCGGGACTGGTCATGCTTTCGCTGACCCTGCTCTGGCCGAAGTTCTGTTATCCATTTGTCTGGATATCGATCGCCTTCATTTTCGAGCCGATTAACCGCTGGCTGCGGCGCCCGCATCTGTTGGAATGGCTCAAGCACGGCGACTGGCGTCCCGTGATTTCGCTGTCGCTGGGCGCGCTGATATGCGGATTTTTCTGGGAGATGTGGAATGAATGGTCCTGGCCGCAATGGGTGTATCACACGCCCGGCGCGGAAATCCTGCACGTCTTCAAAATGCCATTGCCCGGCTATGGCGGATATGTCCCGTTTGCGCTTGAATTGTTCGCGTTGAAGAACCTCCTCTGGCCTCGGCCCAGGCTGCAATTGTGACGCGCAGCTCCGCCGGACGACGACGTCAAATGCGCCAATCGGCTCGGCGCCAATGCTTACCATGTGAAGCCTATGGAATGGAAGGGCTTTGCGAACAACTTCGCAGGATTTACGACTACTGGATGAGCGCCGAATTACCCGGACCTGATGACACTGGCCGTCTTCTGCCGACCGTTTGCAAGGTAAAGCTTAGCGAATCATTTCGTCACCCCGTTCTTTTTCCGGATAACGAGTAAACAGCAGGCCTAAACGATTCGCACGATGTCCCCCCGTCGCACAGCGCCTCCCTGCAAAACACTCGCATACGCTCCTACTCGCGCCTGATTGCTTTTGGCCGCCGCCTTCAATATGCCTGTGTCTTTCGGCAGGTCACCCTGCGCCAGCGTGGTCATCACACAACGCCCGCACGGACCGGTAATCTTAAGCTTCACTTCATCGCCGATGGTGAGAATCTTTTCGTCCCATTGATTCTCCGGGAACCCTTTCAGTTCTGGCAACGTTTCAATCACGAAGTTGGGACGAAACCGCCGCGTCTCGAACCGCCCATCCAGATACGAAGCCCGAAGGCTGTCCAGCGTGGAGGTCGTCAGAAAATGCACCATCGCGCAGTCGAAAAACGTCCCTGGCGGCATCGCTTCTTCCGTCACGACGTCCCTCTTCGCCAGGCCTTCGATGTCCGGCCAATATTCCTCAAGCGTGCCCGCATCCGGCGCGCTGGCCAGAAACCGCACCGGTTTGCCCAGGCTCGCGGAAAGTTTGCTCGCTATCTCCGAATCCCCGGTGGACACGCTGCTGCCGTCGGGAAAGGTAATTTGGGCCGGCGGCAACGTGCCATTGTTGAGCGGAGCGGTAAATGCCGCGCGATAGGAAAATAACCCCGGCCATTTTGATGGATTTTTCGCGCTCGCGATTTTTCCCGTCTCCGGGTCCACGATTGAAAACACGCGGTCTCCCAGCAGCCCTTTCATTCCTATCCGCGTCGCATTCAATTCTTCTCCCATCATGGATTTGACCGGATACCGATGAATTGCGGCGATGACGCCAACTTGGCCGTTCATGCTGCGACCCCCGCTGCTTCTGCTTCAGCGTGCATTTTCTTCACTTCGGCGCTGATCTCGGCCACGCGGGCGGGCATTTGCTCGCGCATGCCCATCACGCGAAGTATGCCGAACCAAAGGTATGCCACGAATGCATACGGAAAATAATTCACTGGCGCCGCCGGAACCGGCCATACGCTGCCGATAATGGGAACCAGCATCAGAAGCATCGCCACCACGCACAACACAATATGTTTGGCCGCCAGTTCGCCGCGTTTCTTCAGAAACGCCGGCGCCGCAAGTACGATGCACGTATAAGCGCCCACAAAGCCAAATGCGCCCATCGTGCCTGCGTCGTTGAATTCGTCCAGCACCGCGAAGCCATTGGCCACCAGGACATAATAGGAAACCGTCACCACGGCAAACATCACGATGGCCATCACGGTAAGCGCTACGTGCGGTGTGCCGTGTTTTGCATGCGCGTAGCTCGTGTTTTGCGGGAAGAAATCATGCCGCCCCATCGCATACATCACACGGGCGCCCGCGTTCATGCACGACGATGCCAGCGCAAAAAAGCTCACCATCGCGCCTGCCGAAAGTATCGGCGCCAGGTAAGGAACGCCGTACATGGTGGACAGGACATTCAAGGGCGCGTCAATCTTGTCCAGGGTCGTCGAGTAACCCGCCGTGCCCTGCACTTCCACGTAAGTAATGAAGATGAAGAACGAAGCCGTCAGAATCAGGCTCCAGATGACTGAACGCGGTATGTTTTTGAGCGGATTGACGGCTTCATCGCCAAAGGCCGTCGAACTTTCAAATCCGACCAGACTGAAGATGGCCACCACCGCGCCCATGCCCAGCGTCAGCATCGACGTCCCCTTGAAATTGAACTGCGATGTATCGATCGCAAAATGATGATGCCCCAAAACAATCAGCGCCAGCAGCATGATGAACGTGCATGAGAACGCCTCAAACCCGAGCGTCACCAGCGTTGAAACCTTGATGTCCTTGTACGCGATATAAAAACAGGACGCGATACAAAACGCGAAAAATACTACGGGCGGCAAGTGGATACCGACCATTTGCAATAGCTTGTCTGCAAATATGGTGAACCCGGTTGTGCCCGCCAGGCCGATGAACAGATAGGCCCAAAGACAGCACCAGCCGCACAGCGCGCCGCCGCCAAATCCCAGGCCCGTCATGGCGTAACTGTACATCGAGCCCGAGGTGGCAGTGCGCCTGGCAAATTCATTGAGGCTAAACGCCACAAACAGCACCAGGATGCCGCCGACGGCATAAGAAAGCCAACTAATGGCTCCGGTCGTGCCGAACATTGTGGGCACGATCAGTGCCGCGGTCATTGTTGGCGATATAAGCGCAATGTTTTGCGCCAGCAGTTCTTTGAAGTGTAAACAATTAGCTCGTAGTTTGTTCATGGTTGGGATTTGGTTGTCGTTGTTTCAATGAAATTTTTGTTTAAGAAGGCAGACCGTGGCGCCGGGTGGAACGGGCAACTCTTCCGGCCGGCAATCCGGTCACGGCGGCGCGCGCCACCCCGCGCTCGCCGCCGCTCCCGAATGTCGCAGGCGTGCTCTTGTTCTTTGGCAGCGGCAACAGCCCAATCGTCGGGATTGCCCGATGTTGGGTCCGGTACTGGTTGGCAGGCGGAGTCCAAACCGGCGCCGCAACCACCAGCACTTCGCACTCGCGTCCTCCGCGCGCGATCAGCCGGTGTGACATACGCGAATCAAAATGCGCCGCGTCGCCCGGTTCCAAATCGTAAGTCTTGCCCGCAAGCGACAGCGTCAGCTTGCCAGACAGCACATAAACCCACTCCTCCCCATCATGATGATAATGCTCGTTGCCACGCCGCAATGGCGACACTTTCACCCGCAACGGCTGTAAATTGAATGACTTGCCCGCATACGACAACGCTGTGTACTTTAATCCGTTCACCGCCCGCTCGCGCGCATCCGCCGCGCGCACGATTATGCAAGGCGTTTCGTCCCCCGGCGATTCGAACAGCGAAGCCATGGAAACATCAAAGATTCGGGAAAGCGTCAAGGCCGCCGCGATGGACGCCTGACGGTTTCCCGATTCGAGCCGCGACAGGAAAGCCCGCGACAACCCGCTGCGGGCGGCCAGCTCCTGCAACGTCCAACCACGTCGCAGGCGCAATTGCTTAAGCCGCGCTCCGAACGATGACAGTTGCGACTGAATTTCCTCCATGGCAACTTGCCTCTCCGGTAACTGTGTTGTCATACAGGCAACTCGGCCAAAAGCATGGCCGATGCCAAGGAGTGGTTTCGTGTAAACCCTTGAAAATCCGCATCAAAAAATTTTGGCAGGATTTTCTCCCTGTAGCAATTTGAGCAGGCCGACTAAAAAACGAATTGCCCGGATTGATTCATTCAGCCACAGATTTACACAGATGTGCGCAGATCGGCGAAATCTGCGGACGTTCTTATCTGTGTTTCATCTGTGTAAATCTGTGGCTCAAAAATTTCCGCGCTGCAACCACCTCACGCGTTTTGCCTTACAGCGGCCACGTCCTTCACAATCTGCTCCTTCAGTTCCTCCACCGACCCAAATCGTTTTTCCTCCCTCAACTTCTCCCCAATTTCCAACTCCAATTCCTGTCTGTAAAGGTTCCCGTTAAAGTCCAGCAGATGCGCCTCGACCCGCAATTGCCGTCCTGCGGCGACCGTTGGTCGAACGCCAATATTCAGCGCGGCCCGATACAGGCGTCCCTCATGCCTTGTCACCGCGGCATAAACTCCGTTTGGCGGCAGCACCAACCCCGAAACGTCCAGGTTCGCCGTCGGAAAACCCAAATCCCGTCCCAGTTTGTCCCCCACGATCACCGTGCCGCAAATCGCATAAGGCCGTCCGAGCATCTGGCTCGCTTCATCCAGGCTTCCCGTCTGAATTTCCTCGCGAATCCGCGTGCTGCTCACGGCGTGGCCATCCAGCGAGACCGCGCTCAGCCCGTGAACGTGAAAATGCAGTTCCCCGCCCAACTGCTTCAGCAACGCGACGTTCCCGCCCCGCTTATGGCCAAAAGCAAAATTGGCGCCCACGCAGATGCTGTGGATCCTGCCAAAATCCCGCGCGAGATAACGCACAAACTCCTCCCCGCTTTGCTCGCTGAACCGTCTATCAAACTCAATCAGCAAAATATTCTCAATCCCCAGCGATTCAATCGCCCGCAACTTTTGCGGCAATGAATAAATAAGCGGCGGCGTTTTGGCCGGCGCGACAATGGCATTTGGATGCTTGTCAAACGTCAGCGCCAGCGCGATCCCATCATGCTGCCGCGCATCGGCAATCGTCTGCCGGATGATCTGCTGATGCCCCAAATGGACACCGTCAAAAAAACCAATCGCCAGGCAAACGCTCTTTCCGCGTCGGACAAGCTCTTTGGCTTCGCGAATAATAGTCATCACTTAGATTTTCGATTTACGAATTACGATTTACGCGGCGCCGGAGCGCCTCTGTGTCAGAGACCAGCCGCAGCGAGCACTACACGACCGGCACTTGAACCGGGAATCCCTTTTCCATCCGGCGTGCTGCGGCTGGTGTGCTATGCACACACAGCCGCGCTCCATCACAATCTCAACACGGCCGACATTCGAAACACCGGACACGGCCGGACCACCTCGGACCCGTAAATCGTAAATTGTAACGGCAGGTGGCGCTGCCACTCATACGGCTAGTTTCAAAAATGGCACGACCTTCTGCTCCAATTGGTTCGTCGTCATATTTAGAACCGCATCCAGCGGCGTGGCATCCGCTACATCGAACTTCCCCGAGGCGCTTCGCCGCAGCGCCGCCAAATGGGCGCCGCACCCGATTTTCTGTCCCAATTCATGCGCCACACTTCGCACATACGTTCCTTTTGTGCACGCCAGCCGGAAGTCGCCGTTTGGTTCCGTGTAATTCGTAAACCGAAAATTGTAAATGTGTACCAGGCGCGGTTCCCGTTCCACTTCCACGCCTTTTCGCGCCAGCTTGTACAGCGGCACACCATCCTTTTTAATCGCCGAAACCATCGGCGGCGTTTGCATCTGGTCCCCGATAAACGGCATCGCCAATTCGTTCAACTGTTCCAGCGACAGCGCCGGCACCCGTTTGGTGTCCAGCACCTCGCCATCGGCATCGTACGAACTCGTGGCCACGCCGAACCGGATGGTGCCTTCGTACACCTTGTCATCGCCCATCAACTTTTCAGAAAGCTTTGTGCCGCGTCCCAGCACAATAATTAAAAGACCGGTCGCATTCGGGTCCAGTGTCCCGCAATGCCCCACCTTTTTGATGCCAAACCGCCGCCGAATCGCGTCCACCACATCATGCGATGTCGGTCCTGCCGGTTTATCCACCAAAATCGCCCCGTCCAACGTCGAAAATTCCTGCATAAACGATTATGTTATTTAATCCAAACAACCCTGTCAGGTCTCGAAATCACGATTAAGCAGCGAAAAACGTGTAAAAAAGTGGTTTTTTGGGGCATCAAAAGGGACAATTCGATTTTCGGACGTTTTGCATGGCCGAAACCATCGAAAAATAAGGGGTTTTTGAAAGTGCCACTGCGCTTTTTGGAGGGGAACTGTCCCCCCATCAAGGCGGAATGTTGGGACAATTGTGCCTTGCGCCGCGGCCACCGCAGGAGTGACATGAGTACCATGGGACTAAGGGACAGCGGCCAGGTCGGGGTGTCTTTGGAGCTGCTTTTTGTAAGCAGTCTGGGTGACCGGTTCTCCGGTCAAGGCGAGGCGGATGGGGATGCCCCGGGCGATGCGTTTGGAGACGCGCTTTACGAGCGCGACTGTGACTTTGGATCCCGGCCCGGATTTTTTGGTTGGTTTGCGGGCAATGGGCTCTGAGCCTGAGTTTTGAATTTCGCAGGGCGGGCCGGCGGCTGATGAATTTTCGATTTCCATATTTTGAGCCTGGTACAATTCGAATTTCTCAGGTTTACGGAGGAGCACAAGCACTACATTTGGAACCCCCAAAAAGTTCAATATTGGCGCAGGGATTTGGAGACAGAAATTTTTTTATTTCTTTTTTTGAGCACCACGAAAAACACGAATTGCACGAAAATAAAGGGATTGCCGCAAAAAAATCGCTAAACGCGAAATCATCCTCCCCGACGACGACGAACTCCGCGCCCAAATCCAGCCAATGGCAGAGTTCCCAGGATTTCGAGCCCCCGCTTCCAGGCGCATGGTATGGGTGACTTTCATCCAGCACCGCGTCGGCGGGGTCGTGTCCTAATTTGAAAATAAAAGCCGGTTTCCACGCCTATGCCCAAAAAATGTGTGTAGGGTAGGCGTCTCGTCTGCCGGTTCTGGCGGCGTCTCGCCGCCAATTCGCCATCCACATCTCACGTTCTCACGTTCTCACCCTCTTACTATTTTTGCACGTTCACGTTTGCTACCGTAAAATGCAATATCCAAAGTGCAAATTGCATAACCATCCGTACCACGTTCCGATGGCTTTTCTGAATTTTCCGAATAAAAATTGAGCTGACTTTAACGGTATTGCTTTTGCTAAGCGTGGCAGTAATGGATGAAGTTCGATATACCCAAGAAGACTATTTAGACAAATTGAAGGCGGCGATCCTGATTGAGCACAGATGTGCGCCAATGCATAAGGGAACCTATTTTGTGCAGGAAACAACGTCGAACGGTGAAACCGTTTGGGAAGGCGACGTCGAGGCTTTCAGCCTTTCGGGCCAATCCAGAACCTGTTACGCGTGGCAACACGCCGACAACACCGGTCGATTAAAAATTTTTGCCGTCCTGGAGAACCAATTTATTGACTCGCCTTCAAAAGCGGTTCAAGCGGCGCTTTTTACCGATGCCCAACCGCCGGTGCATCCATTTTCGAATAGCTTCGAAACTCTCAAACGGCTGCTGGTGGAGTGCAAAGACCGTATCCGTAAAATCGCGATGACCGTTGAGAATTTGGACGCCACAATTGAAACGGTAAGACAAACACGAGAGCTAATCGCGCAGAAACGACAGCCGTCAGCGTAATAATTCCTTTCATGGCTGCTCGATCACCCGATAGAACCGTACCGCAGGGTTGGTCGCCTTCAATCCGCTTACGACGAATGTATTGCTTGTGGCGACATTGGTTGCTATGGAAACCCATGTGGCGGACAAAAGGGGATTGGTCGATGTCTGCAAATAGTTGGTGATGCCAAATGCCAAACCCGATTCAGTAATTTGAAAATTTATGCCGCCCGAGGGCGTAATTTTCACAAAGACGGGCGTGATTTGGGGCGCCAAAAGATTGATAAGATTGGCGCCGTTGGGCGTTCCCCAGCCGGTGCAAAGATCGTAACCGGGAACAGCCGCGTAGTTTGTCGGGCTGCCGGTCCAGAAATCGTTGCCAGTCGTGATATCGTGGAAACCGGAGGTGTAGCTCGAGCTGCCGCCAATTCTGTAGATAGCCGGATTAATAAAACCGATTGAGGGCAAATGATAGCTTGCGGCCTGCTGATTTGCCAGGGCGGTAAACCCGGCCCACAAGGGCGCGGCGCAACTGGTCCCTACGAACCAATCGGATCCACCGTCATTGTATATGACCCAAATTCCATTTGCCACCATGGCTACGTCCGGAATATTTCGCTCGGTGGTAGATCCGTTGTTCGTGGTCATGTTTATGTCTTCCTGCCAATAGGGAATTGAATATTTGGTGCTCACGCCGCCTCCACTGCCCCAATAGCCGTTTCCATTGGCAAACCATGCACTACCCAGGCCGGCGGTTGTATAATAACCTGAATTCCAAACGGTTTCCGATGACCAGGAAACGCCGGAGCCATTCATCGTCAACGTTGTCCCGCCAACGCTGGTCAGGTATGGACTGGCGGCGGGCACCCAGATAGTGTTCGTCCATGCATCACCGTCTCCCGAGGCCTGGAAAAAGGATTGGCCTTGTGCTGCCATTTTTTCAAACTGCGCATCGAACGATGTATTGGGATCACTGCCGCCCGTGTAGCCCCAGGAAGAGCTAAACTGCTTAATTTGGTTGCTGTCTGCCATCGTGTCGAGCACGCTCAGCCAATCTGAAACCAAATTCGTCGTCTCGAATACGAAAACGGATGACAATCCCGGGGCCATGGAAACCACCATCTCAATATCCAGCGCAACTTCATCATTACCGGAGCCCGGTTTTCCGCTGAAACCATCAATCAGGACGTTGGTTAATGGAATCATAGGTATTTTGGCGTCAGTCTCATAAGTAGAAATGTCGCTGCCGTAGTAACCGTCCGCTTCAAACAATCCAACGGTCTGACCCGAACCGGTGAGTGTCGTGCCCGGCACATAGGCGTTTCTAAAATCGTTGCCCCAATAGTATCCATCCGGCTGGGAACCGGATGCCACACCACCGGCGTTTGCCGTTTTCATCAAGTGTCCCAGCGGACGCAGTCTTTCGTAGTCGCTAATTCCTACGATGTCTTTTATGGGCAGGCTCGAATCCACCGATGGATCAACATCCGGCGCGTAGAAGGTCCTCGGCTCCTGTGGATCCTGGTAAGTCTTTAACGTGACGTGAAATGCTTTCTCGATATCCGAAACATTCCCGCGCACATCGATCATCAGGCGGCTGTTGTGAGTGGCAACCACATCCAGGTTATTTGTCTTCGCGAAATGAATAACGGACTGATAATCCTGTTCGACCGGGCCAAATTGTTCTGTGAATTGCTGCGGAGTCAGGTACTGGTGATAATTGCTGCTGGCCGGGTCGTAAAGTTGCCGGAGTAAATTGGTGAGCCCCTGCTCATTTCGCAAAGGCAATGTGATGACCAAATGCACCCGGTTTGTGGCCGGCGGGCGCCCCACCGCCTGCAAATGATATCGACCCACTACATCGGGGATATGTCCGGGTAAGACCCGAATGCCGCTTGCGCCAACGGATGTTGCGAGAATTGCCGATAACGCCAGCGCGACGAACAAATATGGAATTTTTGTATTCATTCGGGATTTCTTTCTGACTCCGGGCCATGACCGCCATGGATCCCTTTGTGATTTTCGCGCCCTTGTAGATAATCTCAAGTCATTTTTACTATTTATTTCGTTATCTTATCTTCAAATCTTCCCGAATGATCTGAAAAATTAAATCCGAAATCTCTCAATTTTCAAGGCATGTCCAGGACACTTCTGTGGTCGGTACTCGGCTTCCACGGCGCCGTTGGACGGCCGCCAAACGTCGCTCCCCAACCAGTCGTCCCGGGCACGTAATAGATCGTTCCCGTATCAAGGCCGCCCAGCACCTTGGCGATGTCGTCGCGCCAGGGTTCTCCGTAATTCGGCGCATTCCCGTAAAAATAGATTCCGCGCATTGAAACGCATGAATTGAACGCATTCGGCCCAATGTTGGTGACACTCGCCGGCACGATGACCGTGGCCAGGCTGCAGCAGGCCGCAAATTCCTCCTGGCTGATCGAGGTAATTCCTTCGGGAATCTTTACGCTGGTGAGATAAGGGCAATTCCACAGCGCATAATCCACAATGTCGGTCACGGTATCGGGCATAGCGAAATCCCCGGCTTTGCCGGGCGGATACTGAACCAGCTCAGTCTGGTTGCTGTTAAATAAAACTCCATCGCGGCTGGAATAAGCGGCATTTTCTGAATCCACACCGATGCTTTTTAACCCAAAACAGCCGCCGAACGCCATGATCCCAATGTTGCTGACATTTTTTGGAACCCGAATGCTGGTCAATTGGTCGCAGAAGTGGAACGCCCCGCGGCCAATAGTGAACACACCGTTGCCAATGACAACATTTGTCAGGCTGCTGTGGGAATCAACGGCGGAAAATGCCTCTTCTCCGATGTTGGTGACGCTGTCGGGGATTGTGACGTTCGTTACCCTGGGATTCGCCCAGAACGCGCGGTCCCCAACGCTCGTGACACGCAGGCCATTAACGGTATTGGGAACTATCACCGCCCCGCCCGGGCCCGTATACGCCCGAATAGTCACCGTAGTGCCGTCAGGATTTGTGACACAGACAAAGTCAGTCCATGGAGACACGTCCGCTGCGTGCTCGCTCTCGCACCCGGTCAATACGCTGCTAAAAACGAGCGCGAGGCAGAGGAGGAGTTTGGGTTTCATAACGGAAAGCCGGACTGTTTGGACAATCAATTCGCCGGCAGATGGTAATACGCGCGCATTGTTGCAAATTGGTCTTTGGTCAGGAGAAAAACGTAGCGGCCAGGGTAGGCTTGATTCAGCCGATTAATCTCCCGCTTTATTGCAGAATAACCATGGTCCCCTTGATAAAAACCCTGGACAATTGGTGTAAAGCTGACAAAAACAGGCCTTTGTGGGTTAGGTTGTATAGATAAAAATTTTTCATATAATTGCTCTTCGTTTCCAGCCGCGTATGTATCAATTTTTGGAGGAAAACCGGCCTGAATAACCGGACCTTCCCCCAGAACGCCCGTAAATCCGCAGGTCTTCATATAAAGATTGAATTTTGCACTGGGATGAGGCGCCCGCCATATCCGAACGGTATGGAACCCGGCGTCATTGCACCACTCGTGCGTCAACCGGCACCAGGCGGGAAACAGATCATCGTTAAAACAGTCAATGTAAATGAATTGAACGCCAGCCGGGCCGCACATCAGTTCATCATTGGTGGTCATGCGTGAGTAATACCAATCCAGAAGCGGTGCGTTCAGTTCCTGCAATGTGGGACTTAACGCTGTGGCAACGGGAATTTCTCCATGCGCCGGATCATGCCAAAATTTATAAAGTGGATTCTGATCAAATTCCAGATTGTCACCGTCACTCCACATAATGGAAGCATAGATCTTTCCGGGTTCAGCGCGGATGGCTCGGCCCGGGGCCTGTGTATGAGTGGTGTCGGGAAAGCTGGACCAAAAGCTTGCGTCGGCATAATCGCCCGTGAGATAACCAATGCCATAAGAGTTGGCCACCTCATTGAGACGATCGCCTCCATTGCCATAGCCCATCAGCGATGTGCCCACCCCATAGCCTTCCGTGCTGAAAATTTTTTGAATTTCCGCGCGTTCATCGTTCAAATTAAGCCAAAAAATGAAACCTTTGCTTGCGACGACGTAATCCATGGGCTGGCCCATCTTGACCGTAAAAATCACATGTTTGTTGCAATTGGGCATTAAATTTACCAAGGCCCAATCGTAGGCTTCTATTCGGTTGTTCCATCTGTTTCGGTAATCAATAACTTCTCCATTCCACCCAAACTCTGATATTAAATCGTCTTTAATGTCTTGAGTCACTGGAATGCCATCCTGCTGCGCGCCGGACATCAAGGCTAGATACCAAGTCCAATCCTTGTCCGGGTCATATACAAACATCTTCTCTACACGCCCTTGATATTTTTGAAAGAGATTTATTAAACCTGCGTCTTCTCCGGGCAAATTCGCCAACTCTTCATAAGGCTTGCCACAATCTTTGAGCGGTTCCCAATCCCAGGGATTATTAATGGTATAGACCTCGGCAGATTTTTGGTTAATCAACCCTTGCATCGCCCAGGTCGTCATCCTGGCAGAGATGCCCTCCTTCTTCACTCCCACAACATAAACATTTGTTGCCGCCGGCATTTTCGGGAACATCCCGCTGGCAGCCTCGCATTTGATATTACACAACCCACCGCCCAAGACCAGCGCGAGACGAAGGAAGAATTTGGGCTTCATGGGTCTGCTAGTCCGGATATAGATGCGGTGCGGCGTGAACCGCGCAATTTTGGTTAACGATATTCTCCGTTTCGCGCCAGTCCTTTAATTCTTCGGCCCAAAAACCGCGGCTGTGGATTCCAAAAACATATTTATCAGTGTGCCAAAGTTCGTAAATAATGCCGCCCGCGCCGGCGGCATCATATTTGCCGTGGTGCATGTCGTCCCATTGCCGACGGGTAAATACGTAAATGGGAATGTCCTGGTATAAATCGTTTGTTTTCCATAGCGGATTTCTGAGGACGATAATTGGTCCCTGTGCCAGCACCACATCTTTGTCCTGGGCCGGCAAATAGGCTTCGCCATGCCACTCATCCGTCAAAGCCGAATACCCTCGCCATGCGGCCGGCAAATAAAAGGTTAATCCATATTGTCCGTTGTGATAACGGCCGGGCAAACCGGCGGGGTGGTTTTGAGCAGTTGAACAGCCCAGCAACCCGCCACTCAAAACAAGTGTGAGGCAAATGAGGAATTTCAGTTTCATAAGCTGATCACTTCAACGCATGGCAGTATAAGTTTCCTCCAATGCGCACGGCTACACCGACGGCATAGTCTGCTTCCTTGCGCGGGAATTGAAAAATGAGACGCTCACTCTCCCACCCGCCGTTTCCGACTCCTGCCTTTTGCGGAGGTCGTGCCTGCGAAATGACGGTTCCATCTGCTTGCAACAGCCACGCCTGCCGATGCAATTCGGCTGCTTCCCACATTGGCCGAAACGTAGTGCCGGGATAATCCGCAATCTCCAATTGCACAGTGTATTGTCGTGCCTGAGTTGTCAGAGTAATGGATTCATTTAAACCGGGAATTTGCAGGACAATCAACTCGTGATCTCCTTCGTTATAGACTTGAATTTCATTGGTTCTCATCGGCAAATTCGTTGCAAAATCCCGCTCATAAAACCAGTAACCAGAATATCCAGGCTCCGGAGTCTCGCCTTGATGTCCTTCTTCAATGATTGAGGCATAGGAGAGGTTTGACTTTCACAGGAATGGAACTTGGACGTTAAACTTGACCATTTTGTTCATTAGACGGCTCTTTTTTTAGTATGCTCTCAATACAATTCTCGCTGTCGGTTTGGAAATTTCCCCGAATGAACTTGCCAGATGCCCGATTTTTTGCGAAATAAACAAAACGCGGTGGAGAGATGGCCGAGTGGCTGAAGGCGATGGTTTGCTAAACCGTTATACGGTCAAAAGCCGTATCGGGGGTTCGAATCCCCCTCTCTCCGCCAGCCTTCATTTATGCTGGTCGTGAACTTCAGAATGGTAATCTATCGAGAAAAACGGAATAGGAACGTAACGGCAAAGCCCGCGTCGTGAGCGATATTT
Source organism: Candidatus Sulfotelmatobacter sp. (assembly GCA_035503455.1). GTDB lineage: Bacteria > Verrucomicrobiota > Verrucomicrobiia > Limisphaerales > UBA11358 > UBA11358. The sequence goes on along the minus strand of DATJTK010000051.1, from coordinate 47,801 downwards.
TTAATTGCTGTTTGAGTCTGTTTTCGGTAAAGACAGCCCAGCACAGAAATGCTCAGGGTTTATTCATTAGCGAAAATTACGAAGCCCGTTGGACAGGGCGCCTCTGAGTCCTTTTGGCTCGAATTAATGGCGGTAGGAAAAAATACGAGCAAAGGTCACTACATCGTTGCAAACGAATATATCTGCGCTCGCCTTGGAAGCTTCCTCGGGTTGCCAATCCCGCCATTTGCTCTTTTGCAGCAAAAGGGAGGCAGCGGTCTTTGGTTCGGTTCGATTGATTATTGTCTGACCGGCCAAACGTTGCCGCCGATTGACCCGGCAGAATGTGTGAAAGAGTTTCCTGATATTTCGACTGGCATAATTCTTTTCGACACGTGGGTCGCCAATGCTGATAGACATGAGGGCAACATGAATATGGACAAAAGCACCGGACGGCCCGCGCAGTTAAATGTTTTCGACCACAGCCACGCGCTATTTGGAAGCGAAGATGGCAAGGGAATTGACCGATTAAATGACCTGAAAGACAAATTTTCGATAGAAGGCGGAAAAAATGAGCCGAAAGTGGTTACACCATACTTGGGTGCAGCAGCCGGTCAAAATCGACACTGCCTTTTGGATGCCTTGAATACCTCCGACCATTTCGAAAAATGGCACGAAAAGCTGGATAAATTGCCGGATTTCTTCATCCAGTAAACCTGTGCATCGATGGGGGAAGCTGGTATATTGAGCGAGGCCGAAAGCGATGCGGTGTGTCGTTTTTTGCTGTATCGTAAATCGAAAATGCGTAATTTGATAAAAGAAAACCGGCAAGAATTTAAGTCAATTCAGGCATGGCGGCTGCTTTGACCGTAAGACATTCATATGGCACGGGCTTCATATTTGATCGCGAAATACGTTTCTGACCTGTTCAGGAACGAGCCAGTGAATATCGGCGTTATCGCGTGGTGCGGGGGGGCGACAGCATTTCGCTTTCTTGGAGCAAATCGAGACGGGAATGTTGACGGAAGAATCTTGCGCGGCAAAATTCAAACCTTGTCCTTGGATACGTATAAGCAGTGGATTTCGTCGTGGGTAAAACTGCTTTCAAGAGACAAAATAAATTTCATTGGAAAGCCAGAAACAGTGACGCGGGTAAGCGAGCGATTTCTCGACGCATTGGAATCCACGAGCCGTGGAAATTACATTCTAGAGAGAGGTGGCGATTTACTTGAAGATGTCGCGCCAACCGAAATTGATTCCATCGCTGATTATTTATTTCACCGCCTGGTAGACGAAACTCTTGAGGATGAAGACGAAGGAAAGGCGGCGAAAGTGGTCCGGGACGAACTCTTGCGAGAGGCTGAAATAGCTGCCGACGAGCGAGTTCAGACTGACAAGCGTGTTCCTGTCACGTTAGACAATTCGAAGACGGTTTATCCGGAGTTTCATATCTATATCGGAAACGGCAAACCTGACTGGTTGGCGCAAGTCCTGCCCTTAACAGCCCAGCCGAAAGCAATTCAGACCACAGCCGAATCAATCGCATGGAAGTTTGAACGGGTGATTCAGCACGGATCACTAAAAAAAGACCGTGCCGTGGCAATTGTTTATTCTCCCGAGGAACGCCAGGACGAACTAATCAATGAATCACTCATTGAATTAAGTACCGTGGCGCAAATTTTTAATTTGAGAATGGACAGGGCAAGGGTCGTGAAGGCCATCCGGGAATGGGTGCAATCCGTAAACACACACGCCTAACGTGGACTGTTGACTGGCCTTTTTTGGCCTCGTCAATATCGAGTACCGCTCCGAGGTGATTCAAGATTGCGGGATCAAATCCCTGCTCGCTGCGCCTGTATAAAAATACCGCCAGAGCTCTTTCAGCGGTTCCAAATTCTGATTCTCCACTTGCTCCATTCCGTACGCCGTCCGGCTATACAGAACTGATAGCCGGTTTAATTCCGAATGGATTTCAGGAAAAACCCCTGCCACCTCCACGCAAAATTCCCGCGCGGTCTGTTCCGGGCGCGGCTCGATGCCATGTTCCTGCGCCCAGGCGCGCAATGCGTCGTAGCTGTATAATATCAATTGCGTCTGTGTCCACGACTGTTCCTTGCCGGTGAGAAACGGATTATGGAATGCGGAAAAGGGCCGGCGAATTTGGTTCTTCTTAGTGACCGCACCCGCCGGTTTCAGTGAAAAACGAAAGGCAAATAGATTTCTGAAAAAGTCCGCAATCGATGCGATGATCGATTGGATGGCTTGAAGAATCAAACTGCGCTGGCGAAAAACCCACCACGCGGCCAGTAACCCGAGGGCGACAAAGAACAAAATTTTGAACCAGTTGTAAAATGGATTTGCGGGCGGCGTGGAAAACTGCGGCTGTTGTTGCGGCGGCGGATTTTGGCTTTGGCCGGAATGTTGATTGCCCGAGCGCGGCGTTTTGCCGGATTCACTTTGATGTCCCGATTGCGATTGACTGGAACTCGTTTGATTTCCCGATGGCGAATTCGCCGGATTATTTTGTTGGTTTGAATGGGATGGCTCGTTCCCTGAACGGCCTTTGCCGGTGCCGTGCGGACTGAAGCGCATGGCGAAATTGCTGGCCTGATGCAACCGGTAATCAATCTGGTGGCGCATCGTCATCCAGGCATCGCCCGCGCCCGGACGCGGCAATAATAGCGCCGCCATCAGTACGAAAGCGCCCACACACACGCCAAACCGGACCCACCCAAACGCGATGGCCGCGGGCATTTGCACATAACGCTGCCGCAAATAGCGGCGCAGGCCAAGAAAGCTGGTAACGAGCAAAAGTCCGAACGCCGCCGCCATGTAGATAAACAAGAAATCAAAGCCGGCGTGACGCGCCGCGATATCGCCGCGAGGCAATAACATTTGGCCGATGCCAAAGAGCGGCAGCGCCGCCAATGAAAAGTAGACCACCCACAATCCCGGCGGATGCGGTGCGGATTTTTTATTCTTGGCCGAATTTTTCACGCGACCTTTCTCCGGCGCCAAAAAGAAGTTTTTGTCCGCGGCAGGTTGCAACAAACCGCTGCCGGAAGCGTCTTCATTTTCATCGACGAGCGTGCAGTCCCAAACCAATTTGTTCGCGCACCACCAGACGATGGCCAGCAAAACCATGTCCCAAACAAATAATTCGGGAAAGAGCCGCAACAAATAGAGCCACACAGCCGCCGCCAGCCCCCCTCCATAAACCATCGCGTGACCGGCCCCTTGTTCGATGCCGATGCGCGACACCAGCACAATGGCCAGCACGAACCAGAACATCATCCAGCGCAAGCTGCCCACAGCTTCGCCGCGGCCGAAGACTTCGATGAGAAAGAAGCAGAGGCTGCCAACCAGCAACATGATCAGGATCGGACTGACGCAGACGACCAAAAAGTCGGCCAGGGTCCTGGTGGGTCGATCGTCCTGCATATCATCTCACGATGGCTTCCGCGCACAGGTTGATGATCATTTCCTCGGAATTGACCAGGCGAAAATCCACTCCCTGCGCCAGCAGCAAATTCGCCCATTCCGGCGGACGCGCCCAGTCGGGAATCGGCCCGGCGGCAAAAGCGACCACCACCGCCGTCACCAGGAAACCGCGCCGGACCATGTCACCCAATGCCACCGCCGTTTCCGGTGTAACACGATGCAGAACCGCGATGACTGTGGCATCGCGCGAGATTCGCGAAATGCTGGCGGCGATCATTTCGGCAAAATTCAAACCATCTGTCATTTCCAATCGTGCCAGTGTTTCAAGAATCTGGTTCAATTTTTCCAGCCCTTTGCCGTTCTCCACCTGCACGGGGCGCAAACGGTCGTTGGCCGAGGGTTCGCTCGCCCGTTGGCGCGCGGCGGCGCGCGTCAAAAATTCAGCGCGCCAGCCTTCTTCCCGGATCCGGTCGGCGGCGTCACGTCCATTGCTGATGAATCCGGTCTGTTGCCCCATCAAATAAACGGCGTTCGCGAGCGATGCGACCGCGACTATCGCCAACTCCGCGGAAATGATTCCATTGGCGCCGGCAAGGCTGTCCGCGTGAAAGTCGAGCAGAAAGGTCGCGCCCGCCACACGCGAGGGCTCGTAAGTGCGGCTGTGCAATTCGCCGGTGCGCGCCGTGGCCCTCCAATGGATCCGGTTGAGCGGATCACCATGCTGATACGGACGCACTCCCGTCAGCCGTGTCGGATCTTCAAACAGCCGGTGGGTCACACGGATTTCACCGATGGGCCGGCGCGAAGCCAAATTGTAACCCTGCAACGGCAAAACTTTTGGCAGCACCAGGGCAAAAAGCGGTTCGCCGGCCACCCGAAACCGGCGATGCAATCCGAAGACGTCGCCGGTTTCCAAAAGCAGCGGGCCCAACTGAAAATAGCCGCGCGTCAGAAAGGTGGCTTGATACTCCAAATCGGCCGTTTCGCGCGGCGCCAGGCGGACGAGATTCAGCCGGCCGCCCTCGACCTTGATCCTGGGCGTTGTTCCCGACAACGCATCACGCGACAGGGCGTCCTCAATCAAGAGCCACGGAACAGAAAGCGAACCGTCATTTTTAATTTCGACGGTGACGTCGCAGCTTTCGCCAATCTCAAAAACTTCGCCCGAGCAACGGCGGCGCACAGAAATTCGTTCCGTCCAATGCCGCGTGAAAAAGCGGCTCAACAACAAAATGCCCAGCAATGCATACATCGCATAAACCAGCAGATTGAGCCGGAAAATCAGGCCCAAAACCAAAAGCGCAAGAGTGCCAAGAATCCATTTCATAAGCTGGCGGAAAACACCGAACATCGAACATCCAACATCGAACGCTGAAGGAAAGACCGCGAGCCATCCATTCGATGTTGGGCGTTCGATGTTCGATGTTCGACGTTCCGGCGGTACATGAGATTCTCCGCCTTTACTTCATTGGCCCCCGCCGGTTGACTCCATCTGCGGAACGGGCGCCGTTTTTAATATTTCCTCCAGCACTGATTGAACAGTGATTTTTCGCAGCCGGCTTTCCGGCCGCAAAATCAGGCGATGCCCCAATACGAACGGTGCGACGTATTTGACATCGTCCGGCGTCACGAAATCGAAACCCTGAATGGCCGCGACCGATTGCGCGCAACGCAGCAGCGACATGGACGCGCGCGGACTGCCACCCAGCCGGATGTCGTAATGCTCGCGCGTGGCCTGAATCAGTTGCACGATGTAACGGATGACCTTTTCATCCGCGTGAATCTGGCGGACGGCCGATTGGCAGGTCAAAATTTCCTCGACGGTGGCCACGCTCTCCAAAGCTTCGATGGGATGCCCCGCCTTGAGCCGGTGCAGCATGGCGACTTCATTTTCAAATTGTGGATAGCCCAGGCTCAAGCGCGCCAGAAACCGGTCGAGCTGCGCTTCGGGCAGCGGGAACGTGCCCTCATGGTCAATCGGATTTTGTGTGGCGATGAGAAAAAACGGCGGCGTCAATTCATAATTCACGCCGTCGGCGGTGACTTTGCGTTCGGCCATGGCTTCGAGCAGCGCCGCCTGCGCGCGGGGCGTGGCGCGATTGATTTCGTCCGCGAGCAGGATCTGGGTAAAGACCGGGCCGGGCCGGAACTCGAATTCGGTCGTCTTGGGATTGAATATGGAACTGCCGGTGATGTCGTTCGGCAGCAGGTCCGGTGTGCATTGCAGGCGTTTGAAATCACAGCCGACACTGCGCGACAAGGCGCGCGCGAGCATGGTTTTCGCCACACCGGGCACGTCTTCCAAAAGCACATGGCCGTCGGCAAAATACGCCATCACTGTCAGCAGAATCTCGTTGTATTTGCCGACGATGACCTTTTCGATGTTGGCAATCAGTTTAGCGGCGATCTGGGCCGTTGGTGTATCGCCCGGTTGCCGCCGCGCAGCCAGTTCCTGCGCGACAGCCGCCTGAACTTCCGCCGTTTGGCGCAACGGAACGACGTTTTTAGAGCCGCAATGCGGGCAAACGAGATTTTTTTCAGACAGGTTGACGGCGGCAAAGGGTTTCCCACAGTACGCGCAGGTAATAGATGGCATAGGACTCGGTCAATAAACTTCCATTTTTTACTTCAATTTCCAAAACAAAAAGGCAATGGCTAAATCAACGCCCCAAAGGAGACATCGCTACAACCCATTCATCACGCGCTATTTGTTCGGTGTCCACGCTTTAGCGTGTTCGGGATACGCGGTCCATCGAAGAAGGCACGGAGCACGCTAAAGCGTGGACACCAGGCACGGATTCCAAGTCGCGCGAAGAACGCGAAGTCTGCGAAGCGAGAAGGAAACCTTCGCATTCCGCATTCCGCAATCCACATTCCGCATTCAACAGAGTTGCCCCACAGCAACCGTTTCTGCTACCCTCTCACGGATGTCCAACGGGGCTGTCGCAAGCCAGGCGCCTTCCAAGGCGAAAATCTTTTTCCGCCGGCTAATCACCACGGTGATTCTCTGGACGGTCATCATTGCCGCCCTGTTTTTCAGCAGCACACTCATTTCCGACACTGTTTTTGTCTGTATCATCGTTCTCCTGTCAGCCGCCGGCCTCATGGAATTTTATGGACTGGCCGAAAAACGCGGCCTCCCCTGTTTCAAATGGTGCGGCCTGGCCGGCGGCATCCTGCTCGTCGCGGGCACATTCTTCAACCTCACCGGCCGCCTGGGAATCAGCGGTTCGCCCGCGCGGGTAAACGACTTTCAAACCGGCTTCCTGATCCTGTTCGTGCTCGGGCTCTGCGTGCGCCAGCTTTTCTCGAAGAAAAATTCCGCCGGCATGGCCGCCATCTCCACCACCCTGTTCGGACTCATGTACGTTCCCTGGCTCATGAACTTCATCCAGGAAATCAATTTTTTCCCACATGTTCAGGGCAAATTCTTTCTCATCTATTTCGTGCTCGTCACCAAATTCAGCGACACCGGCGCCTATGCCGTTGGCTCCCTCATCGGCAGGCACAAAATGATCCCCCGCATCAGCCCCGGCAAAACCTGGGAAGGCTTTGCCGGCGCCATCGGCCTTTCCACCGCCGGCAGCGTTGTCTTTGTCCATTTCTTCGGCGACAAAATGGCCGGCATGAACACGATGCACGCCATAATCCTGGGCGTCATCCTCAGTCCCGCCGCCGTCATTGGCGATCTCATAGAATCCCTCTTCAAGCGCGAAGCCGGCGTCAAAGATTCCGGCAAATTCTTCCCCGGCATCGGCGGCCTCCTGGACCTCCTCGACAGCCTTTTGTTTAACGCCCCTATCATGTACCTTTACCTGCGCCATATTTTGACGAATCCCAATTTGCCCCATTAACCAATTTACGATTTACGACTTACGATTTACGAGAATACATTGCCGTATTAACCCATTTTATTTAGCCACAGATGAACACAGATGAACTTAAGGGTACCGGTATCAAGGTCGGTTTTTTGATCAACTTCGGGCGGGAACGGGTCGAGTACATTCGGAGGGTCTTTTGAAAATATCTGTGTTTCATCTGTGTTCATCTGTGGCTAAAAAAACTTCCGAATAAATGAAAAATGTTGTCTTATTGGGTTCCACCGGCCCTTGACTCGTAAATCGTAAATCGTAAATCGTAAATTGATAAGATGAAGAAAGTCGTTCTCTTAGGCAGCACCGGTTCCATCGGCACCAGCACGGTCAAGGTCGCCGAAGACCTTCCGGACGGCATCCGCCTGCTTGCGCTCGGCGCCGGAAACAACACCGCGCTTCTGCTCGAACAAACCCGCAGGCACAAGCCCGCCGCCGTTTCCATTTTCGACCCCGCCAAAGCCTGCGAACTCCAGCAATCCCTCGGCAACAACACCCGCGTTCTCTGCGGCGAGGACGGCCTCATCGAACTTGCCACACTTCCCGAAGCCGACATTGTTCTTATCGCCATTGTCGGCACCGCCGGCCTTAAACCCGCGCTGGCGGCCATCCGCGCGGGCAAAGACATCGCCATCGCCTCCAAGGAAATACTCGTCATGGCCGGCGACATCGTCATGAGCGAAGCCCGCAAACACGGCGTGCGCGTCCTGGCCGTGGACAGCGAACATTCCGCCATTTTCCAGTGCCTGGACGGCAAACCCGCCCATTCCGTCCGCAAACTCTGGCTCACCGCCAGCGGCGGACCATTCCGCGACAAAAAACTGTGGCCCAAAGAAAAATTCTCCGAAATCACCGTCGAATGCGCGCTGAAGCATCCATCCTGGGTCATGGGAAAAAAAATCACCATCGATTCCGCCACCCTCTTCAACAAGGCGCTCGAAATGATTGAAGCCCGGTGGCTCTTCGACATCGAAATGGCGCGCGTAACCGTCGTGGTCCATCCGCAAAGCGTCGTCCATTCCATGGTCGAGTTCGTGGACGGCTCCGTCGTGGCCCAACTCTCCACGCCGGATATGTGCCTGCCCATTCAATACGCCCTGACCTATCCCGACCGCGTCGCAAGCAACCGCGTGCAAACAAACTTCGCCAAACTCGGCCAACTGACCTTTGAAGAACCGGACGTGGACCGTTTTCCCGCCATCGCCCTGGCCCGCCGTGCCGGCGAAGTCAGCGGGACGTTGCCTGCCGTCCTGAACGCCGCCAACGAAGTGGCCGTGGAAGCCTTCGTAAACCGCAAAATCAGCTTTTCCCAAATCACCGAAACCGTCCAACGCACCATGGACGCCCACCAGGTCATCGCGCAACCCACGCTCCCGCAAATCCTCGAAGCCGACTCCTGGGCCCGCCGCGAAACGGCTGGGGCGGTGGGGAGAGCGTGAGAACGGGGCGAAAATGGAGAATAGGAGATGGGAGATTGGGTGCGGCGGTGGCTGCGCCACTGGCGGACAGCCTACCCTGTGCACATTTTTGGGGTGGAAATTGGAAACGAAGCGAGAAGAGAGGGCAAAAGGTGTGGTTTTGTTGGGGAATTTGAGTGTTTTGGTGGTGGGGAACTGGAACGAAGGCAGTGTGTCTGGCACAAAACATCTTCGATAATACTACAATAATACTAGGAACCGACCCGTATGACATTTGTGGCTTAAAAACCCAAAAGTTTCGTGAATTTCGCGGTGCCAAAAAAGAAATCAAAAAATTTCTGTCTCTAAAAGCCCGCGTCAATGTTGAGTTTCGGTGGGGTTCCAAATCTAGTTCTTGTGAGTGGTTTCTGATCTGCCATTTATGGCGCAAATGCATGCGGCTGACAAATGCCGCGTGCAACAATCCATAACAGGAGGGTGCCCGCAATCTCCGAAAGAGCGACCGCCTTTAGCAGGACTGTCACAAAACAGATTCAATTGAAATGCAATTGCTATGACCGCAGATGAGTTCCTCGACACGCCGCCAGCGGCCACACCGCAGCCGCCGGCAAACCCTTTTGACAAGTTTGACGGAAATGCATTTGACCGATTTGACGGGCCGGACTTGCTTGCAAACATCCTGCATCCTCCCGTGTTCGCTGAATCTACTGGCGGCGGTACGCTGAACATCCCCGGTGACTTGTTGAACGCAAAATTTCCACCTCATCAGTGGACCCCTCAGGAGATAGCACAGGAGCAAAAAGACGAAGATGCGGTTGACGCGCAAACGCACCCTGGACTGATTGGGACACTTCCGCGAGCTGTGGTTGCGGATACGGCGGCCGAGATGATGTCAGCGTTCGACAGCGGCAACCGCACGCAAGACGCGGATATGTTCAGTGGAAACATTCCGGCGGCGCTTGAAGGAAATGCATTACCGATTGACCAAATCATTAAGCAGGAGGCTGCGGATAAGGATGAAATTCCGGCTGTAACGGCGGCGAAGATTTCGACCGGCATCGCCAACAGCGCCCCGTGGCTTGCGACTGGGTTTCTTGGACTGCCAGCGTGGGCCGGCAGACTGATGGCGCTTGGATTTTCAGGGCAGATGATTTCGGACGCGGGGCCGGCGGCGCGCACGCTGGGAACTGAGCTTGGCAAGAATCCAGAGGACAGGGACAGCGACGCTATCAGTTCTGCGGTTTCGGACCTTGTGCAGGATTTTGGGTTCGCGCCATTTAGCGGATTGCATGGCGCGCGAGATTTGATTGAGCCCTACGTCGATAGGCGGATGTACATCATCCGGCAATTGTCTGACCAATTGCAAAACGGGCCGATGATTCCCCCTGCTTTCGCGCCGAATTTGGAAGAAGATTCGCCAGCGCAGGGTGGACCTGACAAACAGCAACCGCAACAACCTCCAAAGTCGGATTCTGAAAAGTTAGATGATTTGGCAGCCATGGTTAAGGGCCTGCACGACATGGTGCGCGGCAAACTCTTTCCACAAGCGCAACCGGTGGTCGACGAGCCGACCGACGGAACAGTTGCTGGCGGGACTTCACAGCCAGCGCAGGGAACTGTTCCACCTGGAATCGGCGACTTTGAATTTTCTCGATCCCTATTCGGCAATGCCGAAAGCGTCCCCGGGCCAGCGACAGCAACTCCACATTACGTATACGGCAAAGACGGAATAGGCGGCCTTGATGATCAGACGGTGCAAGCAGGGGTCCAAAATTACCTGCGGCGACAGAATAACGTTCCACCGGTCCAAATTGTTAACGACCCAACCTGGACGCACAACGGCTATGGCGTCCGCGGGACGGTCAAGGACGGTAAAATCATCGTTAACAGGGCTTTCATTGATAGCGCCGGCACGCTCCAGAAAGTTTTGCGGGAAGAGCATAACCACGTGTTGCTCTCCAGCGAGGCGGGCAGGCAGGCAATTCGCAATGGAATTGGAAGCAATTTGGGCCTCGACCAACTTGCGCCGTTATCTCTCAAATACCGGATTCAACCGGGCGAATCGGTGCCCGATTACAGGGCGCGATTGACCGACGAATTTATTGCGAAGGCTGCGAGTGAACAATTGCCAATCTGGCAACGAATCGTTGAGCGCGTCAAGGGGTGGCTGGCTGACAGGGGATCGGAGAATTAAGCGACGAGGAGACCGCGCGGGCAATCATACGTGCACTGAAGTCTGATAAAGATGCTGTCCCGACTCCGAAGGGCCCAGTGCCATTTGAGACTTCTGACTCGGCGATGGACGAATCCACAGAAGAAAACGGCGATTTCGCCGCACGTTATAACGTAGCTGAAGAGCCCCTAGAGGGAATTTCGAGGGAGCGGACAGCAGACGCAATCAATCAACTTTTTGGCACGAAACAATTGCCTGCTCGAATGGTTGTCACCCGAAACCGTGTACTTCCATGGAAGACAATGCCTCTGAGAAACGGAAATATTGCGGTGAACGCGGCGAAGATTCCCACAAAGGAAGAGACGCCGCTGGCAATCTTTGGTGCAGGTTTGCGCGCCATTTGGCCCCGGCCAGACGTTCAGAGAGCTTGGAATTACGTACATTCCAACCTGACGCCGACTGAATTAAAAGAGGCGAATAAACGTCGTAAAGCTCAAGGTTTGCCAACTAATTTTCGGGCCGTTCAAGACGACGCAGCAGCTGCGCGGGTGATAAATTCAGATGGCCGTGACCGAATTGTGGAAAACTTCCATAACGCAATCCGCGGTTTCATCGGACAAAGGCTTGGCGTTAATATTCCTCCGAGAGCGCATCCACTATTAAAAGAGGCAGTAATTCAGTTTTTGCGGGAGCGCACCCAGCAGGGCAATCCTGTAGCAGATCCAGCAAAGGCAAGACCGTTGCGGAATGTGCTTTGGTTCAAAGGGTTGGAGATAAGAGCAGTTCGGAATCTTTCGCATCTCAAGGTAGGAACCCTGCGCGCGATGGCTCGCGACGGTTTTGCCGGATATACCAAAAACGGCGAACGGATTTCTCTCCACCACTTGGCCCAAAATCCGAATGGGCCTCTCGTTGAAATGCCCAGGCCGAACAACAGGATTTCTAATGTCATTCAACATCCATTCGGAAATACGCCCAAAGCCGGATTGACGGAGAAGCAGCGAGATTTCCACAACAACTGGCGAGAAGAATATTGGCGATGGCGCGCTAGGCGTGAATTGAGGGCCAGGCAAGGACATGAACCATAGCCCACCGCCCGTCTCATCGGGCTCGCCCCCTCTAGTCCTTTCCGGCTGTCAACGTTGCGAAGATCTGATAGGTTAGCGACAACGATTATTAACATTTATGCGTGAACAGACATGGCAAGTTTTAGACGATCGGTTCTCAGAGTCGCCTTTCCTTAGGGCCGAAACTGTGAGCCCCGTGGAAGTGGCAGATGCGGAGCGTAAAGTTGGCGTTAAGCTGGCGGAGGACTACAAGGAATTCATTTGCCGGTACGGCGGAGCGATCGTCGGACCATATCCGATTTTTGGATTGCGTAAAGCGGAACCTATGGGAAACGACGAATCGACATTCCTGGAAGTGACAAATTGCTACCGGCAGCAAAACTGGCCAGGGGTCGAAAAATGGGCCGTCATTTCGACGGACCATGCCGGTAATCCAGTAGGACTTGATGCGGAGGGAAAGGTCTGGATATCCGATCATGACTTCGGTGGGATACAGCTTCTCGCTCCGAATTTTGAAGCGTATCTGCGGAAACGATGCTTACACTTGCCCAAATAATTGAAATAAGGCTAGAGAAGGCCCGAACCGTGGGCGCCGCCCACGGCTGGTATGGTTTAGGCCGTTGGCCTATTGAGTTGGCTTTCGCGTATTTCGTGTATTTCGCGGTCCAGATCCCGTTCCGAGGATGAGGATGAGGATGACGATGAGAATGATTCCCCTTTTTCCAGGACGATTGCAGATGCTACCGATTGATTTTGTACACGATCATGACACCGGCGTCGTTCATTATGGCGAATTCGCCGGTGTTTGATGTGGCGCACACTCCGACTATTTTTTGGCCGGACAATTCCATTTTCGTGCTGCGCTGAACGCCTCGCGCGTCGACGTCGAGGACCAGAAGTTTGGGGCCGGACGCCAATACCAACGGTCCGCCCGGAATAAAGGCGCCCAATGGCGTGATGATGTCGCGGTCCAATTCGATGCAGGCGTCCGTGCCCGCCCAATGCATCACCGCGCCGTAATGCAGCATTACGGCGACGCCCCGCCGCGTGTTGGGTATTGTGGCGCACAGGCGAACAGCCTGGCCAGGCAGTTCCACGCGTGTCACGCCGCCTTCGCCATTCGTCCACACCAACCGGTTGCCCAGCGCGATTGCGACCGTGTTTTCCATTACCGCCAGGCACAGGCGCGTTTCTTCGGTTCGTGTGGCGTCGCGTAAAAGGTCGTCGGAGACATCGAGCGTTCGCAGGAGTTGCTCGTGCACTTTATCGTAGCATGAAAGAATTGCCTGGCCACCGGCCACATGCACGGACCAAATCATGTCCTCGCCAATCGCAAATGGATACACCAGAGGAGCCGGGAGCCAGCCAAGGTTTCCTGCGATACATTCACGGTTGAAAAAAAGGTCTGAGGCTGGAAATCGCTTTTCCTTCAAGGGCGGTCCGTTTGATGCCGCCAGCGCGACGGCTTTTCCACGTTCGGCGGTTGGTTCGAAAACAAATCCATTCCGAACGCTCTCCGCCGGGCAATCCCAGGAAAGGCTCTGGTATTCGCCTTCCCACACCCCGCGCAATAGAGTGAGCCTTTTTTGGGTGACGCCCAGCGCGAAAAACCAATGTAATTCCTGGCGCAAGTGCAACCATTGAATTTGGCGGGGCAAATCAATGCGACGGACTTCGACGGGTTTATTGCCGGGAAGAGGCGGTGGAAGCGCCGGCGCCCTGCGATTTTCCGCGGCGCGGCGTTCGATGAGATAACGATTGGCGTCGCGCGAAAGCAAGCGGTCCTGAGGAGCGAGCCGGACGAGATGGTCCAACAAACGCGCGGAGTCTTCGTTGGGAAAACCCGGCCACTGAAGCCGTTGTGAGATGAGCACGCGAGAAAGATCGGCCGCGGCATGGCGCACGCGTTCATGGGGATAATCGCGGGAAGCCGCCCCAAGGATGGACAGCAAAGGCAAGGTCAGTGCTGCCGGCACGGTTTCGCGTTTGAGCTGCGCGAGTCGCTCGAGGGTGATTTCGTGCCTGGCCAGCCGCGCCAGGAGTTGGAATGCGGCGCCAAGGCAATTGACGGCTTGATGCGACGCCGGCCATGCGTCGAGCAACATTTGCAATGCTTCATCCGGCTGGCGCAGGCGTTCCTCAACCAGTTTGGCGGCGCCGAGAATATCGTTTTGGGCCAGGCGCTCGTTGACGACGCGGCGAATTGCCTCTTCCGCGGCGGCCTGGTTGCCGGCGCGTTCGTGCAAGTCAGCCACACCCAGCCAGCGACCCAGCTTTACATACCGTTCGATGGCTTCCGCCAGAAAACCGCCCTCGGCCAGGCAACGCGCGGCTTCGAGCGGGTTCCTCAGGTGTTCTTCGTAGAGCAACGCGGCTTCGCGGAACAATCGGCCCTGCTTGAACGCATTGGCCGCCGAAACCAGGTCGCCGAGCAAACTGGCGTAAATGTACGCCGCGCGCCGGTGCCGTCCCAGTTGCATCTCGCGGTCGGCCATCTCGCGATAGCGTCGGCGCAAGGTCTCGCGCAAGTTCAGGGGAACATTCCAAAAATCCGCCGGTCGTCCACCCATGCGTCCTGGATCAAATTCGAGCGAACGCTGGCCGAGCCGGGCACTGGGCGGAGCGGTCCCGCGATGCGCGAAACTGCTCAGTGGAATTGCCTGGCGCAATCCGGCTTCGGGATCGCTGTCGAGCAGATGCAGCAGCCGGTGAAGTTCCTTGTTCCTGAGCTTTTCGAGTTCGCCGCCCACGGCGCGCAACTGCCGGTTTGCCCAGTCTTCCAGGTCATTGACCCACGTGCGGTGACTGGCGGTGTGAGGAAGACGCCGCAGGATTTCCGACATTCCTTTCGCAAAAGCCCGCCGCAGTTTGCGTCCGCCCTTCCCCAATTTTGTGTCCGCCGGTTCGTCCGGCGCAGGGGGCAGGTCCGCGAGCGGTTCGCTGCCAATGTCGTCCTCGGCTCCGCCGAAAATATCTTCAAGCGTTGGCGGTCGAATCAGCATGACAGCGGTCAATTCTGGCAACGCCGGAGCGCCTGGCCGCGCGAAGTTCCAATTTGTAGAGGTTTCAATGGGTGTTTCGAGCAAATCATTGACATGGAGCGCCGATTCGGTTTCGAAACCGCTCAGGCCGAAGACCGGATGGTAAAACGAAAGCGGCGCGACGGCCAACCGGCGCAGCTCCGATTCGCCCACGGGCGGATGCAACGCGCCGTCCGCCGGCACAAAAAACGAGCCGCCGATCAATCGGCAGGGCATTCCCGCCGGCGGCTCGGTAACCGAATCGGCGTGGGATGGCACGACCAGCAGTCCGGCCGGCGTGCGGTCTTCGATGGATCGCCGCACGATAAATAATCGTGTCTCCAATCCGGCCAGGCCGCAGCGCACGAGTTCGTCGAGCCATCGCGCCGGCGAGTCCCCGGGCAGAAACCACGCGGCAGGGGCGGCGTCCAGGGCCGGATCGTGTTTAAGCTGGAGCGGGAGAATCATGGTAGCACGTAGCGCAGGTTTCCAAACCTGCCGTATCGCCGATTTCCAAATCGGCTGGCCGTCCGAACGTGGACGATCGTGAGCTCTCGGGCCGCCGTGGCGTGGTCATGAAATCGGCAGTCGTGCGACGTCGTACGATCAGCGGGTTTGGAAACCCGCGATACGGCAGGTTTGGAAACCTGCGCTACGGCGACGCGGCAGCATCGCCCTGCCACGCTTTCGAGGACCCGGCTTCGCTCGGAAGCTACGCCGGGGCAGGCGAGGACGATTGATAGGGTGGGAATCATAGTTTTGCGAAAAAGTTCATGATGCGCTCGAACACGCCTTTGGGATCAGAGACGATCGGCTTCTCGAAAAAAAACTGAGGACCGCAGACGACCCCGTCTGTGGTCCAGCCGGCGACCTCGCCCTCGGCCAATACGATTGAGATTTCGGGCAGCTCCAGATTCGCGCTTTTGAAATGCAGGAGACCGCGGCTATCCAGGAACATTTTACTGCCGCCCGCGATCTCTGCGACTCGAAGCGTGCAACCGTCTCTCGTCATTCGAGGCGGGCCGAAGATGGGCTGGGGAGTAACTCCTTTGGTTGGCGCCAGGTCGTGAATGCACAGCCGTCCATCGTCGTCCAATGCCAGCTTGCGCCAGCGAACCTTGCGGCCGCAAATCGCAACGGCGTTTTGGAACAGCGCAATCGACTCGATCGCGCGATAGAGATTCCACGTCGGCAACGGTGGATTTCGATTGATTGGAATTTCCGCATAGCGAATGTCCAGCCAGGATTTTTGGACCAAATCGAAGATGTGCATCATTGGACGGGCGTCTTTCAATTTGGCAGGACCGAAGACCATCAACCGATGCCCATCTTTGGAAACTTTCGCCGTTTCAAAGTCGGAAATGGCCGGACTGTTTGCAAAGTTCGGCAGCGTGAGCGTCAGTTCGGATTCAGTTGAGACCACATGGCCCTTTCTGGACAGCAGCCACGGCCCGGCAAATCCTTCCCGGTCAAAGATCGTTGTAATATTCGAAACAACGTACGAGACCGGCATCGTGACGGGTTCGAATTTGACGCGTTCGCCGTCCCAGACAGCAAAATAAAAATGGCTTCGGCCGCGGAAATAACGTCCATTGACCCAATGATGGGGATTGAGGGCATGTGCAAGCATCTGGCCGTCGCTCAACGAATACGCTCGAATGTCGCTTAGACGTATGACCACAATGACGTCCGCGTAACGATATACGGCCTGAACTTCCGGGCCGCTGGCCAGGTCCGTGACGCGCACGGCCCCAAACGGCAGGGTAACCGACACCAAACGCGCGGGACGCTGGCTCGCTCCCGCCTTCACAAGATGAACTTCGTCGCCGTCGCAATTCATCCAGACGGTTTTCCCCGCGGGCAAATTACTTGCAATCACGCGGGCGCCCGATTGCGGGCCGAGGTAACGGACGAGGCTCCGATCGTTGAGCACCGCGTAGGTGAACCCATCGGTTCCATTGCTCCAGAAATCCATCCTGCCCGTCACCGGCAGCAGAAATGGAAATGGTGATATGCCGAAAATGAACGGCAAATCGGGTTCCACTTCGCGCCTGATGGGCGTGACGCCAACGTTTTCATCGAAGACTGAGGCCAGGTCGATGTCGGCTTCGCAGATGGGCGGACGATGAGCCAGGGGCATCGCATGCAACTCGAAGCGCCCATCACGATCCACAGTCGCTATAAATCCGGGCGCGGTTGGATTGTCCGCCAGCGCGCGGCGAAATTCCGGGTCGGCCAGCGCATCGCGATGAGTGATGAGCACGGACTGGGTGTCTGCATTGACGGACGCCGCATCGGCAAATGCCTGCATGGAATCGCCTGCGTGCGCGGTTGGTTCGAGCGCGCTTAAGTGTTGCATCAGGCCGTTGCGCGAAAGCAGGTCTACCGGTTGCAATTGTTTTCCATGCGCGCGCCAGGCGAGGATTTCACTATGCTGTTTATCGCGCGCAATCAGTGCCAGGGCGACCGCGGCCGCCAGCGCGCGGGGCACGCCCCAGAGGCGCACGCCGGAGTCCAGCAGCAATGCGAGCGCGCCGGGCGGCTCGCGCATTGGCGGTTCGCGCCGCAGGTAGAGCGCTTCATTCAACGCCACGCGCACGGAGAGCGTGAGATCATCGTGCGCCAGTTCACTCAGGAGGAGCCGGTCCAGCGGGCCTCGATTGGTGATGTCAGCAACGCCGCCGATGGCAAGCTGCTCGCGTTCAGCCAGACGCCGCGGAAGCCGCACTGCGGCCATTAATTCGCGGGCCGCGCGGGAAACGGCGCCAAATTCCCGGTCGCGGCTCAATTCTTCAATCAATCGGCGCGCGCGCTCGGGCGCGGGCAACTCCGCGTCTTCTTCCTTTGGCAACGCGTCCAATCCCGTGCGCAGCCGCAATGCCAGGGATTCGGCGGTGTGCCGTTTCAGCCCCTCTGAGACAATGTGAATCTGGCGAATGTAATTGCCGCGGCCGGGAGTGTATTCAGTGTCCACCAACCCGGCATCGTTCATGGGTGTGCGCATGCCGCGCAGGACAGCCTGCGCCTCCACATAACGCTCCACTTTTGTGAGTTCGAATACGGCTTCGGCAAGCACGCATTTGGCCTTCACGCCGGAGTTCAGTTCCGCCGGAAGCCGGGAAACCTGTTGAAGTTGCTCAAGGTCGGCTACGACTTGTGCCTGCAACTGCTTTAGCCCGGTAAGTGGCGATGAGTATTCCTTGCGGGGCGCAGCCGGCGGCGGCGCATCGGAAATTTTCATGATATCCGCCAGAGCCGGCACTTTGCCGCGGCACGCCGCGAGCAGAAAGACAATGGCCCCGAAGGATGGCAGCCCATTTGGCGCAAGCCATTCGATGATCTGGACAATTTCCTCCCGGAAGGCAATGGTGGAACCGTCGTGCCAGGCCAACACGGCGCCGTTCTCTGTCCAGTGCCAGAGCCCGTCGCGGGGGGCGCACAGATACTGGATAGCTTGTTGGCGGTCCGGGTTCATTGGGTAGGGCTGGCCACGCTCGTTGCGCCGCTGCACGCGACGCTACACGGCGCAGCGCGCCGTGTTCCACCACGCACACCGCGATGGTTTTTATTTTGATTCATTGTAAAAAAGCTGTGTCGCTCGGAGCGCGCTGCGTGAAAGCGGGAAAAACTGTTCGCTGTGCAATCGCGTCATCGCCTGGTCTTCGTTCCATATGATGAGTGCGTCGCCGGAAACGGCAAATCGCCGGGCAAGGACGGCCGGGGCGACGTGTGGTTCC
The DNA here is from genome assembly GCA_035503455.1 of Candidatus Sulfotelmatobacter sp. Classification (GTDB taxonomy): domain Bacteria; phylum Verrucomicrobiota; class Verrucomicrobiia; order Limisphaerales; family UBA11358; genus UBA11358. The sequence goes on along the minus strand of DATJTK010000051.1, from coordinate 29,094 downwards.
CAGGAAAAACCGGCGGGCACTGCGACACCTCCGTGCAGCACAAAACGCTGGCCGGGCACCGACGGCAACGGACGCCCGCGCACGAGGACTTTTCCGTTTCCATTTGCCGCAAACTGGAGGCGTTCCAACCGCACACGCGCGGCCATGGATGCGAAGCGCACCATGTCAGCAAGATCGGCCAGCAACAAACCCGGCTCCTGCTCGCAAGCGGAGCGGACCAGGCGCAACGGAACCTGATTTGGCTGCTCACCGGCCAATGCCGCCACGGGCATCCGCACCTGCAGCCATGTGTCCAGGGGCTGCCATTGCATCGTTGGTAGACGGCCGGTCGGAATTCGTCGGTCGATTTGACGGAGATCATTTGAATTGAGCCACTCATAGCGAGCGCGAGCGGGCAGCGCCGCAAGGCTCGCATCGAGCTTTTCGTCCCCTTGTTTTCCGCGAAGCCAGATTATTGCGCCGGCCTCACCCACTTCGATGCCTGCGATTCGGCGAAGCGGCGCGAGGGACGCGGCGTCTTCGAGCGCGACGCAGAGGGCCCAGGACTCGCCGTTGCTTCGATTTTTTTGCATGCGTTGGGACTATGGACCGTAGCGCAGACTTCTAAGTCTGCTGTATCGCGGGTTTCCAAACCCGCTGATCGTATGACATCGCACGACTGTCGATTTGCATACATGCGCTACGGCGTTTCGGTTCCTGGAAAGTCTTAATGAGTTGGAAATTGGACATAGGGACCGTTGCGCTGGAAACTGACGATTGTCCGCGTTGGGACGGCCAGCCGATTTGGAAATCGGCGATACGGCAGGTTTGGAAACCTGCGCTACGGCAGCGCGGTTCATTGTGTTTTCAGGGACGGCCACAGCGCTGTCACGCGTTTTACCAGCCATTCGCGTTTTGTGGCGTCTTTCACCCATTGGCAGCGGCCCTCGAGGATTCCGAGCCGGTCGCGCAGATACGCTTTTTCTACGTCGGGCAAGGAGCCATTTTTGAAGGCCGCCTCGATGGAGTCGAGGTCGCGCGCAACCGATTCGGCGTCCGGACCATCAACGCAGCGGGCGCGCGGATGATCGCCCCCGGCGGCCGGCTGTTTTGACATGGCCTGGTCCACGAGGCTCGCCAAAACTTCCTGCTGTTCTTCCGTGTCCCAAATATGGCGCACGACCCAGAAATCGCTGAGGCGCGCTTCATTGCGACCCGACAACAAGGCGCTGGCCGCGATCACGCGCTGGAGTTTTACGGCGCGACGGTCACTGACAGGAATCCCGGCATGGCGAATGCGATGAATCAATTCGCCAAACGGCTGCCGCACGGCGCCCAGTTTAACGCCGGCCAGGGCGGCCTGGGCGATACGCAACTCGTCGAAATGCAATGATGATTTTTCCGGGTTTGCCGAAGAGAGGTTCCAGCCGGCGGTGAGCACATCGGGCAATCGTTCGCCCGGAACATTATCGCAGCGCACGCGCAGGAGGAAACGATCGAACAATGCCTGCAGCGCGTCATCTTCCGGAAGATGGTTGCTGGCGCCGACGAACATGAGCGCAGCCAGCGGCCGCGTTTCCTTGCCGCGGCGGAACAGGCGCTCGTTCAGCGCCACCAGGAGCGAGTTGAGAATGGCGCTGTTGGCGTTGAGCAACTCGTCGAGGAAAACGAGCGACGCTTCGGGCAACATGCCTTCGGTATTGGTTTGCAATTCGCCGTCCCGGAGTTTGCGAATATCGAATGGGCCGAACAATTCGTTTGGCTCGGTGAAACGCGTGAGCAGGTAATCGAATGTTTGGCCCTGAAGCCGGGCGGCCAGTTGGTGAACGAGGGCCGTTTTGGCCGTCCCGGGCGGACCGAGGATAAACAGGTTTTCACCGCCGACCAGGCAGATGCCGAGCAGGTCAATGATTTCGTCCTTCCCGACGAAAGCATTTTTCATCGGGTTAAGAACTTCGGCAGCCAAAATAGTTGTGATTTCAGCGGGTGTCATGAGTGGTTTCAAAAATCTTTGCGGCAATCGCCGGGGCCAGTTCGTGATGAACTCCCAGGTCAGCTTTGACCAGGTCCCCCGCGCGCGAATCGGCGAGCCGGGACACATCGCCGGCGGCGATGATGCGATCGGCGTAGAGGCGTCGAAGCCCCGGGTGCTCCACAAAAGAATCGATGCGGGGATTTTCCAATCCGTCAATTCCGACAGACGATAGCGGCCAATCGGCGGCAATCTTTTTCATTTCTCCGACTAAAGGGTCCGCGTTGCTGAGGTGGTGCGCGAGCCGAAACAGGTTTGGCAGATGACGCAGCGTGAGATCGGCGGACCAATCTGTTTGCGGTCCACGCGGTTCAGGGCACGCCGCCTTGCAGGTCGATTTGATTTGTTCCTCGGAAATATCGCGACAGACCACAAAACGAGACAGGCTGCAAAAGAGCCGCGCCGCCCAGAGCGCGACCTCTGGAGAATAAGGGGGAAGTTCCAGCGCAAGTTCGTCGCGGGCAAGACCATCCAATTGCTGAAGCAACGGGATGGCATCGGCATCATCGATGTTCGAGGGTTGCAAAGAGACGGCCGCGCGGCCCTCGTTGACAAGCGAGTGGAGGAACAATGCAACGTCCGAACAGGACTGCGCCGGGTGCTCTTCTCTCGGTTGCATAGCCATGGTAGGCTATGCTAACTGTTTCGGTGAGGCAAGTGGCGGGGGAAAACGATTTCCCGAAACATCGAACATCCAACGTCGAACGCCGAACATCGAATGCTCTGAAACGCGACCTCCGGGGGCGCCCGCCTGGCGGACGGGCACGTCCGCCCTACCCCTGCCGTTTCCTCGGAATCTTTAAATTCCCCAATAAAACGGCAATTTTCTGGGCCGTTTCTCTGTTTCTCTTCCTACACACGAAAAATGTGAAATGGCCAGCCGTCTCAGCCGTCCCTTCGGGACTTGCACGATTGTGGGACCGGTCCCGGCATTAAAATGCCGGGCTATTTCCGAGCCATCCCTTCGGGATTAATTGCGGCACCCGGAACCTTTCTCTTTTCTGCCCTCCGTAGCTTCCGAGCGAAGAAGGGTGCCTTTTAACTTTTTCTTATTTAGTGCCAGCCGTTGCCGTGGCCGTTATTGTCGCCGCCGTGGCCGTTGTTACCAGGACCAGGGGCCGGGTGGCCGTAATTGCCGCCGCCGCCGCCGTGGCCCCAGGCGTTTGGCTGGCCGCCGGCGTGGTAGTTGTGAATGTCGTTGTTGCGCTGCCAGGCGTTGTGCATTTCTTCCTGGTGCCGCATGTCGCCCCAGGGGGTGGGATGAAAGTCGCGGTGCGTGTACAGGACCATGCGGTCGTGCGGCATGCCCACGTTGACGAACACACCGTGATCAAAGTGATAGCTGGCGATAATCGCGCTATGATGAAACGCAAAATAGACACGGTCGTGCGGGACGACCCAGGCCCGGTAATTGTGCTCCCAGAAATGGTCGTAACCGACGAAAGTGAAGAAGCCCGCGCCAAGCCCGAAATCGAAGCCCACGCCGACGCGCGCGCCGTGGAAGAACCAATCGCCATTTACAAGGACAGCGCCGGCAGGCAGGGGCGCCCAGCCGATGTAACCATCGGCGTCGTCGTGACGCCAGACGACCCAGGCGGGGGCATATTCAAAACCGGGGACCCAGACCCAGCACGGATCGGTACCAAGGTTCACGTAGGCCCATCGTCCATAGTGAAAGGTGATGTCGCCCCAGGGATAATCGGAATCCCAGTAGTACCCGGCATCGGTGTATTCCCAATGGCCGCCGTCATAATAAGGACGCCAGCCCGGGCCGACAGCCGGCTGCCAGCATTGGCCGTAGCCAGGAACATTGACCCAGGTCCCGTACGGAGTGAGTTGCTGTTGAAAATAATCCATGGTGGGCGTGGACGGGACCGGTGGCGCAGCGGTGGCTACGGGCGCAGGGGTCGAAGGCGTCACCTGGACGGATTGCCATACGGCGTAGGTCGAACCCTCGCGTCCGGCAAGGACGACATAGAATGGGCCGGTTCCCGCGGGCACACTTTCGGTAGCGAGCATTCCGTGATTTGCATCGAGCAGAGTCACGGCGGCCAGGCCGTCGGGGCCAATCGAGACTTGAATTGTGTACGGCACGCCCGCGACGGGAAATGGATAGAGCTTGTTGCCCATGGATGAAATGGGAAAGCCACTGCCGGTGTGATTGAGCCAAACGCCGTAATCGGGGGATTGACCGCCGCCGGTGGGTATGTTGAAGCGCGCCCCGCCAAGAGGACCAAACAGGCCAAAATGGACTTCACTGCGCGGACGTCCGCGTCCGCCGAGATGGCCGGCGACGCTAAGCCATTGCTGGAGATCATTGCTGACCAGATAAATTTCGAATGGAATGGCGTCCTGAGACATTCCGGTGACTGTCGCGCTGAAGGTAAAGGGCGCGCTATATGGGGCGGTGGATTGGATGCCCATGAAATCCCTGTGGCGGCTTATTCCGGACATCTGGAGTCCCGAGGGCGAAAATGACAGTGCAGGCGTGATGAGTGCGCCCTGCATAGCGGCCAGCGAACTCAGGAGCGGCGATTGCGTTTGCCAGAGGGACGGGTTCAGGCCGGCATCGGCATAAAAGTTGTCCAGCAAGGGCGCGGGCATCATCGGGGCTCCGGACATTTCCGGGGGTGCTCCGGGTGGTGGCGCGGCTGATTCATCCGGCGGCGGAGGGGTTTGGGAATTGGTGTCTTCATCGACCGGCGGCGGAGTTGGGGACGAGCCCGAGTCCGGGGCCGGTGGGGGTGCGCCGGGCGTGGAGGCGGCCGGGGTGGGAGCGGAGGGCTGGCTGCTCGGGTTATTGGCGGTGGCCAGCAACGCGCTGATAACGGCCTGGGACACACCCTGGCTGTTCAGGTAGATGATGTCGTCCGCGCTCAATTTATAGGATTTGCCGGTGCTGGAGATGTAATTGGTAATGACCGAATCATCCATGTGCTGGCGCGAGAGGGTAAGGACCTCCTGCACGTCCGGTGACAGGTCCGCGGGCGCGGATTGCGCTTTGCAGATAACGCCTGTTCCCAGGCACGCTAAACAGACTGCTGTGTATACAAAAAATAATTTCATGCTGCGATGTGGCCAGAAGGCCGTTGATACGTTCTCAATTTTATTATTTAAAGTATGTACCGTTTTCGCAATACATTTTTTGTCCAAACAGGAGGGCGCACAAAGCGCGCGCCCTCCCACGTTTCCTCGTTCCTCCCGCCCAACCTGCGTGAAAGAGTGAAAAACCGGGCCCGTGAGGCGGGGCGCCGGTTTTGTTTAGTGCCGATGCCAGCCATAATCGTGTCCGCCATACGGATGCGCATAAACGACGTGAGCCGGACCGGGTCTCCAGCAACCACCCACCCAAACGCGGGCCGGGCCGTAGCCAGACCAATATCCGGGCACCCAGACGTAGCCCGGTGTGGGGCAGGCCGGGACGGTTTCGACCACAGGGGCAGCAACCACGGGGGCTGGGGCGGTCACAACGACGCGGGGCACCGGGACAACCACGCGTGGAACTGGCACACCGAAGGATACACCCACAAAAACACCGGCGTGGGCCGATAAGCTGACCGCGCCGATGAGCGCGGCCGTGAGCAGTAATTTCGTCTTCATAAGATTCAATTTGTTTAGTTTTTTCTTTCCTGGCCGCGGTCTTTTCCCGCATTGGCCTTCATTGGCCTATACGGGGAGTGATGAGGGATCTTGCAGGCCAAAACTGAAACATCGAACATCGAACACCGAACGCCCAACATCGAATGGGCTGGCTAGAGGGGAGTTTTAATGATTCTACGACTCAAACATGGGGACCTTGAACCCGTAGCGCAGGTTTCCAAACCTGCTGTATCGCGGGTTTCTAAACCCGCTAATCGTGCGAAGTCGCGCACCCGTTCAATTTAGGAACGGCGTTTCTAAAGCCTGACACCGCACAACGTCGTACGGCCAGCCGATTTGGAAATCGGCGATACAGCGCGCTACGCCCCCGTGTTCCACCACATTGTCAGAAGAAGCATGAGCGGCGGGTATTAGATAGTGGATTGGATTGAGGTGTGAATGAAGAAAAACGGATTTATGCCAGCTCCGCCCATAATTCCCCGTTGCGCCCAAGCCTCCGGAGCTGGCATAAAAATCCCGCCGTTCGCGCCCTTTAACCATAACGGCGTTTCTAACGAACCCCTTGGCCATAGCGGGCCGAAGGCCCGCGTAAAACCCTCGATGCCTGTTTGGCCCCGGCTTGAGCCGGGCAGGAAATCGCCATAAGGATAAATACGCAGCAAACGGGAAAATCTTTCAAAAAATTTTGAAGATTTTTGAGGCAGAAACGCAGATGGAAGCCGCCTCAACCGGCAGGCAGGATGCCTGCCCTGCGTAAAAGAGTTCAAAACTGGGCTTTTTTGAGGCGTTCAACTTCGTCTTTGATGAGTTCGGTGACGCGATGTTTGGCGAGATAGACCTGATTGACGGACATGCCAAAGGTGTCGGCGACTTTCTGGACCGGCCATTCCTTGTTCACGAGGAGATCGAAAATCTGGTATTTTTCGGGGTCCAATTGACGTTTGACCTTGGTCACTGCGGAATCGAGCAGGGTTTTTTCCCATTCGGTCTCCCATAGGGCGTCCAAATCCAGGCTTGCGGGGTCGGGCACTTTATTGACGCGGCCGGTTTGGGTTTCAGTAGGGCGATCGGCATCGGCTTCGGGAATAAGGTTTTTGCGCTTGCGGACCTGGTCACTGATGCGCCAGCGGGTCATGTTGAGGAGCCAATGCTTGAAGGAGCCGATAGTGCGGTCGTACTTGAAGGTGGGGATATGCTTGGCCACCGAGAGCATGGTTTCCTGGACGACGTCCTGGGCTTCGGCTTCATTGAGGCCGCTGCGGATAGCAAAACCGTAAATGAGCTTCCAGTAAGTGTCGAAAAACTCCTGCCAGCTTGGGTTGTCCCGCCAGTCTTTGAGCCGCTCCAACAGCGTCGTGCGGGTGGCAATCGAGTCGTCCGACATAAAGCCAATGTCGTAATATCCGGCAATTTGTAAACAAAATAATTGCGGAATTGGATTGAATTATGCTGTGAACTATGACTATAACACCCTATGTTATTTTGAGGAAATGCCAGGCCCATTTCCTAAATTCGTTCGGAAGGTATTTGGCGTCGTGTTGTCGGGATGGCTCACGACCGTTATTGGCGTAGCCACGTTTGCGCAGGGCACACCTAATGGCGGCGGGGCCGGAACCAGCACGAGCGTAATCAAGGTCAAAGAGCTTCAGGGCGTCGTGGAAATTCTTAATCCAGGCACGACGCAATGGATGCCGGCACAGGCCGGACAGATCTTGAGCCCAACCTGCCACCTGCGCACCGGCGTCAACGGCCGGGCGGCACTGCTTTGGTCGGACCAGAGCGTGGTGCCTGTCGGCCCTTCGACTGAGATCGAAATTCTTTCGCCGCAATCACAACAGCAACAGTGCGGGTTGCACCTGGTTCGTGGAATCATCTCATTTTTTCATCGCGACAAGCCCGGGCAAATCCAGGTGATTACGCGCGGGGCGATGGCCGGTGTCGAGGGAACGGAATTCGTTTTGGCGGTCAATGACGCGGACCAGACAACGCTTTCAGTCATTGATGGAAAGGTGAGCCTGGCAAATCCCCAGGGCTCGCTGCTTTTGACGAATGGGCAACAGGCAGTGGTGGATATTGGAAAAGCGCCGGCGCGGGCTGCGGGATTCATTGCCAATAATCTGTTGCAATGGAGTTTTTATTACCCGGCGGTGCTGGACATCAATGACTTGCCGTTGACAGCGCAGGAAGCGCAGACCCTGGGCGCGTCGCTGGCGGCCTATCGCCAGGGTGATTTACAGGCGGCGCTGGCGCAATTTCCGCCGGTGAACGCAAATTCAGACGCGGTGCGCCTGTATCATGCCGCGTTGTTGTTGTCCGTGGGCGAGGCTGCGGGGGCGCAGGACGCGCTGGCTTCGCTGAACAGCGGGGATGAGCGCATCCAGCGTCTTGCGGGGGCATTGCGCGAACTGATTGCAGCGGTGAAACGCGAGCCCAGCCCGGGCGCGTTTGAGCCTAAATTGGCGAGCGAATTTCTGGCGCGGTCCTATTATGAACAGTCACATGCAGTGCCGGGAGTGTCACTGGAACAAGCGCTGGCCCTGGCGAGACGCGCGACGGAGATGGACCCTCAATTTGGATTCGCGTGGGCGCGCGTGACGGAATTGGAGTTTAGTTTTGGCCGCACGGCCCGGGCGTTGGACGCGCTGGATACCAGCCTGTCGCTGGCGCCGCGAAATGCCCAGGCGCTGGCGTTGAGAGGATTTTTGCTGGCGGCGCAGAATCGGGCGGCCATAGCGATTATTTGGTTTGACCAGGCGCTGGCGGTGGATCCGTCGCTGGGCAACGCGTGGCTGGGCCGGGGCTTGTGCCGTATTCGCATCCGGGATTTTGCCGGTGGACGGGAAGACCTGCTTGTGGCGGCGGCGATTGAACCGCAGCGCGCGGTGCTTCGGAGTTATTTGGGGAAGGCTTACGCAAACTCATATGAGTTCGGCCGTGCCGCGGCTGAATTTAAGCGGGCGAAACAATTGGATCCGAACGACCCAACGGCGTGGCTTTATTCGGCGCTGATGAACCAGGAACGAAACCGGATCAACGACGCGATTCGAGATTTGGAAAAATCGCAGGAACTGAACGACAACCGGAGCGTGTATCGCTCGCAAATGCTGCTGGACCAGGACAAAGCGGTGCGCAGCGCGAGCCTGGCCACGATGTACCAGGACGCCGGGATGTTTGACGTGAGCGTGAATGAGGCGTCGCGCGCCGTCAGCTATGATTACGGGAATTATTCGGCGCACCTTTTCCTGGCGGACAGTTACCAGCAATTGAGCGATCCGAATGAAATCAACCTGCGCTATGAGACGCCGGCTGAAAGCGAATATCTCGTGGCGAACCTGCTCGCGCCGGTGGGCGGGGGAATTCTCTCGCCCACAATTTCGCAGGGTGAATATTCGAGATTGTTCCAGGAGGACGGGCCGGGCTTGATTTCGGACACGGAATATCTGAGCCGTGGCGCGTGGACGCAATCAGGCGCGGTCATTGGAACGTACCAGGATTTCAGCTTCGACGTTGAGGGGGACTATCGTTTCGACCCGGGACAATGGGCCAACAACGACGTGGAACAACGAAACCTCTCAGCGACCGTCAAGCAACAGCTTACGCCCCAGGACATGGTTTATTTTAACGTTCAACAGTACAAGGCGGAATATGGCGACTTGCTGCAATACTATAGACCGCAGACGCAGGTAAATCAGACCGTGCAATATCAGGAAAAGCAAAATCCAAATATCAGCGTGGGATATAACCATGAATGGGCGCCTGGCGTGAATACGTTATTTTTTGGCGCGCGGCTGAATGACACGGCATCGTTTACAAATGGAATGGCACCGACACTGCTGGGCTTTTATCCGCCGCCTTCACAGACTTTGTCACAGTTGTATGGGCTCACGATGAACCAAGATTTTCTGAATCGCATCAACCTGTATTCAGGGGAATTGCAGCAAATTTTTGAAGGACCGGCGCATACAACAATTATCGGGACAAGGCTTCAATATGGCAGCTACGAAACAAGCAATTTTCAGGATTCGCCATCCATTTTGGCCTTTGTCTTTGGTTCGCCGGCAGACCAGCAATATATCGATTCCACTTTCAAGAGTTTCAGCGGATATGCTTATCACCAATGGCAGATACTTGATCCGCTTCAAATCATCGCCGGCATTGATTACAATTACCTCTCATTTCCCGAGTTATTTGGAACAGCTCCGGTTTCAGAGGTGGAAAAGGACGAACAACAGTTTTCGCCGAAGGCGGGTTTGGTGTTTACTCCCTGGGACGGAGGCACTGCGCGCTTCGCGTATACGCGGTCACTCGCCGGCGCGAGCATCGACCAGAGCTATCAAATTGAGCCTTCACAAGTGGCGGGATTTATTCAGAATTATCGCAGCATTATTCCGGAGTCCATCGTGGGACCGACGCCGGGCGCGCGGTTTTCGACCTATGATCTTTCGCTGGAACAAAAATTTCATACGGGCACGTATCTGACACTATCAGGAGAAATCTTACAGTCCAAAGATGACCAAATGAACGGACTCTTTGCCTACTTTCCAGCCGCAGGACCTCCTGCTGGTCCCTCAACGATAACTGAAAATCTTAATTACCAGGAAGAGACGTTGCAGTTCACGCTTAACCAATTGATCGCCAGGGATTGGTCTCTCGGTTTAAAGGATCGCGTCAGTCATGCGGTCCTGAATCAAAATTTTTCAGATGTTCCCGATTCTGTCCTCAATAGTTCGCTGGGATTTGAGCCGCAGACAAAAGGCACGCTTAATGAGTTGGACCTGACGGCGATTTATAATCATCCGAGCGGATTCTTTGTCGAAGGAGAAGGACTCTGGTTTGATCAGGACAACTCGGGATACACGCAGGCTGAGCCGGGAGATGATTTTTGGCAATTTAATGCTTTCGTGGGCTATCGTTCGCCGGGACGAAATTTGCAGGCGTCCATCGGCGTTCTCAATATCACGAACCGTGGATATAATCTCAATCCGCTGAATATCTACAATGAATTGCCTCTCACGCGCACGCTCGTTGCCCGGTTGCAGATTAATTTTTAACCGTCGGGCCACTCCGAAGCGTCAGTCTGCTTTTGACAGTCCAATACCTCCCGAAAGCGGTGTCGCGCAGACTTGCCACCGCACTCCAAGACGCAAGCGACAAAACCAAAGGTTCGTGGTTCGCTGGAACTGAAACGTCGAACATCGAATGAAAATCGCCTGACGGGGGTTCCCAACGCATTTGAAAACGGCAGGAACGGCAACTACGTGCCGTCCCTGCCATTAATTCGAGTGTGCTTGCGCTAATCGTTATTGAGCTGGATTGAATCCGGACAAATATATCGGATACGGTCCCGTCGGAGCACCATTCGTGAAATAGATGCAGAATTCGTAGGCAGGGCTTATTGGCGGATTGGGGATGGTTACGGTCGTTTGATTGCATCCGCTATCCCCATATTCGCCAAGGTATTCAACCTTTGTATTTGACGCATTAGTATCAGTGGCCGTGAAGAGGGTATTTCCGTTTGTGGTATCGGGAGTCCAGCCCCAGCCATTCGTGTATGGCAAAGTGTAGGCTACGTATCCGTTATAAGGCCCAGGGCAGGTATTTTGCGATCCGCCGCCCGGATAAGGGAAGCTATATACTACAACCGGATCCACGCCGGTTTTGGGGTCGATCCAATTGGTGTATACTTCGAGTGACGCCGTACGCGTCGGAATGGATTGAAGGCCTTTATAAATGTCACAGGAATAAAGGCCGACGTTCCCGATTTGGGCATTTTGAATAGTCAAAGTGTTGTTGGTAGCATTGGGCAGAACGTTTCCATTGCAGAGCCACTGGTAGCCCTGGGCATTTAGGGCCGTGACCGAGAACGTGGCAGTAGAACCGAACGTAACACATTGGTCATCAGGCTGATATATGATAAATGGGAATTGTTGCTGTGGAACCAAATAACTGCCATAGCCATTGGAAATGGCGGTGGCGGTGGCGGTGGCACTGGCGGTTTGGGATAATGCGTGATTGAGAGCAAAAACGGCAATGGCAATAGTGATGGCAATAGAGGACTTTTTCATGGGTTGATGTTCTTTTGTTAAAGGTTGTACGGTTTAGCTGTGGTTCTCCGCCTGACCTTTGAACACTGACAGCAGGACTATGTGGCCGGTAATCCGGCAGCAAGTATTTATACGCACGGGCCGGGAAAATCTTTCAAAATATTTTTTTAAAAAAACATGGCTTTCCCAAGCCGCAGGTTCCGTTAAAATAGCATAACAAGTGCCAGAAAGTGAAGCGTAAACCTCTCAGCCAGAAGCTTTTTGTTGTTCCCCTATTCGGCGGGGCACTGGCGGCGCTTTGCGGGCTGCTGCTGTGGATAATGCCTCTTGGAGGACCATGGGTAAATGCCAGTTACGATTATTTATTCCGATTTGGGGGGCGCACTGCCACCAATAACGTCGCGCTTATCCTGATGGATAACCATGCATTTGACCAATTTCATCAGACGCCCGGACAACCGTGGGACCGGAAATTGCACGCGCGGTTGCTCAATAAGCTGGCGGACGATGGGTGTTCGATGGTCGTTTTTGACTCGCTTTTTCGCGAACCGCGCGGGACGAACAGCGATAATGCGCTGGCTGCGGCCATGCGGCGGCAGCGAAATATTGTCCTTCTGGCTAGGCTGGTGGAGGTGACGCAATCGGGCCTGGACGGGGTGGAATTAATCCAGCCTGCCTCGCAGTTTCTGGCTGCGTCCAGGTCCCAATGGGGCGTGGGCTCGTTCGATGGGTATCCCGATTCAATCGTACGGCAGCATTGGCCATTTCCTTCGCCGGAATTGTATCCGAGTTTGGCATGGACGGCTGCGCGGCTTTCCGGTGCGACCTTAAGCGACACCCCGCAGGAACGCTGGCTGCGTTATTACGGAGAACAAGGTCCGTGGACGCAGATGAGTTATGGCTTCGCATTGGACAAGCCCAAAAATTATTTCCGGGACAAAATTGTGTTTATTGGCGCCGAGCCGCAGACGTCCCTGCCCGGCCAGGGCGAAGACGAATTCAGCACACCATTTACACGATGGACTCATAAGTCCGAAGGCGGCGTCGAACTCAATCTCACACAGTATTTGAACCTGATGAACGGCGACTGGCTGCGGCGGCCGCCGGCATGGGTGGAGATTTTTATTTTGGCGGCGGCGGGATTTTTGGCGGGCGCGGGATTTTGCCGGATGAAATTTTGGGTGGCGGCGGTTACCGCGGCCGGGGTTGCGATTGCGGTTTCATTGGCAGCGGTTTCGTGGAGTTATTTTACGAATTACTGGTTTCCGTGGCTCATCGTAACAGGCGGGCAGATTCCATGCGCGCTGGCGTGGGCGGGGGCTGTGAAGCTGCGCGAGGCGCGGGTCCGGCCCGCGGTGGTGGAGGAGCCGTTGCCTGAAACTCCGGGATATACCTTGTTTCACCCGCCGTTCGGCAAAGGCGCTTATGGAAACGTGTGGCTGGCCAAAAACGCAGCCGGGCAATGGCGCGCTTTAAAGGTGATTTACCTGAAACACTTTGACGGAGACGCCGCGCCGTACGAGCGCGAGTTTAATGGCGTGAGCCGCTATAAACCGGTTTCGGACAAACATCCGGGGTTGTTGCGCGTGGATTTTGTGAGCAAAAAATCGGACGGCTATTTCTTTTACGCGATGGAGCTGGGCGATTCGCTGACGTCGGACTGGCAGGGCGATCCGGGAAAGTACAAGCCCCGGGATTTAGGCGGTGAACGGACGCGGTCACCGGGCCGGCGGCTGCCGTTGGAGGACTGTATTCGCGTGGCTATTGCGCTCACGGATGCATTGACGTTTCTGCATGAACACGGCCTGACGCACCGCGACATCAAGCCCGGGAACGTCATTTTTGTAAACGGCGATCCGAAATTGGCCGACCTTGGATTGATCGCGGAAATTCGGCCGGATGATGAAACGAAAACATTCGTGGGCACGCCGGGTTACATGCCGCCGCCGCCGGAACCGCCGGGGACGCCACTGGCAGACATCTATGCACTGGGCATGTTGCTTTATGTCATCAGCACCGGAAATAACGCGGCATTTTTTCCTGAAATTGCCACGACGCTGGTGAGCACAAAGGAACCGGGGCCGTACCTGGCGCTGAATGGAGTGATTTTGAAAGCATGCCAGCCGGACGCGGGGAAGAGATATCAGACGGCGGCGGAGATGAAGGAAGCCCTGACTAAAATTAAAAAGTGAAAAGGAAAAAGGAAAAAGTTTCCAATTTTCAACACGAAGAATCTTCGAGATTATTGAGCCACAGATTTGCACAGATGAAACACAGATATTTTATCCGCAGATTTCGCCGATTTTCGCAGATTTGCTCATTTTCAGATGAAATCTGCGCTCATCTGCGAAATCTGCGGACGGTCTTATCTGTGTTTTATCTGTGTCCATCTGTGGCTAAATAAATTAATCATCAACGCCCTATGAAACTCGGTCTCGGCCTTTACAAGCATCAATTGGATCGCGAGCATTTTCAGTTCGCGAAGCAGTGCGGTTGCACGCATTTGGTGATTCATTTGGTGGATTATTTCCGGTCGTCGCGGAGCAATCGTCCGGGCGACCAGCCGGTGGGTGATGACACGGGATGGGGTTTGGCCGGGGACCCGGCGCGCCTCTGGACGTTTGAAGACATCGCGGCAATCAAAAAGGAAATTTCGGCGGCGGGACTGGAACTGGCGGCAATAGAAAATTTCGATCCGGCGCACTGGCACGATGTGCTGCTCGATGGGCCAAAGAAATTCCAGCAAATCGAAAATTTGAAGCAAATCATCCGAAACGCTGGCCGGGCGGGGGTCCCGGTTTTTGGATATAATTTCTCAATCGCGGGCGTTGCGGGGCGGGTGAAAGGGAGATTTGCCCGGGGCGACGCCGAGGCGGTGGGCATGGAGGGACCGCTGGATAAGCCGCTCCGCGCCGGCATGGTGTGGAACATGGTTTATGACCAAAACGCCGGGCCGGGAACTGTGGCATCGGCAAAGCCTGAAGAGTTGTGGGCGCGGCTGAAATTTTTTCTGGATGAATTGATTCCCGTGGCCGAGGAAGCCGGTGTGACACTGGCGGCGCACCCGGATGATCCGCCACTGGCGACAGTGCGCGGGCAGCCGAGGCTGGTTTGGCAGCCGCACCTGTATCAAAAGCTGATTGACCTGAAACCCAGCCCGCGCAACGCGCTCGAATTTTGCGTAGGCACGATCGCGGAGATGGCCGACGGCGACGTTTATGACGCAGTGGAGACTTATAGCCGCCAACAAAAGCTCGCCTACGTGCATTTGCGAAACGTTCGCGGTAAAGCGCCGTTTTACAAAGAGACATTCATCGATGACGGCGAGGTGGACGTGCTGCGGGTGTTGCGAATTTTGAAGAAGAACAATTTTGGTGGAGTCATTATTCCTGATCATGCCCCGCAAATGAGTTGCAGCGCGCCGTGGCATGCGGGGATGGCGTACGCATTGGGTTATCTACAGGCGGAGTTGAAGGCGATAAAATGAAAGCCTTCAGCTTCTAGTCCTCCAATCATAACAGAGGGAACTATAATCGCGAACAAGGGGAATAAATGGAAGTCCGCCGCCGAAGGCCGCGTTCAGGCATTGATGGGTATCTTTCCGGGAAATCTTGCCCGCCATTTTTGCGACAGGGCAAAAACAAAACCGAGGCATTAAAGAACCGCAGTGGATTCTTTTCTCAGCGACCGGCTGCAATATTTATGAATGCTCTACGGCATTCTGCTGCGAACAACGGCTGCGACCGAGAGCACGACAAGGAAGAGCGCCCCACAGTCGGCAATCCCCGGGTCCGCAAATGCCAGGATCGCTGCGATCAATGACAACGGGTTCATAATTGAGCTTTCAGACGGTAAAAATAAATCGTCGCGATGAAGCCAATTGATTCTTCATGCGGCGGCTCCGGTTGCTGCCATTCCGCCCTCTGTATGTTCTTTCAAGACTTCCATGCTGACTTCCTGGACGCGCTGCGGTTTCTGATGTTGCATGCTCAAAATCTGAATGAAACCAAACCAGAGGTAACCGACGAAGACATACGGGAATGCGTTGACCGGTGGAGATGGAACCGGCCAAACACTGCCGATAATGGGAATCAACATGAGTATCATTGCCACGACGCACAATACGATGTGCTTGGCTTCGAGTTCCCCGCGCCTTTTGAGGAACATTGGCGCTGCAAGCACAATGCAACTGTAGGCGCCCACAAAACCGAATGCGCCCATCGTGCCTGCGTCGTTGAATTCGTCGAGCACAGCGAAGCCATTCGCGGTCAGCCAATAATAGCAGCTTGTGACCACAGTAAACATCACAATAGCGAACACAATAAGCGCGATATGGGGTGTGCCGTACTTTGGGTGCGCGGCGCCGAAATTGGTCGGAAAGAATTCGTGACGGCCCATCGCAAACATCACGCGCGCGGCTGCGTTCAAACAGGTGGATGCCAGGGCAAAAAAGCTGACCATGGCGCCGAACGAGAGGATCGGTTGCAGGAACGGCACGCCATACATTTGTGACAGCGTATTGAGCGGCGCGTCGAGTTTATCCAGCGTGGTTGAGTAGCCCGCCGCGCCCTGCACCTCCACATAAGTGATGAAAACAAAGAAAGAAGCCGTGATGATGAGACTCCAGATGACAGAGCGGGGAATCGTCTTAAGGGGATTAACCGCTTCCTCGCCAAACTGGGTCGAGCTTTCGAAACCGACCAGGCTGAAAATAGCCACCACCATGCCCATACCCAGGGTCAGCAGCGACGTGCCCTTAAAATTGAATTGCGTCGTATCAATGGCAAAGTGGTGATGTCCCAGGACAATAAGCGCCAGCAACATAATAAAGAAAATGGAGAATGCTTCCAGCCCCAGGCTGATTAAGGTCGAAATCTTAATGTCTTTGTACGCAATAAAGAAACATGTCCCTATGCAAAAAGCAAAAAGAAACACGGGTGGCATATTGACGTGAACCATCTGGAGCAACGTCTGCGCGAAAATCGTAAACCCTGTAGTGCCGGCCAAACTAATGAACAAGTACGCCCACAACAGGCACCAGCCGCACATCGAACCGCCGGTGAATCCCAGACCGGACATGGCATAACTATACATCGATCCGGAATTGGTCGTGCGTCTGGCAAATTCGTTTAGGCTAAACGCAACAAATAATACCAGAACGCCACCCAGGGCGTAAGAGAGCCAGCTGATGCTGCCGGTGGTACCGTACATTAATGGCACAATCAGCGCCGCAGTCATGGTTGGTGATATGACGCCGATGTTTTGCGCCAGCAGTTCCTTGAAGTTTAAGCAATGCGGACGGAGTTTGTTCATAATTTAGTTGGTTGCTGTTTTGTTTTAGAGATTCATTTTTGCCGGCCGCAACGTGATGGAGACGCTTTGACCCGTAGCGGCTGCGACAACACCAGGTGTTTCAGGCGCCGGAGATTCAAAGAGAGAAGCCAGTGACACCCCGAATATTCTCGAAAGTGTCAGCGCAGCAGGGATGGATGCCTGACGGTCACCAGATTCAAGGCGGGATAAAAACGGCTTGAAAAGGCTGCTTTGGGCCGCCAACTCCCGCAAAGTCCATCCGCACTGCAACCGCAATTCCCGCAGCCGCGCTCCGAAAAAAGAAAGCTGCAATTGCACGTCCTCCCGTCCCTGTTGACTTAAAGGCAACGTCGTTGTCATAGAGGCAACCAGCTCGAAAGCATCGCCGATGCCAAATTTCTCTTTTGAAAAACCCCTTTAAAATGTGAGCTAATATTTAAGATGAAAACGTTTGCCTGTAGCTTTTTGCCCAGACCGGGCAAATAAAAACGGTCTCGCGTGAATACGAAAAGATCGGCCTGATCCCTCAGGAAGAAGTTTGGTTGCGTGGTCTTTGCCAATGCTTAGTAAATCGTGCAACGAAGCATCGGCTCGTGCGAAGAGCCCGGTTTATTTCGTCTCTTCGGTTGTTTCCGGCCAATCGTCGGTCCGAAAGGGAACGGCGGGAAGGCCTGCTCCATTATAAAGCGTCGCCTTCGGAAAGGATTGCCAGGCGTATCGGCCCGCTACAGGATCCGGAACATCGGGCGAGGAAACAATCACCGCGTTCCCGTCGATTTTGGCGTCGGCCCAGTGCCATTTGCGGTCTGCGCCGGCTACGGAAAATTCACCGGGATCGTTGTCTTTGCCGACGAGCCCGCCGTCGGTATGAGCAAATCGCAATTCAAGGGCGCCATTGAGATGTTTCATCGAGACGAACGTCGGGCCCTGGTAAGGAATTTTTTCGCCGTAATACTGATTGAGCGCGCAGTACGCGAGGCGATCGCCGACGATTTTCTTGTCGGGCGGATGGATGTTATCGGGGTCGCCTGTGTCAATCGTCACCGCGAGGGCGCAATTTGGGGTCTTGGCGGCTGTCAACGCCTGTGCCTCGCGCAACTCGGCCCATGAGGATTCCGAGGGCTGGTCCTGGTGATGCATAAAGGCCGGAAGGCTGACGATGTAGAACGGAAAATTTCCCTGATGAAATAATTCCCGCCAATCTCCAATCATGGCCGGCAACAATGTGCGGTATTGGTATGCCCGGTCGGCGTTGGCTTCGCCCTGGTACCAGATGGCGCCGGTAATGGCGAGGGGCGCGACAGGTTGCAACATGCCCTGATACAAAACCGAGGGGATAACGGGCCAATTCTCGAAGCTCAGCGGCATCGGATGCGGCGGCCGCGCATCTACACTGAGCGCGCCTTTCCATGCGCCGGCCAGCGGAATGGTCGAGCGATCTCCGAGAATAATTTTCATGTCGCCCGCTCGCGCCATGAACCCGCCATCCGGTTTGGTTTTAAATACGCGAACGGTCACAAGATTGGTTCCAGGTTTCAGGACGCCGGGCTTCAGGAAGTAGAAGCGGGGGTTCTCGACCCAGGCGCTGGCGCCGACCCATTGGCCGTTAATGTAGGTGGTGTCCATGCGCTCGATGACGCCAAGAAAAATCGCGGCGTGTCCGGAGGGCAATGGATTGGGCAGGACAACTTCTTTGCGAAACCAGCAGACGGCAGGGGTCTCTGGAACGCCAAGTTCGCGGAAGCCGCCGGGAATTTGGACAGTTTGCCAGGATGAATCGTCGAGATCGGGCGCGGCCCATGTCTTGCCCTTAAGCCCGATGTCGTAATCGTCATACCAGTGCATCACGTAATTTCCGTATTCGGGGCCGCCCTTCGCCTTCAAGCGTTCCAGTTCGGCGAGCTGCGGCCCGAATTCGTTAAGGCGATGCAAGGTATCGGCGCTGGTCCAGGTTTCCGCGGGAGTTCCGCCCAGGCAATCTTCCACGAGTCCGATGGGCACGTGGATGTCGTCCTGGATTCGGCAGGCGAAATAATAGGCAACGGCTGAGAAGCCGCCGTCTTCGGCCACTGTCTCGGGCGAGCAGATTTTCCATGTGCCATCGGGAACGGCGGCAGGAGAATACGCTGGGTGACTGTGCACTTTGTATAGACGGATTTTGGGATGATTGGCCTGGCTGATTTCCTGGGCGCCGTTGCGGGTTCGGGCGAGGCCCAGTTCCATGTTGGATTGGCCGCCGCAGAGCCAGACGTCGCCGACGAGCACTTCGTGCAATTCAACGTGCTGTGAGCCGCCGTCTATCTTTAGAATATAGGGTCCGCCGGGCGAGGGCGGGCGGATGCGCGCTTCCCAACGGCCGTCGCCGCCGGCAACGGCTTTGGCTTTGTGCCCATCGACTTCGAGGCGGATGACGTCGCCGGGCGTGGACCAACCCCAGATGGTATTGGGTTTGCCGCGCTGGAGAACCATGTTGTCGCCGAACATGGGACTGAGGAATGGCAGAGGACTGTCCGCTGCGAACGCGGCAGTGGATGTAAATAGAATGAGGCAAAGTAACGCGTAGAATGCGGAATACGGAATGCGGAACACGGAATCTCTCGAGTCCGCAGAGCGCATCCCCATATTTCGCAATCCGCCGTTGGGAACTGCGGCTGTCCGTTTAGGAATTGGGAGAGTGCCGCGCGATCCCATTGTTATCATTTTATCTATCAAAACCTTACCGCGGAATGGACAAAACTATGAAAGCCATGGACTATTCTATGGTTTAATTATCCGACGCACAACAGTCACCCCTAACGCCGGGGTCCGCAATGGTTTTAAGATTTTCGCCCGCGAATAACGAATGTTCCTAAAATTCCCCCAAGTCCAAGCAAGGCCATAGATGTCGGTTCAGGAACGGCGTCGACTCCAAATGGAGAGGTCGAGAGGACGAAGTCGTTAAAATCCATTATAGTGGGAGCGCCACTGCCATCGTTTCCCTGGATTGTCATTTGCAGATAACTTTCTCCGCCTGCCTCGATAGCCGAAAGGATGCTTGAATAGTTGACGGTGACTGTTTCCGAAAATAATGATGGTTCACCGCCGTAAAAGTAGAAGTTCGGCTCGCCGTTTTGGTTATTGCCGGTGCTTCCTTCCGCCTGCGAATACGTGCCCCAGGTCGCCGCAGCGTTGCCGCCGCTCATAAAGTTATTGTATCCGTATGTGGGAGCATTAAATGCAATATTATAAATCTGCGAGTAGCCGCCTGTGGACGAACCTGTGGGAACTGAGAACGTAAATGTCAGATACGTATTGGCGTTAAATGCCGCGATTTCCGCCGCGCTGAAGTCCAATTGGAGGCTGGGCTGTCCAAAGCCGCCGGTCCCATTCATTTGAAGGCTTAACGGATAGCCGGGCACGCCCGCCGCTACAAAACTGCTGTTGGGATCGGTAGTAATTGGATCGCTGTCATTAGGATTAAGCCAGCCCGCGTCCGTTGGGTCGCCGGCGCCTTGAAAACTTCCCAGGACATATTGCGCCTGAACGCCCGTCGCCGCGAGGATCATCGCCAAAATTCCCCCGGAAACTGCGAGATGTGAAATGTGTTTTTTCATAGGTTTGGGCTATTCGAATTCTGCTTGACTGTCGTTTGGATGATAACAAAAAGTTAAGAGAGCCGCAATGGAAGAAACTATGAAAGGCATGGACTATTCTCTGGTTATTACGGTCCAATTCCCACCCGGAAAAAGCAAGCCGGGCCTGATTGATTTGTATACGTCAAGGTTGCCGGCAATGCCGGAGGATTGGTCGTCAGGACAGTTTGCCAGCTTGTGAGATTGGTGGACATGAGCAGAGTGTAGTCGGCTCCCTGGGGTCCTTGAACTATTAAATTGATAGTCTGTCCTAAGACGCTGACCGCACTGATGGTTGGTTGCGTGACAGGATTGACAACAATGTAAAAGCTATTGGTCGCGCTCAGGGCGGGCGTGCCATTGTTTGCCACTGTAATCTGAAATATATTGCTCGTGCCCGCGTATGAAGCCGACGGAGTCCAGGTGACAACACCCGTATTCGTATTGAGCGAAGCGTTGAAACCCTCCCGCCTGAGTTCGGGGAGCGCATTAAATGTCAGCGTTTGCGGCGGCGCATCAATATCGGTTGCCACATTGGTCACGTTGATCGTCGCTCCGGGATTCACGAACTGATTCTGCACTGGCGCGAGCACTGGAGGGTAGTTAGTCGCCAGGCCTGCGAAGGTCACAACGCTCATCGCGGGGAGGGTATACGTAAAGGACGAGTTGGTTATGGCGATTGGCGATTGCGGGGCGAGCGAGAGATTGCTCGTGGTCATCCACGGCGTCACGACACTTGTCTCGGAAACATTCTCCAGCGTGAATGTTTGCACGATGTTCGTTGTGTCCGGATTGATGGCGACAATGGCAAACCCCGGGGATGCAGAATCCTTGTAGGCGCTGACGAGGGCGCCGCCAAAGTTCGTCGCGCCGATCCGATAAAAATTCGGCCGGACGAAGCGGCTGAATTGGCCGAGCGCGAACATGCGTTTTGTTGGAGAGGCACTGGTATCAGTCAGCGATTGATTGCCAGTCGAGTTTCCAGCCATGAGCCACCAATAATGCCACGCATTGGCCTGGGCGACGGTCATGAAGTAATGGATGCGCACGGCCCAATAGAGCGCGTTGGTGATGCTGTCATCGTTCCCCGAGAGGAGCGATACTTCGGTTTCCCACATCGCGGCGTTGGGATTTGTGTATGTCGGAAGCGGGGTGGGAATGTTGTCCGGCGGCGAACCGTCATAGTTGTGGCATGCGACAATACCGACGTCCGGACCGACCGCGGGATCGGACATGGCGGCGACTAAAAGGTTTGTGCGCCAGTTTTCATCTTCGGGCAGAACAATTTTAGTCGAGCCAACCCCCTTGGCGTTGAGGGCGGAGTAAAGATTCGTGACAAAATCATGAATTTGCGCGGCGCTCCATTGGCAGGCCTCATAGCTGGTTACGTCGGCATCAGGCTCGTTTTGGATGGAGATGGCGTAGAGGTTAACCCCGTAGGTGTTTTTCATCGACGCCACATAGTTTGCAAGCTGGCTTGCGTAGTTCACGTTGGTGATATTATTGCCGCTGCCGAGGAAGCTGCCGCCGTCAATTCCGCCATTCGTAGCTTCGCCGGAATCATAAATGTCATTGGTGCTCTTAAACCCGGCAGCCGGTGTCCAGGGCGTGCTCCAGACCCGCGCGCCGAGGGTCTGGGCCATTTTCATGATGCCGGTCTCGACAGTGGTTGGAGTGGCAGTCGCAGAAGTGGAGTTGGCATAAGCAATATGATTGCGTAAAAGAGACAGGCCGATGCCGTTGTTGGTGGAAACGGTTCCCAGCGAGTTCGTGTAGAGGAGGTTGTTATTGGTGGAGAAAAACAAATTGGCTTCGCTCTGGTTCCACGTGCCCTGCCACGCCGACGATGCGCCAAAACCGTCTATGCGCTGGCCCACGGCGTTCCAATCCACGATGCAGTTATTGGCCATGGTCGGGCCGACGAATTCGATGTTATCCACCCAAAACGTCGAAGACCCATTCAACGTGGCGGAGGAGCCATAATACGGGCCGTAGATATGAATCAGGACGTCGTTGATCTGGACGAGGTTCGGGTCGGCGTTGGCATTAATCGGGACGCTGACCTGCACCCAGTTGGTATCGGTCGCGGGAACATCCACGCTGCCAAAATAGTCCTGGCCGGAATTATTGACTGCGACGCCGAATTGGAGGTGGCCGAAGCTGACGACGCCGCCATTTGTAATCGTAGCCGAGCCGGCGGCGAAACGAACGGCGCATTGAAAATTGGTATAGATAAGGCCGTTGACGGGGGGACTAATGCCGCTAAAACCGTCATAGACCTCGAATTGGTTGTTAGCGCTGGTAAAATCGGCGGTGATTTCCATGGAACCGGACGCGGCGTTGGAGTTGGCATCGCTGGTTGGGTCCCAGACGAGAGATTCAAACGCGGTGCCAAACCAGTTGGCCCAGACATCGCCAATATCACCGCCGCTATAACTGTATCCGTCCACGCCGGAGGGATTGAATTGGTCGACGATGTTGGTGGTTTGGGATATTCCGCTCGAAACGAACAAAAAAAATAAAAGCGCGAAAACGCCCGCCCTCAATCGAGAGCGGCTTCGCGTGCCAGGGGCCGCACCGCCGGCTGACGCTGCTCCATTTACAGTCAAATTTCCTTTATACGAAAGGCGGCGCCGGGCCCCCGGCGCCGCCGTGTGTTGATACATTCCAAAAACTTAAGGAATTACCGGGAAAATATTGGCATTGTTGGTTGTTAACATGAAGAATGCGTCAGGAGCAAGCGGATCCTGAATAGCAGGCGCATTCGTTTGATAGCCGCCATCTACCGTAGGCAAATCGTCCGCGGGCAATAATTCCCACCAGTTTGGCGCGTGGTTTACGGCCACGCCTCGAGGCGCGCTTTCGTCAGGAATATTGTAGCCGCTGTAGTAGTCCGGACTAAGCCAATTGGTAGGAGCAATCAAAAGGTTTGTATCAGTTACAAGATTATATGCGCCATTTAGGTCCGCCGTCCAACTGGCCCAGTATTTATCAAGCCCGTTTCGGACGATCACTAAATTACCCGGATCGACTGAATAGTTGTTCTGAAAATAACCCCCAGGTGAAGTGCCGCTGACAAAGTCGCTGGTTTCGGCGCTGAAGTTTTCAGTTTGAGGGCCACTGGGAAGACCTGTGATGCTGATTGTCCCAATATCTTCATACAATCCGTAACCAGCGGTAGTATTCGGGTCCTCCGCGACAACAGCGACCGTCGGATTGGCAAAGTCGACAGCAACGGTCGCGTCTGTGATGGTGAAGTTCCCCTCGACCCCTCCCGGCCCGGTGACCGATCCGCTCGTGGGCCCGTTCATGGTCAATGTCCACGTTCCGATGGCGGTTGGACTTGTCAGAGTCAGCGGAGTATTGGTCGGACCAGCGCTCGCCAGGCCAATCTTCCATTGAACTGTGGCAGTGACCGCTCCGCCGCCGTTTGGGGTAAGCGTTAAGTAAAGCCCGTTGCTGTCCTGATAATCCAGAAACGGATTGTTATAGATAGTCGTTTGGTATTGTCCTCCGTTTGGATTAAACCCATTCTCCGGAAGGATCGCCAGCTCCGTTGTATTGATATTAGTCGCCGGATAGCTCAAAAGTTGGAACGAATAATTCACGGGATAACTGACGCCCGATCCGACCCACGATTCTTGTTCACCAGCCCCGCCCTCGGTCGTTATGACCCCCTCGCGAATATAATCCGCGGAATTCCCAACGAACATTCGCAAGCCCGGGACCGCCGGGTTAAGAGTCATCACCGGCAGCGGAACCTTGGCAACCGTGGTCGGACCGGTGAATTGGATGTTGTCTATGTAGAGCGTTGAAGGGCCGCTCAGGTTCCCGCCCGTATAGCTGGGATATATATGAAAGAAGACGCTCGAAATGTTCAGCAAGTTGGTATCAACAACCGGATTGAGCGCTATGCTCACATGCTGCCAGACGCCTCCGTTGGTGCCTGGTATTTCAACGCCATAATTTGCGCCCCCAAAGAAGTCCTGGCCGTTGCCCGCGGGCGTCCCAAATTGCAGGTTCCCAAAGGTGCCATCCGAATCGGTCGCGGAGCCTTCTGCAAACATGACGTCACATTGAAAATTTGTGTAAGTGAGAGCGCTGATGTCCGGGCCGTAAACCGCTCCATTTTCCCATATCGCAAAATTGCCGCCGGAAGCCCAATTCAGTTGGACTTCCAGGGAGCCTGCGCTTGGGGCGTAGCTTGGACTCACGCCCTGGGCCCACGAGTCGGTGACAAATGTCGAGCCAAAATAGTTGACCCAAACGTTCGTGATCTGTCCGTCAGCATAATTTTCGGCAGTGGGAAAATAGTCATCGTTAGCGGGATTTTGCGGGCCGACGCCACTCGCTGAGAAATTGTCCACGACAAATTCATTGCTCGGGAGGGCCGGCGCGCCGCCAGTGCCGCCAAAAGGACCTTGCGAAAGGACGACATTGTTAAGATACATCGGCGAGCCATCACTCTGGTTAAATTGAAAACCCAGGACGAGACCATTGGTTGTGTCCCCCTCAAGAACAGCGTTGTTGGTCAGAAAGGTTGAATAATTGATGGTGACTACTTCCGAAAATTCCGACTCCTCCCCGGCGCCAAAGTAAAAATTCGCTTCTCCACTCTGGTTGTTATTAGTGCTGGATGTATCACCCGCCGTATTTGGCTCGAACTGGGTTAAGCCAGCCCACCCCGACGGTCCGGCAATCAAATTTTGGTAACCTCCATAATTGCCGCCGGCGCCCTCCTGGATATAGAGATTCACCAACTGGTAGTACCCTGAAGTGAGAGCTACTCCGTTCGTCGACGTTGGCACCGAAAACGTGAAGGTTATGTAGCTGTTGGTGTTAAACGCCGCGACCTGGGCGGCGGTCAGGACACCTTGAATTTGGGGGGTGTAACCACTGGCGCCCTCCGGGTTCAATTCCAGGCTGTTCGTATAATTCGGAACTACACCCGCCGGAAAAGTGGCGTAGGGGGAGTCGCTGGAAAGAGCGGAGTACCCGTGGCTGGCATCCTGCCAATACGTGCCGTTGTTTCCGTCGCTAGAGCCTTGAAAGCTGCCAATCACCGTTTGCGCTTCCACCGTGGCGGCCAATGTCATTGCTGATATAACCGCGGCAATTTCCACATATTTGAACTTTAACATAACTATATTGGTTTGGGGTTTAGAAGAAAATCGGGACATTATTTCAGGCTATTTATCTGATTCTATACTGTTCTTTCATTCAACGGAATGGACAAAACTATAATTCACATGGACGATCCTACTGGCTTAAAACCTTTTGCTCATCAGTAGTATTCACTGGATTGGGCGGTATACTGCCATTGCACGATTGACCGGCCATGAAGGTCCACGTGACCGTCGCCGAAGCATACATTGACCGAATCCAGCACCCCGTCATAAAAATGAGCGTCAGTATTGTAAATGCTGGTTGGTAAAGTCGACGACGAGGGGCCTTCCGCCCTATCTGTAAGTATTGGCGACCTGCCTGCAATCGTATCGGATTGTTTTACAGGCCAGCCAATCGCATTTGGAGGAGTTTTGGCCGGACCGCCATCACCGGTATACCCCACCGAAGGAAACATATACTGCGCACTTGGTGCGCCAGCATAATTGGCCCGCGGAACCCACCAGCTCCAGTAAAGTTTTGAATAATTTCCATTGTCAGATGGGCCCGGTATATTATCGTAAGTTGCCGTGCCTATGAAATAGGCGTTCAGAGCTGTAATAGTTGTTATTCCGGTAACCTGATGGTGAAAAGTGGATTCATAGTAGGCGATATACCAGGTATTGGCCGCATTAAAATCCGCCGGGCGCGCTGGACAGAAAAACATCGGCACGGTCAATCCATAGTCCGCCAGCGAGACAACAAAATTTGTCCCGACATCGGTGGGGTTTCCGCCAGCCTCCCCGTTCAGATTCCAACTGGGAAACCGGGATTGGGAATCGTCACCCGCATAGACATTGGCCATGGTGCCCCATTGGCGGCAGACCGACGTGCAATTGGTCACTAAAGAGCGGTATTGGGCCTTGCTCAAAACCGGCAACAGAATGGCGGCCAGGATGGCAATGATGGCTATGACCACCAGCAGTTCGATCAGCGTGAATCCGCCGGGGCAGCCTTGTTGATTCTTTTCTGTGCGCATAAGTTTCCTTGTCAAAACGTCATTCTGGGTTGTTTCGTTAAATTCGGAGGCGTGGGAAACGCCAGCGGCCGCATGGATCGCCCATTTTCCGGCGGCCCGGTTTTGGACAGGCCGCTTCGACGCCGGTATTCGGCGGGGGCAACCTGGTGGACGGACTTGAACACGCGTGAAAAGTAGAACGGGTCGTCGTAGCCCATCTCCGCGGCGATTTCTTTGATGCTCGAACGCGTTGAATCGAGCAGCTCGCGGGCGTGGTTCATGCGCAGCCGGATGAAGTAGTCGATTGGCGCGATGCCGGTCTGCCGTTTGAAAAGCGCAAAATAGTGCGAAGTGGAAACGCTGGCCTGCGCCGCGAGCGTGGAGACCTGCAGGGGCTGGTTCAGGTGCTCGACCATATAAGCGATGGTCCGCCTGATTCGCCCGGCATTTGCAGAACGGGCGTCCTGCCCAGGACCGTTGCCCGGAGTTTCATCGGAGACCATTTTTTCAAGGAGTTGAGTTTTCATTAGAGTTTTAAATACGATTTAGTTCGCGATGCGAACAAATTAGATAAATTAAAATGGATTTATGCGATCATAGGCGCTCCGAAATGTTTTTGCAAAACCAGGGCAATAATGCCGCGCAGGCGCGGTTGCGGCGCAGGGCCCGAGGCGATGATGCGCGTGGTCGTATGGGTAAATGAAAGTTGTTTGACGGTGTCCGTGACAACAGGGCCCAACCGGTCCCAGGCGCGGGTGACTTCTCCAACGACGACGATGACGTCCGGGGCGAGGCCGGTCACGAGCATCGCGATGCCGCGCCCCAGATAATGGGCCATGTTCTCCAGGGCCTCGATGGCCTTGCGATCGCCCTGTTCGGCCAATTGCAATATGTCTTCAAACGTTTTGTCGCGGCCTGATGGCCTGGCATCCTGGTAATAGCGGACCGCCGCCGAATTGGAGGCAAAGACCTCCCAGCAGCCGCGATTGCCGCAACCGCATTTTGGCCCGTTTTCATTGATTATCACGTGGCCGAATTCGCCGGCGAGCCCCGAAGGGCCGCGGACGAGCTGGCCGTTCAAAATCATTCCCACGCCAATGCCTTCCGAAACCGCCACGGCAATCAAGTTGCTCACGCCGTCGGAATAGCTCCCAAACCAAAATTCCGAGAGGGCGCAGGCATTGGCCTCATTTTCCAGGTCGACCGACAGGCCCGTGACTTGCTCCAGCCTTTTCTTCAAATCTTCTTCATGCCAGCCGAGGTTTGGGGCGAAGATGAATTTCTGGGAGGACAAATCCACCCGTCCAGGCAGGCTCACGCCGATTCCTTCATACGCCATTTGGGGCCTCTGTTTCATCATCGAACGGACACGCTCGGCAATCTCCGAGACAAATTTATCGGGGCTTGTGGGCGTGGGTATGGATTCCTGCTCGAGAAACCGGCCTTCGAGGTTGGCCAGGGCCATGTTGGTGAAAAAGGGGCGGACATTGATCCCGAAAATTCCGGCGCGGTTCTCGTTTAAATGCAAAAATGTGGGACGCCGTCCGCGCAAGGTGGCTCCGACCGCGCCTTCGCGCAGCCACTGCTCGGAAATGAGCTGTTCGGTGATGACCGAGACGGTGCTGCGCTGCAAGCCGGAATGCCGCGTCAGGTCCGCGCGCGAGATGGGCTGGTGCTTTCGCACCAGGTTGAGCATGATACGGCTGTTGATATCGCGCGCCGTTCCATTCGTTGCCACCTGAAAATTGTTCAAGTCAATTTTACGCATGGGCGTCAGAGGCCATCAGCCTCTTGCAGACAGGGGTTTTGTTCGTACCTCGAACTTTATCTAAAAAGGGTTCGCTGTCAAGCAAAAAATTCGAGGTTCGAACAAATTCTCCGGCGAGCAGCCCGGTTTGCGACAATGGCTTGAATTGCAATTGGTTAGCCACGGCCGGGCGAGTGTATTTTTTATTTACGATTTATGATTTATGATTTACGGGGCGCTTTTTTTAACCGGAAGACACGATTTAAGGCCTGGTGTACACGCTTTAGCGTGCTCCGTGTTTGTGGAACGGGAACGCCGAGCGCGCTAAAGCGTGTACACCAGGCCCGTCTTGACACTGTTCTTGGTAGGGACGCTGCGCTGCGGCGTCCAGCGCCGCGTGCAGCGGCGCAACAAGCGGAATCGGACATCATTCCACGCATGTTCCGCCCGCTCTGCTGCGCGGGCGGGGACATCGCAGCGCGATGTCCCTACCAGGAACAGTGTTTGGATGCGCCGCAGCAGCCCGTGAAAGTGGTTGCGCTCGTGGGTGAGAGTCCCACCCGTCGAATTGGACGGTTCACGACGGAACGGTCCGGTGCCTGTCGCCCCGCAAGGCGGCGAGGGGAGTAAGCAGTCCGGACAGAGAA
>DATJTK010000050.1:0-4105 GCA_035503455.1 Candidatus Sulfotelmatobacter sp. | reverse complement strand
TCGGTTCTTTGCCAGGACTGCTCAATCCCCTTCAGCCTCGCGGCTGAACAGGCACCTGGCCGTTCCGTCGTGAACCGCCTAATTCGACGGGTGCGACTTTCACGCACGAGTAACACACCCTTCGCGGGCTGCTGCAGGGCGGCCGATACTAGCCCAGGGCAAGCGAGTCTGGGAGCGCCGCCCTGGGTAAATCGGCCCCACAACCCTGCCGCCATTTGCGAAGCCGCGCGATAGCGCGAATTTGATCTGCGGCCCTCCGAAGCTCCGAAACCCAGAGCAGAAAACGTCTTGCTTACACCACCGCATTTGGGCAATAGAACGGTCGCCGATTGGTGTCGTCCCTATGCGCTCTAATACCTTTCACAACTCACTGTGGCAGATTGCGGTCATTCGCCCGTGGCGAGCGCAGGAGGTTGACGATTGCGTCGAGATTACGCAGCCGGAAGCAATTGGCGCAATTCACATCAGCAGCGCGCTCAAACAGGACAGCACGGTATCGGATACCGAGACGCGAGCGCAGATTCAGCAGCAATGCCCTGATGACGCCGACATCGAGCCGGCCCAACTTGGAGGTTTTATCGGCCACAGCACGGAGTACGTGGATTGGAACGATAGCGTTTTCTGGAAAAAATGGATTGTCGCTTCCGGGCGTGTGCTTTTGTTCATCACCTACAACTGCAAACGCGGTGAAGAGCAATTAGAACTACCGCAAGTCTCCCAAATTTTATCTTCATTACAACCGAGACCAGGCGGAGCGTAAAGTCGTGATTGACCCGTGAAAAAATTCGCCGTTTATCTTTTGGTTATCGTTCTCGCGATGGTCGTCGCCGGTTTATACGGGATGATCCACGACCAAATTAGTTACACCGTTGCGCCGGAATATTTCACGAAATTCAAGTTCCGGCAGTTCGGTCTGGTCGAAATACCGCTGCCAGACCGCGTTCGCGCCGCAATCGTTGGATTTCTTGCCTCATGGTGGATGGGCATACCGATTGGCCTGCTGGTCGGCGCGGCCGGATTTATTCATCGCGACCACCGCGAGATGCTCCGCGTGACACTCTGGTCATTCCTCGTCGTAGTTGGATTTACACTTTTGTTTGGTTTAGGCGGATTGTTATACGGATATTTCCAGACGGCACACATCGACGTTGCAGATTACCAGGGATGGTATATTCCCAACGACGTCACGAATCTGCGGCGTTTTCTCTGCGCCGGTTACATGCACAATTCGTCATACATCGGCGGAGTGCTTGCGATACCCGTCGCGTGGATATTTCACGTTGTGATGTGGTTGAGGCCGCCGCTTAACACCCAACCGGAGCCAACGAACACCTAACACCGTGGTGGACCACGGCGCGCTGCGCCGTGTAGCGCCGCGTGCAGCGGCGCAACGAGTGGGTTCATGGTCCCAACGATCCGATACCGTGATATTTCACCGCCTCCGCCTGCGGCCAGCCTGCGCGCGTTGATGTTGCTTCGGGCGCCGATGCATTTTAGAGGGTTCTTTTACGGCGTTTCCCACTTTCCCAGCCAGCCGGAAATCTACCTGCTTTTTTGCCGTGTCCACCTCCGCCACCTGAACCTCCAGCTTGTCGCCGAGGCGAATGACACGGCGCGATTGGCGGCCAATGAGATGATTGCGCTGCTCGTCGTAAATATAAAAATCATCCTTCATGGTGGACAATGGCACAAGGCCGCTCATGGCCAGGCCCGTCACGTCCACAAAAAAACCGAAGTTCCTCAAATCCGTCACCAGGGCCGGATACCGATGCGGTTTGCCGGACGCCAGTTGTGCTTTGAGGAAGGCGAACAGTTTCACGTCTTTGCTGTCGCGTTCGGCATCGGCGGAATTGCGTTCCGTGTCCGAAATGTGCTCAGCGGTTTCCTTGAGCGATTTCCCCGTGGAATGGTCTTTTTGAAACAACGCGCGATGCACTACCAGGTCGGCGTAGCGGCGGATGGGCGAGGTGAAGTGCGTATATTTTTTCTTCGCCAGGCCGTAATGACCAAGCGGGTGTATGTCATAACGCGCCCGCATCAGCGATCTCAAAAGGCCGATCTTGAGCGCCCGGCCGATGGGCAATGTGCCGAGCCTCTGAAGCAGTTTTTGAACTTCGAAGGGCCGGCTCAAATTGCCGCAGGGAACATGATGGCTCAAAACTTCCTCGCGATATTCGCGCAAGCGCCGTTCGTCCGGCTCTTCATGCACGCGGTAAATCGCATTCACGTTCAGGTCCATCAATCGTCCAGCCACAGCTTCATTGGCGAGCAGCATGAATTCCTCGATTAACTGGTGCGAAATGTCATTCTCGACAGTTTCGATGCGCGCGATGCGTCCCCGTTCGTCCAGCCGGATTTTGCTCTCGGGAAAATCGAGGTCCAGCGAGCCCGCCTTGAACCGCAGCCGCCGAATGCGTTGGGCAAGTTCGTTGGCGTCATGCAACATTCGTTCGATATCCGTGCCCGGCTGGCGTTGCAAAATTTCCAGGACTTCCCGGTAGGTGAACCGCCGTTGCGAATGGATGACCGCCGCATAAAACCTGGCCGCCAGCACGTGGCCATCCTGCGATATTGAAAACTCCACACACCGGGTCAACCGGTCCACGTTGGGTTTCAACGAACAAAGTTCGTTGCTTAATGCCTCCGGCAGCATCGGAATCACCCGATCCACAAGGTAAGTGGAATTGCCCCGTTTGACCGCCTCGCCGTCCAGCGCCGTGCCGGGTTTGACGTAGTGCGACACATCCGCGATGTGCACCCACAACTTCCATTTCCCGTCCGAAACCCGCTGCAAACAAATCGCGTCGTCAAAATCCTTTGCATCATCCGGGTCAATCGTCACCACCGGATGGCTTCGGCAATCGTCGCGCCCGTGCAACTCGTGCGGCGTCACCTCGCTGCCGATCGCCCGCGCCTCGGCCAGCACATTTTTGGGGAAATGCAGCGGCAGGTTGTATTGACGCAGCACGGAAAGCATGTCCACACCTTCCTCATCCGGCGCGCCGAGAACTTCAATGATTTCGCCTTCAGGATTGCAATTGCGGGATTCCCATTCGCGCAGTTCCACGACGACCTTATCGCCAATATGCGCCGGACGGCCCACGTCCCGCGGCTCGGGAACATAAATGTCATGCGGTATTCGCGGGTCATCGGGCGCTACATAAAGAAACTGGCGGCTCCTCCGCAGGGTGCCGACAATTTTTGTCCGGCGCCGTTTCAGCACCCGGATGACCGTGCCGGTATTTTTGCTTTCCGGCCGGTCGCGCCGCACGAGCACGTGGTCCTCGTGCAATGCCGTGAGCGTGGCGTTTTCGGGAATGGCAATCTCGGCAATGGCCGCGTCGTCCGGGATCAGGAAACCGCGTCCGGCGCGATTCATGCGAATGCGCCCCGGAATCAGGTCCGCCTCCTGCGGCAGAATGTAGCGGTTGCCCTTGATGCGGGCGACGCGCCCGGACAGTTCCAACCGGCGCAATTCGCGCTGCAAGTCCTGTTGCCGGTTGCGGGGCCAGCCAAGCTGGTGCAACAATTCGGGAATGTTCGCCGGAGCATAATCATCGCTTCCCAGCAGCTCTAAAATTTGATTTTCCATGCTATTTATGATTCGAGCATAACAGATCAGGGCGGA
The DNA here is from genome assembly GCA_035503455.1 of Candidatus Sulfotelmatobacter sp. GTDB lineage: Bacteria > Verrucomicrobiota > Verrucomicrobiia > Limisphaerales > UBA11358 > UBA11358. The sequence goes on along the minus strand of DATJTK010000050.1, from coordinate 477 downwards.
AAAGCCCGTTTCAGATTTTCTGTGTGTAGGAAAGGAAATGGAGAAACGGCCGGGAATTGGAGGCGAAAAATGCGGTTTTATTGGGAATTTGAGGAATTGGGCAGGGCTGGGAGGAAACGGGGGGTTTTGGACAGGATTTACAGGATGGACAGGATGAGGGATTTGCAATTAGCAGAGCCGCGACCGTGAGGAAGCCGGGACTGGGCGCACGCGAATCCGCTTGCTCACGCGCACGGCTCTGGTTTGTAACCTCACTACACGCCCGCTCCCTCACCCGCCTTCGCCCGCTACGGCACGCGGTCGCGGCTCTGTTGAAATGCCATTTCATTTTTCTTGTGTGTAGGAAAAGAAACGGAGAAACGGCGAGGAATTGAGGGCGAAAACAGTGGTTTTATTGGGGAATTTGAGGAATTGGGCAGGCTGAGAGGAAACGGGGAGTTTTGGACCCAACTTCGCCAAGGCTACGCTGGGCAGGCA
>DATJTK010000049.1:0-36750 GCA_035503455.1 Candidatus Sulfotelmatobacter sp. | reverse complement strand
GGCGTCAACCAGTGAACGTCGCGGCAATTAGGCCGCGAGAGCTAATTCTTCGTTAGCAGTTTTGTTTTGACCGATTTTTAACGAGGCCAACGATCATCCTCGACATGCCGCCTCTGGCGCATTTATCAGGTCGAAACCAGTGCGCCCCCAAAGGCTAACGGCCCAAATAGATGGGCCGCGCTCTATTATAATCACCTAAAGCGCAGGATGCGTCAATTCGGGAATCACAGATTGATGGATTGGATTATTGGATTGTTGGATTGTTGGGGACTGGCGGCTGGAAGCCGCCACAACTGGCAGGCAGGATGCCTGCCCTACAAAAATCGGGCGGGAATTGTCGAACAAATGATGCTCCACCAGGCCACTAATCCATCAATCCATCAATCCAGCCAGTCGATCCGTTACCACAGTTTCCAGGCGTCGCCGCCGTGCCAAACGATATAGATGCCGAGCAGACAGTTTGTGATGGCATGCGCGGACATCGCATCGCCCAAACGATTTTTGTGGATGACCAGCCATTGATAGGCCGCGCCGCACAGGATTCCGGGAAGCCATTCATTGTGCGACAAGCCAAAGACCAGCGCCGTCACGCAAAACGGCAGCGGCTGAAATCGATTCAACGGCACAGCCAAAAAATTCGGGCTGGCGATGTAGCGATAAATGAACGAACGATAAAAAACCTCCTCAATCGGCGGCACAACCACTGTCATTCCTGCGATATGAACCACGTTAAAAAACCATGACAATGCCGAGCCCGGTCCGAAGACGTTTGCCGGATTTCCCGTGGACGGCGATTTGAAAATTTTCGGATAATGCCCGTCCAAACCCGCCCACGCCGCAAAAATCAAAATGCCAACCGCAATCGCTTCCAATGAAATTGCCCACCGCATTTCCGAGACCAGGGGTCGCATTTCAAATATCAGCCACGCCCCCACGATGGTCTTGGCCAAATAAATCCAATAGGCGGAAGAGGGGCCGAGTTTTCCCTGGCACGCCGTCAGCACGACAAAAATGAAATATGGCAGCACGCGGGCATAGACCGGGTGTGCGAAAGTTTTCGTCAGGAACCGCATGGAAACGTTTATTCTTACTCCCCGAAAGGCACTAATTTCCGAGAGCCGTCGGGCGCGATAAACAATACATGGTTCCGATAAATCGCCGCAATGCGAAAGCCATTCACGCTGTCGCCTACATAGACGGTTGTGCCGTTCACAATGGCCAGCCATTTGGCGTTGGAATAGGTAATGCCTTGCACTTTCAATGGCGGTTGTGCGGGGTTCGAGGACGAGGACGAGGACGAGGACGATACGGACGGTGGCACGGGCGCGGTGATTCCCACCGATTGGATTTTGGCCGGCGGCGCGGCTGGTTTTGGCGCGACAGGAACGGGGCGGGCCGGGGCCGGCGGCGGAACGGCGGCCGTCGTGATTCGCGGGGCGGGCGCAGGCGCCGCTTGTCGCCCGAAAAATGCCAGCTTGATGAATGCGCCGCCGGTGACGATCAGCAGGATGACAAGGACGGGAAGCGCCCATCCGAGGCCGGCGTGCGATTTCGGCGCGTGCGCGGGCGGTGGAAGGGAGATGCGCACCGTATCCAGTTCCTGCTGGGTTTGGCTGGCGCGCTTGAGCGCATCGTTCAGGAGGCTCATAGGAATTGGGTCACCCGTGAATGTAGCCGTCGAGCTCGCGAATGGCGCGGCCCACCATGTTGTAACTGATGCGTTTGGTTTGTTTCACAAATCCGGCCAGGAGCGCCTTGTCGCACAGGGCGTTGACTAGCCTGGGCACGCCGTTGCTGTAATGGAAAACGCGCCATAGGGCCGGCGTGGTGAAATTCGGGTGGCCATTGGCGCCGGCCAGTTCGAGGCGATGTTTGATGTAGTGCTGCGTTTCGTGCCGGTCCAACGCGTTCAAATGATACCGCACCGTGATGCGCTGCCGAAGCTGGCGCAGGCGCGGATGATCCAATCGTTCGCGCAATTCCGGCTGGCCAATCAATACGATTTGGAGAAGCTTGCGGTCGTCGGTTTCCACGTTTGAAAGCTGGCGGACCTGTTCGAGCAATTCGTCTGAAAAGTTTTGCGCCTCATCAATAATCAGCACCGGCACTTTGCCCGCTTCCGCCTGCTGGATAAGGAAAGCGTTGAAGGCGGCGGAGATCTCGAGACGGTCCATGCCTTTGACATCCAGGCCGAACTCGGCGGCGATGGCTTTCATCAATTCATTTGCGTCGAGGACCGGCGTCAGGAGGAGGGCGGTGGAGAAACGTGAATCCAATTGTTCCAGCAGCGCGCGGCACAGGGTCGTCTTGCCCGCGCCCACTTCGCCGGTAAGTTGGACAAAGCCTTTGCGCTCGCGAATGCCATACAACAGGTGATTGATGGCTTCGCGATGCTTGACGCTGTTGTACAGAAACCGCGGGTTCGGCGTCAGGTCAAATGGCGCCGCTGCCAACCCGTAATAATTCAAATACACAGGGCTCTGGAAGCATTTTTAGAGCCAGTGTGGATTTACGATTTACGATTTATGATTTACGAGGGAAAGTGGGAATTATATGGGACTTATGGGATGCATGGGACGTGGAGCTTGCGCTTCAATTTTGGGATTCCGGGGCTCTTGTTCCGAATTGTAATGTGCCGATTTCTCTGATACAGAGGGCTTCAAATTCTTGCTTAGTACTATGTCAGACTCCATTACGGCACCCTTGCGCGGTACTTACTGGGTGCTGCCCGGCCAACTCCTTGCCGGTGAATATCCCGGCGAGCCGGAGCGGGCATTGACGGAGAAAAGACTCCGAGCGCTGATTGGGGCGGGTATCAGGACATTCATTGATTTGACCGACGAGGATGAAATTAACGAGGACGCAAAGGCCATTCCCGCGTATCGGAGCATCTTACGCCAGGTTTCGGAGGAGGATTCAATTCAGGTAACCTATGCCAACATCCCGATCGAAGACCGCGGTGTGCCGTCGCCGTGGACATTGCGTTGCATCCTGGATGTGATTGACCGTTCCGTTGCGGACGAAAATCCAGTCTTTGTGCATTGCTGGGCTGGCCGTGGCAGGACCGGTACAGTCGTGGGGTGCTATTTGAAGCGGCATGGTTTGGCGCAGGACGGAGATGTCATTCAAAAGTTGGCTCAATTGCGGAAAGACCTTCCCAATGCCCAGGACACATCGCCACATACAAAAGAGCAAATCAGAATGGTGGTTACCTGGAAGAAGGGAATATGAGTGACCATCGCCGTTTCAGTCAATTTTGAACAATCCCGTTGCCCGAAAATCCAATAATTCGAGCAGCCGTTTATGGAACCCCTTCTCGACAAATTGGCCCGGCAGGGCTTCGTGAAAAAGATAGTTGCGACCATTCGCAACATGGATAAGCGTTCCGATAAATGGATGCTTTCAAAACCGCTTAAATGGCGGGTTTTGCTGCTCATTATTATCGCATGCCTCACATTGCCCGTTGCCGTCGGGGGAGTGGATGCGATTTTTGTCATCGGTGTCATTTTGTGCCTGGTTAATTACGTGTTTCTGCTGCCCAATTTCTGTTTGATCGTAACCGCGAGGCAAAGCGTAACCTTCAAACTGATCCAGTTGGGAATCTTCGTGGCATATCTTGTCCCCGTGGCGATGGCCTTTTTTTATTCAGACGAGTTTTGGGATCACTTCTCCCTTCTGGTCGTCTTATTCCCAGTGGGGATGTTGCTGCATTTTATCTATCTCATATTCGCGTGGCGGCGGATTCGGGAAAGCGCAGCGTGGACGGCGGTGAAATTTGTCGTTTCGATGTTATTGATGTGCGTTATTTGCACGATAGCCTGGGAAGCAGTCGTCGCAGAAAACCTTTACAATGATACTGACGATAATAGCCTCGGATTTCTGACCCCGGGCCAATGGGTCAGCAACTGGGACGGCCAGCATCCTATCGTGCAGGTGGACCATATTGTTCATGGCGGTTCCATGAGCGACCCGGATACTATCAAACGAGGTTGGACGATTGCCGACTTGTGGTTCTTATGGTTTGGATTTATCGGGGTTTCAGTGATATTCAGCCTCGGATTGGCGTGGTTGCCGTGGATGCCTGGCGAGCGTGACATCCTCACTGGCGCATCTACCAGGTGATAATGAAATGAGCACAAGTCCTGAAGCGCGGTTGTGGGTTCTTCTCGCCCGTAATGAACCTTACGGGGTGATTTTTCGCCGCGGTCCATCAAAGCAAGTGATGCTGATTAAGTGGAACACTCGCCGGGACACCTTTGAGCATGGGCAGTGGTTCAAAGGACGCGTCTACGAGCGTCGCTGCGATGTCTCACCCAATGGCGAGTTTCTTATTTATTTTGCGGCCAAACAAAAGCCTCCGTTGTATTCATGGACGGCCATCAGCAAACCTCCGTACTTTACGGCGATTGCTTTGTGGCCAAAAGGCGATTGCTGGAACGGCGGTGGATGGTTCATGGATGACAAACGAATTCGGCTGAATCACAGTCCGGACGAGGCGAAGCTTCAACCCGGGTTTCAACCTGGACCGATCAAAATTGTCGGCTACGGTGAATATCGTGGAGAAAACTCAACCGTTTGGGACATTGTTCGTTCTCAGAATGGATGGAAAAGGATTGCGGCAGGAAACTACATAGATCGTGGGAGCGCGCGAGGATGGAAATTGAGTCCGCCCCAGCGGTGGCAGAAGCCTCATCCCCGGGAAGGCGGCTTCACGCTGGAAATGACGATAGTTGGAATCGGAGGGAAAGATGTTCCGTGGTACCAAATAGAATATCGGGTTCTGATTTCGACCGGTGGCACACTCGATTTGGGATTGGTCGATTGGGCGGATTGGGACCACCGGGGCGACCTGATCTTCGCCAAAAAGGGCGCGATTTTTCGCCAGGAATTTCGTAAATCAATTTTCGCTGAGCCACGGCAGATAGCCGATTTCAATTCCCTGAAATTTGAAGAGGTTGTTGCGCCTTCCGAGGCTTGCCGTTGGTAATGTCTAAGATCTCCATCAATCAACCAAATAGACCGCGCCGTTGGCGCTTATTCACTGGTGCCCGGGACATGGGGCGTTGCCCCATGCTGGTATGTGATGGGCCGTTGGCCCTGGTTTCGCCGAGCGCCAACGGCGCGTGCTTATACCAGCCTGGGGCAACGCCCCAGGATACCGGGACACAAAGAATACCAAGGGCTGAAGGCCCGTCTCATCGACCTATTGGACGTTCGTTTGGGGGTCATCAGCCATTAGTCAGAGCCTCCTCACGCCGGCTCCTACGCCGCGTAAATCGTATAAATCGTAAATTTAAAATGCCGCCGGGCGTCCTTGCTTGTCCGTCTGGAACACAAACTCGAACACCGCGACATTCTTCCTCCCATCCCTGACCCACCCCGCGATCCGGTACGAGGATTGCGGCTCCAGCGTCATGTCCGCGGGACAGGGATAAATTCGTTCGTACGGACAGTTTTGCGGGAACGAAACGGGCGCACCAAACGTGTAATTCCGTTCATGCAGAATATTCGGTTGAAGAGTTGCCGGCGGGTCCGGCTGCCACTCGTCCGGCCCGGACACCTTTACCACGGACGTCTGCAATGCGCCGCCGGTCCCGGCGTCAGCCAAATCCGGCGACCAAACGCGCAGGAAAATCCGGTTGGCCGGCAACGACTGATAATTCCAATCGAATGGGTCGCGCCGTATCCGCGTGCGAGCCTGTTCCGATTTGCGCACCCATTCAGCCCCGTCTTCCTCATCCCGAAAATTTCGCAGGCCGGGAAAGCCGCCGAAATACGCGGCCACGCGGTCCGTGGGTGTGTCATGGGTCGGGGTAAAATTGCTCAAAACGATGCCCATGGAATTGATGTCATCGAGCGCGCCGTGAGTGCTGCCGCACGGGGACAGCATGCTCCCGTCGTTGATGAGCGCGGAGGCATGGACATAATGATTGTCGAGGCTCACCAGAATCGTCGCGGGATTCAACGTCACGCTGGTCAGCCCGCGAACGATTCGTTGCAGAGCCAACGGATAATGGTTCGTCATGGTCGCGTTCATCCAGTCATCCGCTGGCGCGAACCCATTTGCATCCAATTTCCCTTCGCGCCCAAGCGCCGTTGCGACCGGGCCGTAATTCAACGGGTCACCGCTCACTGCAGAATACCGGTAGGTGTTATTTTTCGGATTCCAATCGATAAACGCGCGCTCATCCCTCGAATTGAGGACCAGAAAGCGATGGGACGGTTCAGGCAATCGCGCCGCCAGCACATCCATGCCTTTCAATCGCGTCAGCTTTTCCGCGAGGCGCGCTGTTTCAGAGGGCGCGTTATGGATTTCTATCCAATCTTCAATTCCGGACGTCGGCAAAACGACGTCGTTCGAATTCTGTATGGATTGCGCCACGCGATAACCCGCAGCTTCCAAAAACGGACAAATCTGGACCCGCTCGCCCCTTCCGGCATGATTGTGGCCGTGGTCCGAAAGAATCAGGATTTGCAGATCACGCCCCTCGGCGGCCCGGTAACGCGCGCGCAGTTCCTGCAGCTTCCGGTCCATGGTGCAAAGCAGCGAATAGACGTCCCGATCCATGTGCTGCGCGTCGTCGGATGAGCGTATATACGCGTAATAATTCGCATTGGTATCGTCCGTGGCCCAGAAGCTGTTAAGCATCTCGTGCACTTCCAGGTCATAGACGTGCTCCGAATAGATATAACCCATCGAACGTGTGAAGTCGCTCTGGGATTGCCAGTCCATTTGGCGCTCGTGCTCCATCGTGGACGTCAGGCCGTTCACGGCAACTTCTGAATTTGCCGCCACGCTGTAGTACGTGCGCTGATAGCCTGACAACGGGCGATTTCCAAAAATATCCGTCCAGGCTACGTCGCTCGTGGATGGAAACGTCGAAATCATCCGGCTCACCGGAAAATATCCTTCGTCCGCGGTGAATGCCTTCCGTCGAACAACACCCCAAAAATTGGTATAAACCACGCCCTCCTGCAGCGCCTTCATGTCACGGTACGAAATTCCATCCATGTCAATGATCAACCTCCTCGGGAGCGCCCAACAGGTTGGAACCGCTGTAAAGGCTAACAACAGAAGAACGATAACCGCTCGCAGCCAGGCGCCGACACTCAGAGAATGCCCAGGTTCCAAGCCCGCAAATTTGGACGTTTGACGATTGGAGCTTCTCTGGTGATTGGACCTTGGATTTTGGATTTTCACATTAATACCGTCATTAAATACCTCAATTCCTCCTCGATGCTTTCCCCCTCGGCGAGCGTATGAGCTACCTCCTCGCGGAACAATTCACGATAACGCCTGCGCAAGCGGTGAACCGCAACGCGCAAGGCGCCTTCCTCCATTCCAAGCTCGCGGGCAACTGTCGCATAAGGAATTTCGCTCCTTTCGGCCGTGAGAAAAACTTTTAGCCGTTCAAACTCCGCTATCTTTCCCGCGCGGTCAAATTCCGAGCGCAGGCGCGACATGGTTTGTTCCAGCAACGCCATGGCCCAGCGCCGTTCAAAGGCGCGGTCCGGCGGCGCTTCGGAGCCCGCCGCTTCAAATTGGATTTTGCGTTCGGCGAGGTCTGTGTCCAGGGATATGGCCGTGTGAAAGCCGCCTCGCTTTTGCGCGTGCGCGCGCTCCCATTCGTTCGCCATAAACCGTTTCAGGGCCACCAGCAGGAAGCTTCGGAAACGTCCCCGTTCCTGTTCCGCCGAATCCAGGAATTGGCTTGAAAGCACCCGGGTAAAAAACGCCTGCGTGAGGTCCTCCGCATTTTCCCTCGATTGACCGCTGTGGCGGATAAACGCATACAGCGGATACCAATAAACCCGGCACAGTGTTTCCAGCGCCGCGGCCGACTGTGGCGATTTTCGGTCCCGCGCGGACAGCACCAGCGACCAGTGCGTCGTGACAAACACCGGGCGCGGCGGATGCCGCGCGGAAGCGGGCGCAATCTGGCTTTCTGAAGTCATGACACACAATTAACCATGAAACGGATGGGATGAACAGAGGAATACGTGGTGCGTGGTCTGTGGTGGGGAACGGCGCGCTGCGCCGTCCTCGCCCGCGCAGGGCGGGCGAACACAGCACAACGTCCGACTGCACTCATTGCGCCGCTGCACGCGGCGCTACACGGCGCAGCGCGCCGTGTTCCACCACTGATGGCGGCACGGCCATTCGCCGTGCGCGTCGTCCCCCACCACGCCTAAAACTGCCTCAGAAACCTGAGATCATTCTCGTAAAACAACCGGATATCGTTAATCCCATACCGGATCATGGCAATCCGTTCGATGCCGAAACCGAATGCCCATCCGCTCCATACATTGGAATCGTAACCCACGTTTTCGAAAACCTGCGGATGAACCATGCCGCAGCCGGCGATTTCCAGCCATTCTTTGCCCAGCTTTTTGACCAGCGCATTGCTGAAATCAATTTCAAAGCTCGGCTCGGTGTAACTGAAATAATGCGGACGAAACCGGATTTTTGTTTCCTCGCCCAGTAGTTGCTTGAAAACAAATTCCACCGTGCCCTTGAGATCGCCTACTGTTACCCCTTTGTCCACGTACAATCCTTCAATCTGGTGAAACGTGGGATTATGCGTCGCGTCGGCATTGTCGCGCCGGTACACCCGGCCTGGAACAATAATTCGGACCGGTGGCGGCTGCGATTTCATCACGCGGATTTGCACGGAACTGGTATGAGTGCGCAGAAGCCATTTCGAATTTTTTGCATCCGGCTGCAAATAAAACGTGTCCTGTGTGTCACGCGCCGGATGGTCCGCCGGCGTATTGAGCGCGTCAAAGCAATGGTATTCGTCTTCAATTTCCGGCCCGTCGGCCACGACAAAGCCGATCTTGCGAAACGCGCGCACGATGTCATCGGTCACTTGCGTGAGGGGATGCAATTTGCCGATCGCGCGGCGGCGTCCGGGGAGGGTAAAATCCACCGGCTCTTTGGGCAGGGCAGCCGCCAGTTCGAGTTCTTCGCGGCGAGCGGCGAGCGCTGTTTCCAATTCCATTTTGGCGGCATTCACGGCCTTGCCCGCCGCGGGTTTTTCCTCTTTGGGCAACGCGCCCAATTGTTTCATCAGCGCGGTAAACCTGCCATTGGGCCCAATCCACGCGCCTTTGGCCTGTTCCAAAGCGGCCAGGTCGGCCACAGTTTTAAATTCAACGAGCGCCGACTGTTTTAGAGGCTCAATCTCAGCAATCAAAGACATTCCGATAGTCTTATGGTTTGGGGGCGTTCTTTCAAGTGTATCCTCCGCTGATCTGACCGATCTGACCTATCCATTAATCCGTTACCTCATCCATCGCTCCAGTTTTCCATCGTAAATCGTAAATCGTAAATCGTAAATTCCTAAGGCATTCGTTGCACCACTGGTCAATTTTCTCCTTCATCGCATTGCGGACCTGGCGCGCCCTGGCGATTTGTTCGCGCTGCGAACCTTCAAACTTTGAAAAATCCGGGAAAGTCCAATCCAGGCGTTTTGGGCAGCCCGGAAACCTTGGACAACGCCTGGCATTCTGTTCGTCGCAAACGGTAATGACGCACTGAAACGGCTCGGGATTCTTGATAAAATCATAGACCCATTTCGCTCTATTCCTCGAAATATCAATCTTTTGCTGGCGCATCACTTCCACGGCGAGCAGGTTCAACTTCTGTGGTTCCAGCCCGGCGCTGTGCGCTTCAAACGCGTCTCCGTAATAATGGTTCACCAGCGCTTCCGCCATTTGGCTTCGCGCGGCGTTATTAAGGCCGACAAATAACACTCGTTGCTTCGTGTTCATGGGACAGGACTCACGCCGACACTCCCACAGAGACCGGCGCTCCCCCTTGTTATTTTTAATATTTCGCGGGGAAACGGATTTTGAATAATATCAAGTTGGTCAGGGGATGATTCCTTTAAGGTATCATGCGCCTTCCCGGGCACGTTAAGTGCTGTGTCGCAACCACAGTGTTCCCGGCCTGAAAACGGCTTAGAAACGTTATGGAGCTACGACATCTGCGTTATTTTGTCGCCGTCGCGGAAGAACAGAACGTTCGCCGCGCCGCCGCGCGCCTCCACGTTTCGCAACCTCCTCTCACCCGCCAAATCCGCGACCTGGAAGACGAAATCAAAGTCAGGCTGTTTGAACGCAGCAAACATGGCGTCCAGTTGACCGGCGCCGGCCGGGTTTTTCTCGATGAAGCGCGCCAAATCCTGGAGCACAGCGAACGCGCCGTTCGGTCCGCCCAGGACGCCCTTTACGGAGACGTCGGCCGTTTGAGGGTCGCCGTGCCTCCCATGGCCATGGACCGCGTGCTATGCCGGGTCTTGCGCCAGGTCCGCCGCCGGTATCCCAACATGGCCCTTCAAATCCAGGAAACTCACGCGCCTCATCAGTTCCGGACATTGCTCGAACGAAATGTCGATCTGGCCTATTGCAACTTCCGTTCGACGGACACGAACCTCGTTTTTAAGGCCGCCCGGCGCGCCGCCATGTGCGTGGCCCTGACTCCCGGCCATCCTCTCGCCAGACAGCGCCGCATCCCGTTGTGCGACCTGGAGCAGGAGGCATTCATTGCGCCCTCGCGCCATGCCACCACTTATTACGACTGGTATATCAATCTTTGCCGAAACGCCGGTTTTGATCCCGAAATCGCACAGGAAGCAGACAACGCGCAAACCCTTCTGAGCATGGTTTCCGCGGGCATCGGCGTGGCGCTCGTGCCTGATACCTTGCGCGCGTTCCAATCCGCCGGGGACGTCGAAATCCGCGACCTGTTCCCGGACACACCGTACCTGACCTTTTACCTCGCCTGGCGCCGCGACGATCCGTCACCGGCCCTTAAAGCATTTCTTGAGATTTTCGGCAGCCACATCGAAATCCGACCAGGCGTTAAATGAACGTCGCATTCACAAGTTATCGCTCGGTTGCCGGTCCCACCTATGAGTGAGGAACCTTACAGCCCGAATCACGGACCGGATGCGTTGGCCGATGGCGCCACTGCGAATTCTCCACATCTGGAGCCGGGCAGAGCCGGCCTTCCGGCCGGCGTCAAACCCGGGAGGGCCGACCTGCCGGTCGGCCAGGGCGTACAGCAGAGCGTTCCCGTTGGGTTCAAGGCCGGATCGGAAAAGAAAATCGCCCTGTTGCTTTGCACCCTCGCCGCCGTTCACGTGTTCGTTTTCTCCGCCGCCTTCCCGTTTTTTAACAACGTGGATGAGCCATCTCACTTTGACCTGATAGTGAAATATTCCCACGGCCATATCCCGCCTGGCCGTGAAACATTTTCTCCGGATGCTTCCGCGTATCTTACACTGTTCAGTTCATGCGCCTTCATGGGCACGCCCGCGAACTTTCCCAATCATCAAATGCCGGCGCCGCTTTGGACGGAAACGCCGGATCAAATGCGGCACGATTTTCAAGCGACCCGCGCAGCGTGGCAAACGCAATACGACTACGAAGTCTCGCAAACCCCGCTCTATTATTCCCTTTGCGGGTTATGGTGGCGCGCCGGCCAATGCCTCGGTTTGGGGATGGGCCATTTGCTGTATTGGATGCGCTTTTTAAATATCGTCCTGGTCGCCGCCTCCGTCTGGCTCGCGTATGCGGTGGCCCGCATGGTCTTTCCCGGCTGCAATCCCTTCCTACGCCTTGCCCCCTCACTCCTGCTCGCCTTCATGCCACAAACGGCTTTCTATTCCCTGACCAACGACATCTTGTCCCCCGTTTGCTTCGGCCTGGCTTTTTTTTGCCTGCTGAAATGGCGTTCATTGTCATCGTTCCCGTCGTCCTCGCCTGCCCTCCGTAGCCTTGGCGAAGGAGGGTCCTCGAACGCGGACACGCTAAAGCGTGGACACCAAACATCAAACCGTCAGTTTCTGCTTGCCGCCGCCACCGGCCTTGCCTTCGCGGCGACGTGGCTTTGCAAAGCTACAAACCTGCCCCTTCTTGCCGTTGCCGGTTTCGCCCTTCTCGTGCAAACGTTGCGCACATTCCGCCAATCAGGATGGCGGGCAGCGGCTCCGGCTCTGGTCGCTGTTGCTGTGGCTGCGCCGCCCGTTATTCGCTGGGCTGCGTGGTGCAAATTACATTACGGCGACTTTTCCGGTTCAAAACTAAAAATGGAGAAGCTCGGCTGGACGCTAAAGGCATTTCCCGAATGGTGGCATCACCCCATCTTTTCTCCACTGGGTGCCTGGACGTATCTCACCGGTCAATTAAGCACATTTTGGCAGGGAGAATTTACGTGGCATAACGTGCCGATGGCTCTGCCTGGCACGGCGACCATTTACACGGTCGCCTCCGTGGCTTTGATCGTTCTGGCCCTCCCGCGCATGTTTTCCAGAAATCAATCACCGTCGAATCCAGACACAACGGATCGGGGCGCGCTTCAACTGGGCTTTATTTGTTTTATGGCGAGCCTTGGGTTCTTTGCCCTGATGTCCATCATTTATGATTTCCACGATTGCCCAAACCCGTCCCGCGATGACCCGTATTTCCACGCCGGCCGAATGCTTCTGGGCGCGCTGATTCCATTTCTGCTGCTCATCGTTTCCGGCTTGGATCAGGCCCTCTATCGCTTCAATTCGCGGACAAAATTCATTGTCCTGGGCGTCCTGATCTCGGCCATGCTCGCCTCGGAAATCGTCACGGATTGGCCTGCGTTTTCCAATCCGTATAACTGGTTCCATCTGCCCCCTGATTAAAGCTGTTCGGTGTACGCTGCCAGTGGCGCTGCCACCTTTAGCGTGCTCGGCCATTTGCATTCCAGCGAAAACCAAGGCGCCGAACATGGAACACGCTAAAGCGTGTACACCAAACACTTTCCCCCAAAAATGAATTGGTGGATCAACGAGTTTCCCCATCAATCCACCAATCCAATGATCCATTAATCCATTCCGCTAGTGCGCATGCTGCTGGATTGCCTCGCTGGTGCCGCTAAAAAAGGCGCTGGCGCCGAGGCACAACAATCCAACCAACGACAGTGTCATAGGCACAAGACCGATGACTGCCAGTATACCCAGGACCGTTACCGCCAGTCCCATAAATGCGCTGCCGCTGCCGCCTGCCGCCGCCGCGCTGTCAGCGCCCTCGGGATTGGTTAGCAGCCAATTGAGCCGGGCCAGCGTTCCTCCGCTCAACAAGAGCGCGCCGCCGTACACCAGCAAAGACACAGCCACAAACACAGGGGCAGAATGGAAGAAGGACAGGATGCCTAGCACGATTCCCGCGATACCTGCAAAAAAGCCCGCAGTCATGCCGCTTCCTGACCCTGCACGAATTCCCCGTTCATTCAATGCGCTTATCGCCGATCTTGCCAGCATACTGTCTGCTAGAAAGACGGCGCCGATAACTATTGTAGCGACTGGCGCCACAATGTTTGTAAATATCCCCGCCAGTCCCAATATGGCCAGCACGATGACACCTAGTGCGCCAATACCTTCCGTCACTGAACCGCTCGTGAGCGTTTCAGGCAGGTACCGGTGAAGGGGATGAGCTTGTTCACTTGCATTCATTTTATTTCCTTTCTCCTTGTTTCATGGCGGGGTACAAGTGCCGCCCCCGCCAAACCTCTATAACTCCAATTATTTGACAAAAGGCTTATGAACCCCGTTCAGCGTTCTTATGGGAGCCGTCAATTTGCGCATTCCAGCCTTGCATCCTCAACTGCGCCCATTTATCGGGGGGAAATTCCGCGGTGTAAACCCGCTCCGAATGCGGCGGCAACGAAACATAATTGTCATCCCAAACAACCGGTGTGAGGGTGCGCCCCGATTTTCCCACAATTCGCATTTCAATAAAGAAAGCAAGGTTGTCGCCCACATTTTTCAAATGAACGATGGCCTCCTCGGTGTCTTTTGTCCGTTTATAAGAAATCATGTACTGCACGGTCGTTTTCGGCAGCTCATTCAAGGCGCTAAAGTCTGCATAGGACTTGTTCGGCGTCGCATACCACGTGCTATTTTCCTCGTCCAACACATCCGGTTTTTTGGAAAGCCAATAAAAATTGTCCGCCCGTTTCACACCGCTTGAGTCCACAGTCTGAAGGTCCACAAAATACACCGGCGAATCCGGCTCAAGCCCGGACAAATCGCAAATTTTTTGCGGGCCGTAATCCGCCGTTTCGTTGGTCACCGTCTCTTCAAAGATGCGCCTGGAGTTCAGGTCATACGCCGTGATGGTCGTTCGGCAGGGGCCAAAATCCCGGCGGGTTTGATTAACCAAATAGATCCCGCGATCGCCGTAGTTGAAAATCACGGCAAACGGCGCCGCGCCTTTCTTTGCGCCAAAAAACGCGCCGCCGGGAACCAAATAATAATCATAAAGCTGCCAGTATAATTTCGGCCACGCCGCATTGAGCATCCATTGGATTATGCCCGTCGTATGAGGCAGGTTCACCGCAAACGCCTCGTACATCGGCCGGATCGCCTCGTAATTGGCGGCCTGGCTCTTGAATGCAAAGTCCGCCGCGTCACGCGGCATGCCATAACGATTTGTGAATGCCAGCCAATAGTGGTTCAACTGATGGAACTGTCCGCGCGCGCAATGAAATTTCCAAACATCGCCGATAGGCCACAGGTCTCCTGCGGGAATCATCCGCTCCAGGCTGTCAAGTGGCGGCGGCAACGGGCCGGGCCCGGTCTCCGTATTGAAGCCGAAAGCGCCGCCGTTTGTTTTGTCCAGGTACCAATAGTTCGGGGTCACATAATCGTACGGTCCGTTCATCTTCACGCCGGATGGCCCGCTCACCGCGCTCCTCTCGCCACCGCACGTTTTCAGCGCCGGCCGTGTGGGGTCAATCACGGAGAGCAATGCGTCATATCGCCTTTCCAGTTCGGGGCGCGGCAATAGATCGCTGCCCAGGACCCAAACAAAAATCGACGGATGATTCCGGAGCCACAAAACCTGGTCATTCAGATAATTTGTCGCCAGGTCCATATCGTCCTCCGACTTAATCCCGCCAAATTTATCGCACGGTTTGCCCAATTGCCCCGGCCATTCCCATTTGCAACTCCAGCCGGCCATGATCAACATCCCGTATTGATCGGCCAAATCGTACAACCGCTGGCTGCTGCCCCACATTCCTTCCAGGCGGATCGCGTTCAGGTTCATCGCCCGGGCGTAACGGATTTGCGCATCGAGATTCGTTTCAGATTCGCGCAACAGCAATTCATCCGACCAGCCGCCGCCGCGAATCAAAATCTTTTTCCCGTTTACCATGTAACCCCGATACCGATGCCTGCCGGTGGTCAGGTAATCCTTCACCTCGCGAATGCCAAAACGCACATGCGCCGTATCGGCAATGGTCCGGCCGTCAAGCGCCGTCAAATCCAAATCGTACAGGTGCGGCTCGCCCAATTCCCACGGCCACCACAATTGCGCATGTTCAAAATTCAACTGCGGGTTGCGCTCCGGCGTCAGTTCCACGTGGCGCGTTTCGCCGGGCTGCAGGGTAAAATCCTCGCTGAACGCCGCTTCGCCAATCCTTCCGCTCACGGTCGTCCGCGCCTCATGTCCCGAATGATTCTTCAAATCCGCGCAAATGGTCAGGGATGCGCGTTGGTAATTGTCGTGGTCAATCCGGCTTTGAACGAACACATCGCTCAGGGCCACGCCCTTGTAAAAATGCAGTTGGACCGGTCGAAACAATCCCATTCCACGGTCCGCCGGCCACGGATTCCAATCCACAAATCCCATCGTAAAATCTCCCGGCTGCGGCGGAAAGACTTCCACCGCCAGCTCGTTTCGTCCCGGTTTCAATTTCCCGGTCGCATCCAGCGTAAAAATCCTGTATGCCCCAAAAATCCGGTTCGTGGCGGCCATCTCTTCCCCGTTGAGCCAAATGTTGGCCCGATAATTGATTCCGTCGAAAATGAATTCAGCATTTTCCGCCGCTTGTTTGCGTGAGACCGAAAACTCGTTCCGAAACCACCACGCATTGGTAAATGGCGCGCGCGGAATCTTCGCAAGATTTGTCCCGAAATAAATGTCCGTATAAACCCCGTCATTCACCAGCGCGCCCATCACGGTCGTCGGCACACTTGTCGGATACCATCCCTGCGCGGCAAAGCCGGGCGAAGAAATGGATGCGCCGTCCGGCGTCGTCGCGTCATTGGTCGAGAGTACTGCTGCCGCCTGAATCTGCCAGCCGTGCTCCAGCGGAATGACGTTGGCTGATTGCGCCTCAGTATTGACAATTCCCAGGGCGAGCCCTGCGGCGACAATCACAGCCATGAGTCCATTGCGGAATGCGGGCGGCTTGAACCGCGGCCACCGTGGAATTTGGAATGTTTCCATTTCCGCCATTGTCCCAGCACCCGTAAAGGCCGCAAGAAATAGATTTTCGAGAACGAACGGAGGCGCCGGGTGATTCCGCATTCCGCATTCCGAGAAGGCCACTTGACGCTTTCCGCGCCTACATTAGGTTCCGTTGTTGAAAACAGGGAGCAACATTGCGCAGCCCGCCTTTTCGGACGAAGCGGAAAAGGCGTGGCTTGCGTTGTTGCTGGGGTGGGTGGCAGGCTTCGCCGATGCCTTTGGTTTTTTGATTTTAAACCACATTTTTACTTCCCATATCAGCGGCAATAGCGTTGCGGCCGGGGCCGAAGCGGGCCAGGGACATTGGACGATTGCGGCGCGGCACGCATGGCCGATTCTGTGTTTTATCATCGGATTTTTTTTCGCCGCAGTCATCGAGACAGCCTGCGGGAGGCTCGGCATGCGCCGCCGTTTGAGCGCCGGCCTTATTGTCGAAGTAGTCCTTCTGTGGATGTTTTTCTTATTCGGAGACAGTTGGATGCATTCCGCCGACATGGCGTCTCAGGCGCCCGTGAAAGTTTATTTTCTCGTTGCGTTGCTCGCTGTCGCCATGGGCGTGCAGAACGCGAGCCTGCGCAGGGTGCGGAGTCAATCCGTCCATACGGGTTACGTGACGGGTATGCTGACGCAATCAGTGGAACATGCGGTCAACGCGCTTTTTGCAGCCTATGACCGAATGCGAAATCGAGTTGCCAAACCTTCGAGCGACCATGTCAAAGGGATGATTTTTTACGCCGGGGTCTGGTTCTCCTTTACCATCGGCGCCATCTGCGGGGGCATCGGCGAATCCCGATGGAGCTTTTCTTCACTGCTCGCGCCCCTGGCCGTGCTGATGTGCATTATCGTCTGCGACATCATACGGCCGGTGCATGATTAGGGCGTGGTGCGTGGTACGTGTTGCGTCAAGTGTCATTGGCCATCAGTCCGTACTTGACGCAACACGTGCCGCGCACCACGCCGTTAAATCATCATGCACATCAGGATCATTTCTTTGCATCTTGCAATTGGTTGGACCGGGGAATTGCTGGATTTATGCTCACAACGCTATTGGCATTGTTACAGCTTAACAATTTGCGAATGCCGTTAGTTATAACACCCAGGATTCCTGCGAGGTGGAAGTCGCGGTGATTCCGCGCGGCCGGCACGGCTTCCGTGGCAAAAGCCATGGGGATGGGGCCCGCCGTCGCCCGCGTTGCGGGACGATGGCGGGCAAGGATTGATGATACAGTTGCAATTACAATTGCCATCGCTATCATCCGCGCCATGCCTTCTAAGAAAAAATCACTTTCTCCGGACAGAATTATGCAATTCGCGTGGGGCTATGCGCCCACGCTCGCCATCGATTTAAGGAAATGAGCGGATGGCTGAGGCAGGCGGGTTTCCGGAATCCGCGCTTGCTCAAAGTGCCGTCAGTATCGCCATTAGTGTTGGCGGACAAACCCCAATAAGGATTCGACTTGGCGCCTTCGGAAAAAGTAACCAAAACTATTTGACGTGCTCGCCCAAAAAGACAAAGCGCTAATATATTTGTCCCTGGCCATCAGCATCGTTGCGCTGTGTGACACGGTATGGGTTCATGAACACGCCGACCAAATCGCGGACCGTGCCCTCCAAAAGCGGGAACTGGAGTTCGTGCAAAAATTTGCGCCAAGAATCCGTGAAACGTACGAGGGAATGGGCGAGACAAACTTTGTCGCTAATCCAACAAACCTGGACCAACTCTTCGCCCCACTGGTGGACAGTCTGAATGCCATTTCTGGATCGGTGACAAACGACCAGAAATAAACGCCATGACCTTGTCGTTTCGGGATCTGCCACCTCCAGCCACTCTTGCGTCCTTTGAGTCCCTTGCGTCCCTGCGAAGTGCGCTTATTTCGCCTCGGGTGTAAACGCGATGCCCCGGAATGCGATATCGGTGCTTGTCGCCTGGGCCACGGTCGTGACCGGGGCGGTCGCGCCGCTATCCACGATTCGCACGACACGGTTTGAGTTCACGCAGCCATTGTAACCTTCAGTGGTTGTGGCATAGACGATCGGAGACGAACCGCTGAAATCCACCGTGAGGGCAAAACAACCGGCCTCATGATTGGCATCCGCCGGAATGTTTTGCGGGATTGAGAAGTTATACGCGAATTTCCAGCCGCTGTCGCCTTTGACATATTTCTGGATGCCCTTTTCGGCGTCTGCGGTGTATGCGATCGTTCCCTGGGGATTCATGTCGAACCCGGCGATTTTCGAGTAGGTTGGGTTCGCTTGCACGACCAGGCTCAGCTTGGTTCTGGGAGATTCCGGCAATGGGACCGCATCGCCGCTGCTGTCGACAAATGAAAAGATACCCGATGGCACGCCAAGGAAAACTCCGTCCGGGCCGTTTAAACTGGTGTAAAGGGTGCCATTGATGATTTTGACCTGGCGCGAATCCGGCACGGCGGCGAATATCACAGGACCGGCCGAACCGCCCGCGTCATAATAAGCGGTGCCCGATGCGTTGCCGCAGCTCCAGAAATGGTTCGCACCGTCCGTGACCGCGCCGCGCGGGTTCATCTTGGCGGTACCCGAGTAATTTTCATAGATGATGGTGTGCGTGTGGCCCTCGGCGTCCACAGTGCAGAAGGCGCGCCCGATGTCCAGGAGGGAGGGCGTGCCGCTCTGCTGCAACAGGCTCACACCGCCATAACCGGCGAAGGACAGCAACTGCCCGTCCTCCGAGCGGCTGAGCATGCCTTCGGTCGCGGCGTGTCCATTAAAGAAGATCGCATCCGCGCCGTTCGTGGGAATGGCCACCGTCATGATCGGGGCGGCGTTGAAACCGTCGGTGGCAAATTCATCAATGAAAATGGGAGATTGCTTTAAATGGAGCCGGACCTGGCCATTGCCGGCGCGCAGCACAGCCAAATGTTTTGGGGAAAAGGACGAAGATTGCGCGTGGCTCACGATTCCCGCCAGCGATAGGGCCGCGGTCAGCAATACGATTTTTTTCATGAAAACTGGTCTGAACTGTTGTAAATCACACATTGTCATGGATTAGGCAACAGCAAAGGTTTTATTGAGGTTTAATCGTGTTACAAACGCATGACAAACAGGAGACGATAGCGTGACGTTTCTAATTTGCGATTTACGCATCACAGGATGTGCCCCATCCGTCCGATTCGTCCGATTCGTCCGATCCGCCCCAGCCGACCTTGACTACTGCCGGGCGATTGACTATAAAGCTGTTCCAAGAAATTCAACCCTTAACTGAGTATGGCAAAAACCTTTCGCGTTGGATTGATTGGCTACCGTTTTATGGGACGGGCGCATTCCAACGCCTGGCGCCAGGCCCCAAAATTTTTCCCGCTCAAAGCCAACATCGAACTGCATACGATATGCGGGCGCAATGCCGCGCAGGTCCAGGCCGCGCGCGCGCAACTGGGGTGGGAGCATTCCACCACGGACTGGCGTGAAATCGTAGAATCGCCCCTGATTGATATCGTGGACATTTCCACTCCCACAGATTCGCACGCGCAAATCGCCATCGCCGCGCTCGCGCACGGCAAGCACGTGCTTTGCGAAAAGCCGATGGGACTGAATTTGAAGCAATGCGAGCAGATGTTTGCCGCGGCGCAAAAGGCAAAAACCGTTCACATGGTTTGCCACAATTACCGTCGCATTCCCGCGATTGCCCTGGCCAGGAGGATGATGACTGAAGGAGTACTGGGACGGTTGTATCATTTCCGCGCGCGTTATGCCCAAGACCGCCTTGCCGACCCGGATTTTCCCGTGGATTGGCGTTTGCGAAAGGAAACCAGCGGCAGCGGCGTCCACAGCGATATCAATTCCCATATCATTGACCTGGCCCGGTATCTTGTGGGTGAGTTCAAAGAGGTGTGCGGACTCGTCCACACATTCATTCCGGAGCGTCCGCTGCCTGAGCAGTCTGCCCGGGGCATCCGCAAGATGGGCAAAGTGGATGTGCCGGACTCTGCGGCTTTCCTGGGCTGGATGGAAAACGGAATCCTTGCCAATCTCGAAGCGACCCGTTACGCGAGTGGACGGAAAAACCATATCGAAATCGAAATCAACGGCGACAAAGGCTCGCTCTGCTTCGATTTTGAAGACATGAATAAATTGAAATTTTACAATGCGGAAGACCCGAGGGACCGGCGGGGATTTCGCGAAATTATTGTGACCGAACGCGATGGAATTCAGCCTTACGTGAGTCATTGGTGGCCGCCGGGCCACGGAATCGGTTACGAACATACCTTCGTCCACACAGTCGTGGATTTCGTGAATGCCTGTATTGACGGAAAAGGCGTCCATCCGAGTTTTGAGGACGGGTTGAAGAACCAGCGCGTGCTCACGGCAGTCGAAGAATCATCCAAAAAGGGGAAATGGGTTAAACTTTAGAACCGTCCGAATCGTCTGATTTGCATGGGCGCGGCACGTGTTGCGTCAAGCACGCGATCACGGGTGGTGGAACACGGCGCAACAAATGTGGGTGGTGGAACATGGCGCGCTGCGCCGTGTAGCGCCGCGTGCAGCGGCGCAACGAGTGTGGGTGACGCAACACCCAACACCCATGGGCAATCGACATGTTGGTATCTTGTTAACATGCTGTTAACAATTCCCGGTTGAAGTCTCGCCCCGGCTCATTCATTGTTGCGCCATGCGATGGCGGCGGCTGATTTTATTTTTCATTTTCTTTTCATGGGCGCTTTGGAGCCAGGATGTCCGCGCGGAGTCCGTTTCCAATGTTACCGGAAGGATTGTCAAGGTTTTGCCGCTCCTGATGGATACCAATGGCGCGGTGGCGCTGTCGCCGAGCCTCTTTGACCGTGACGCCTACCAGGCGTTCCTGCGGGAGCATACCAATGAAATTGCGGGCATTCGTTTCGATGTGCTCTGGAAAGCGAGTCATGCGCGGGGCCTGACCCTCACCGTGCGCGTGGAACTGCGCGGCATCGGCCCGCGCGGCGTGCCGACAGAAGCCACGCTGGAGCAAAAAGTCCGGCTCGGATTGTTTAATCATTGGAAGTCGTTGACATTGGCCGGGGCCGACTATAAAAAACTCGGAGCGCTTTCGGCGTGGCGGTCCACGCTTTGGAACGGCAAACAGAAATTGGGCGAGCAGAGATCCTTTTTATGGTCATTGTAAAACACCTTCAGTGGACGTGTACACTTGCGGCTATTTGTGTTTCTCTCAGGGCCGGCGCTTTACCGGCTTACAACGTTGGCGACAAGGCAAGCCAGGACATCACGGCGACGGTGCCGTTTGACGTTGTGGATGCCCAGGCCACGGCCGCGTTGAAGGATTCCAAAGGGCAGGCTATCGCCGCCATCTATCACCAGTGCAACGGCCAAACCAACGTAATGGCCCGGAACTTCCTCGCCGCTTTTGCCCAGGCGCACCAAAGCTTTTCCAGGGCGGTTTCCGCCGCGTACCACCTGTCAACCATTGATAATTCAACGATTGAAGCATCGGATTTCGGTTATCTGGTCACGGATTACAACGTGCAACATAAGAACTTTCCTTTGACCACCGAATTGGCCGTGATCTGGGCGCGGGGCGAATCGGGCGCAGACTTGCGGGACAAATGGCTCGATTTGCTGTTGGCGGCGATGAACCATCCCGTGCAACCGGACAAGGTGCCGGCCCATTTTGTCTTTAGAAAGAAGATTCGCATCATGCCGGTCACAAATGTGAATGAGAAATTCACGTTTTCGCGGGCATGGCGCCGTGGATATATCATCAGTCAGGACAATGTGCCGACAATATCATCGGTGCGGACGAAGTTCCGGCGTCAGTTTAGTGAGGCAGAACAGCCGCTCGCGAGCGCTCTGGCGCAATTTCTTCAACCGGATTGTTTTCCGGACGTGGCCTTGACCAAAGATGCGCGGGATTTTTCCGAGCGCCAGATCGTTGTGTCTGACCATTTTGACGTGGGACAAGTAATTGTTCATCGCGGCGAATTGATTGATACGCAGGCGCTGGCCGCACTGATGGCGATGGACAAAGCCATGATGCCTGGAACGCTAAATCAACAGATGGAAGCGGTCCAGCAGCGGGCCCAACAGGACCATGACCGGGCGCAGGCCGAACAGGAGCATGCGCAAGTCGAGCAACAGGCGGCGCAAACCGCCCAACAACAGCAGCAACAGGCGCAAGTGGACCGCGCTCTCGCCCAAAATCAGGCGGACCAGGCGCGTGCGCAGGCCGACGCCATGCGCCAACAGGCATTGAATGCGCAGGAACTGGCGCAGCAGGTACGCGCGCGAAATGACTGGCTCCTGTCCGCGCTTGGCGTCGTTTCGGTTCTTGCCCTGCTTTTTTTGTGGAGATTGCTCGCCCAACGACGCGCAGGCCCAGGCGCGCCATTAGTGCCGGCAACATTGCGGCGGATGGATACTCCGCCGGTGCCCGCACCCGTTGCGGAACTGGCGCCGTACCTGGCGCAAACGCTCAAGGACGCCCTCGTCCAGGGTCTGGCCGCCCAGCGCGCGGAATTGCTCGAAGCCCAACGGCAGGCAGCCGCTGAAATCACCGAGTTGGTGCATCGGCTGGATGCCCTGCAGGCCCCCATGCAGGACCGCATCCGCGCCTACCAGGAACGGATTGAGGAACTGCAAAAAGACCTCGCCGAACGCACGGCGGAAAACCGGGAATTGCTCAGGATGAAGATCGAGATGATGCGCCGGCAGATCGAGGCCGAGCGAGGCCGCGTCAGGTTTAACTAATCGACGGTAGGGCGGACGTGCCCGTCCGCCAGGCGAGCGCCACCGGTGCTCGCGTTTCAGCATTCGATGTTGGGCGTTCGGCGTTCGATGTTCGATGTTTTGGAGAATCGTCCACTAATCCATCAATCCGCAGCTCAGTTCACTCCACTTTCAGCTGCTTTCTTCTCCTGGGTTTGCAGGGCGCGCTCGTAGCATTGGAGGGCTTCTTCGTAGCGGGCGAGCCGGTTGAGCAGGCCGCCTTTTTGAAGCAGGGCGGTCGTGGCGGAATCTTCGGATTGGATAGCCCGGTCGTAACAGGCAATGGCTTCATCGGTCCTCTCGAGCTTTTCCAGGGCGGCGGCTTTTTTGATGAGGGCGTCGGCAAGATTTGGACTGATTTCGAGGGCAGCATCGAAGCAGGTCAGGGCCTTTTCCGGCTTGTTGGTGTCCAGAAACAATTGTCCTTCCACGACTAAATCGTCAATCCGGCGTTCTTCCGGCGATTCGGCGACGAGGATTGGCGTATGATTTTCTTCCAATGGAACCCTTGCGGAATGTTCCAGTTCAAGGATACGCTTCTCCAGCCGTTCAATCACGCCCAGCAGGCGGGCATTGGAAAATTCGAGCGCGGCGCGAGCGGACGGCGGCAGGGCGACGGGAGTTTCGACCACGGGCAAAGCGCGACCGCTGTTGATTCCGGGCGGATGGCTGGACATAGCCAGTTCGATGAGTTTGGTGGCCGTCCGCAATTGCAGAAAGACCATTGTGACAACACCCAGAAGGGCAAGCATTCCAACTCCGGCAATGACCAGCATGGTTTGTTGCACTTTCTGGGCTGATTCAGTTTCTTTCTGAGCGGCTTCGGTTTGGCTGGCGACCTCTTTCTCGACGATCTGGATGTCGTTGGCAAGTTTGTCAGCATTCCGCACGAGGGCCGCAGCCGTCTGCTGACGGTTGCTTTCCACACTCAATTGAGTCTCATGAAGTTGCGCCTGAATTTGAAGGAACGCATTGACAGCGTCGGTATTGGCCTGTGAAGGAAAGCCATTCGTTTCGTCCGCAAATGCTCCCGTGCTTGTAAAAAGGGCCGCGGCCGCCAAAAGGTTCAGAAGCGTTCTGTTCATTCCAACTCGGAAGGGAAGTATAAATGATAGGAATCAAAAGAAAAGAAAATTCCGTAATGAATTGAGACAATTGACACACTTTCGGGACATTTTTGGATTCCGGTCACGCCAATACCTTTTCCAGCAGTGAATTCATCCGAGTGAGCATGGCGCGCGGGTCTTCGAGCAGGCCCGCGGCCACGCGCGCATTGTCGAGGAGTTGGGCAGCCACGGACGCGGCCAGTCCTGCGTCTTTTTGGCGCACCGCGTCCAGCCGGGCTATGACCGGATGCGCCGGATTGATCTCAAAATCATATTTTGCAGCCTGTGGCTCACCCTGTTTCAATGCCTTCATCATGCGCCTCATGCCCGCGGTCATTAATTTATCCGAGTCCACGACCACAGCGGGGCTTTCGACAAGCCTCTGCGAGACACGCACTTCATTGACGTTGTCGCCCAGGGTGTCCTTAAGCCATTTGGCCAGTTCTTTCGCGGCGTCTTCGCCCAGGGCATCACTCTTTTTGGCGCTTAGGCCCAGGTCGGCTTTTTCGGCCGGACGCAGCGTTTTGCCGTCAAATGAATGGAGATGTTCAATGACAAATTCGTCCCACGGATCGAAAAGAAACAGTACTTCCCATTTGCGCTCCTTGAACACCTCGTAATAGGGGCTGCCTTCGGCCACCGCGCGGTTTGCCGCGAGCAGGCAATAGATTTCCTTTTGGTCTGAGGGCATCCGTTTGACGTAATCGGCCAGCGAAGTGAGTTTGCCCGCGTCCGTTGTGGATGATTCGAAGCGGAGCAATTTCCCGAGCGCTTCCTTGTGCGTGAAATCGGTGACGACGCCTTCCTTGAGGAATCGCTGGTATTCGGCGTAAAACGTTTCGTAGGCGGCGGGCTCTTTTTCGGATTGCTCATCGAGAAATTTCAGGAACCGGGTGGTCAGGACTTTGTTGAGCTTCTGCATCAGCGAAGTGTCCTGCATGGTTTCGCGGGAAATGTTCAGCGGCAAATCCTCGCTGTCCACAACCCCTTTGAGAAAGCGGAGCCAATCGGGGAAAAGGCCCTTGGCCTTTGCCTGAATTAGCACCTTGCGGCAATACAGATTTACTTCGGAATCGATGCGGCCCATGCCGAGGGTTTCGAAGTTGCGCTGCGGCACAAACAACAGCGCTTGAATGGCCAGGGGCGCATCGGCTGAAAAATGCAGGCGGAACAGGGGCTTCTCATGGTCATGGCCAATGAAGGTGTAAAATTCGTTGTATTCCTCCTCTTTGATTTCGTTTTTGTTTCGCCCCCAGATGGCTTGGACGGTGTTCAGACGCTTTCCGTTGAGCTCAATCGGGAAGGGCACAAAGCTGGAATAGCGCTGGATAATGCGCTCGACGGTCCCGCCGTTGGCGAAATCTTTGGCATCCTCTTTAAGTTCGAGCGTAATTTTAGTGCCACGGGACAAATCGTTGAGAGGCGAAATTTCGTAGCCGCCCATGCCCTCGCTGGTCCACTGCCAGCCCTGGTCTTCGGCCGCCAGGGAGCGGGTCACCACGGTGACTTTCTTTGCCGCCATAAACGCGGAATAAAAGCCCACGCCGAATTGCCCGATGAGATTGACGTCCGGCTTCTTGTTCTCGGCAATTTGTTTGAGGAATGCCTTGGTGCCGGAGTGGGCGATCGTGCCGAGGTTTTCCACCAGTTCGCCGTGGGTCATGCCGCAACCGGTATCGCTGATGGTGATGGTGGCCGCCTTGTCATCGGTTGTCACCGCGATGGAGGGCGCCACGTCCGGCTGATAAACCGCCTGGCCGGAAGTTTGATTGAATCGCAGTTTTTCACAGGCGTCCGCGGCGTTGGAAATGAGTTCACGGATGAAGATTTCTTTGTCCGTGTAAAGTGAATGAACGACAATGTCCAGCAGTTGCTGGATTTCAGCTTGAAAATGATGTGATTCTTTTTGCATTTGCGTTTTCCAATCTACGAAATAGATCGTCCAATTTCCAGAAACTAAGTTAGTCGGTTTGGTGTCCACCCTTTAGGGTGTCCGGGTTCGCCATCCAATCTCCAGGCCGCTCTGGAGCACGCTAAAGCGTGTACACCAGGCCAAATTATCGCAACGGCTCATTCCACCCGCCTCCCAAAGCGCGATAAAGTTGAACGACCGTAATCAATTGATTGAGACGGGTTTGGACCAGCGTATCCTCGGCCGGGAACAACTCCTGTTGTTGCTGCAGGACTTCATAGTAGTTCGCGCTGCCCAGCCGAAAACGTTGCGTGGCTACGACCACTGCATCCTGGTATGCGGAGACTGCCCGCGCCTGTTCCCCGAAGGCGACGCCGTATTTCTGGAAGGAAATAATGGCGTCGGAGACTTCCTGGAAAGCGCTCAGGATGGTCAGATCGTATTGCAGCAGATATTGCTCGCGAGCCGCCTTCGCTCCCCGATACTGCGCCTTAATCTCACCGGCGCGGAAGAGCGGCCCGGACAAATCCCCGGCCCACCCCCAGGCACGACCGGAGCCGGCCGTAAG
Organism: Candidatus Sulfotelmatobacter sp.; assembly: GCA_035503455.1. GTDB lineage: Bacteria > Verrucomicrobiota > Verrucomicrobiia > Limisphaerales > UBA11358 > UBA11358. The sequence continues at coordinate 10,139 of DATJTK010000049.1, read as the reverse complement.
AGCGGTCAATTCCGGGCTGGCCTGCCCAAACAGGGCGGTCAGGCTGATTTGCGGAAAGAAATTGGCAACCGCCACGCCCACTTGCGCATTGGCCGAACGTAATTCCTGTTCAGCTTCGCGAATATCGGGCCGCCGTTCGAGCAGGGAGGATGGCAGACCGGCGGGAATCGCCGGCATCGCCTGATTTTCCAGCGACGAACTTGTCCGCGGAATGACTTCGGGGTTTTGTCCCAGCAAGACACTGAGTTGGTCTTCCTGCATTACAATTTGGCGTTCGAGGTCGGGAATCGTCGCGGCGGCGGATTCCATGAGCGCTTCGGCCGCGGAGGTTTCGAGTCTTGAAGCGACGCCGCCCTTTAATTGCTCATTGAAGAGCGTGAGGCTTTGACCAAAGGAATTTGTGGTGTCGCGGGCGATTTGCAGTTGCTGGTCCAGGGCGAGCAACTGGAAATAATCCTGGGCAACCTGGGCGATCAGCGAAATAGTTACGTCGCGGCGGGCTTCCTGTGCGGCGAAAAACTGGGCGCGTTGGGACTCGGTCAGCCGGCGGACGCGTCCCCACAAATCCACTTCCCATGATGCCTCGAGGGTGCCGGCATAATAACCGCCCTTTGAGCCCGGAAAAGGATTGGTGTCTACGATATTTTTGCCGCGCGCGGCGGTTGCGTCGTAATTGACTTCCGGAAAAAGTTCAGAGCGCGTTTCAAAAACCAATTGCCGGGCCTGTTCTTCGCGGGCAAATGCGATTCGCAGATCATAGTTATTTGTCAGGGCGATACAAATCAGGTCCTGCAAATTCGTATCGTGAAAAATCTGCCACCACGGCAAGTCGGCGAATGTATTGGTAGAAGTTTCAGTCTCACCGCGGAACGCAGCAGGCGAGTTGACCGGCGGACGATGATAATTCGGGCCGACGGCGCAGCCCGCCAGGAGGAAGAACACGAGGATGGAGGATAGAGGATAGAGGATAGAGGATGGGAAATGCGCGCGCGCGCGGCCATCTTCCATCTTCCATCTTCTATCTTCTTTTCTTTTCATCCGGTGGGTTCGGGTGGCACATTCTCGTGCCGTTCCCTGGCTTTTTTACTGCACCGCACGATTCCCTGTTCGACGATTGAAAACGTAACCGGGATGACAAAGACGCCGAAAAACACGGCGGTCAGCATTCCACCGATGACGACCGTTCCGATTACCTGGCGCGAGACGCCGCCGGAACCGCTGGCGAGCCATAACGGAACACAGCCGAAGATGAAGGCGAACGAAGTCATTAGAATAGGACGCAGCCGGATGCGCGCGCCGGTGAGCGCGGACTCGGTGATGGATTTTCCCTTTTCAAATTCGGCTTTGGCGAAGGCGACGATAAGAATGGCGTTTTTGGCAGCCAGGCCAATGAGCATGATGAGGCCGATTTGGACGTAAACGGTATTTTGAAAGCCGCGGGCATACAGGGCCAGAAACGCGCCCAGGATGGCCAGCGGCGTACCCAGGAGCACGCTTACGGGCAGCGACCAGCTTTCAAATTGCGCCGCGAGGATCAGGAAAACACAGACGACCGAGAGACCGAATACAAGGGCCGGCGAAACTCCCTGCGCTGCCTTTTGTTCCTGAAACGACATCCCATAAAAATCGTAGCCCATGCCGCCGGGCATGGTCTGGGCGAAGACCTGTTCGAGGGCCTTCATGGCTTGTCTGGAACTGTAGCCGGGCGCGGCCGTGCCGTTGATTTGCGCGCTCGCATATTCATTGAATCTCAGGATGTATTCCGGACCGGTCTGGCGCTGGATGGTTGTGAAAGCCGTAAGGGGCAGAGCCTGCCCCCGGCTGTTGCGCACATAAAACTCTCCGATGGAGTTTGGATCTGAGCGATATTTCTCCTCAGCTTGAATATAGACCTGCCATTGGCGTCCAAAACGGTTGAAGTAATTCACGAAATAGCCGCCCAGGTAGGTTTGCAGCGTGCGATAGACGTCATTGATCGCGACTCCCTGTTTCAAGACTTTGTCCCGGTCCACATTGAAGTAAATTTGCGGGACTTCGGGCAGGTAGGTAGTATTGACGCCGGCAAGTTCAGGCCGTTTGCGGGCGGCTTCCAGGAATTTGTTTACATTTTGATTCAGAAACGAGAAGTCGGAGCTTCCAGAGCGGTCTTCGAGCATAAACGTAAATCCGCCCGCTTGTCCGACACCGGGAATGTTCGGAGGGGAAAATGCAATGGCGTTGGCCTCGGGCAATTTCGCGAATTCGGCGTTCAGGTGCGCCCGAATGGCGTCAAATTTTTCGTCGGCCTTTGTGCGCTCGCTCCAGGGCTTGAGGGTAATGAAGAAGAAGGCGTTGTAGGTGGCCTGCACCTGGCTCAGCAGGCTGAATCCTTCCACCGTGGTGCAGGAGGCAACGCCGGGGGTCTTTTTGACGATGGCTTCTATCTTTTTGCAGACACCGTCAGTCCGGACGAGTGACGCGGCGTACGGCAATTGAGCAACTGCATAAATGTAGCCCTGGTCTTCTTCAGGCAGAAACGCGGACGGAAGGCGTGAGCCCAGGAACAGCGCAACGGCTGTGACCACGGCCAAAAAGACGAGGACCCATGCGCTGTTGCAGATGAGCCGGTCCGCCGAGTCAACGTAACGGTCGCGGGTTTTATCAAATGTTTTGTTGAACCAGAGATAAAATTTTCCCAATGGGCCGCGCGGTTCATCTTTTGGCCTGGGCTTGAGCAGTTTCGCGGCGAGCGCGGGGCTCAGGGACAGCGCGTTAAACGCCGATAACATCACTGAAATGACAATCGTCAGCGCGAATTGCTGGTAAAGGCGGCCGGTGATTCCGGAAATGAAAATAGTCGGAATAAAAACAGCCCCCATAATCAACGCCAGCGATACCACCGGGCCGGCCACTTCTTGCATTGCCTTGAGGGCAGCATCTTTGGGCGGAAATCCCTCTTCAATATGCCGTTCAGTGGCTTCAACGACAACAATGGCGTCGTCCACCACCAGGCCAATGGCCAGCACCAGGCCGAAGAGCGACAGCGTGTTGATGGAAAATCCAAAGAACGGAAAGAAAACAAACGTGCCGATGAGCGAGACAGGCACCGCGCACAGGGGAATCAGAGACGCACGCCATCCCTGCAGAAAAATAAAGACGACAATGATGACCAGAATCAGCGCGGTCACCAGGGTCCGCATGATGTCACGGATGCCCTGGGAAACGGCCAGCGTCGTATCGAGTGAAATGACATATTCAAGGTCGGCGGGAAATCGTTGTCTCAGTTGCGCCATCAGCTTGAGCACGCCGCGCTCGGCGTCGAGCGCATTTGAGCCGGGCAATTGATAGATGGCAAGGATGGCCGAAGGCGCGCCGTTCAGATGGCCGATAAATGTGTAAACCTGGGCGCCCAGTTCGACGCGGGCGATGTCTTTGAGACGGACGACCGAGCCGTCCGGATTCGCGCGAATGACTATTTGTTCAAATTCCTTTACAGTCACCAGCCGGCCCTGGGCGAGGGCCGTATAGGTGAATTCCTGTCCCGCAGGTGTCGGAGGTCCGCCGACCTGTCCGACGGGATTTACGGTGCTTTGGGCGCTGATCGCGTTGGCGATGTCGTTGACAGTTATATTTAGTTTTGAGAGCTGGTCCGGCTTGACCCAAAAGCGCATTGCATATTGTCCGGCGCCGAAGACCTGGACATTGGAAACGCCTTTCAATTCGCTGATCTGGTCCACCAGGTTGATGTACGCGTAATTGGCGAGAAAGGTTGAATCGTGCGTGCCGCGGGGCGAATAAACCCCGATGAGCATCATCGGGCTGGTGGGTGACTGCAAAATCGTGATTCCAAAATTGCGGACCTCAACAGGCAATTGGTCTTCGGCCTGTTTTTCGCGCAATTGAGTCAGCATCAGGGCAATGTTGGGATCGGTCTTAACGTCGAAATTAACGCCCATGCGTATGGAGCCATTGTTGGCGTTTATGGAATACATGTAGTTCATGTCTTCCACGCCCGCCATTTGCTCCTCAATGGGGGCCGCGACAGAATCGGCCACGGTTTTGGCGTCCGCGCCGACGTATGTGCTTCGAATGCTCATTTCGGGCGGAGCAATTTGCGGAAATTGAGCGACCGGGAGGGTGGTCATGGAAACCGCGCCGACAATGACCATTAAAATGGCGATAACCATGGCAACGATCGGGCGATTGATGAAAAAGCGATACATCTATTGCGTGAATGGTTCGGGAGTGACAACCACGCCCTCCTTTGCTTTTTGTGTTCCTTCCACGACCACGCTCTCGCCCGGTTTCAGGCCGCTCTCAATGATCCATTCTGAACCCACCTGCGGTCCCACAATGACAGGTTGAATGCGAATGGCATTGGTCGGACCGACAATGGCCACCTGATAGCCGTCCTGCATTTCAATGACGGCCCGTTGCGGCAGGACGATGGCATTCGTTTCAACACGCGTCTGCGCACGGACGCGCCCAAACTGGCCGGGCCGCAAAATGAAGTCGGCGTTTGAAAACAGACCCACGATTTGCAATGTGCCGGTGGTAGGATTTATCTGCCGGTCCGCGAAAAAGACCCTCCCCTTTTCCGGATAGACTGAACCGTCAGAAAGGACCAACTGCAATGGCAGCGTCTGGTTTGAGTTGGCCGGCCCGGCGGGGGTGACGAACTGCCGCCAAAACGTTCGATAAGACTGTTCGTTGACCTGGAAATAGACCTTGATTGGATCGATTTGTGAAACGGTCGTCAGGAGCGGGCCGGACAGGCCGACTAGATCTCCAATTTGTCCGAGCGCAATTCCGGCCAGGCCATCGACCGGCGATTTGATTTTTGTAAATCCCAGATTGATCCGCGCGCTTTCGATGGCGGCTTCATCGGCCTTGATTTGCGCGATTGCCGCTTCGTTTGCCTGCACTGCGTTGTCCAGTTCCTGGCGGCTGACGGCTTGTTCCTTTGCCAGCGGCGCGTAGCGGTTTACATTGATCTCAGTCAGGCGGGCCGTTGCCTGGTCCTGCGCCAGTTTCGCCAGGGCCTGGTCAAGTGCTGCCTGGAATGGGCGCGGATCAATTTCAAACATCATGTCCCCGCGTTTTACGATGCTGCCTTCGGCATAATTCTGCGTCAGTAAATAGCCGGTTACCTGGGCGCGAATTTGCGCGTTCACGAAGCCATCGAGTGTGCCAATCCACTCATCCGTAATGGCCACGGTTCGCGGCGTCACGGTCATCACCAGGACGAGCGGTGGAGGCGGGGCCGGCTTCTTTTTGCAGGCGCCCATGGCCATCGCCAACACCAGGCCAGCCAATGCCACGTAGATTACTCGACAGTGGCAGTTACTTGTACAAACCCGGCGCAGCATGCTCATTAAACCTCCTTTACGGCCACAGTATAACTCACGCTTCAGGAATTACAAATGGCGCGCAGAAGTAGTGGTGCATTTTGAATGTACTATTACCGGTGGTAGGGCGGAGCTGCCGCTCCGCCAGGCACGCGCCCGCGGCGCGCGCCAGTCAAGTGCTCCGCATTCCGAGTAGTAGTAACTTTCAAAATGTACCACCACGCGGAAGTTTGACTTTTCAATATCGAGGTGAAATGGCGTTCCTGAAGCCAGCTATTTCCATTCCTTTCGGCTTGGCCCGGCTAAAAAATTATCAAATTAAAATCGCTTGCAAAACTTTGGTGTGCAAATAAGGTAAAGCTACGGAAAAGGTTCGCGTTGCGGGCCGTTCCGAGGCAGGGAGATAGCGCTGAGGACCCGCGAATTGGCGGGCGAGGAAACGGCGCATACACACAATGTTCGAACCCGCTCTATGCGGAAATTGGAATCCTTGCAGGGGACTACCGATGGCCGCGCTGCGGTCGAGGTTGATGAGAAAGTTGAATACTAAAGCAAAGGAGAATTATGGCGCCGAAACTGTTAATTATTCAACCGTCGTTTTATCGGTCGCGAAAGGACCGGACTCCAGTCAAGGTCCGGAGCCGGCAATTGGTTCCACTCGTTTTGCCTTATCTGGCAGCCCTGACACCGCCAGGCTGGGAAGTGACACTGGTGGACGAAATGGTCCGGCCCGTTGATTTTGATGCGTCGGCCGATTTGGTCGTCATTACGACCTGGACCATCAATGCGTATCGCGCCTATGACCTGGCTGCGGAGTTTCGCAAACGCGGGCGCAAGGTGATTTTTGGCGGACCGCACATTTATTTTTTCGCCGAGGAAGCGGCGGAACATTGCGATGCGGTGGGAGTGGGCGAAGCGGAGGCGCTCTGGACCACAATGCTGGAAGACGCCCAGGCCGGGCGGCTCAAATCAATCTATCGCGCCGCGCAGATCAAGGACCTGAGCAACTTTCCCATGCCGCGTTACGATTTGCTGGACCTGCGCCCGTACGGATTGGTCAAAACATTTTCAGTGCAGGCGACGCGCGGATGTCCGCTCGCATGCGAATTCTGCTCCGAACGCCTGTACCTGGGCGGGGGCTTCCGCGTGCGCCCGACGGCGGACGTTGTTGAAGAACTGAAACAGATTCCTTCGCGCAACATTTTCTTTGCCGAAAGCAATTTTGGCATCAAAAAGAAAAGCGCGATGGAACTGATGGAAGCAATTATTCCGCTCAAGCTGCGTTGGTCCACGCTGTGGTCCATGAACCTTTGCTACGACAAAGAGTTTCTGGACACGGCGCAAAAGAGCGGATTGTTGCACGTGAATATCGGCATGGAAAGCATCGACAGCCAGACGATTGCCAGCATGCACAAGGGACAGAACAAAACGGAACGCTATCACGACGTGTTGTCGGATTTGCGGCGGCGTGGCATCAGCTTTTCCCTGAATTTTATCTTCGGCTGGGACACGGAAACGCGGGAAGTGTTTCCCAATACGCTGCGTTTTTTGGAGGACGAAAAAGTGCCGGTGGCTTATTTCAATTTGCTCACCCCGGACAAGGGCACGTCGTTTTTTGACCGGATGCGCCAGCAGGACCGGATTATTGAGGAAAAGGAAATCGGGCGCTGGCCGGGCCATCCCTGCCATATCAAACCGTTGTATTGCACGCCGCAGGAATTGCAGCATGACGTGCATGGGATCCACGAGAAATTTTACAGTTTTTCTTCGATGCTGCGCCGGCTGCCGATGCCGCTGAATACCTCGGCGATTGCCTCGTGGGTATTGAATTTTTCGCAACGCAAAGTCACCGCTCACGCCGACAGCGAACATAACTTTACCGCATACTGATATGCCAGGGGAACAAAAGGAAACCAAGGAAACAAAATGACGATTTTGCGCGCGAGGATCGTCGGCGTAATTTTTTTACTTTTCCTGGAATTGGGGGTTTCAGGACAACAACTCATTGAAAGCACGAATGCGCCGCCGTGGGGGGACATCTGGCGTGACGGAATTGGAAGCGGCTTTAACGGCCATACTTGGAGTGTCGGCGGCATGATGGGAGCCGGGCCGGGATCGCATGTCCTGGGAAGCAAGGAGTATCACGGCCTGGCTGTGGGCAACGTGAACGCCGCATGGATTCTTCCGGAATTTGCCCGACACAGCATCTTCGCCGGCAACCTCGAGTTTAGAGGCGAATTGTTTGGCGGGGCGCAGTTCACTCCGGAAACCCGGTATCTCACCGGCCTGACCATCATGGCCCGGTACGATTTTGCCACGGGCACGCGCTGGGTCCCTTTTGCCGATATTGGGGCCGGACCGTCCGCTACGGACATTGACTCCCCGGATTTGGGCGGCACTTTCGAATTCAACGTGCAAATTGGCGTGGGAACTTATTATTTTATCCGCAAAAATACGGCTCTTTCCCTGGAATATCGCTGGTTCCATATTTCGGACGCCGGCATAACCACGTCCAACGACGGGGTCAATACGCAGATGATCCAGGGCGGAATAACATGGTTCTTCTAAATCGTCCTCCTCGAAATCTGCATGGTTCTTCTAAATCATTTTCGCTTGCCGCGCCGTAGCTTCCGAGTGAAGGCGGGTCCTATCGGTCCCATACGACCCATAGGTCCCATCCATTCCGACTCCGGACCGTGGACTCTGGACTGCTTGTCCGCCGTAACCTTGGCGAAGGCGGATGGACTCTGGACTCCCGACCGGGTTATACTCCGCGCGCATGAAACAAAAAGCGTACGCCGTCGCAGGCGTTGATATTGATTTAGGCAACCAGGTCAAATCCACGTTGCCGCAGTTGCTGGCCTCGACGCGCCGGCGCGAGGTGCTCGGAAAGGTCGGCGGGTTCGGAGGATTATTTGCGCTGGACGTCAGGAAATATCACGAACCGGTGCTGGTATCGAGCGTGGACGGCGTGGGCACAAAGCTCAAGATCGCGTTCGCAATGGATAAACACGACACCATTGGCGCGGACCTGGTGAACCATTGCGTGAACGATATTGCCGTGCTTGGCGCGGAACCGCTGTTTTTTCTGGATTACCTGGGCACCGGCAAACTGGAGCCGCACGTTTTCACCGAAGTCATCAAAGGGTTCGCGCGCGCGTGCGCGGAAAACTGTTGCGCACTCATCGGCGGCGAGACGGCGCAGATGCCGGGATTTTATCAGGCCGGTGAATATGACGTAAGCGGCACGATTGTCGGCGTGGTCGAGAAGTCACGGATGCTCAACGGCCAAAAAACCGTTAAAGCCGGCGATGCGATCATTGGAATTGCATCCAGCGGCCTGCACACAAACGGCTATTCGCTCGCGCGAAAAATTTTCTTCGAGCAACTCGGCCTTCAGTATGACAGCCACGTCGCCGAATTGAACAACACCATTGGAGACGAACTGCTGAAGGTCCACGTCAGTTACAGTCCGCTGGTCCAGGCATTATTGAAACGCTTTAATTCAAAACGCGCCGGCAAAGCGGCACAAAATTCAAAATTGCCGGTCAAGGCATTCGCGCATATCACCGGCGGCGGTTTTGTGGACAACATCCCGCGCGTCCTGCCCAAAACGTGCGACGCCGTCATTCACAAAGGTTCCTGGGACATGCTGCCGATTTTCAAATTAATCGAAACCCGCAGCGGCGTACCGGACGACGAACTGTATCAGGTTTTCAACATGGGCGTTGGCATGGTCGCCATTGTATCCGCGGAAAAAGCGGACGACATTTTGAAGTTTATCCAGAAGCAGAAGCATGACGCGTGGATCATCGGGGAAATTGTAAAAGGCAAAGGCGAGGCGCGGGTTGCATAGCGTAGCGCAGGTTTCCAAACCTGCTGTATCGCGGGTTTCTAAACCCGCTGGTCGTATGAGGTCGTCCGGCGCGTGTAGTTGTAAAGGTCGCACGACGTCGTCTGACCTGCCAATTTCCAAAGCGCCTGCCCTCCGTAGTTTTCGCGAAAGAGGGTCCTCGTCCTCGCGCCCGCGTGCTGCGTTTCACGTCGAACGACGCTGTCTTCCAGTTCCGTAGGATCGCAATCTCTGTAGTATTCCAAGCTCCGTAGGAGCGGCATATTCGGGTCGTCCACCTGCACGCAAACCGTCCGGCTTGTCCAAAATCGGCGAACAACCCGCTTGCGTCCTGGTGCGGTGGCACGTCGTCAAATCCAAGCCCGTTAGGGCTGAAGTATTTGTAGAAAACGGACCCCCAACACATATTAAGCTCCGTTAGGAGCGGCATCGTCTGGCTTGCCGCGCCGTAGCATTGCGAAGGCGAGTATTCGCAGAAGACGCCGCTCCTAACGGAGCTAGAGAATTCCTTTTTTAGCATTTTCTACAAATACCTCGCACCTACGGCGCTTGTGGCGTAGGGGAATCATGCTGCGGTTTAGGCGCTGCTACACACATTTCTTTTCTATAGGCGTTGAAACGAGAGAAACGAGGAAACGAAGCGGGTTTTTGCAAAGAAAAGCGCGTTTTTATTGGGGAATTTGAGGGTTTTGGCGGCGTCGACATGGAACGAAGAGGGCGTGTGGCACGGAGAGAGTCATCTCAAAAACGCCATCAAAATGCCTGTGCGTCGTCCAACCTTCCATCCTGCAAAGCCCGTGTTTATGGAGCATGACTCAGCTAGCCCAAGTTCGTCAGTTCAAGAGGGAAAAACGCAGATTTGCTGGGTTTTTTGAAGATCAACCCCTGTTTTTCTCCACTACATTTTGCACCAGCTTCGGAAGGCTCGGCAGATCCAATCCCAGGCGAACCAATAGCTC
>DATJTK010000048.1:0-16278 GCA_035503455.1 Candidatus Sulfotelmatobacter sp. | reverse complement strand
TGCAAAAATCCAAAAACTGCACTTGCCGAACCGGGCAAAGTCAAAATGAACGATTTCGTAAGTAACCTGACTGCAAAAACTGCGCTTATATTGGCAATTCATCAAAACTCTGCGCGCGAGGCGCATTTTTGAGGTTTAACTCTTCAACGCTTCAACGCCTTTTGCTATCCTGCCCCAACGTGAAAAATTCCACGCATGCCACGTCTTCGCGCCGCTGGTTTCTCGTTCTGCTGTTGCTGCTGATCCTGGCTTTCAATTTTGCCATCCGCTGGCGGCTGCGCGATATGCCTCTCGAACGCGACGAAGGCGAGTACGCCTACGCCGGGCAATTAATCCTGCAAGGCATTCTTCCGTACAAAATTGCCTTCAATATGAAATTCCCGGGCACGTACTTCATGTACGCCCTGCTGATGGCCATTTTCGGCCAATCCGCCGCCGCTATTCATATCGGGATTTTGCTGGTCACTTCACTTACAGCCTTGCTCGTTTTTTTCATCGGCCGCGAATTACTCTCTGATGCCGGCGCCCTCATCGCGACAGCCATCTACGTTTGCCTCGCCACCCTGCCAAAGGCCGCAGGCCTCGCCGGCCACGCCACTCATTTCGTTTCACTCTTTGCCTGCGCCGGCATCGCCGCCCTCTTGATGGCTCGAAAAAGCCGCCCCATTCTCTGGTGGTTCCTGTCCGGAACAGCCTTCGGCCTGGCCATCCTAATGAAACAGCACGCGGTATTTTTTCCGCTCTTCATCCTCGTTTGGTTTTTATGGAACCGATTTCGAAAAAAATCATCCCCAAACACCGGCATCATCGTCCTCCTCTTCTGCGTCGGCTGTGTCATTCCTTTTCTCCTCACCGCCATCGGATTTGCCTGCGCAGGCCTTTGGAAACCATTCGTGTTTTGGACCTTTCAATACGCCAGTCAATATGTCTCCATGCTGCCGCTGGGCGCCGCCCCCGGACAATTCGCCGCCGGATTTGACCCCGTCTTCGAATCCGCCATTTGGCCCTGGCTATTCGGAATCGTGGGCCTGCTTTGTATTTGGAAAAAAGCTGCTTGGAAAGGCCCTGTGGAACTGGCCGCATTAATGTTTTTAGCCGGCATGGCCGCCGCCTGCCCCGGCTTCTATTTCCGAAATCACTATTTTCTAATGGCCATGCCCGGCCTCGCCCTCTTGAACGCCGCCTTCATCCTCACCCTCGCAAAAGCCTTTAAAAACCATTTCAATCCTTCGCGACCATCCTCTTCCTCAGACAAAAGGCATTCCGCATTCCGCATTCCGCATTCCGCATTCATAATGTTGTGCCTGACAACATTCATCATCGGAGATCTGGTCCTCAACAACGCGGGAACGTGGTTCAACACAGCCCCTCTTCAACTCTCCCGACAACTCTACGGCAACAACCCCTTCCCGGAAGCTGTTCCCGTCGCCAAATATTTGGAAGACCACACGGCGACCGCCGATACCATCGCCGTTCTCGGGTCCGAACCGGAATTCTTTTTCCTTGCTCACCGCCATTCCGCTTCCGGCTATATCTACCTCTACTCGCTTACCGAGCCCCAACCGCTCGCTCCGCAAATGCAAAAGGAATTCATGTCCCAGGTTGAAACAAACCGTCCGAAATTCGTCGTTTCCGTGAACAACCCGGTTTCCTGGTACTCGTTGGTTATGCCCATATCATTTCAGTACGCGTCGGCTATTCAGGACTGGTGGGCAAACTACTCCACAAACTACAACCTCATCGGCGCAGTAAAAATCCCGGCAGACAAACCATCCCAATTCTCCTGGAATGAATCTTCATTGAACCCCGCCGACATAACCAACGACGATCTCCTCATCTATCGCCACAAACCGTAGCGCCGGCTTTCCAAAACTTTTTCCTTTTTCCTTGTACCTTTTTAATTTGAATCACTCCCACTCAATAGTCCCCGGCGGCTTGCTCGTAATATCAAAAACGCACCGGTTGACTCCCTTGACCTCATTCACAATCCGGCTCGCCAGTTTTTCGAGTAATTCGTACGGCAACTTCACCCAGTCCGCCGTCATGCCGTCCTGCGATTCCACCGCGCGAATCGCTATCGTATAATCATACGTCCGCTCGTCGCCCATCACCCCCACGCTGCGCACCGGAAGCAACACGGCAAAACTTTGCCAGATTTTATAGTAAAATCCGCTCGTCTTCATCTCTTCGACCACAATTGCGTCCGCATTCCGCAAAATCTCGCACCGTTGCGGCGTGACTTCGCCCAGGATCCGGACCGCCAGCCCCGGCCCGGGAAATGGCTGTCGAAAAACGATTTCACGCGGCAACCCAAGTTCCAGCCCCAGCTCACGCACTTCATCTTTGAACAGGCACTTCAGCGGCTCAACCAGTTCAAACTTCATCTTCTTTGGCAATCCGCCCACGTTGTGATGGCTCTTGATGAGCGCAGCGGGATTCCCGGCTATCGGCACCGATTCAATCACGTCCGGATACAGCGTCCCTTGCGCCAGAAATTTAAATGGACGCCCATGCGCGGCCAATGCCCGCCGCTTTTTCAAATCGGCAACCGCGTCGCTGAACACGGAAATAAATTCCCGGCCGATGATTTTGCGTTTGCGTTCCGGGTCCGTCACACCCCGCAGTTTGCTCAGAAACCGCTTCGACGCGTCCACGTACTTGAGCTGGATATGAAAATGCTTCCCGAAAACGTTCTGCACCGTCTCCGCCTCGCGCGCGCGCAACACGCCGTTATTCACAAAAATACACGTGAGCTGGTCCCCAATCGCCTTGTGCAGCAGCGCCGCCGCCACGCTCGAATCCACACCCCCGCTCAGGCCAAGAATCACGTTGTCCGTCCCCACCTGCTCTCGTATCGCATCCACCGCCTGGCCCACGTAACTGCGCATCGTCCAGGTCCGGTCGCATCCGCAAATCCGATGTACAAAATTGGAAATAATTTCCCGGCCCAGCGGCGTATGCGCCACTTCCGGATGAAATTGCAGGCCGAAAAATCGTTGCTCCCGGTTCTCAATCGCCGCGTACTCGGAATTTTCCGTGACCGCCACGCTTTTGAAGTCCCGCGGCGATCGCGTCAGCTTGTCCCCGTGCGAGTTCCACACTTGAAGCGTCTCCGGCAGGTTCGTAAATAGCGGGCACGACCCGTCCGTCACCCGTAACGTTCCCTTCCCATATTCGCGCCGAAGCCCTTTCTCCACTTTCCCGCCCAGAAATTGCGCCAGTATTTGCACGCCGTAGCAGATGCCCAGGATCGGTATGCCCAGGGAAAAAATCCCTTTGTCCGGCAGCGGCGCGTCTTTGGCATAAACGCTCGAGGGGCCGCCCGACAGGATTATCCCCGCCGGTTTGAGTTTCGCGATTTCATCCGCCGGCACGTCATACCGCAAAATTTGCGAGTACACGTTGCGCTCACGAATGCGCCGCGCGATTACCTGTGTATATTGCGATCCAAAATCCAAAATGATGATTTGTTCGAGCATCCGCAAAAGTGTCGATAAGCCCAATTTCTTTTGCCAGCGAAAAATCACTTTTCCATGCAGGAGACGAGAGATCGCCAGCGGCGCTGCCACCGAGTCTCTGACTAATTTGGGATAGCCACCCCGGCATTCGCCGTCGTCTAACCCTCATTTTTAATTTTTCCTTTTTCCTTTTTCCTTTATATTTGTGTGATGACCGTATTCGAACGCCCGCGTTCCACTGCGTTCTCACTGGTTGAATTGTTAATCGTGATTGCGTTGATCTGCGTTCTGTATGCGGCCTGGTTTAGCTTTGGCTCCGGGGTTCATCAAAAGACGCAAAAAGAGCGTTGCTCCGACAATCTCGAAAAGTTGTTTTTGGCCATGCAAATTTACGCGAACGATTCCGGCGAATTTCCGCTCAACACCAACGCCACAACCTCCGAGCAGGTCCTCAATTCCCTCGTTCCCCGTTACACCGCCGACACTTCCCTTTTCATTTGTCCGGGCGGACGCGACCCGGACATTCCTTCCGGCGCTCCGCTCACACAGCACAAAATCAGCTACGCCTATTACATGGGCCGTGGCACAAACGCCGCCCCAACCGACTTCCTGCTCTCCGACCGCCAAATCAACACCGCTTCAAAAGACGCCGGTGACCAGGTTTTTTCGCTCGATGGAAAATCGCCCGGCAACAATCACAGCAAATACGGCGGAAACGTTCTCTTTTGCGACGGCAGCGTTCAGACGATTCCACCCCGCGCGCCGTTTTCGCTCGCCTTTTCCAATGGCATTGTGTTATTGAACCCCAAACCATGACGGTATGAAAATCCAATGCTCATGCGGCGCAAAATACGTCATTGACGTGGCGCCCGGGATGCAGCCTGTCAAATTTGTCTGCCCAAAGTGCGGCCAGGACTACTCTGCGTTTGTCAACGAACTGATCCGAAAAGAATTGGGCGAACAAGCGCCCGCGCCCGCCGCCCCTGCGGTTTCCGTCCCGACCCTCCAAGTCGCGCCGCCGCCATCCGCCACATCCGCTCCACCTCCACCCCCACCGCCTCCCGTTGCGCCTGAGGGACCGCGCCTCCGGATTTCCCGCGGACATGAAACTGCGGCGCCCGCCCTCGTCCAGGCGCAGGCGCCCGAAAGCAAATATTGTCCAAAGCACCGCACCGAACTGGCCACAGACCACTGCCAGATCTGCCAAAAACCAATCTGCCCAAAGTGCCAGGAAACATTCGGCCCATTCTGCTCGCCCTTCTGCCGCAACAAAGTCTATGGGGCCAGCATGGACGCCCCGGTCCACGTCGGGTCCAAATTGCTCGCCCAAAGACAGTTCTGGAAGAAAACCGGTTTGATTGGCGGCGCCCTCGGCATAGCCCTCGGCTGCATTTTTGGCGGGTGGTTCTGGTACGCGTGGATCGGCTCGCGCCCCAGCGTCATTCTTCGCGTTCGCTGGGACGACATATCGCATTCAGGAACCTCAGAGATTGTGGACGGAAATCAGTTGGTCTTTCTCCACGGCGGCACGCTCGCCCGATACAACCTGCAAACCAAACAAAAGGTCTGGTCGCTCGACCTGGTCACCAAACAACAGATCGACGACGCACTGAAGGCTGAAGACGAAGAAAACGCCCGCATACAAAGAGAGACCGGCAGATCGCCATTTGTTGATATTCCCAGAATTCGGGAAAAATTCGCCCGAATCGGTCTCGAACAGGAATTGACCCTGCACACCTCCGGAAAAAATATTTGGATCGCTCAAGGCAATAACCTTACCCATTACAACTGGGACACCGGCAACATAGACCAGCAAATCACTATCACAAACAATTTCGACGGCTTGACCGACCACGGTGATGAACTTTTAGCCGTCGGGTCCGCCCCCGACGGCTCCCAAAGCGTCACCCACATCAGCATGGACGATGGCAGCATGCATACCGAAGAATTTTCCGGTACCCCCGCCGCCCCGGTCGCCAAAAATGTCCGGGTCTCGGCCGGCCCCCCGCAAGGCGGCCTTCCGATTTCCCCATATCAGCCAAGCCAGCCTATGAACCCGTCGCGCGTCGCTGAGCAGGCCCAAAACATGAGCTACGCCGGCCGCCTCGCCCTGCCCGCATTGATCGCCAACAGCGCCCATAACGAGGCGGTCAATCAGGAAATCCAGTCCGAAGACCGGCAACAACAGCGCCCGCAAAGATGGGCCAGGATGTCGCAGCAGCAATCGGGCGCATCGCAGCAGGCGGGGTCAGACGATTCGGATGATGTATCCATTGATTCGCAGGGTTTCCATCTGCTCCCCGACGGCGACAGCTACGTCGCCTTCGGCTCTAAATTAATCAAGGAAAACATCGTCCAACGCGAAGCCATGCGCGCCCCGCCCCAACATTCCGCCCTCGACAACCCGAACCTGACCGCCGCAAACGAAACAGCCGCCGTCAACGAACAATTAAACGAATTCCAGCGCAACCGCGGCGGAGACACCGTCACCGAGGACGACAGCATCTATCAAGTCGTCTTGCGCCGGCCCGGTTCCACCACGCCTGATTGGACCGGCCAGGTCGTCGGCAGCCCCCAATTTTTCCCGCTGAGCACCATCAACGTACTCGCCGCCGGCAAATCCATCACTGTATTCGACAAATCCAATAAAAAGCTGTGGCAGGGCAATTTGACGTATGAAGTGACCGGGGGCGGCGGACCCAACAGCGTTTTTCAATCACAGTACGGCGCCGGCCCGTGCGTCGAAAACAATGGAACACTCTACGTTTTCGATCAGGCCGTGCTCACCGCCTACGACCCAACCACTGGGAATGTTCACTGGCGCATCCCGTCTGTCGGCGTCGTCGGCCTTTTCTTTGACGACAAAGGCATGGTCTACGTCAACACCACCAGCGGCAATCCCGACGACATCAAGTATTCCCGCCAAATCGACGTCACAAAACAAACCGAAGCCATCGTCATGAAAGTGGACCCCGCCAGCGGCACGATTTTGTGGCGATACAATCCCGGCGGTTACATCTCCTATCTAAACGGCAAGTTCATTTATGCCTACCGCTATTACGACCCCGGCGATGAGGAAGATCAGGCGAACGACATGATGGCCTCCCTCCAGGGACCGGCCTACACCAAAATCATCCGCATTAGCCCCTCCAGCGGCCATGTCATGTGGGAACACGACGAAGACCGCGCCCCCGTAGATGTCCAATTCGACCGCAACACCATATCTCTAGTCCTGAAGAAAGAAGTAGAAGTGCTCCGGTTTTTTAGTCTCTGAAGAGGGCTTTACCGGCCATGACGCGACCAATACGGCTTCGTCTTTGCGGGTATCGCTGACGCTGTGAGTGAGAGCGGGTATGAGGTGGAAAAAGGGTCAACATCGGTTACATCGTTCAAAATCAATGACTTAAGGGTTAACAAACCATTAACAAAGGGTTAACAGACCGTTAACACGGCTTGATGCGCGGGGGCGAAGATGCCTGGAGTTTATCTGGATTTTGCCGCTTGGAATTTGCTGCTTCCAATACGGCCGTCGCTTCGTTCACTGACGCGCCAAGCTCACCGCCCCGCTATTTGCATCGTATTTGATTGTATATCCCGGTGGCGCGTCAGGAACTCTCGCAATATACGTCGGCGCCAAATCCTGCAAACTGTCCGGATATTTCCCTTCCGCCGCATGATATTGCTGCACCGCCTGGTTCAGCGTAGCCATATCCATCTTCTGCTGCGCGTAAATCTCCGGCTGAGTCACCGGCGACGAACTGCTCGCCGCCGTATTGGTCGTGGGAGCATTGGAATTACTGGACCCGCCCGAACACCCCGCCAACGCAAAGACCATGGAACCTGCCACCGCAACTAAAAATCGACTTTTCATACTGTCAACTTAACCCTCACAGTCCCAAATACAAAACGAATTCCTGCCCTAAACCACTTAAATATCTGTTTGCTGCTAAACATTCTCTGGCGCCTGGCCGTTGGAATTCGGATTTTCACTTATCGTATTCACTGAATCGCTAATTCACAACTTTCACCCGCTTCACCAAATCCCGGGCCCGTCTTATTAAATCAATGTCCTCCACCAAATCCCCAAACCGAAATCCCGGCAACCCGCTCTGCTCCCGCCCCAGCAACTCTCCCGGCCCGCGCAATTTCAAGTCCGCCTCGGCAATCTTAAATCCATCCGCTGTCTCCTCCAAAATCTTCAGCCGCTGCCGCGCCTCGATGTTTTTCGCGTCCGAAATCAAAATGCAAAAACTCGCGTGCCCGCCGCGTCCAATGCGCCCCCGCAACTGATGCAACTGCGCCAGGCCAAACTGCTCGGCATTTTCAATCATCATCACCGTCGCATTCGGCACGTCCACGCCCACTTCAATCAACGACGTCGCCAGCAACACCTGGATTTCATTCGCCCGGAACGCCGCCATCACCGTTTCCTTCTCGCGTCCATTCAGTCTTCCGTGTAACAACCCCACGCCGAACGGCGCAAAAATCTTCTTTAAATTCTCAAATTCCGCGGTCACCGCTTTCAAATCCTTCTCGCCCGAATCCTCAACCCGCGGATACACCACATAAGCCTGCCGAGCTCCCGCCAGTTTCTCGCGAATGAAATCGTAAACCTTCGGCAGTGTGCCCGTGGTTCGCACAAACGTCCTCAACGTCCCGCGCCCCGCGGGCATCGCGTCAATCACTGAAATGTCCAGATCCCCGTATACCGTCAGCCCCAGCGTGCGCGGAATCGGCGTTGCCGTCATCACCAGCACATGCGGATAATGCCCTTTGCGCACCAGTTGTTCCCGTTGCGCCACGCCGAATTTATGCTGCTCATCAATGACCACCAGCCCCGGCTTCGGCAATTCAAATCCGGACGAAAACAAAGCATGCGTCCCAATAAACATCACCGGCGCTCGCATCGCCTCCAACTTTTCCGCCTTTCGACTCCCCGTCTGAAGTTCTGCCCGAATCCCGAGCGGCCCGAACCATTTCTTAAAATTGCCAAAATGCTGTTCCGCCAGGATTTCCGTCGGCGCCATGAGCGCGACATTGCAACCGCTTTCAATCGCCATCAATGCGCTGCACGCCGCCACAACCGTTTTCCCCGAACCCACGTCTCCCTGCAACAACCGCCGCATGGGATGCGCCCCGCTCATATCTGCGCGAATTTCCCGCAATACCAGCGTTTGCGGCTCCGTCAATTTGAATCCCAATCCCGCCAAAAACGGTTTCATCAGGCGATTGTCACCGCCGCACGGCAATGCCTTCGCGTTCGCCTCAAATTTCTTTCTGCGCGCCCGAATTTGTCCCTGCAATTCAATAAATTCATCCAGCGCAAGCCTCCGCCGCGCAATTTCCACGTCCGTCATCTCCTCCGGAAAATGAATCATTCGCACCGCATTGCCTCGCGAAGGCAATATTGTGTCTCGCGCGGGGCCGGAAACATCCTGTGGCGTCGGCCCCTCCAACTGCGACTCAAATTGTTCAAGCGTTCGCCAGGTTAAACTTCGCAGCCATCGTTGCGGCAATCCCTCCGTGAGCGAATAAATCGGCACAATCCGAGCAATATGAATAAAACCCTCTTCGCCGGGTTCAATCACTTCCGTTTCCGGATGGTCCATCGTGCGCGGCTTCATCTCAATCAGCTTTCCGAAAACGAAAACCTCGTCGTCCCGAGCAAAATACTTTTCCATGAACGGCAGGTTCCACCACCGGCAATGCAATCGCGACGAACCATCATCCAGCACAATTTCAAAGACCGATTTGGTCCCTTGCCGAAAACGTTTCAGTCCCATCGCAACAATTTTGCCCCGGGCTGTCCCCGGCTCTCCTTTTTGAAGTTCGGAAATCTTTTTGAAATGCCGCCGGTCCTCATGCCGGCGCGGACGGTTCAGCAGCACGTCCTCAATTGTATAAATCCCCAATCGCGCCAATAGCGCCGCCCGTTCCTCCTTTACCCCCCAAAGCGACGTCACCGGCCGCTTCAATGCAGGCACGGTCTCAGCAGCTTTGGCAATTGCAGTTTCAGGCGGCAACATCGCCCGCACAATACAAGCTGAAAAACCACCAGTCCATCAGCTTTCGTCCCTATAGGTCCTATACGGCCTATTTCCCCACTTTTTCCTTTTTCCTTTTTAATTCAATTATTTCCCGCCTCCACCCTCAACATCGCCACATCCTCCCTCGCCAATACAACCGTCTCCTCCAACTCCGCCGGAACGAGACAAAATTGTCCCGCATCCAAAGTGACAATGTTTCCCTCACTTCGGACGTCCGCCTTCCCCCGAACCACCGCGATGATCTGCAATTTATTTTCCACCAAAGTCATTTCCGCGCCACCCTTCAGTTCCACGCTATCCACATTAAACAACGGATTGCGTACGATCGCCCGTGAACGGACAGAGTCATCACCTGAAAAATCAGACGACACCAGCGCCGGCTCGAAATCATTGAAATCAATGCTCGCCAGCGATTGCGCCACGTGCAATTCCCGCGGCTTTCCATCCAGGCCCATACGGTTAAAATCAAAAACCCGATACGTCGTATCCGAGTTTTGTTGGATTTCAAAAATCACCAGGCCCGCGCCAATCGCATGGACGCGGCCACTGGGCAGAAACATCGCATCCCCCGCCCGCACCGGCGCCCGATGAAAGCAATCCGCCACCGTGCCGTCCATAATTTTGGCTTCGAAATCGCCTCGCGTCACGCCGCGCTTCAACCCCACGAATAGCTCAGCCCGCGGCGCAGCGTCCGCTATGAACCACATCTCCGTTTTCGGCTCGCCATTCAGTTCAGCCGCCTTGGCCGCCGGCGGATGCACCTGCAGCGACAACTTATCGCGGGCGTCGAGGATTTTGCAAAGAATCGGAAACCGATCTCCTGCGGCAGGCCGCGCGCGCCCGATCATCTCCGCCGGATAACTGTCCATCAACCATCGCAGCGTTTTCCCGGCAAAATTGCCATTTGCAACCACACTCTCATCACCCGGCCGGTCCGAAATTTCCCACGATTCGCCAATCGGTTTGTCCCCAGGCAATTTTTTATTGAAAAGTCGTTCCAATTCGCGCCCCCCCCAAATGCGCTCCTTAAAAATCGGCTGAAAAACCAGAGGATACAAAATGGAT
Organism: Candidatus Sulfotelmatobacter sp.; assembly: GCA_035503455.1. Taxonomy (GTDB): domain Bacteria; phylum Verrucomicrobiota; class Verrucomicrobiia; order Limisphaerales; family UBA11358; genus UBA11358. Next base: position 5,708 of record DATJTK010000048.1, on the reverse strand, counting down.
TTCATTTAGTGCCCCGAATTAAAGATGATGAAGTAGTCACTTTCAAGTTCTCAGTTCTTATTTAATCTGTGTTTCATCTGTGCCCATCTGTGGCTCAATGACTTCTTTCTCATTTGACCAGAACCATTCCTGCTGCGACATTCCTGTCCGCTTGGCGCAAAGTTCGGTCCATACTGCGGCAAGCCACTCGTTCGCCGACATCGCAAATGCTCCCGCTGTCCAGTCTCTGGCGCGGCGATTGGAGGATGGCGGAGCGCTGTCATTTTCGGCCATCGCCGCACCCGCCTGGCCTTTCATCGCCGCCCTCATCAAACGAAACTTCCCGCAACGGCCCCTCGTCATCGTCACTGAAAACTTGAGAACGCAGGAACTGTTTCAACAGGACCTCGAAACATGGCTGAACCTCAGTCCCCAAATTTCCTCTCCCCTCCTTTTCTATCCCGAGTGGGAAGTATTTCCACACGAAAGCAAACTCCCCCACTCGGACGTTATCAGCGACCGCCTCCAGACCCTCGTAACGCTACTTAACGTAGCGCAGGCTTCCAAATCTGCCGGTCGTGTGAACGAGAAGGACGCACAAAGCCCAATCGGATCTTCCACCATCATCACCAGCGTCACCGCCCTGCTCCAAAAGACCTTCACGCCCCACGACCTGAAAACCCGCGCCCGGCGTATGCAACGCGGCGATAAAATCGCGCCGCTCGACTTAATCGAATGGCTCGAAGAACAAGGTTACGAACCCGAAGCCCAGGTATCTCAAAAAGGCGAAATCGCATTGCGCGGCGGTATCGTCGACATTTTCCCTTCCGCCGGTCCCTGGCCAGTACGCCTGGAATTTTTCGGCGACGAACTCGAATCCCTCCGCGAATTCGATCCTCTCACCCAAATTTCCCGCCAGGAAATCCCCTCGGTCATTATTCCCCCGGCCGGTGAGCTAGGTCTCCTAAAACGCCAGCCGCCGGACCTCTCGTCCTCGTCTTCGTCTTCGAAAGCGCCGAAACCCGGCGAAAGCACTCCGTCGTCAAATAACCAACGACACCCAAACGCTGTTCCCTCTCCGCTCCCATCTGTCCACCCTAGCTTTAGCGAAGGTGGATCGGATGGGAGGGGAGAGGGTCAGGGTGAGGTAAGGGCCCGGGCCACAGGGGAATCCTTCTCATCGTCGAATGAGAATCTGGCCACCCTTCCGGATTATCTCCCGAAAGATGCCATCTTCCTATACTGCGCCCCCGAACAACTCTCGATCCGCGCTGACGAATACGCCGCCAACATCCCATCCGACGATCCCTTCTTCATTTCATGGGAAGACGTCCAAAGGAAAACCGAGCATTTCACAACCGTCGCCCTGACTGAATCCGAATCCGAAAACGATTCGGCCGATACGCCCCAATTCCAAAGCCTCGAAACTTTTCGCCCCCTCGGCGATTACGCGGGCGGTCCGCAAATTGCCGAAGCGCAACGCCGCGAGTTTTTCAATCAGATCCATCGCTGGCTCCGCCAGGACTATTCCGTTCACGTGTTCTGCAATAACGACGGCGAGCGCCAGCGTTTCGAGGAAATTTGGCGCGATTTTGTCGGCAACGAATCGGTACCCGCCCTGCAAATTGGTTCCCTCTCACGCGGATTTATCTGCGACGAAGCAAAACTCGTCGTCGTGACAGACGCGGAAATTTTCGGCCGCTACAAAATCCAGCGCCCGCGCCGGCTTAAATCCTCCCACGCCCTCGCCGCGCGTTCGGCCCTCGATATTGACTTCACCGACCTCGAAGAAGGCGACCTCGTCGTCCACGTCCAATACGGCATCGGAAAATTTCTCGGCCTGAAAAATCTTCCAGCTTCCACCGGCAAACAGGGCGAAACTGAATGTCTCGTCATCGAATACGCTCCGTCCGGCATGGAGGTCGAACCGCCCAAACTTTACGTTCCCGTCAGTGAAGCGCATCTGGTCGGCAAATACGTCGGCGCCGGCAAAGCGCACCCTCCGCTCAACACGCTCAGCGGCAATCGCTGGCGCAAAGCGAAGGAACAGGCCGAAAGCGCCGTCCGCGACGTAGCCGCTGAAATGCTTCGCATCCAGGCCGCGCGCGATACCCAGGAGGGCCACGCGTTCAAACCCGATAGTCCCTGGCAACGCGAATTCGAAAACGCCTTCATCTACGAAGAAACACCCGACCAACTCACCGCCATCGCCCAGACAAAAGTGGACATGGAAAAACCGCGCCCCATGGACCGCCTCATCTGCGGCGACGTCGGTTTCGGAAAGACCGAGGTCGCCATCCGCGCCGCGTTCAAATCGGTCATGGACGGCAAACAAGTCGCTGTGCTCGTTCCCACCACTGTGCTCGCGCAGCAGCACTTCAATAATTTCCGCGAACGCATGGCCGATTATCCAGTCCGCGTCGAATTACTCTCGCGCTTTCGCACCCGCCGCGAACAACAGCGCGTCGTAAAAGACCTGGGGGCCGGCGGCGTGGACATCGTCATTGGCACACACCGCATTTTACAGAACGACATCGCGTTCAAAGACCTTGGACTCGTGGTGATCGACGAAGAACAGCGTTTCGGCGTCCTGCATAAGGAAAAGTTCAAACGCCTGCGCACGCTCGTAGACGTCCTGACCCTGAGCGCCACGCCCATCCCGCGCACGCTCTACCTCGCCCTCACTGGCGCGCGCGACATGAGCACCATCCAAACGCCGCCGCACGACCGTTTGCCTGTCCAAACTATCGTTACCCAGTATGACGAACGCGTCATCCGCGACGCCATCCAGCGCGAACTCAATCGCGGCGGCCAGGTTTTCTTCCTCCATAACCGCGTCATGACCATCGAAATGATGCGCGGCAAACTGCAAATGCTCCTGCCCAACGCACGCATCGTTGTCGGCCACGGCCAGATGGATGCCGACGAACTCGAAGAAGTCATGATGAAATTTGTCAACGGCCAGGCGGACGTCCTCCTTTCCACCACCATCATCGAAAGCGGCCTCGATATTCCAAACGCCAACACCATTATCATCGACCGCGCCGACCGCTTCGGCCTGAGCGACTTATATCAACTCCGCGGACGCGTAGGCCGCTACAAACACCAGGCCTACGCCTATCTGCTCATGCCGCGCCACGCCAGCCTCCTCACCGACGTCCGAAAGCGCATCAGCGCCATTCGCCAATACTCAACGCTCGGCAGCGGATTCAAAATCGCCATGCGCGACCTCGAAATTCGCGGCGCCGGCAATCTCCTGGGCTCCGAGCAAAGCGGACACATTACCGCCGTCGGTTTCGAGCTATACTGCCAATTGCTCAAACAAAGCGTCTCATCCTTGAAAGGCGAAAAGACAAAACCGCGCATCGAAGTCGCTGTAAAGCTGGATTTTATTGGCAATGACCAGGTGGAAACCCGACCCAAACCCGCGGACGATGAAAATGCTCGCCCCTTCGCAAACCACGCCACACTGCCCCATTCCTACGCGCCCGACCCGCGCCATCGCATTGAAATCTACCGCAAACTCGCCCAGGCCAACGAACAAAGCGCGCTGAAAAACCTGGAAAAAGAACTCCGCGACCGTTTCGGTCCGCCGCCGCCCCCGGTCGAACTCCTCATCCAAATCGCCGAACTCAAAATTCTCGCCGCCGACAAATCCGTGACCGCCATCGAAGTCACCAACGACAAGCTCATGCTCACCCGTCACAACGACTTCATCACCCTCGCCGGCAAATTCCCCCGGCTCACAAAAAAGGACGCGAAAGGAAGGTTGAAGGAAATTAAAAGGCTACTGCTGGCGCTCTGAAGAATGGATAGCTGCGGAGCAGCGCAAGAAAGTAGCCCATAGCGCCAGCTATGGGGTCCGACGTCCGACATATTTCAAGCTCCGGAGGAGCGAAAGAAAAAACTCTCCGAATTGGCGATTCATGTCAGGTTCTCAGAACCGTTGCTATTGTACCATCGGTTCTTCCGCCCCATCCGGGGCTTAACACTCACGGCCAACCCGGTCCCCACGGTTATCACCGTGGGCTACTTTCGCGCGCTGCTCCGCAGCTAAACTTCACCAAACCAACAATCCACGAACCCAACAATCACCAATCCACTAATCCACCAATCCACCAATCCATCAATCCAGGCATCAGCCCAGCTTCGCCAACGTCGCCTTCACTGCTTCAAAATTCGGCAGCTCCTTGGGCGTCGGCGTTTGCTCGCTATATTGCACCACGCCATTCTTATCAATCACAAACGCGGCGCGCGCCGCGGTGTCCCCCACCCCCGCCAACATAGGAAAAACTACGTCATATTTCTTGATGACTTCCTTGTTCAAATCGCTTGCCAGCGTCACGCCAATCTTCTCCTTGTGCGCCCACGCCTCCTGCGCAAACGGCGTGTCGATGCTGATACCGATGACTTCCGCGCCGGTGCTGGTATAAGCATTCAACCCCCCGCTCAAATCGCACATTTCTTTCGTGCAAACGCTCGTGAACGCCGCCGGGAAAAACAGCAGCACCGTGTTTTTTTTGCCAAAATTGTCGCTCAGCTTCACGTCCACCAGGCCAGAAGCCTGTTTCGATTTAAGCGTGAAATCCGGAGCCTTGGAACCTGCTTTAATTGCCATAAATTTTTATAATTTTTGTTTCAGTCGCAGCCAAAGAATGTGAAGCGTGACCATTGCCGTGTCAAAGAATTTTTGATTTATCCCGATCCGACCGATTGGACTGATCCGTCGGATCTCTATCTTGTCCATTTTCCTTTTTCCTTAAACGGTGCAATGCCCCAACTCCCTCAACGATGCCCAATCCTTCGGCCTTCCTTCCGTCGGCCGTCCGATAATCACGTGATCCAGCACATCGATCTTCAACAGTTTCCCCGCCCGAATCAAATCGCGCGTCGCCTTGATATCCGCGTCGCTCGGCGACGGATCGCCGCTGGGATGATTATGCGCCAAAATAATCGCCGATGCCCCGGCTTCAATGGCTCTTTTGAAAATCGCGCCCGGGTCCACGAGAATCGTGTCACGCGTGCCGTTGGAAATGTCCTCCACGCGAATCAACTTATGCCGCGTGTTGAGCAGAAGTACCTGGAGCGTCTCGGCTTCTTTGATCACGTTTTGGTCACGGAGCAAATGGACCACATGCGCCGGATTATCCAGCACCGGCGATTCCGATTGCATTTCCACCGCCATTTTGCGGGCCAGCGCAAACGCCGCCGCCAGCGTCACCGCCTTGTCCCGGCCAATCCCTTTGACCTTCTGCAAATCCGCCAGCGATGCCCGCGCCAAGGTCTGTACTGTTTGATATTTGGAAATTAATTGCTTGCCCACTTCAACGGCATTAGTGCCTTTGATCCCTGTCCGCAAAAGAATGGCCACCAATTCCGCCGAACTCAACACATCCGGCCCGTGAGCCACGAGCCGTTCCCGCGGCCGTTCGCTCGCCGGCTGGTCCTTAATCCGTAATCCTTCTGACATGCGCAAAAACGTGTTGTGTGTTTCGTTTTGCGTCAAGCATGAAACTGGCTTCGTGCCAGCGGCACCGCCGGAAAATAGCCAGACACGAGGTGTCTGGTTAGCCGTGGGTGGAGTTCGTCCTGAAGGGACGGTGGGAAAATCGTCAGATTTCCGTTGTCCCTTCAGGACAAAATTATTTACTGCATCTCATCCAGACACCTCGTGTCTGGCTACTTTCCGGCGGTGCCGCTGGCACGAAGCCAGTTTCATGCTTGACGCA
>DATJTK010000047.1:0-12871 GCA_035503455.1 Candidatus Sulfotelmatobacter sp. | reverse complement strand
CTGAACCGATTGGCACACGGAGCGCGGCTGTGTGCGGGGCAAAGGGGCACCAGCCGCAGCAGCCGCGAACGTTGCGACGCGCTGCGGCTGGTCTTCGACACAGCCGCGCTCCGAAGCAGGTTCATGGGGAGGGAGAATCGTCCGAACGAGAATGTTGCGGCTCATGAAGAGGGCGATTGTCTTCACCACGCAGCGCGCACCCAACGCATTCCGCATTCGCCAAAACCGCAATGCTAACGCACACAGCGGCGACACCGCCGCCTTGGGGACACGGGCGGTGGTAGCACAAGAATTTGCCGGAAATGACACGACGGGCAAAAGCTGCGGAAGTTTTATTACAGATTTCTGTCGGGAGTGTGACAATCCGGAAACAATGACCACAAAGGGAGCGAATTGCCGCTATAAAATGAGGTGTTTAGAGTTTCATTTAATTTTCAAAACCGTCATCGGTTTGTAACACACTGTGACTATTCTGCCTTTCCAGGCCCGGAAACAAAGGAAGCTTGGAACATGGAGCAGGCAATTTGAAACGATTGAAGCATGAATACGCTGGATCACTTGTATGAGCCTCACCTGACTATCAGGAAATTTTCAATTTTACCCGGGAAAGAGTGGTTTCCTGGTCCCTCTGATTGGTCATTGATTCAAGTGGAAACAGGGATGGGATACTGGCTTCACGGGCAAACGAGCGTGGATTTGGAAGCGGGCACAGTCATTTTGGTTTCGGCGGGCGCGCGGGGGCATATCCGCGCAAGCCAGTTAAACAGCATGTCGGTTCATTCTTTTAGCGTGATACCCTCCCGGCTGACTGGATTGATTACGTTACACGAGCAGGATTTCCTGAAAAACGCGGCGTCGCAAATGGAATTGGCTTTTCAGGTTTTTCCGGCTGCCGGTCCGATTGCCTCCCGGATGAATGAGCTTCGCGCGAATGCAAACGCGAATGGATTATTGTTCCGGTTAAGGTTGCTGGAAATCTTTGTCGAAATTTTTGATAAAAAGCTGGACCAGGCCGTGCCGCCTCAGGAAAGCCACGATGCAAAGGACCGTTTTCGGGCGTTTTTGGCTATGGCCCCGCCGGACATGCTTTCGGAGATGAGCTTTGACGAGTTGGCGCGAATGACGCGGTGCACGCCGCGGCATCTGAGCCGCATTTTCTTTGAACAGGTCGGCATGTCGTTTTCTGACAAGCGCGCGGAGATCCGGCTGGCCAAAGCCTGCGAACTTTTAGCGACAAGCAAATCCAGGGTGGTCGAGGTGGCTTTTGAGAGCGGATATAAGTCGCTGAGCTTGTTTAACCAGATGTTCACTCGCCGTTTTGGAATCAGCCCGGGCAAATGGCGGCAACGCCATCGCGCCAACAGCGGCAGCCGGCGCAACGGAGCGGCGCGGAAGGAAATCGAAAAAGTCAGAACGGCCTGACGCGCGCTCGGCTCGGTGCGTAGCGCAGGTTTCTAAACCTGCCGACTTGAGCGGCTTGGGAAGCCGCGAAAGGGATTGCCGTAGCGAAGCGAAGGCAAGGCCCGAAGGGCCGAACGAGCGGGAGCGAGCGAGCCAATCGCCGATTTCCAAATCGGCTGGCCGCGCAAACGCCGATTATCGCGAGAACCGAAGATCATGGCTCCAATTCATGCGCAAGCGATACGATATTTCCCATGAGCCAGCCTTAGTTAGGAGTTAGGTGGAACACGGCGCGCTGCGCCGTGTAGCGCCGCGTGCAGCGGCGCAACTCGCGGGTTCATTGTACCTGCGCACGATCCGCCCGTTCAACCCGCAATTCCCTTGCCGTCAATGAGCCGTTGAATTTTCCCCGGTCGCGCCGAAATTCCAAACGCCCCTTTGAGCCGGCCAACTGCGAAGTCCGCATCCTCTTTCGACGCCGCATGAACCCGCGCCAGGACGCCGGTTTTTTTCACAAGTTCTCCGCGCCTCACAATGCGGTCCACCCCGACATCATAATTGATGTGCGACTCTTTTGTCAGTCGGCCGCCGCCAAGATCGCGAATCACTTCACCGATGATGCGCGCATCGCATCGAGTGATAAATCCCGAGCGCGGGGATTTTAATTCGACAACGACCGGTGCGGTGGAATCCATCGATAATTTTGCGTTGAAAGCAGCGAGGTCGGCGCCCTGTGCCTCGAGCATTTCATCGAACTTTTTTCGCGGAGCGCCGGAGGCCAGGCAGTTTACTGCCATTTTTTTCCCGGATTTGAAATCCCTCGCTTTGCGCGTTTGCACAAGCAAATGAGCCGCACAGGCAACCACAAGTTCGCGCACGTCCGCGACCCCGTTGTCCGGACCGCCGCCCGGTAGGGCAGAGCTGCCGCTCTGCCCAATGCCGCCTCGTTGTAGGGCGGATCTCCCACTCTGCCCAATGCCGCCTCTTGGTAGGGTGGATCTCCCACTCCGCCCAATATCGCCACCGGGTAGGGCGGAGCTGCCGCTCCGCCCAAAGCCATATTCAAGGCAGGCGACCGATTCTTTGACTTCGAGCCAATTCCCGGCGGCGCGTCCCAGAGGCGCGTTCATGTCCGTCAAAAGAGCGCGCGTGTTGACGCCGCAGTCATTGCCCAGGGCGACCAGGGCCTTCGCCAATTTCAGCGCGTCCGATCTGGTCTGCATGAACGCAGCCGCGCCAAATTTCACGTCCAGAATTAATGCATCGAGATTTTCGGCGAGTTTTTTTGACAGGATGGAGGCGACGATGAGCGGAATCGACGGGACAGTTCCACTGGCATCGCGGAGAGCGTAAATTTTTTTGTCCGCAGGGACAATGTCGTCCGTCTGCCCGCAAATGACACAACTGACGTTTTGCGTGCAGCGGACAATTTCGTCAGCGGGCAGCAGCGTCTTAAAACCTGGAATCGAATCCAATTTGTCGAGCGTTCCACCGGTAATGCCCAGGCCGCGGCCGGAAATCATCGGCACACGGAAACCGAGACAGGCGAGGAGCGGCGCCAGAGGAAGAGAGACTTTGTCACCGATGCCGCCTGTGGAATGCTTGTCCACAAGCGGGCGCGGGTCCTTTGGAAATTTCAGGACGCGGCCGGAATCGCGCATAGCCAGGGTGAGCGCGCGGGTTTCGGCCGAGTCAAGTCCGCGAAAATAAATGGCCATCAGCATGGCGGCCATTTGATAATCGGGAATGTTTCCTGCGGTAAACTCGCGGACGAAGCTCTGGACTTCCTCCGAAGCAAGAGCCTGGCCGGAGCGTTTGGATTCAATCAGGGTAAGGAAATTCATTTTCAGTAAGCCGTCAGTCGTCAACGTTGCCGCCCTTCAGCGCAAGCGCAGGAGTTTCTCGCTGAAAGCGCAATCCCATCTTAGCCATGGGCAGCGCCCACGGAACTCCGTCCAAGAGACATATTTCGCCCTGCAAGGGCAATCCAAATTTGCAATCTCTTAATCAAGTCGACCCCACAGTCCGACACCGATCCAAATTTACTCACCCCTAAATTTCGCCTCAATCAGATTTAGCTTTTTTCCGGAAAATACGTTCGTCGCTCGTTTAGTGCGTTCTCTTGATTTGCCAGCAAAAGCGCATCATTTTACCCCCTAAACATCCAAGTTTAGCATTTCATTTAGCGAAATTTAGCCCGCAAAACCATAGCATAACGATTTTTACTAAACTTCGACCAGGGACAGGGGGAATCCTCCTCGCCTGCCCTCCGTAGCTTCTGAGCGAAGGAGGGTCCTCGTCCTCGAAATCAGCACCACAGACTAAGTTCTCACATATTTTCCGTCCTCCATCCTCGATCCTCCATCTTCGCGCCGTCTTCGCGCCCCGTTTCCTCGAATTCGTCAACTTCCTCAATAAAAGGCCGATTTCCAATCTCGTTTCTCCGTTTACTTGCCTATACCCAGAAAATGTGCAACGGCGTAGGAGGCGCCTTTCCTTCGATGTTGGGCGTTCGATGTTCGATGTTCGATGTTTCAGGATTTCACTTTCTCACGCCCGTCCCATGGCACTTTTGGCACTCATGCTCACTCACGGCGCTCGTGGCACTAATCCCGTCATCCCGCATTTTCGACCTTTGCCGCCGAAATTTCCAACATCCGCTCGATCGGCAGCCGGGCGCGCTTCAAAATTTCCGGCGGCAATTCAATGCGCGGCGCCAGGCGTTTCATGCAGTCACGGACTTTTTCGAGCGTGTTCATCTTCATGTATTTGCACTCGCTGCATCGGCAATTGTCCGAGGGCAGGCGCATGACGTCAAACGTGGGCGTGCAGATAAATTCCTTGTCCGGGCATTCCTTGCGCATCCGGTGAATAATGCCGGATTCGGTCACCACGATAAACCGGCGGGCCGGGTCAGTTTTGCAAAATATAATCATTTTCTCCGTCGAAGCCACGACGTCGGCGAGGTCCCGCACCTCCTGGAGACTTTCGGGGTGGACCACGACTTTGGCATCCGGAAAATTGGACTTGAGATTTAAGATGGTGTCGCGCCGGTACTCGACGTGGGCGTAGCAATTGCCTTTCCACAGCGTCATGGGCCGGCCGGTTTGTTCCATGACCCATTCGCCGAGGTTTTCGTCAGGCACGAATAGCAAATCTTTATCCCGCGGCGCGGCGCGGACGATTTTTTCCGCATTGCCGCTGGTGCAGATGACGTTGCACAGCGCTTTGACCGCGGCGCTGCAATTGATGTAGGCAATCGTCCAGAAATTCGGGTTGGTGGCTTGCAACTGGGCGAGTTTGGGCGCGGGACAGCTTTCCTCGAGCGAACATCCGGCGTCTTTGTCGGGCAACACTACAATTTTGTCCGGGTTTAAAATCTTTGCCGTTTCGGCCATGAAATGGACGCCCGCAAAGACAATGACATCCGCGCTGGTTTTGGCCGCTTCCTGGGAAAGGCCGAGCGAATCGCCAACGTAATCGGCGACGTCCTGGATTTCCGGCGCCTGATAGTTGTGGGCGAGAATGACCGCGTTTAATTGCTTTTTGAGCGCGAAGATTTCGCCGGCCAGCGGCTCAAACCGTTCGCGCGGCATTGGCTTCCGAATTTGCAGGCCCGCCAGATCCAGGGCCGGAATTTCAGCGGCATCCGTCATGGATAAAGATTACAGCTTCAAGGCCTAAGCTTCAAGGCCGTCCCATGATCTCGTGCTCGTAATCGTCCTCGTCCTCGTCCTCGGAATGGTCGCCCGGCCTGCCGTTTAGGACGGTCATCTCGCCGCCAGTTTTCCGCCTTCGATGTTTGGCGTTCGATGTTCGATGTTCGATGTTTCCTTCGGCTATGTACCAAGTGCCTCTTCATATTCCCCGCACGAAAGAATTTTCCATTGTCCCGGCGGCAAATCAGAAAGCCAAAAATTTCCGATGCGGACGCGAATGAGGCGCAGCGTGGGATGTCCGATGGCCGCAGTCATCTTGCGGACCTGTCGGTTTTTGCCTTCGACCAGTTCAAGTGCGATCCAACAATCGGGAACGGTTTTGCGAAAACGAATGGGCGGATCACGCGGTGGAATCAGCGCCGGGCGGGCCGAGAAATCCGGACGGCCTTTGGCTTCGGATGGCACGGGTCGCGGCTCAAGCATCCACGCACGGCAGGGTAGGGTTTTATGGCCCTGAATAACGACGCCGCGTTCCAGCTTTTTTAATTGTTTGGCCGATGGTGTGCGCTCGACCTGTGCCCAATACTCGCGTTGATGGGCAAGGCGCGGATGCAGGAGCTTTTGATTCAGGTGCGGTTCATCGCTCAGAAGCAGGAGACCCTCTGAGTCGGCGTCGAGACGGCCAATGGGCCAGACATCTTTTGGAAACGCGAATTCGGCGAGGGTGCGGTTTGCGGAGCCGTCACTGGTGAACTGTGACAACACGTTGAACGGCTTGTTGAAGGCGATAATCAAACGAATGAATTTTAGAATTTGAATTCGTGATTAGCGATTTATTTAGAGCATCTCCAAAAACGCTGCGGCATTTGGTTCGGGCGAAGGGATCGTTCTCATCCTCAGAATCGCGATGCCACAATTGTGGTGGAACACGGCGCGCTGCGCCGTGTAGCGCCGCGTAGTAGCGGCGCAACGGGTGTGGCCCGACGCCATACCGCGCGCGTTCTGCTGAACTTGCGCTTGTCCCCCGCACTTTTTGACGGCAAACTTTGCGCTTTCTATGCAACAGGCTAATCTCGGCATAGTCGGCGGCGGCACGGTGGGCGGCGGCGTTTTTCACGCGCTGGCGCACAACGGCAGTCTCATGGCCTCGCGTATCGGCGTAGGCGTGGCCGTCCGCAAGGTCGCCGTCAGAAATGTGGACAAGCGCCGTAACCATGCCATCCCGCGGGCGCTCCTCACGAATAATTGGCGTGAGGTCGTCGAGAGCCCGGACGTGCACATTGTCGCGGAATTAATGGGCGGGACCACGGTGGCGCGGGACGTGATTTTGAGGGCCTTGGAGCTGGGCAAGCCGGTCGTAACTGCAAACAAGGCGTTGCTCTCGGCGCATGGCGAGCAATTGTTCGCGGCGGCGAAACAGTATGGGGCGAATTTGTATTACGAGGCCAGCGTTTGCGGCGGCATTCCCATTATCAAATCATTGCGCGAGGGATTTGTGGGCAATCGCATCGCGGCCCTTTACGGCATCGTAAACGGCACATGCAATTACATACTGACGAGGATGAAGCTTGAAGGCGCCGATTTTGCGGACGTGCTGGAAGACGCACAACGGCTCGGCTATGCGGAAACGCCGCCGGACCTGGACATCGACGGCCACGATGCGGCGCATAAGATCGGTATCCTGGCGTCGCTCGCGCACGGGTTTTGGGTGAACCCGAAACACATCCACGTCGAAGGAATCCGGCATATCAGCGCGCTGGACATCCGGTTCGCGGGGAAACTGGGTTACACAATTAAATTATTGGGCATCGTCAAGCAGGTCGAGACGGCCGGCAAGGGCGGCCGGCGCGGTTGCGGCGTCCAGGTTTCGGTTTATCCCACGCTGATTCCCAATACTCACGTTCTGGCGAGCGTCAATTATGCGTTCAACGCCGTGTTTGTGCACGGGGACGTCGTGGGCGACTCATTATTTTATGGACGCGGCGCCGGCAAAGACGCCACTGCAAGCGCAGTGCTGAGCGATTTGGCGGATGCGGCGCTGGATTTGAAATTCGGCAATAAACATCGTGTGCCCCCGTTTGTGCCGCATGAATGCGCCGGCGCGGTGCTGCCGATAGAGGATTGTTTTTCAGAATATTTTGTGCGACTGGATGTTGTGGACCGTCCGGGTGTGCTTGCGAAAATCGCGACCATATTCGGGAACTCGAAAATCGGAATTTCGTCGGTGATCCAGCCCGAAGGGCATGAAGGCCGGAGTGTTCCGCTGATTTTCATGCTGCACCGGGCCCCAAACGGCGCGGCCATTCGCGCGCTGAAACAAATCGGAAAGCTGCCCGCGGTGAAGGGCCGGCCGGTCATGATTCGGGTGGAAAATTTTGACGGATAATGTCGCGCGAAACATGATCTTTATGCCTCTGCTTTTTCATAGTACTAATGGCCAGGCGCCCGCAGTTGATTTGCGCGGCGCGTTTCGGGCGGGCCTTGCCCCGGATCGCGGGCTTTATCTGCCTGAGAAATTTCCCGTGCTCCCGCCGGATGAAATCGCCGCTTTTGCCAATCTGCCCTATCACGAAATCGCCTTCCGCGTTTTGTCGAAATTTACCGACGGAGTGGTTTCACCGGACGGCTTGACGGCCATGTGCCGCGATGCCTACAATTTTATTGTCCCGCTGGAAAAGGTTTACGACCGCGTCTTTGTGATGCGGTTGGACCAGGGGCCAACGGCGTCGTTCAAGGATTTTGCGGCGCAGATGATGGCGCGAATATTCGGCTATTTTCTCCAGCGCGATGGCAAGCCGGTGACGATTCTCACGGCGACGAGCGGCGACACGGGGTCGGCGGTCGCGCACGCGTTTCATAACGTGCCGGGCGTGCGGGTCATTGTGCTGTTTCCTTTCGACGAAGTGAGTGTGAGCCAGCGCAAATTGATGACGACACTGGCCGGGAATATCCGGATCGTGGCCATTGACGGGAAATTCGACGATTGCCAGGCCATGGTCAAAAGCGCGTTTGCCGACCCGGCGCTGAAACACATTCCATTGTCCTCAGCCAATTCGATCAACATCGGCAGGCTGCTGCCGCAGAGTGTCTATTACTTTTACGCGGCGTCACGCCTGGCAAAACCGGACGAGCCAATCGTTTTCTCGGTTCCGAGCGGAAACTTCGGTGATATGATGGGCGCGGTTGTAGCGCGCAAAATGGGTTTGGCCGTAAAAAAAATCATCGTGCCAGTAAACGAAAACGACGCGTTTCCACGTTTCCTGGCCAGCGGCCATTATCAGAAAATTTCCCCCTCGCGCAATTCGCTTTCCAACGCGATGAACGTGGGGCATCCGAGCAATCTGGCCCGGTTGGTGGCGATCTACGGCGGCCGCATGGACGAAACCGGAAAAATCCACCAACAACCGGACCTGGATGCGATGCGGCGCGATTTATTTTCCAGCTCCATCTCTGACGAACGCACGCGCGCAACAATCAAGGAAGTTTACGACAAATATCAACTGTTGCTCGAGCCGCACGGCGCCGTGGCCTGGCGCGGCTTCGAGGACTGGCTCACATCTGAGAAAGGATCGGGAAACGTTCCGGCCGTGGTTCTGGAGACGGCAAATCCCGCCAAATTTCCCGAGGAAATTGAAAAATTATTCGGTTGGTCGCCGGATGTTCCGCCTGCAATGCAGGCAGCCCTGAAAATGCCCGAAGACTACGACCGGATGGGAGCCGATTATGAAAAATTCAGGGACTATCTGATTTCAAAGAATCCTATTCCTGCGTAAAATAGCTCAAGTTTTCCAGTTCAATGGCCAGGTTGACGTTGTTGACCATGACTTCCTCGGATACGGTCAGCACGATGGGAGAAAAGTTGAGGATGCCCACAATGCCGGCTTCTGTCAGATGGTTTGCGACTTCCTGTGCCACGGCGGCGGGCACGGTGAGAATGGCCATCTTGATGTTTTGTTCTCTTACGAATCCGGGCAGTTCATCCATCCCGTAAATCGGTTGTTTGATTTGCTTGTCACGCTTGCGCCGCGGATCGGTGTCAAAGGCAGCGACGATTTCGAAGCCTTCCTTTTCAAAGCCGCGATAGGATAAAAGCGCCAATCCAAGATTCCCGACGCCCACAAGGATAACGGGCTGCAGCCGGGAAGTTCCGAGCTTGTCGGATATTCTCTTCGAAAGAGCGCCGACATCGTAACCCAGGCCGCGCGTGCCGAACGTGCCGAAATATGCCAGGTCCTTGCGCAATTGGGTTGGCTTGACGCCCGCAGCCTTGGCGAGCGCCTCGCTGGACACGGTGCTGATGCCGTTTTCCCGCAATCGCGCCAGGCACCGCAGATAGATCGAGAGACGATAGATCGTCTTGCGGGGGATGACGGGCCGTTCCAATTTTTTCAAGCCGCGCAAAAAACTAAGCGAGCCGGCGGCAGATGGCAAGAGGGGTGTTTAAAAATTGCGTTCAGACCGTCGTTTAAATAACCTCAGTTTTTCAAATTATGTCGGAATTCATTGTTCGCGCAGGGGGCCGGGTTGCCGGGCAACTCCGTCCGGTTCGCTTTCAGAACCATATTGCGCCTTACGCTACCGGGTCCACACTCATTGAATGGGGCAACACCCGGGTCATCTGCGGCGTCACCGTGGAAGAGCTGGTGCCGCGCTGGATGAAGGAGCAAAAGGTCGGCGGCGGCTGGCTCACGGCTGAGTATTCCATGCTTCCTTACTCCACTCTCGATCGCAAGCCGCGCGACGTGAGCAAAGGCAAATTGGACGGACGCGCCTCGGAAATCCAGCGCCTCATTGGACGCTCCATGCGGGCGTGTATCGATCTGGCAAAGATCGGCGAAAGGACGGTTTGGGTTGACTGCGACGTCCTCCAGGCTGACGGCGGCACGCGAACGGCCGCCATTACCGGGGCGTTTGTCGCCTTGTCACTCGCGATTAAGCGGTTAATCGACGAAAAAAAACTCGCGCAAAACCCGATTTTAAATCCCGTTGCGGCCGTCAGTGTCGGGATTGTGGATGGATGCCCACTGCTGGATTTATGTTACACCGAGGACGTGGCTGCGAGCGTTGACATGAATTTGGTCATGAACTCCGCGGGCGAATTCATCGAAATCCAGGGCAGCGGCGAAGAAGCCACTTTCACTGAGCCGCAGCTTGCTGAAATGCTCGCGCTTGGCAAGTCCGGCATTAAAGAGTTACTTGCGGCGCAGGAAAGCGCCTTGAAAGACTGAGGCAGTTATGGCACATGTCACGCTTACACGGCTTTTGCTGGTACGCCACGCCGAAGTTGAAGTCCGTTACCACAAGATTTTCGGCGGCAGGATTGATATGAATCTGTCGCCGCGCGGCCACGATCAGGCCGCCCTCCTGGCGAAATTTTTGCACACCAGGAAATTGGACGCCGTCTATGCCAGTCCCATGAAACGCGTTCAACAAACGCTCGCGCCCTATTTGAAGAATGGCGCTCCGGTCCAGACAGTCGTCCCGGACCTGCGGGAAGTGGATTTTGGAGACTGGACCGGATTGAATTGGGAGCAGGTCTCCCAAAAGTTCCAGTTGCTGACGCATGAATGGCTTGAGCATATTGAGCGGGGCATGGCGCCAAACGGTGAAACCGGCCCGCAGTTCCGCGCGCGCGTTGAACCGGCCCTTCGCGGAATCATCAAAAAGCATCCCGGAAAGACCGTGGGTATTTTCTGCCACGGCGGCGTCATCCGCATGATTCTGTCCATTTTGCTCGAAATTCCGTTGCCTCGTACGAATATGTTTGAAATTGAATACGCGGGAGCCACCCAGATTGCATTGTATCCGGAGCGCGCGGAAATCGAATTGCTCAATTTTGCCCCATGGCGCGACGCGCCGCATTTCACATGAATCCGCGCCGCCCGTTATGGACGGTTTCGGTGGATACCACGCTCGAGGCCGAAGACGCCGTGGGCGACATGTTGGGCGAAGTGTTTGGTTGCAACGCCTCGTCTTATTTTGACTCGGAAAAGCGCGCAAGCCGGGTCTCCATTTATACTTACGGTAATATCGCCGTGGGGACCCGCCAACGAGTCAAAGAAGGCCTGAAACGGATCAGGAACTGCGGAATCGATACCCGCCCCGCGAAAATCACGATTGCGCGGGTCAAAAAGGAAGATTGGGCGGAATCCTGGAAACGCCATTTTAAGCCGATTGAATTTGGCAACCTGCTTTTGGTCAAACCGGGCTGGAGCAAAAAAAAGCCCCGAAAAAACCAGGCCACCGTCGTCCTCGATCCAGGATTAAGCTTCGGCACCGGCCGGCATCCCACGACCGCCTTTTGTTTGAGTGAAATCGCAAGGCATTCGCCCCGCGGCACCCAGGCAAAAAACGGAAAGGCATTCCTCGACATTGGCGCCGGCTCGGGAATTTTGGCGATTTCAGCGGCCAGGCTGGGCTACGCTCCGGTTCACGCCCTCGATTTTGATATGGATGCCGTGCGCGCGGCCCGTGCCAACGCAAAGCGAAATAGGGTTAATATCCGGATCCTGCGCGGAGACGCAACGAAATTGCCGGCAAACCCAACGCGCCGCTATCATTTCGTTTGCGCAAATCTGATTTCGGGTTTATTGGTAGACGAAAGGGAAAGGATCGCGGCGCAAGTGGATCGGGATGGGATTTTGATCCTGGCGGGAATTTTGAAATCGGAATTCTCAGACGTGCGCCGGAGATACGAAGAGATGGGATTAAAATTAATTTCGACAAAAATTGAGAGGGAATGGCAATCGGGTTCATTTTGCTTTAGGTAAATTTTTTTGAACGGCAGCACGGGACGTTCGTCTGATTCAGTGTAGCCGGTGTTGAGAGCTGCATCGGCAAATGTGAGTTGCGTTGGCACAGAATACGCTTAGTCACGCAGTGAAAGGGACAGAAGCTATGATGAAAACACTCGAAGTCATCAGCGAAGCAGTTCGCAATCCGAAACATCCGTTTCGTAAAACAGAGCATCAACCCAAAAAAGCGCTAAAAAATCGTTACGAGCGCAGAAAAATCAAAGAATTCCTCCATATGGCCGATTGGCTGGCCGAAGAAATGGCCTAAGGCCAAATCTGGACAGTTTGTTTAAAAAACGCCAGGTTGCCGTTCACCGGCAACGGGGTTAAAGAGAAATCGTCACTGACATTCCGGACAGATTCCGAAAAATTCCAATTTGTGGGTGACGCCTTTGAAACGATTTCTGGCGGCAATTTGCTTCTCGATTTCCCGCGGAAAACATTCGTCAATTTCCACCACTTCCGAGCACTTCGTGCAGACAAGATGGTGATGATGGCCGTCGTCGTTTTCGCCCACCAGTTCAAACCGTCCGGCGCCGTCGCCGAAATCGAATCGTTTTACAATCCCCATTTTTTCCAGCAAATGCATCGAGCGATAGATGGTGGCCAGGTTGCATTCTCCGTTGCCCTTGCGCATTTCAGCCAGGATTTCGCGGTTAGTGAGCGGATGAGGATGTTTCCGCAGAATTTCGAGTATCGCCGCGCGAGGACCGGTGAATTTGAGTGATTCGCCCCGCAAACGGTTCTTCAGGGCGGACAGGTCTTGTTTTTTGCGTGAATGAGAATGTGCCTTACTCACGCGATAAAGTCTCATGAAACAGGGGCAAAAGCAAGGCGGCCAACGCCAATCGGCGGTGAGTTTTACCGCTTTAACGTTTCAACGCTTCAACCTCAAAAATGCGTCTTGCGCTCAAATTTTGGAGCCGATTGCCAGTAAAATCGTGGTGTTTTGCGACATTTGCTTCGGTGTCAATAAGTTCACATTTAGTGAGGTTATTGACACCAAGCCAAAAACGG
>DATJTK010000046.1:0-107432 GCA_035503455.1 Candidatus Sulfotelmatobacter sp. | reverse complement strand
ACTTTGATCGGCCAGCCGCGTTATGCCAGTCGTTGTTCGCAACCTTTACCGACATGCAGCGGCATCCTGAAAAAATCCAAGGCCTGCTGGCACCTTTTTTTTGAGCTTCTCATGTCGTTTTATTTATACGCGGACATGTAGTTGCAAGATAAAGCAGAACGAATTCGTGGCCTTGGAATAGTCAGAGGTTGACTGTTTGTTTTTCTGCCCCCAAAACGATTGAAGCTTCGGAAGAACATGACTGCTGACAAACAACTGCGCGAGATCAAACTCGCGGACGTTCTGGAAAAGCGCCGACTCGACCAGGCACTGAACGTGAAGGAGTTTGCCGTTCTTGCGGGTATCTCGTACTCGGTCGCTCGCGAATGGTTCAACACGAAAGGATTCCCTCGTGTTCAGGGAGTCGTGTTCTGGCAGGATTTCGTCCAATGGCGAAATCAACAGAATGGGGGACGACCGGTCGCGCAAAACTTGTCGCAGACTCTCCCCACGAATCTCGTCTCGGAATTCAAACGCCCGTCCTCAACCGGCCTGCCTCCCCGCGCCGCACAAATCCTTCTCGAAGCGGCGAAATAAAAAAAGTTCCTCGGGGAAATTGACTCCTTCTGATTTTACACCAGTAGAATTATCCGCGCTTTTTTTATCAAAAAATAATTTGAAAAATCCCCCATCTTCCTGCACTTTTCCTGCACAACTGTGCAAGTCGTTGATTGTCAATGGTAGCGCGTACGGGAATCGAACCCGTCTTTCAGCCTTGAGAGGGCCGTGTCCTAGCCGATAGACGAACGCGCCATTAGGAACAAAATACAGAACGATAAGGGCAGAGACCAGCCGAAAATGGCCTTGTGAATTTCCAAACGCCCGAAAATCAAAGTTTGAAAAATTCCCTAGCAGTCTGTTGAGACACTATTAGCCTGCAACCGTCGTTGTTGTCTGGCCCGGAGAATTGATTGAAATCACGCCTGCCCAATTGCACATGCACTTGCTGTCCGCGGTCAGGGCGGGATTCCCGCCAATAGTAACGGTCGGCGAACCAGGGGTCCAGGGCGCAGAGGTGACGGGAATGCACGGTTGGGGAGTCAGGACTCCCAGTGCGGCCGCTGTGGCCGCAGCAACTTCCGGATTGGCCATGGAAGTGCACATTCCAAACGTAGGAATGTTGGCCATCGGCGCGTTATCCATAATCGTGGCGGCGGGAGTGGGGGCCATAGTCGTTGGCGCCGAGGTGGCAATGAGCGAGGCCGGCGCCGCACCGAACGTGCATTGCATCATCGCGCCTGTAACAACAAGCTGTCCCATAACAATGACATTATTAACCTTTGTTAAAGAATTTCAATAAAAAATTTTGCCCGATTCCTTTCATGGGAAATTGAACAGCAAAGACGCAAAGACACGAAGAAAAAGAATTTAACCTTTGCGAAGCCCGTCGTGTCTTCGTTGTTCAATGAAGCTGCCGGAGTGCAAAACACATTATCCGCTGGCTTGACAGATTCACAGCGAAGTCTAACACTATCCCCGGTGCGGGTGTGGTCCAATGGTAGAATGCGGGCTTCCCAAGCCTGAGACGAGGGTTCGATTCCCTTCACCCGCTCCATTGATTCTAAAGGATTTTAAATGTATGTAGCTAAAATGTAGCTCAAAAACGCTTCGAGAAAGAACTTTTGGTTCTGAAAATTAAACCAGAAAGGTTCACAGATAACGCAAATTTCATTTCAAAGACCTGTCAATACATGCGCGTGGACTTTCTGGATTTCCTTCGTTCGGTGAAAAGGACATTTGCGCCTTCGCGGAAAGTCGGCGCCCGGAGGAAGCGCCGACTACGAGCCAGCCAGGGCGAGCACCTTGGGCCGTGCGCGGTTGAATAATTCCCGAATCTCCTCCACATCAGGCACGCGGGCGCGACGAAATGCTGTTTCCAATTGGTCACGCGTCAAGGTTTCCTGTTGGAGGAGAAATTGGATGTCTTGCAAATCATCATCATCTGCGCGCGCCATTTTAGTCAGGATGAGATCAATGGTCGCTGGCCGGAAAACCGCCAACTTCCGTAAACCCACGTCAAGCCGCAAACGATGGTTGCACCAGTCGGGTTGTAGGATGACATCGGTTTCGCGGAAAAGGTGGGTCAAGTAGAGACCATCCGGCTCTAACTCTACGTTGGTGCGTTCGACGGCTCGCCAGAAATCCTGATGGGCATCCGGGGGTTGCAACCATGCCAACGGCAGAATGCCATCCACGTCTTGAGTGTTGTGAAAATGGCCCGGCGCTTTGGGATACCCCAAGGCCAATGCCGAACGCCCGAAAAGAGTGATCTCAGCGGGCGAGGTAAGATTTTGGTCGAGCGTTATTAAAATGCGAAGCGGATTGCTCATACTGCCGGTTCGCGACGCCAAAGCCATTTGATATCCGGCCCGCCTCCAAATGAAGTGACCCCGGTTTGGCTGACAAAGCGGGACCAGTGGGGCAGGGCATCCGCGGCGCACGGCCGCCGTCGCGGCAGATGGCGAAGCAGATATGACCAGGGCTGCGCCTCCGGAATGAAGCGTCCCGCAATAGCGGCAATGTGGAGCAAGACAGGCTCGACCCTTTCCATCACAGCGAGTCTGGCGAGTCGCCGCGCATCGGTGCGCGTTGAACTTAACAATTGCGCGGCAGCACGTATAAACACTGAATTATAGGGATGCTGGCCCAGACACAAAGCGACCGCCAGTTCTTCATGGCTCAGGTCCGGATTGTCGGGCGGGAGATCTCCTGAAAAATCGCGCTCATAGTGGCTGGCGCCACGGCGGACGGCGCATTTAAGCAGCCACTCGCCGACATGATCTTCCGTGCAACCACTCATCCGGCAGACTTTGCGCAGCAAAGGTGAAACATGGACGGTTTCACCCAGGCGTCTGGCCAATGGTGGATTGCTCAATTGCTCAGTCGTTTCCACGTCCAAACTATATCATGGTGGAGATAGGGTTGGCCAATTTCTTCCCAGGTGTTTTACATTAAACTTTTATGAATTTCACGAGGGTTCGATTCCCTTCACCCGCTCCATTTGAATCCAATTCTCACCACCCAACAACGATGCGAGGTGGACAGCGGGACTGAGTGAGGACTGGCGGAATGCTTTTTAGGGCCCTTCAGTAAAACCGCCGTCCATGTAGAGGGGAGCATAATAGAATTCATCCTGGAAGACGGTCTGGCCGGTGATACCTTGCGGGGAGTTGCCAAAACCTTTCATTTGTGAAGTCATGTACACGTATGTTTGTAATTCCGTCCCGCCGTCGAATCTCAAAACAACGCAGCCGTGCGGATGCCGTTGGGCGGGTTCCCCGCCATCCGTCGAGCTTGCGGCGCTTGAGGCGTCGCCGAATGCGTTCGCCGACGAATCATTCGGTTCCCACATCATGACATAGTCGGCTTTGAAATTAATATTGCTCAACTTATATTGATGGAGGTCCGCGACATTCTGAACTCCCGGGGCTGGAAACGAAACAAGAGCCCCGTTCATAATGTAACTGCAATAAATATCATTTCCGCTGACGCTCGTCGCGCCCGGACTGGATAAAAAAACATCCTGAAACCATGCGCTCGACCTGTCCATCGCATTTTCTGCCGGACACCAATAGACACCGGCATTGGGGACATAGGGAGTCAAACCATTTGCCTCATAAATATATTTCTGCACGGTGGGGGCTGTCAGATTCATGGGCGGGCATGCCTGCGAGTTTCCGAGGGGACCCTTTTGACCCGCGGGCAGTGTAAGAGCCGTATTAAGCGTTATCAGACCGGCCGGGCCCTGGGATGTGAACAGCCAGCCCTGGAATTTGTTAACCGTGCCCCAATTGGGATAAATGACCTCGTCAGCGTTGTCCCCCGCGTACATATGGATTCCCATGCCCAACTGGCGCAGGTTGCTGAGACAAATGGCAACTTGCGCTCTTTGCTTGGCGGCGTTCAACACCGGCAACAGAATCGCCGCCAGAATAGCAATAATGGCAATGACGACGAGCAGTTCAATTAAGGTGAAGGCTGCCCGCCGCCTTTTGCAACGCAAGAAAGATTCCGGGTCGAACTTTAAGTTTATCGTCATTTTGTCTTCTCTTTGATATGCACCTTGCGGGCCTGACTTTCAAGTCTATTGAGGCGGATACACCAGACGATAGAACACCGTCCCGTTGCTCAGATTAATCGGAATCGTGATCGTATTCATATTCGTCGAGGAGGGATAAGGAACCCAATTTTTGCCGATTCCTGCCGTGACGCTGTTTGTCTGGACCTCCAACTCCCATCCGGTATGGTCGGCGGGCCAGCTCAAGCTCAATTGGCCGCCGGAAACCCGGGCCGTGATGTTGGTAGGATTCAGATTGACCGTCGTGCTGCTGGACACCTGCAACGTGCCGGCGGTGAGGAACGTGCTGAAATTCCATGCCAGGCCCGGCCCCGGCGTGGCGGGAACGATGTTAAAGGTGCTGTTGGTCGCAATCGTGGTCGCGCTAAAGAGAGCGAGGGAATCGCCGGCCACGAAGTGCGCGCCGAAATTCGTGACCACGAGCGTGCCGCCGAGGGTCAAAGAAGTCAGGCCGCCAAGCTTGTCCACCGGAACCGCGCCCGGATTGGGATTGGCTTTATTAGCCACCACAAAATTCGTGCTGCCGGAATTAAAGACCACGCTGTTATTGATGGTCAGGGTAAAGCTGGCATTGGTATTGATCTGTCCCGCGGCATTGGGCAGGCCAACCGCCAGCGTGCCACCCGCGTTGAAATTGAGACTGCCCGTGGCAGGGCCAACCACTGTGCCGTTGCCAACCATTATCTGGTTCGTCTGCGTCGTGCCAAAGTTGTAATCAGGCGTGGCGGACAAATTCAGCGCGGCCCCGCTGTTGACCTGGACATACGTGGAAAATCCCAGCGATGAATTGGCGCCCACGAACAGCGTTTGATTGCTGACAATGGTCGGCCCGCTGTAGGTATTCGTGCCTTCCAGCCAAAGCGGTCCGCCGGCGCTCCCGACCGCGGTATTGCCCAAAACAAATCCGCCCGGCCCGTTCGAATCCATAATGCCGTTCCACAAGTACAGGCCCACACGGGTGCCAATCCAATTGGTGCCGGTGAGGAATACGGGGCCGACGTAATTGTTGGTATTGCCCCCGGGAGTCGCTCCGCCCGAATCCAACGTGGCGCTGCCTTTCAGCCACAATACCTTGTCTATGCCCCCGTGGGTTGGGTCAAGGTTGTTTGTGACATCATAGAAGGTCACGCAGGAATTGGATTCCACCGTAAGATAATCGGTGGTGATCCCCAGTGCCAGCGGGCCATTCTGGAATATCAGCCTTCCTGGGACAGTACTGGCCACGTCAATGTTGCCAAAATGCGTGTCCTCGTCGTTCTGTCCGTAGATGGTAACATAGCCCTGGCCAATGTAGGTCAGGTTGTAGCCGTTGCCCTCGATTTGCTGGGCGTTCCCGGACAAAAAATGCTGGTCATAGCGAGTGTTGAACGGACTGCCAATGGTCGCATTGCCATCCAGATACAAGTAGCAAAACGTTCCGTTGGGTTCAGAGTTTTGCGAACCCGGTTTATCGGTCAACGCTCCCTGGCCGTTGTAACCATTGCCGGAGATGTGAATCCATTTTTCACCGCCATAAGGCGCGAAATTTGCAGGCCCGGCGGCAACTCCATTGAAGTTCAACGTTCCGTTGTTGGTTACAATCAGCGGGGAGAATGATGGACTGCTGTTCACCGAGTAGTCCACTCCGAGGGAGTCAACGTTCGTGTATTGCAAAACTCCGTTCGTGACCATAATTGTCCCGTCAAAATCAGGGTTGTAGCTGCCCAGAATAACCGGAGCCGGAACGTTGTTCCCCGTCAACGTCGCCGTGTTGGTTCCCCCAAAGATTATCGTGCCGTCACCGAGCCCATAATTGTCAGAAATGCTCGCCGCCACCGTGTAGTTCGCCACTCCCGGCAGGTCAAAGACCAATGTCCCGGCGCTGGCATCTATGGTGGTAAATGCCGGGGCATTGGACGTGGCCAGCACGGTTGTGCCGCCTGTGCCATTCCCGTTGCCTTCCATATTGAGAGGCCCGGTAATAACTCCGCCTCCGCTGAACGTATAGCTGTTCACCACGTTCGACATATTCATACTGGACACCGTCACGTTGTTGGTCACGACAACTGCGGTGACCGATGCGGTATCGTCAAACGTGGGATTATCACTGTTGAAGAAGTGGTCATGGACCGAAGTGCTCATATTGTACCAGTTGCTTGTCACCAGGTCCCAATTGCGCGTCAAATAACCCTGCCATTCCAACGGCGCAGTGCTGCCCGAAACGTTCAACAACAAAGCGGGACGGCCGTTGATATCCGTGCCAATGGAAGGCGACACCGTATATCGCGGATTCAAGCTGTTGGTGAGTTGCACGTTCTGCGCCCCGCCGGTAATACCGCCATCCGCCTCGATTAACGTATATGGACTGGACGAGTTAAGCTCGGCGAGAGGAGAAATGTAGAAAGTGGAAACTCCAGTCAACGTCAAATTCTGCTGTACCGATATGAGGTCATTGTCCACGCCAACATTGCTGTTGTCCGATAATTTCATGTCATTCGTATTGCCATTCAAAGTCAGGTTATTGGCAAATACGATCGTGCCATAAGTCGTCGCATTCGTGCCCGGAGCGATGATTGAACCGGCATTGGCCGTCACATTGCCGTTAATCGTGCCGGCGCCCTCGAGCGTCTGGCCGCTGCCTAAAGCAAATGCGCCGAGTGCGCTGACGTCCAGGAGCGTACTGGAAGACGGCGTCAGGTAGATGAGGGGGGAATCGCTGATGGAAGCATTGGGTCCCAGAATGACCGAACTGCCCCCGTCCAAAATGGTTGGACCAGTGTACGTGTTCGCGCCATCAAGATTGACACTGCCGGAACCGGCCGCCAGCACATCGCCCGCGCCGGCGATAATGTTCGTGAAAGTAACAGCGTTGCTATTGTCAAAGACCAGTGAAGTGCCGGACGGGAAATTAATCGAGTCGTCCACCAGCGACCCGCCGTTGAGAATCGAAACGCTGCCGCCGCTGACAGTCAGGCCGCCGGAATCATCCTCCGCCGCGCTCACGGCGAGCGTTCCCGAATTGAGAGCAATCCCGCCGCTGTTAGTGCTGGCGCCGCTCAAAGCGAGTGTCCCTCCATTCATAGTCAGCGGGCCGCTAAAACTATTATTCCCGGCCAGGGCCAGCGTTCCCGGGCCGCTCATGGTCATGCCGCCAACACCAAACCAGTTATTGCTCAACGTGATGGTGCGGTTGATTTCCGGCGCGAATGTCACATACCCCGGGCCGCTTTGCCCATTCACCGTAAATGTGCCGTTCGTCAAATTCACCGGCAGAGCAGGACCCCATAACCAATTCGTGCCGTCGCCTAAAATCGTGTTCGTATTGCCGCAATTTGCCGTCGTCGAAATGATCTGCATGTCCGCCGTATGAAACGTCCCGCCGGAAATATTGATGTTTTGGGAGCCGCCCGCCACGGCGCCCCTGCTTTGGACACCGTAAATGCCAATATAAAGTGTGCCACCGCTCATATTCAGTGTTTCGTTCACGGCGTAGTTGGCAAAGGTGATACTCTCCAGGTAAGCCGTCCCGCCGCTGATGTTGGCTGTGGAACTCCCGGTACTGCCTTGCCCAAGACACAAGGGCCTGTAGGCCTGGCTTTCAATCTCGGTGTTTCGCAGAACATACAGCGTGCCCCCGGTCATATTAAACACGCCTGAATCGGAACTGGTGCCAATTCCACGCACGCCCAGCCAGCCGTTATCTATGACCGTGCCGCCATTGATGCTGAATGTGCCGCTGCCCGCCGTGCCAATTTCACAGCCGCAAAGGATGTCCAACACACCGTTATTGATGGTGAAGCTGCCATTAGCACCTCCAGCATCGCCGGGAAGAAACGCATCCTGAAAATACAGATTGGCAGTGCTCGGCTTGGCCACCACCAGCGTGCCGCCACCCTGGGTAAACGTGGAAACAGCGCCACTGACAGCACCCTGGCTCAGCGCCGTCCCACTCGAGTTCGTAATCAAAAGAACGCCGCCCATCATGTTAAATGAACTTGTGCCCGCGGCGGCGCCCATTTCGAGCAGGGACAGCCTGTTCGTTGACGCAGGGTCGGGCGGAAGGTTGGTGTAAACAATCGAGCCGTTGGGCTGCGTGGCGTTGCCAATAATCGCGGTGTCCGCAATCCCCGGCAATCCAGTGGGACTCCAATCCGCCTGGTTGGTGTAGCCCCCGGAATTTGCGCTGGTCCAATCGTATGTCGTCGCCTTTGCCGAAAAGCCGGCCAAAAGGACGGCGTTCAAAACGGTAGAGGTTAACGCGACAGCCGCATAAGCGCGGCAAGTGGAATAAGTTAGCAGGGGATGAGGCCTGATCTTCATAAGCTTTTTCAAATCACGGGTCTGACAACTCTCGCAGACCCTGCTGTTGGGCTTTTGCAGAAAGTCTGGATGTTACACGAATGTATATACAATGCCGGTTTCAGTCAAGCTTTTTCGATCATTTCTCACATGCATATAGTTGTGGAGTTTATCCGATACGACCGAAATACTTCTCGCCCGAAGGCGCCCGCCAAATTAAACTCCTGGCGATACGAGGCTGGCCGCTCGGCACTGATACACTTGACCACATGGCGCGATGGCATTGCAATGTCGGGGCACGTTCATATCAGTTCGATTCCCTGTCCGAACTGATGGCCAAAGCCACGCCGCGCCGCTCGGGTGATGAACTGGCCGGTGTTGCCGCAAGCTCCGCGGAGGAGCGCGTCGCCGCCCAATCCTGCCTCGCCGAAGTCCCCTTGAAGCAATTTCTCAGCGAGCCACTCGTCTCTTACGAAAACGATGAAGTTACCCGGCTGATTTTGGATGAACACGATGTCCCGGCCTTTGCCCCGGTTTCCGGCCTGAACGTCGGCCAATTCCGTGAATGGCTTCTCAAGTACGAGACGGACTCCGCCACACTGACTGCAGCCGCGCCCGGCATTACCCCGGAAATGGCCGCCGCCGTTTCCAAACTGATGAGCAACCAGGACTTAATCCTGGCGGCCCAAAAATGCCGCGTTGTCACCGCGTTCCGTTCCACAATCGGCCTGCCCGGTCGATTATCGGTGCGCCTGCAACCCAATCATCCTACAGATGATCCCAAAGGAATTGTCGCTGCGATTCTGGATGGCCTGCTCTATGGTTGCGGTGATGCCGTCATCGGCATCAACCCGGCCACAGACAGCGTGTCCTCTATTTCACAGTTGCTTCGAATTTTGGATGAATTAATCCGCGCATACGAAATCCCTACTCAATCCTGCGCGCTCGGACACATCACCACGCAGATGGAAGCGCTCAATCAGGGCGCGCCGGTGGACCTCATTTTTCAGTCCATCGCCGGAACTGAACTGGCGAACAAAAGCTTTGGCGTCACTCTCTCTTTATTGGCAGAAGCGCAACAAGCGGCGCTCTCGCTCAATCGCGGCACTGTCGGGCGAAACGTCATGTATTTTGAAACCGGCCAGGGTTCCGCGTTGTCCGCTTCCGCAAACCACGGCCTGGACCAGCAAACATGCGAAGCCCGCGCCTATGCCGTGGCCAGGAAGTTTCAACCGTTGCTGGTCAACACAGTTGTCGGCTTCATCGGACCGGAATACTTGTACGACGGCAAACAAATCATCCGCGCCGGATTGGAAGACCATTTTTGCGGCAAATTGCTCGGCCTGCCCATGGGAGTGGATGTCTGCTACACCAATCACGCCGAAGCTGACCAGGATGATATGGACACCCTGTTGACGTTGCTGGGCGTCGCCGGCTGCAATTACATCATGGGCGTCCCTGGCGCGGATGACATCATGCTGGGCTATCAATCCACATCGTTTCACGACAGCCATTACCTGCGGCAGGTGCTCGATTTGCGCCCTGCGCCCGAATTCGAGGCGTGGCTGCGCGCGATGCGCATCACCGGCCCCACCGGCAAACTGAATCCCGTCGGAAACTCTCACGCTCTTCTTGCCCATGCTCCAGCCTCGGCCTGAAACAGATTCATGGGTTGGCCTGACACAGTTCACCACTGCGCGGATCGCCCCGGGCCGGGCCGGGGCAAGCTGGCGCACCAAAACGCTTCTGGCCTTCCGGCTCGCCCACGCTCAAGCGCGCGACGCTGTTTGCAGGCCGTTTGATCCCAATGCCGTTGAGCGGCAGCTTCAGCAACTGGGCTACGAAATCGCCCGCCTTTCCACAAAAGCTCAGTCGCGGATGGATTTCCTGAAGCGGCCGGACCTGGGCCGAACTTTGTCGGAAGAATCACGACAATTCCTGAAACAAAACGGCGCTAAATGGTCAGGCCGAAATCTGGCCGTCCTGGTTTCTGACGGCCTTTCCGCCCTCGCCGCGGAAACTCAGGCTGTGCCGCTGCTGGCGAAACTCCTTCCGTTGTTGTCACACGCAAGATGGACCATTTGCCCGATTTTCGTCGTGCCGTTTGCGCGCGTAAAATTGCAGGATGAAATCGGCGCGCTTTTGGGTGTCCGGCACGCTCTGGCCCTTCTCGGTGAACGGCCCGGTTTGGGCTCGCCGGACAGCCTCGGCGCCTATTTTACCTACGCGCCCGGTCCGGACAAAACCGACGCCGACCGCAATTGCGTTTCAAATATCAGGCCGCAGGGGCTATCTCCGGAAGACGCCGTAAAAAAACTAGCCCAACTCCTCTTCCTTTCTAAAGCAGAGCGGCGCAGTGGAATCAACCTTAAAGAGTGTTATCAGCCGGTTTCCCGGCGAAGTTGAAAGTGCTTGTGAAATATAGCCCAGCGGCTTACGATAAATTCCAACGGAAATTAATCTTATGTCCAAAACTGAGTTCGAAGCCGTTCTCAACGCCAAAGTCGAGGCGGCAAAAGAGCATTCACAAAAATCTGTCAACTGGGAAGACAAAAAGACTTTGTGGCTTCGTGCGCTGCGGGATTTTTACGGCCTTATGGACTCGTGGCTTTCAGATTATGTTCAAACCGGAAAAATCAAAGTTGAACGTGCGGAAGTAGATATACAAGAGGAACACATCGGGAAATATAGTGCGGAAATGCGGGTATTGAAAATCGGTGAAGAACAAATTGTTTTTCGTCCCATTGGAACATTACTGGTCGGAGCGCGTGGCCGTGTTGACATGGAAGGCCCGAAAGGCACCGTGAAGTTCATCCTCACAGGAAAGGACTCAAACGGGATTAGGATTTCAGTAACCATTAAGGGAGATAAACAAACCGTCCCTGCTCCAAAACCAAAGACCAAAAATGATCGCGATTTCGTTTGGAAAATCGCAACCCCGCCTCCAAACGTAAAGTTCATCGAACTCAATTCTGACAGTTTCTTTGATTCCATTACCGAAGTCCTCAATGCCTAGTAGAATCTCATTTTCCAGTAATGTATTGAGGCTGGACGAGGTTGCCTGGGTATATACCGATACAACCAATAGCATTCGCTTTTATTATGATTCACCAAATCTCCAGCTACGGGATAGTAAATTCGTCGGATACACTATTGCCGAAATTCGAAAGGAGCGAGACGACAGGTTGTGCGAAGTTGAGCGCAGTGCCGTGTTCAATGTATTGGCGGCTCTGGAAGCAAGTTTTCGCATAGATTATCTGAAAAGATGCTATCAAAAGAGGAAGGATGAGCTTTCCCGTCATTTTCGGGATGTTCATAAAAGAGACGGTAACCGGGTGCATCTTGAGGAATGCATTTTGGATGCGTGGAAACAGCACGTCTCAGCGTCGAAAGCTCTCATTTCCAAAATTATTGGCGCATTCAAATACAGACACTGGCTTGCTCATGGGCGATATTGGGAGCCTAAGCTCGGCCAGCAATACGACTATTTAGGAGTCTATTTATTGGCGCAAGAAATGGAACTCGTATTTCAGGAACAAAGGCTTTCATGAAACCCATCCGAGGCTATCATCTCATCAAACCTGAAGACCTCCACTGGCGGCCATCAAACCAGATGAAAATTCCGAACGCGGATTATCTGGAACGCACCGGAAGTGAAAATATGGGCGCGCGTCTCTGGCGCCTGCCGCCGAAGAGCGCCAACACGTTGCACAAGCACGTCCGCTCGGAAGAATTTTATTTTGTCCTGGAAGGCACCGGCCGCATGCGCGTGGGGGACGATACCTTGACCGTGCCACGCCACGGAGGCGTTTTGGTCGGTCCGGACCAGTTGCGTCAGGCCTTCAATGACACCGACGCTGAAGTGCTCTGGTTAATCATCGGCGCGCCTGAAGAAATGGAATTTCCGCCCACTGCAAAATCCAGGCCCGATATATCACTCATTTATCCGGTTGACCCGAAACAATTGCCCAAAGAACTCGCCGGCGTGAAATGGCCGCCTGAGACTTGAGTTCTCGATTTAATTAATTTTTGGAGATTTCGGCCATGCCGACCAATTGCTGACTCTTGACACACCAGACTTTGAGGCGGAGGCAATTGGCGACGTCCCACGGCATTAGACTCGTGGTTTTGGCTCCGCGCAATTCCGGGATGGCGCGATACACTTCCGGCAGCCGGTAAAAGGGGATGCGATGATTGAGATGATGAATGTGATGATATCCAATGTTCGCCGTGATCCACGACAAGATGCGTCCGGTCTTCAAATGGCTCGATGAATCCAGCGCCGCGCCCTCGTAAGTCCACCCCTCCTCGTCCCGTAAAAGGACACCCGGGAAATTGTGCTGCGCATAAAACAAGTAAGCTCCAAGCGCCCCGGCGATTAAAAATGGAATCCCCATGGTAAACACATACGCCATCCATCCATAGCCCAGCACCAGAAACGTCGCGAGACCCAAATGAATCAGGACCGCCGGCCACGCATCCCAATGCCGGCGCGGCGCTGTGATGGCCGGCAGCAGCGACATGGAATAGAAGAACACCGTCACATAACCAAACAAGAGCGTAAGCGGATGGCGCATCAGCAGGTATTTCAATTTGTCCATGCCTGGTGAATTTTCGAATCGCTCCCGCGTCATGATGGGAAATGAGCCGATGTTTTCGATCCGCAACTGGCAATTGTGCGCATGATGATCATCGTGCGTCTTGCGCCAGACCGTGCTGGGACAAATCGAACACATGCCAAAAATCCGCATGAAGATGTCCGCCAGCCGCGATTTCGGCAGGATGGCGCGATGTTGTTGGTCGTGAAAAATCACAAACAGCCGCACCAGCAGAAACGCCGTCAACACGCTGCATGGCGCGCGCAACAGCAAGGGAACAAATGGCAGCGTGCCCACCACACCCGCCGCCAGCAACAAGGCGGTGGAACCGATATGCCACCAACTGACAATCGGATTATCTTTGGCAAATATTTTGGTCCGCGCGTGCAATGTCGGGGCCTCGCTCATGTGTGATTTTTTGCTGTCTTCGATTCGACTGACTTTAACCAGACTGTTTCCGGGAATCGGATTTCAAATCATCAACTGAACCAGTGTTCACTTGAAGATTTACCATGCCTTAAAAGCAAGAATCGGCCTGACAGATGGGCGAGAATCGCATCTTTTTGCTGAATAGCAACTTCCATATCCATTTATTTTTTGAACGCGGCCTTCCGGCGTGAAATAAAAACGGTTGTCTTAAAGACGCGAATCAGGAAAAATAAATCCCTCCGAATGAAAACTGTCCTTGTCACAGGGTTTGAGCCTTTCGACGGGGAACGCGTGAATCTATGGTAAATTTACTTTTCCAAATACCGAATAACCGCTTCCAGGCGGGTGCGCACCTGAAGCCGCTCAAAGATTTTTTTAAGATGGCCGTGAACCGTCCAGACACTGATGCCCATGGCCTGTGCGATTTCCTTGTCTACGCATCCTTTGCTCAACAGTTCCAACACTTCCAACTCACGCCGCGACAATTTGGCCAGCGCCAAAGTGTCATTGCTGGAACGGAGTTGCAACAATCCTTGAAAATAATATTTTACACGCAGCAAAAAATCTTCGGTCATCAATTCCGACGGGCGGGCGACTTTTAGGATGGGCTCCAGCAATCGGTCCGGTTCGACTCGTTTTACCAGATAACCCTCCGCGCCACCAGCCGTGGAGACGAACATCTGGTCGCCATCCACATAGACTGAATAGGTGAGGGCCGGCACACCAGGCTGAATGGGGCTGATCGTGCCAGCAGAC
This sequence comes from Candidatus Sulfotelmatobacter sp., assembly GCA_035503455.1. GTDB lineage: Bacteria > Verrucomicrobiota > Verrucomicrobiia > Limisphaerales > UBA11358 > UBA11358. The sequence continues at coordinate 93,254 of DATJTK010000046.1, read as the reverse complement.
TTAAAGCCAATCCGTCCGGCCAGATTTCGATTCAAAAGAACCATCTGCGGCTTGTGAATTTCCAGCGCAGAAGTGAAAGCCGCCGCCGAGTCGCAAGGGACACTGACAAATCCAGCCTGGTGGTCAATGCTCCAGCACAAAGCCCGGCGGATGCCCGCATCCGTTTCAACCACCAGGATGCGCCGGTTGGAATTGGCCGGTGCTGAGTTTGATTCGGGTCTGCTTCGTTCTCCAACCAACGTATGAATGGTAGTATAAGTCCACAGCACCGGGTTCATGCACCACTCAAAGCTTATCGTCAATTCACGGGAGAAATGCCGGCAGGTCGTGCCCCAACCTTGTTTTACCGCCATTTCGTAAATCCGGCACGCTCTGGCGGCGGCGATTTCAGTATCGGGGGTGCCCAGCGGAAAGAAATAAGCCGCTTCCGCATGATCAATGAGCGCGACCCGGTCCTGCTCTGATTGACCGGAGGCAGGAAAACGATAACGGCGCAAAATCAAGCGCTGTCGCCAATATCGGGCGTCGGTCTTAGGAATATTCTCGTCCGGCTGACTTCCTCCCGAATACTTAAGGAATACAACCGTAGAAATGCCGCCGACGGATTTGGCACGCGCGGACCCATGGGCCGATTTGCTTCGAGGTTGTCTGGATGCTGATTTCATCGCCATACATCCTGAGGAAAAACCATTTGGCGTGAGGCGTCAAAACGTTTCCGTTGTGAAGGATTTGGCTCCAGCATGGTGATGGAAGCATGACGGCAATTAATACCCATTTCATCGAAACCTCATTCCAATCTGCCGTCACCCGGCTCAATGTTTCAATGTTTCACCAATTCCCGCGAAGGCCGCGTCTATGGCCTATTTGGGGATCATCCAATACCAGTCTTCCTTACCGTTCAGGCCGTTTGAGGCCGTCAACCACTTCGTGAATGAGACGTGTCCGTCGGCCCAGGCAAAATTGTCACCGGTTCCGTGCCGGGTGTAAGTATGGTTTGGCAGGTGTGAGGGGATCTGGCTAATGGTATAAGAATAGCCGAAAAATTCAATAGTTACTCCCGAATCGCCCGGCGCCGGATCCAACGTGTCGCTGTTGAGAGTTGTCTCCGTAGGATCCATTATTTGGGCCTGTTTTTTTTGCATATAAGGCGCATCTGCAGGTGTATTTGGTATGTCAAAATAATAACCGCCGTAGAAGTAATTATTGCCATAGCCACCAATTGAATTTGTGTTGGGATCGCTCTGCGCATCAGCCAACTGGTAAAGCAAAGCCAGGTTGAAAGAAGGACAAGTCAGTACCGTTCCCCTGGCGCTTATAGTGCTGTTACTGGTTCCACCGATGGCAGGAATATAGGGGTTGATCAAAATTTCCCACTCATTAGGCACTGCAACTGTGGTCGAGACATTTGTGGCGCAGACCGGCAGCCACCCATTGTTGTCATCGGCGTACATCAGATAGCCTGTAATAATCTGCTTCTCATTGTTCGCACAGGAGGCCGTTTTGGCTTTGGCCTTCGCAGCAGACAGGACAGGCAACAAAATAGCCGCCAGAATAGCAATGATGGCAATAACCACGAGCAACTCGATCAGTGTAAAACCACTGCGCCTGGCAATTGCCCGCTCAAGTTTATAGTTTTTCACAACCTTTTGAAGAGATTGCACGGGACATATTTAGTACGATCAGGCCATATTTGCTATAACCTGTTTTGGGGGGGGCAACCCATGCCAGGGCTTTTAAGCATTCCTGTTGATAATTGATTGTGGGATTACATTTCTAAATATCGGAGAATGGCCTCCGAGAGCATAATACACAAATAGTTCAGAGGCGTTGTCTTTCTGGGAAAAGAAACGTCAAAGTAATTGAAAATTGAAAAAACAATAACTTGCGATCCCGCTTGCCGCGAAATCCGCCCTCATTCAACAGGGATTTACCGTCCTGGATTTTCGCTGGCGATAGAGCGCCGGCGCCACAGCAGCGGCCATATCGGCTGCCAGCAGGTTTTCATCCAGAAAAAAATTGATCTGTTTGGCCATGTCCACAGGACGATCAATCACGTCCCGGTGATTGACGTAAAGAACGCGGAAATTTGGCCGATCTGCCAGCCACTGGCATACGACAGCGAGTTGGTTTTTAAAAACATCCGCCAGCGCCGCATCGGCCAGCGCGACCGCGGGACGGCCCTGTCGTTGGAGCATGACACGCTGGGAAACAATCACTTCTTCAAGGTCACGCAGCATAAAAATGACTCGGTAGTTCCGATCTTCCGGGAGGCATTGCAGGAGGAGATGAATGACTTTAACAGCTTTGCCCCCAGCGTCTTTGAGCCATGACAAATCATTGCGGCTGTGTTTGACGCCTTCATGCTCAAGGTAACCGCGGGGATTATGTTCGTCGGGCGCGCGCCGGCCATCGGTCAGGAGTTGCATGCCGCCCGCCTGCAACATTTGCATCATGAGGCTTGTGCCGGAGCGCGGCAGACCGGAAACGATGGTCACATAATCGCCGGGCATTTTCAGTTCCGTGGAGCCGGTCCCGAACCGGGAGGTTCGGGCGCACCGTCCCTGTTGTGGGGCAGCCTGGACTTGATGTCAGCCTTGTAAATAGGGCGTTTTTTGGCGCTGGCCAGCACTTTTTCATGGAAAGCGGCTTTTTGTGGATCAATGGGACGATAAAGTTCGGCCAGCCGGCGATGAAGCAATCCGGAGTGATAACCGATGCCCAAGGCCGTTTCGTAGGCTAGGATGGCTTCCCTGGCTTTGCCCAGCCGTTCCAGTCCGGTTCCAAGATGAAAATGCGCTTCGGGGAAATAGTGGATTAGGCCTACCGCTTGCAGGGCTTTTTCCACCGCGCTTTCGGGCTGGCCGCGTTCCAGATGGACGCGGGCCAGGCCATCAAAGGCGGCCGGGTTGTCGGGTTCGATTTCCAATGACCTGAGGAAGGCGGCCTCGGCATCGTCCCATCGTTCCAACTGAAGATAGCCGCGCCCGAGCTGATTGAGGAGTTGCTGGTGTTTGGCCCCGGAACCGGCGGCCTGCAAATGGTTTAGCGCAAGGGCGCGGTTTTTTTCGGCCAAAGCCAATTCGGCGAAGATGAGTTGAAACTGGCTGGATTGTTGAGCGGCGGGCGCGGAGGCTTCCAAGAGCACCCGAGCCTCGGCGCACTTGCCAATGTGAATAAGACAACAGGCATGTGTCAAAACACACCATTCATTGGAACCGTTTTCGGCGGCAAGTTCCTGAAGCAAGGGAATGGCTTTGGACTCCTGTGGCGTGCCCAAAAGAGCGCGAACCAGATTGGTTTTAGTATAACGGATGGTATCGCGAATATTTTTTTGTGTATCTTCACCGGGCGCGGCAATGTAGCCCAACTCCACGAGCTGGTTAATGGCCTGGGCCGCCTCAACGGGGTCCTGTCGCGCGTGTTTGGTATGGAGCCCGGCCTTATCATCGCCAACACCCTCCCAACTGTAAATCCGCTCGGGGTTGAGCGGCTTTTCGAAAGCCTCCAGCCAGGGACGACCATCCATGTCCATCCCAATAGGCAAATCCAGCAGCGCGAGCATCGTTGGCGTCACATCCAGGATTGACGCACCGTACAATCGGTCGTTCTTTTTGATTTCGGGGCCTTTGAGGCAGACAATGCCAAATGGGCGATGGCAGCCTTCGGGGTCGTGCCTGCCGTCCTCGATGGCCGGGCGGCGGCGGCCGCATTCGTAGCCGTGATCGCTGATGAGTATGACCGTGGTGTCGGCATCCACATATTGAAGCAGCACATGGAGCATCATGTCATGGAACCGGTAACAGCCGGACATGACTTCGTGATATAACTCAAAATCGCGCTCGCTGACGCCATTCATCCGGGGCGGGTGGTAGGACATAAATTCGTGTCCAAACTGGTCAATGGCATCGAAATAAACGCCCATTAAATTCCACGGCTCGCTTTGAATGAGAGCGGTGGCAATGGCTTGAACGGTTGCGGCGCGGGCCAATCGGCGGGCAAGTTTGAGGGGACGGTCATCCTGTTTCAGATCAACCTTTGCCAGGCGCGGGATAAAGGGCGCCAAATCTTCCGGCGTGAGGCTTTCGGTGGTGACGCGCAAAGCGGCCGCTGCCCTGGCTAATTTAGCTGGATAGATGGTCCCGTCCTGGCGCGCTTTGCGTTGTTTTGGGTCTTTCGAGGCAGGACGCAAAAATTGGTCGCTGACCATGACTCCGTTAATCGGTTCAGCCGGATTGGTGGCCCACCAGCCAACAATGTTCGATTTGAGGCCGTTTTGGCCAAGGATATTCCAAATGGCCTTGCATTTGCGGGAAGTGCTGCAAACCGGCCCGATGCCGCTGCCATCGGGCAAAGGTTCGGTGAAACCGCAGATGCCATGCGTGTCCGCGCGTTTACCCGTGGCAATGGAGGTCCATAACATGGGAGAAAGCACGGGCTGCAATGTAGCCAGATTGCCGCGCACTCCGGTATTAATTAGTTGGGCCAAGGCGGGCATCTGGCCCTTCTGAAGGAGCGGATCAATCATTTCCCAGTCCGCCGCATCCCAACCGACCAAAAGTATTTTTTTTCCGGATGCCTGAGCCATAGATAATAACAAACCAATAAAAGCGGGAGGCTTTTACGCCGTCCGTTTGGAAATCGCGTGGACCACAGAACGACAGATTATTGGGTGCGCCGACGCCAAACGCGCCGCATGGCAAGCCCGGTAATTCCAGCCGCCAGCAATGCGAGCGAGGAAGGCTCAGGAACTGCCCCGATGGTAAGGCCCTGGTCGGGCGTCTCGTTATAATAAATGCCGGTGACCGTGGCGGTGAAATCACCGTAAACGCCGGGAGTGCCATTGACCTGAATATCCATGTAACCAAAATGAACCTGATCATCGGCTTTACCGACAAATTCAAATGCCAAGGCTTCTGTATTGGCAAAATCGTTAAACAAATACGTGGAAGAATTATGGTTGCCGTTGGCCAGGAAGTCTTTGTATGTCGGCTTGGAACCACTGGAAGGCCCCACGTAACTTCCGATTGTCCAGGGAATGAGATACTTGCTGGTGGAGGGGTTAAGGCCGAAATTGCTGCTCGAGGGCGTTCCACCAAACGTAACACGCCATGTATTGGGAACGAGGTTAAATTCATCGCCGCCGCCATCAATATTCAGATAGTAGTAATCGTGGTTCGCTCCCAATGGGCTGTTCTGGGCCAGCGTGATGGGATAGGTCAACGCGGAAGATTCAACGACCTGGCCACCAGCGCTCTGGCTGACAAAGAATGCTCCCACGCTGGCAGCCGTTGTATAGGCAAGAAGGCGCTTTTGTGAATCATGTGTAAAAGAGGCAGCCTGGCCGGCATTTTTTAGAGTTTTCGTTTTCATTTTCATTTTCTTAGGGCTTTGTTTACTGCGACTTCTCAAAGTTTATCAAAGTGCCGCTGTTTCCGCCATAGCCTGTTTTGGGGGTATTATCACATTAAAGCGGGTGCATTGTATTATTTGGCCCGTTCGCGGCGGGCACGGCGGGCAGCCATGCCAGCCGCTCCGGCCGAGAGCAATGTGAGCGAGGATGGCTGTGAATTGGTGACGACTCCGACAACGATGCGGGCATCAGGGGACTGGGCAAACACGACATTCTGCGGCCCCGCAGTCATCCGGACATTTTTAAGGACGTGTTTTTTATTATTGCTTTCCATCCTGGTTTTTCGGTTTTACTTTTCAAAAGGCCGCGCGCCGGAATCAAGCAAACCGACTCAGTCCACAGGCGGAGAGAGGGTTTGCATCACGCGCCAGAATTGGGCAGGCGTGTTTGTTGCCGTTGTTGTGGCCTGATAGAAGGCTTGAGGCATTTTACTATTGGGGACAGCGGAGGACGTTTGCGTAATGATCGCATTGGTATCGGTCGTCCAATTAGCCGATGGCCCGAGTGTGGGACTGGTTTCCAGTGAAAGGGCCGACACGGGAGCGTTGGTATTGGAACTAAAGTCAATGGTAACCGCGTTTTCCGCCCCGACCGTGATGTTGGTAACATCAACATCAAAGGGAATGGTAATGCCCGCGTTAGGCGTCTGGTTATAATAGACGTCATATACCGTCATGGAAGTTATAACATTTTCGCCTGATAAAACGTTGGTGGAGGAATTGACTTTGGCATCCATGTAGCCGAAATGCTCCTGCCCGTCAACGGCGCTGACAAATTCAAATCCCAGCGTGCCTCGTATCGGGAATTTGTTATTCAGGTGAGGTTCACCTAAAAAATAGTAATCAATGGCGAGGCGCGGCATATACTCGGGCGGACTGCCGGCACTGTTGACGGTCATGCCGCCAAGCCACGATACCAAATAATTATGCGCCGGATTGTCAATAAACGCATTGGTCTCGCCCACCGTGCTCACCGGTTCACCAATAATGTCCAGCCACTGCGATGGGTAATACGACGAAAGGACTTTCTGTCCTAACACTACAATTTGGAAATTGGTCACGCCAACGCCCTGAATGTCCATGTTAAAATCATTGACGTTGGTGCCAAATGGAGCCGGCAGGGTGGCGGGATACGGGGCGAACACTTGAGACTCGACAACTTGAGCATCGGCTTTCTGACCGGCGAACAATGCTCCTAAACCGGCGGCGGTGGTGTAGGCAACCAAACGTTTCTGCGCGTCAGGCATGAAACGCCCGGCTTGTTCGATATTTTTTTTTGTTTTCATTGTCAGCTTTTGAGATGTTGTTAACGGTTCAGCGGCCAGGAATTCGTAACCTAAATTGTCGTAAGAATAGCAATATCAAAATGGCCCTACAATAGCCTGTTTTGGGGGTATAGATTTCAAATGGTAATTAATATTTTGTCTTCAATCAGCATCTATAATTGCATCTGCCGCACAAATTCCACATTCTAATATTTATCTGGAAAATGATGAATGGCAATTTCGTAAAATGGGCTTGGATTACCCCCAAAACAGGCTATGGCAGGAACGGCATGTTCCTGATATTTTTTGTTAAAAGAGACGCCATAATGGCAACTCGGTTTAAAACTTCTTTCCATAACGTGCATCGTTTTCTATTGGCCGCAGTGGCCGTCCTTATAAGTATTTGCGCAAACGGAGGCAGCACCAATCGAGGCGTCTGGTGCTGGAAAACGCCGGGCCCTTATGGATTGGATTCCATCATCGGCACCAATGCCCAGGAAAATGCGGCGGTGAAGCAATTCAAGCTATGGGGCATCAGTCACGTGTATGGTTCTTACGGTGATCAATTGGCAACATCCAAGGGACAGGCTGCCCTTGCCGCATGGAACGGATTGCTCTACAGCAATGGGATTGACTCCCAACTGCTCATCTCGGATGACACACTTGGTTCCGGCGACAACAACGTTATCGTTGAGATGATTAACTTCAATAAAAACGAACCCGCGGCCTCGCGGTGCGCGGGTGTCCATCTCGACCTCGAACCGTGGGGTTTATCAACATGGAATAACGGCACTAATTACCAAATGTTGCTGGCCCTGGCCGGCAGCTACCAGGAAGTGCGCGCCGAATTGAACACCAATGGAGAAACGAACGTTTTGGTCTATGCCGACCAGGCCGATTGGTTGAACAGCCTTTCGTCGATCAACTGGCCTTCGGAAAGTGTGTGTGAGCAATGGTTCTCTGACATACTGACAAACCTCGCCGGCATCACACTGATGGCGTATGACCAGCCCACCTTTCCCAGGCTCACAAATGTCGTCGAATGGCAAATGACCAATTTTCCGGGTGTCATACGCGTAGGGATTGATGCGGGCAAAGGGGAAACATGGTCGAACCTAAGCTCGTTCCTGACAGTTGCCGGCGAAGTGGAGTCGAATTACACAGATTCAGCGGGGGTGGACATCTATGATTTTATCACCGTACAAGAGGAGGTCCCTCCTATGCTCTATTTTAACTCAGCAGCGCCTTTGACTGTAAATGGTTTAAATATGGTAATCCAAGGTCCCGTTGGCTCGAATTATACCGTTGAAGCCTCGACCGACCTCTTCAATTGGCAAGCGACTACGAATTTTCTTAGCACAAGCTGGTTGACTTATTTCACTGACTCAGCCGCAACTAATTATTCCTTTCGATTTTACCAGGTCGTGATGCCACAACACTGAAAAGAATTGGAGCCGGAAAGAAGGAAGTATTGTCGGCCTCGGCCCACGAAGTCCTGAAGCCAGGCTTCGGCGAATGAAAGAGATGATTGCCGCCCGCCTGCAAGGCGAGCGGGGCGGCGCCGGCGACCCGTTGCTCGACGAAAGATTGTGCCGCGGCAAGGAACTGCCATGGCCACTTGTCGAAACCGGTCCGCGCGGGCAATTGAATTGGGCGCGCATTTTGCGCGAGACCTTTCACGATGGGGCAAAATTGTGCGATTGCCGGAATAGGGCCTCAGGGGCACTTGACGCACCCGCTATATTACAAATAGGCAACAATTTTGTGCATTTTTCTTAAAACGGAAGCCGGAGACCGTTGTCAAAATTTAGCTGAAGAATTTTGCAAAAAATTATTGCATTGACATTTTTTTCGTGTATGTTCGATTCTCCGTTTCGTTTCTATTATGATTAGCACCAAAGAAAGCGCCCGGGAATTGCTTGGATTGGACAAGGTCAACCAGGTCGATTACGTCGGAATCACCGTAGCCTCCCCTGATGCCATCCGTTCCTGGAGCAAGGGTGAAGTAAAAAACCCCGAAACCATCAATTACCGCACGTTCAAGCCCGAAAAAGGCGGCTTGTTCTGCGAACGCATTTTCGGCCCGGTCAAAGACTGGGAATGCTCCTGCGGCAAATTTAAACGCATCAAGCACCGCGGCATCGTTTGCGACCGCTGCGGCGTCGAAGTCACGCTGGCCCGCGTGCGCCGCGAGCGCATGGGCCATATCGAATTGGCCGTGCCCGTGTGCCATATCTGGTTTTTCAAGTGCATGCCCTCCCGCATCGGCCTCGCGCTGGACATGACCGCCCGTCACCTCGAGCGCGTCATCTATTACGAGGATTACCTGGTCATTGACCCGGGCAACACCCCGCTCAAGCAAAACCAGTTGCTCAACGAAAACGAATATCGCGAAGCCCGCGAAACCTACGGCGCCGAGGCCTTCGTCGCCAAAATGGGCGCCGAAGCTGTGCGCGATTCCCTCGCCCGCGTGGACCTGATCAAAGGTGTCGAGGAATTGCAACAGGCCATGACGGAAACCAAGAGCAAGCAAATCCGCAAGAAACTGGCCAAGCGCATCAAACTCCTCCAGGGCCTGCAATCCTCCAAAAGCCGGCCGGAATGGATGATTCTCACGGTGCTGCCGGTCATTCCGCCCGATTTGCGCCCGCTGGTGCCTCTCGAAGGCGGCCGTTTCGCCACCTCAGACCTCAACGATCTCTATCGCCGCGTCATCAACCGCAACAACCGTCTCAAGACGTTGCTGCAACTCAAGACGCCCGAAGTCATCATCCGCAACGAAAAACGCATGTTGCAGGAAGCCGTGGACGCCCTGTTCGACAACGGCCGCCATGGTCGTCCGGTCACCGGCGCAGGCAACCGCTCGCTCAAGTCGCTCAGCGACATGCTCAAGGGCAAGGGCGGACGTTTCCGTCAGAATTTGCTCGGCAAACGCGTGGATTACTCCGGCCGCTCGGTCATCGTGATTGGGCCCGAACTCAAGCTCAACCAGTGCGGTCTGCCCAAGAAAATGGCGCTCGTACTGTTCGAGCCGTTCATTATTCGCCGGCTCAAGGAACTCGGCTACGTCCATACCGTCCGCTCGGCCAAGAAGATGATCGAACGCCAAACGAAGGAAGTGTGGGACGTTCTGGAAGAAGTCACCAAGGGCCATCCGGTCCTGTTGAACCGCGCGCCCACCCTGCACCGTTTGTCTGTCCAGGCATTTGAACCGCAACTCATCGAAGGCGAAGCCATCCGCATTCATCCGCTGGTCTGCACCGCCTACAACGCGGACTTCGACGGCGACCAAATGGCCGTTCACGTCCCGCTGTCCGTCGAGGCGCAAATGGAAGCGCGCCTGCTCATGATGGCCACGAACAACATCTTCTCGCCCTCCAGCGGCAAGCCTATCATCACGCCCACCCAGGACATTACCCTCGGCTGCTATTATCTGACGGCCGAACCGCGCAAGCCGATGCCGCAGGACGTCAAAACGCTGCCGTTGTTCGGCACAAAGGAAGAGGTCATCTTCGCCTACGACGACGGGGCGCTCAAGACACACGACCGGATTCGCCTGAAGAACCCGGACCACGGCAAGCAAACCGTGTTTGGCAACGCGGATAAGAAGATGCTCGAAACCACCGTTGGCCGCGTTATTTTCAGCGAAATCTGGCCGACGGAACTGGGCTTCCCGAACAAGCCCGTCAAGAAGTCCGAACTCGGCGACCTGATCTGGAAGTGCTACAAATATGCCGGCCACGACAAAACCGTGGTCATGCTCGACAAACTCAAAGAGCTCGGCTTCCGCGAAGCTACCAAGTCCGGCGCCAGCATCGGCATTGACGACATGATTGTGCCCAAGGAACGCGACGAGCAAATCGACGCCGCCCAAAAGCAAATCAAAGAAGTCGAAAAGCAATATCGCAAAGGTGTTATCACCCCCGGCGAACGGTACAACAAAATCGTCGACATCTGGACGCATTGCACCGACCAGATTTCCAACGTCATGTTCCGCACGCTCGAACAAAACCAGGGCAAAAAGGAATACAATCCGGTTTACCTCATGGTGGATTCCGGCGCCCGTGGCAACAAACAGCAGGTGCGCCAGCTCGCCGGCTTGCGCGGCCTCATGGCCAAGCCCAGCGGTGACATCATCGAAAAACCCATTCTGGCGAACTTCCGCGAAGGTCTCTCCGTGTTGGAATACTTCATCTCCACGCACGGCGCCCGCAAAGGTCTGGCCGACACCGCGCTCAAAACCGCGGACTCCGGTTACATGACCCGCAAACTCGTGGACGTTTCGCAGGATGTCATCATCCAGGAAGACGATTGCGGCACCACCAACGGCATCTGGGTCAGCGCCGTCTATGAAGGTGAAGACGAAGTCGTCAAGCTTGCCGACCGGCTCGTCGGCCGTTTCGCTTGCGATGACATCGTCAATCCGACGAACCCGAAGGAGTTCCTGGTTCGCGCCAACGAAGAAATTGACGAGGCCAAGGCCAAAGCCGTCGAATCGACCGGCATTGACCGCGTGCGCATCCGCTCAGTGCTCACTTGCGAAAGCAAGCACGGCATTTGCATCCATTGCTACGGCCGCAACCTGGCAACCGGCGGCATTGTGAAACTCGGCGAGGCTGTCGGCATCATTGCCGCCCAGTCCATCGGCGAGCCCGGCACCCAGTTGACCATGCGTACGTTCCACATCGGTGGCACCGCCGCCCAGGTCTTCAAAGTGCCCCAAATCAAGTCCAAGCACGATGGCACGATCCATTACAATGAACTGCGCGTCGTCGAATTGCAGGACGGCAACAACATCGTTCTCAATAAAAACGGTTCCGTTTCCATCCTCGGCGACGATGGCCGCGAACTGGAAAACCACGTCGTCGTTATCGGCGCGGTCATCTCGTTCAAGGACGGCCAGAAGGTCAAGAAAGGCGATACTTTCGTCCAATGGGACCCGTATAACGTCCCGATTTTGTCCGAAAAAGCCGGCAAGGTGAAATTCCACGACATCATCGAGGGCGTCACCATGAAGCAGGAAACCGACGAAACCACCGGCCAGGAAGCCATGGTCGTCATCGAGCATAAAGAAGATTTGCACCCGCAAATCATCATCAGCGATGACCAGGGCGAAATCGTGGCGAACTATCCGATTCCCAGCGGCGCTCACATCGTCGTGAACGAAAGTGATAAAATCGTCGCCGGCTCGCTGCTGGCCAAGTCGCCGCGCAAGATGTCCAAGACCAAGGACATCACCGGCGGTCTGCCCCGCGTGGCCGAATTGTTCGAAGCGCGCCGTCCGAAAGACGCCGCGGAAATTTCGAAGATCGACGGCATCGTTGACTTCGGCCCGAGCGTTCGCGGCAAGCGTACGATTCTTATCAAAGACCCGGTCACCGGCACCGAGGAAGAACACCTGATTCCCATCGGCAAGCACGTCATCGTCTTCAAGGGCGACGTCGTGAAGAAAGGCCAGCAATTGACCGAAGGTCCCATGGACCCGCACGAAATTCTGGAAGTCCTCGGACCCCAGGAATTGCAGGAACACCTCGTGGGCGAAGTGCAGGAAGTTTATCGTCTCCAGGGCGTGACGATTAACGACAAGCACATCGAAATCATCGTCCGCCAGATGTTGCGCAAGGTCCGCATCACCGAACCCGGCGATACGACGTTCCTCTGGGGCGAACAGGCCGACAAGCTGGATTTCGAAGCCGAGAACGAGCGCGTGGAAAAGATGGGCGGCAAACCCGCCGAAGCCATGCCCGTGCTGCTCGGCATCACAAAAGCCTCGCTCGAAACCGACAGCTTCCTGAGCGCCGCATCCTTCCAGGACACCACCCGTGTCCTCACCGAGGCGGCGACCCGTTCCAAAGTGGACACGCTGCGCGGGTTCAAGGAGAACGTCATCATGGGCCATATTATCCCGGCCGGCACCGGCTTTGACCATCACCGCAAGGTGCATCTCAAGCCGCTCGTGGAAATCCCCGACGAGCCTGAAGCCGAACAGCCCGCGGAAGAAGCCGCGGCCCCGGCGGAAAATCCGCTCCTGGCTTAAGGAAAAGGTTATAAACAAAGGCGTCCGGCAAAAATCGGGCGCCTTTTTCATTCTCGTCACATGCTTGGAGATATAGGTCCTATATGACCCATACGCCCTATTCCCTTCTTCGCCCTACGGCTGGTTTTCCTGACGGCACCTAAACTTTATTGTCACAGCCACAGCGCAACTCTAAAATATTTGCGGTGTTGGAAAGAACTATGAAACACTGTCAAATCTTTGCAATTGCAGCCGCTGCTTTCCTTTCACAAGCCGCAATCGCCGCCCCATATTTGACGGAAGCCACGATAACGCCTCTGCCAGATCAGGGACAATATCGGGTGGATGTCCGCATATCCCGCCTGATAGAGCAGGATGGCAAGCAGGTTGAGGAGCTGCTATCCAAACCCAGGATATTGTCGTCCGTGGGATGTCCGGCCTCATTTTATCAAGGTCTTGACAGTGCCAATCCCGATTACAGGAACCAGGACAACGTGCGAGTGGATGTCTCATGGCCTTATCCAAAGGAGAGCGGCTTGGCCTATTGCACTGTGACTATAAAGCACGGGGATCAGTTGGAATCAGAGTCAAAGATGCAATTAGAAATTACCGGGCCGGGCCGGGCGCCCCTGGTCTTGTCGCCACGCGTTGTGGCCGGTAAATCGGTCCGTGTGGAGACCGATAAATCGCGCGGGCGCGCCTATGTCCTGCTTGAATTTGCTGGCAAGACGCCGGAAGAGGCAAGGGCGATGGCGCTTGATAATCTTGGAAATAAAGTACAAATCCAGGATGCAAATGGAAAGTTGGCCGGCAGCGGTTTCATTACCGGAACCTACAAGGATATCGGCATCACATTATCGTACAATAGCGAGGATGAAGCGAATCGTGTAGCACACGTCCTGGAAGGAGCGATGTAACCGCATGGTTCAGGCCGGTTAGTCCCAGCGGACGCTCCAACCCCCAAAAATGAAATAAAAAAATTTCTGTCCCTAAATCCCCGCGCCAACATTGAACTTTTTTGGGGTTCCAAATCTAGTTCTTGTACTGCGCCCTATATCTGAGAAATTTGAATTGCATGGAAATCAAAAACATCGAACATCGAACATCGAACGCCCAACATCGAATAGATGGCTCGCGGCCTTTCCTTCGGCGTTCGGCGTTCGGCGTTGGATGTTCGATGTTTTTCGGAACGGTCATAGCCGAATTGTCCCCACGTTCCCGCTTGATGGGGGGACAATTCGCTGAAACCCTTTCAAAAACCCATATTTTAGGCGCATCTGTTACGCCGATGGCTTTGGCGAGGCCGCCTTTTTCGGTGATTTGGCGCATTTTTGGTGAAAAAACCGTGCTTGAAACTCATTTTTTGGATCATCGAAAGGGACAATTCCCCCTTTCCCGAGGCCGCTCATCATGTTTCCGGAAACTTTTTTAGGGCATCAAACAGTTCACCGTCATTCCTGCATGCAGCACGAATATCGTCGTGATCCATGGCGGCGAACCTCTTTAGGCTGTTCATCGCCTCATCAATCCTCTTTTTCACTTTCCATTCCAGGTCCGGTCGAATCGTTTCATAATCAGAAATGAGTTGCCTGACGTTATCCTTGAAAAAATCCACCCAGGTATCCGGGTGTTCGGAAATGGAAACATTTGTCTTAAATCGATTAGCCAAATCGAAAAACTTTTTGTGCAGGGACTCTTTCGCTTTTTGCGCCTCCCACTCCAGCCGCATTCGTTGCGAGCGCGCGCCCGATCGGTAGGCAAAATACGCAGTGACCGGCCAGCCGACGACCGTAACGAACGCCCCGATAATGACCAGGGTCGTAGGACAGTTGGCTGGCAAGTTAAACATTTTTTGTGAACGCCATTTTCGATTAGCGCTTAGGAATACAAGAGATCCTCTGAAAAAGCCACGCCCGCGCATAGCTCCACCAGCGCCTGGCCGTGGGAACTGAAATGCCCAGAACGCCGGCGCATTCTTCCATTGTCAGGCCCACGAAATAATGGAGCTTCACCAAATCGGCCTTTTGTTTGTCCACGGTTCCGAGTTCTTCCAGCGCCTCGTCAATGGCGAGCAACTCGTCTTCTTTGGCCGGCGCGGCAATCTCGATGTCCTGAACGTCGAGCCGCTCTTTGCCGCCGCCGTGGCGCGCAGCCCGTTTGCGGCGGGCATTGTCTATCAGGATGCGCCGCATAGCTTCGGCAGCGGCGCCAAAAAAATGAGCGCGGCCATTCCACTTCACATCTTCATTTCCCGTGAGTCGCAGCCACGCTTCGTGGACCAGGGCCGTGGGTTGCAAGGTCTGGTTAGGTTGCTCATTCGCCATTTTCGAAGCAGCCAGCTTGCGCAATTCACCATAAACCAGCGGCAGCAATTCATCTGCGGCCCCCGGGTCGCCGGATTCCACGGATTGAAGGATGCGGGTGATGTCGCTCATGGTTGATTCACCGCGACAGAAGGCGCGGCTTGCGCGCTAGCTTCCCGTTTGAATTTCCTTTTATAATATGACTGCCAAATAATAATTAACGGGACGCCAACCGCCGTCGGCAAAAACCAGCGCAGGAACTGGGGCAGAAATTGGAAATTGACCACGGAAAAGGCGGTGACAGTTGCAATATAGCCGGCCAGAAACCGGCCCATATGAACATACATCCATGCGCGCTTTGACTGGTGCGGCTTGAAGAAACGGCGGATATCCAGGCCACCCAACAGCAAACCACCCGAGCCAAAAGCCAATCGGAGCCATCGCTCGGCTCCCAGGTTTGCATCCAGCGCGCCGGTTGTAACGAATGCAATTCCTGCCAGCAACATCGAAATCGCGGCGCACCAGTCCAATAACCCGGGACCGTCTTCAGGTTTTTTGCGTCGCAACACGGTGTAGCCAGTCAGGGCAAAGTAGAAGCTGAAGATTGCCACGAGAAACAGGAACATACCGCTCCGGATAGACGGACACATGACGGTCGCGCTAATCGCCACGCCCGCCATGGCCCAAAAATAAATTTTCCCCCACCGCCGATGCCACAGCCCCCCCTTTACTGTCACCATCGCCAGCGGCGCAATCAGCAGGGCGACCGTGCCGTTCACAATGTGAAAGAACAGCGCATAATGGAAGATGAGATCGTTCATGAACGCGAATTGAGTTTGAACGGCACGAGCGCCGGAACAGTCCGGCAATACACGGCGTACTCCTCACCGAATTCCCCCGCCAACAGCCGTTCCTCACGGCGGATTTTCCAGGAATAGATCGTCCAATAAGCTACGAACGACCACCAGGCCCACGGAAAAAGCCAATGATAAAACAGGTGCATATCGGCGGCGCGTTAAGGTTTTGCGAGCGCGGATTTATCCTGATCCGCCCAGAATTCACCGGCGGTTTGAGCGGGTCCCTTTCCGCTCTGGTATTTGAAACTGATGCGTTCCAGGTTGGTGTCGTCGCGAAGGAACTCGAAATTCTTTGCGTTGGGTGGAAGAATGACCCTTTGTAAGGTCGTCATACCTTGCAACGGTCCGAGATCGCTGATGTTTGTGCAATCCATCACGCTCAAATTGCGCAACGGCATTCCGTGCAGCGGCCCGAGATCGGCCACGGCTGTACGGCTCATCTGGAGGTTCTGGAGTTTCATGCCCGCTAGCGGGCTCAAGTCGGTAACCCGTGTCTTGCCAATCTCCAGAAACGTCAGCGGCATACCGTGCAACGGGCCAAGATCAGAAACTGGCGTATTTTCCAACCACAGCCCGCTGATATCTGCGCCCCGCAAAATGGCGAGGTCCGTTATGTTTTGTTTATTCAGGTTAAGCTGCCAGGTGCCGTCGCCCTGCTGTTCGACGGTAAATTTAAACCCCGCCTTCGTCAAAGCCGCCTGCCAGTCGGGAATTTCCGGTACAGTGGCGGAGGCATCCGGAACAGCGGTATTGATTTCAGATTCATTCGTGCCGATTAACGCGGTTGCCTCGCGCATCAACACGTGCGCCGTTATCCAATGGTTCCATTCGTCGTCCAGGTGCCCTTCCGGTCGCATTTTGGTGTTCAAATCGTTCACCGCTTTGGCGAAGGATTCCCTGCTGTCGTCCAAACGATTCAACTTGTATCGAGCCATCGCGAGAATGAAATACGCTTCGGTGCGGCAATTGGAGCCGATGTCCAGTGGCGTGGCCTCGCGCAAGAGCGCCACCGCGCGTTTGTAATGGCCCAGGCGATATTCGGCAAAACCCTCAGCAAACAGATTATAGCCATAGACTTCGCTGTTTGTATTGTCACCGGCCACCACATCGGCCATTTTGGCGATGACCTTCATTTCATCATCCGTAGCGGGAAGGATCAGGCTGGCTAAAATCATCCGTTGAGCAATGAGGGGGTGGGTTGTGTCTCCAAATTCACGAAGGATTTTCGCGCGACACGCTTTGTATCCGTCCACATCATTTAATTGCAACAGCAACGGCGGCAGGTATTGATAGCCGATGTGGTCATCGGGCGCATATTGGACGACCATTTCCCAATTCGTGAGTGCCTGTCGCCATTCGCCGATGCGCGCATGGAAGGTGCCGTAGGCATTGTATAATGCGACAAATGACGCATGTGGCGGCAATTTACTGATGATTGCTTCCGACTCATCATATTGTCCGCTCATCAACAGCAATTCGGCTTGTGCCACTTCGCGGGTTCCCACAGCGGTCCTTTCGGCCTGCTCCCTCAACTGCCTCTCAGCCTTCTCCGCCGCCACAGCGCGTTTCAACGCCACTCGTTCCTGAATAAAGAGATATGACGACAGGACAAGGCCGACGACCAGCGCGGCCATGCCCACGCCGACTGCGGCGAAAACCGTTCTATTCCTGCGCACCAATTTTTGAAAGCGATAGATCGCGCTCGGCGGCCGCGCCACGATCGGTTCGTTGGTCATGTAACGCTGAATATCCATCGCCAGGCCGTTCGCGGTTTCATATCGGCGGGTGCGATCTTTTTCGAGCGACTTCATCACGATCCAATCCAAATCCCCGCGCAATAAATGGATCAATTTTGGCGCGTCAGAGTGTCGGCGTTGGGCGACAGTAGTCAGGTCGGCATCCAGCATCGTGCTCAAACGGGTCGAAGGCCTCGCCGGCTCCTTTTCGCGAATGGTGCGGCGCAATTCATCCAGTCCCGATTGCAAAAGCTCTTTGGGATCAAACGGCGGTGTCCCCGTGAGCAATTCATATAACAGAACGCCGAGCGCGTAGATATCGCTGCGCGTGTCAATATCGAGCCCGCTCATTTCCGCCTGCTCGGGACTCATATAGGCCGGCGTGCCGATGAATTGCTCGAACGCGGTGAACAATGTCTGGTCCGTCAAACGTCCCTGCGTCGCTTTGGCAATCCCGAAATCAATGACCTTCGGAACCGGCACGCCGTCGTGCAATGTCACGAGAATGTTCGAGGGTTTGATGTCGCGGTGAATGATTCCTTTTTGATGCGCGTGCTGGATGGCGTTGCAAACCTGGATAAACAATCCAAGCCGTTCGCTTGTGGACAATTTGTTCTGGTCGCAGTAGTCGGTGATTTTGATGCCACGGACCAATTCCATGACAAAAAATGGACGCCCGGTTTCCGTGGCGCCGGCATCCAGGACTTTCGCAATATTCGGATGGTCCATCATCGCCAGCGCCTGCCGTTCGGCCTCAAACCGCGCAATCACACTTTTCGTGTCCATGCCCAGCTTGATGACTTTGAGCGCCACGCGGCGGCGGACAGGTTCTTCCTGCTCGGCCATATAGACCACGCCGCAGCCGCCTTCGCCGATTTGCTGGAGCAATTTGTAACGTCCGATTTTGTCTCCCGGCTTTTCATCCAGTGGCAGGGACACCACGATTGTTTTTTTTGCGGAAACCACCGGGCCGTCCATGAAACTTCCGGCCGCCGCGTGCGCCGTCACCAACTCCGTCACCCGCGCGCGCATAGCCGCATCGCCGCCGCACGCACTGTCCACATATGCAGCGCGATCACCTTCCGGCAATTTCAATGCGGCTTCGAAAATCTCTTCTTCACGATTGGAGGATGCGCTCATGAAAATTTTCAACGAATCTGTCGATAATATCCCAAGGCCGCCGAGTCCTGGAAACCGTGAACCGATTGGGACACGGAGCGCGGCTGTGTGCGGGGCAAAGGGGCGCCAGCCGCAGCAGCCCCGAATGTTGCGACGCGCTCCGAAGACGGTTCATGGGAAGGCGATTTCACGGTTTTTGAATAAATTAAATAAGCAATCATTGCAACAGTGGATGTTACGGCGTTTCCGTCACCACATACATGTCCATCGGGACATTGCTGGATTCAAGCGCCAGGCCCCAGCCGGCGAGCACTTTGCGCGTTCCGGCCAGGTTAAACTGGCCATTTTCCATTCGCTTCTCGACGTCCATGTTCCAGGACATCGAAAAATCATACGCGTTTGAGAGTCCCGTTTGATCCATGACAGGCGTATTCAGGCCCAGCGATAACCCATTCACGATCGCGCTCATGGGCTCATGCGTGAAATAGAGCTTCCCGTCTTTATAACTAATGTCTTCTGATTGGTTAGCGGAGTTAACGACCAGGCCCGGCAAAGCGGGGTCGCTGACTTTTAAGATGAATACGTCCGTATTCTGCGTTTCGCGCCGGGCCGTATAATGGAATTCTTTCTGAATAAGCTCTCGCAAATGTTCTCGCGCGTCGCCGGGCATGGTGATGAGAAAATCGAGTCGGCCTTCCGGCCCGCCGAGAGGGAGGATGACCTGGGCTGGACTGCAATCGTAAGCTTCGGCAATGGCCTGCTGCAACGTCACGTTGCGGCCAAGCGTGCGCACCAAAGAATCGTTTCGATCATAATGCCGGATTTTGGCATAAGCATGCGAATGCGTTGGGCGCAGGACCGCCAGGTTTGCTGGCAATTGGCGCAATTCGTCCGTGTCCGAATCGAACCATGAGTCATCGACATGATTTGCCAGAAGAGTGACGCCCGTCACGGCAAGGACCGCGAGGATGGCGAAACCCGCTGCTATTACTAAAGGTGTCTTTTTCATAATTTTAATGTGTTAATCGTCCGTTCAATCAACAGTGCGTAAAACGGATGAAAAAGTGATCACCGGATGAGCGAAAAACCAGCGTAACGATTTTTGCAAATAAAACAGCGGGTGGTTCAAACACTGATGCCTCTCGCTCCTTCTATCTGCAAATGGCCGAAACAGATTTCGCGGCATATTTGAAAGCGCTAAACGAGGCGGCCCGGAAAACCTATAACAAGGGAAGTTAATCCCGTGGCTTGTTCGGTGTACACGCTTTAGCGTGCTCCGCTCCGCACGGAGCGCTAAGCTGCGCTGGATTTTTGCAGAAGCAGAATTACAATTTGGCAGGTGATCCGTAGCTAAGAACCCTATGAAACCTCGAAATGGCACGAAAACCGGATGGATTATTTTCGTATTTGGCGTACTGACAACCCTTGTGTCGTGCGCTTCGCACACAGAAACACCGCATGTGCTGCGCTCTCAAAAAATGGATAAGCAGGCCAAAAAAATCTGCGACCAATACGATGCCATGTTTATTCAGACCGTCTGCTCAAACTGGTGGAACATGCTCGACAGAAAACCGGAGCCTTACGACCGGGAGCGAGGCAAGGTAATATTAACATTTAGTCTTCATTCGAATGGCCAGATCGCCAACATGAAAATTGCCAAACGAAGTACCTCAATAAAAAATGCGAATCTTTGTAAAAAGGCCGTTCTGAACGGAATGCCGTATCAAATTTGGAGTGAAGAAATTCTCAAGGCGCTTAGAACGAACATTTGCGACGTAAAGTTTACGTTCAATTATTATTAATGTAGTGCCTTGGGTAACGATGCTGCCAAAAGCGTTGGATAATTTCCCTTGAACATTCTGCTCCCCACCCTGTCTCATGGCTATGCAAACCGTACCCTTCGGTTCACGGCTTCGCCAATATTGGCGCAAGGAAATTCGTCCCATCTTAATTCTCGCGCTGGTTCTATTTTCCGTTCGCTCTTCGCTGGCCGATTGGAACGACGTACCCTCCGGTTCCATGAACCCGACCATCATTGAAGGCGACCGCATCTATGTCAACAAACTCGCCTATGACCTGAAGGTCCCGTTCACGACCTGGCGCCTGGCCCAGTGGTCAAATCCAAAGCGCGGAGATATTGTGGTCTTTTACTCGCCCTACGACGGCACCCGGCTGGTCAAGCGCGTCATCGGATTGCCCGGCGATACCATTGAACTGCGCGACGAACAACTGATTATCAACGGCAAGCCTGTCAATTACGGGCCAATAAATGCTGAGGTTTCCACTCAACTGCCGGTGAAAGAACAACAACGCAGCCTGTTCGCCACGGAACAACTGCCCGGTCACGCGCATGCCGTGATGGCCATTCCCGGGCGCCCGGCCAAACGAACCTTCGGCCCCATTCAAGTGCCCGCCGGATGTTATTTTATGATGGGCGACAATCGCGATGACAGTTTCGATTCACGTTATTATGGCGCTGTTCCGCGAAACAGAATCGTGGGCAAAGCAACGGATGTCGTGTTTTCGGTTAATAAAAATAATTATTGGCTTCCCCGTTCGCAGCGGTTCTTTAAACCGCTGGATGCGAGCGGATCTTGAAAGTTTGACTGCCGCGCCAAAGCCGCCTGCCATTAAATCCGCCGTTTCCATTTGCAAATAGTCGCCCGGAGGTTTACATAAGCCAAACAGCCCGAATGAATTTTCATGAAACGCATCCTCACATCCCCAAGCCTCGTCACCGTGAGCGAGCTCAAGGACATGCTTGTTGCCGCGGGCATCGCCTGCTTTATCAACAACGAGGTTTCATCCACGCTGGCCGGAGGAGTTCCGCAGGTTGAATGCTGGCCCGAGCTGTGGATCGATGACGACGCCCGCGAAGCCGAGGCGCTTCACATCAAAGATCAATGGCAGTCGCCGCAGATCCAGGGAACCGCGTGGACCTGCCCCAAATGCGGAGAAAAGCTGGAGGCGCAATTCACTTCCTGCTGGAAATGCGGAACGAAGAGACGATAGCCGGGTTCGGGAGCATTTTTTCGTCCTGCTGCTGATGTTTAGCGTCCTGCCGCTTTTGCTCGCATAGAGCTTGCCGCATTCCGTGCCGATTTACGATTTACGCAACGCGTCCGGAAATCAACTGGCCGCGTAAATCGTAAATCGTAAATCGTCAATCAATCAGGCTGCCTGGCGCATTGTCGCGCCGGACGCGGCTCCCGTTTCAACATTCAATTCGTGTTGTTCCCATGCGTCGAAGCCGCCCTCGAGTTCCATGACCGGATATCCTTTCGCGGCAAACGCCGCGCAGGCCTTGGCCGCAAGATGACATTGCTGCGAGTAGCAATAGACAACATTGGCTTTGTCTTTGGCCAATCCCTTTGGGTTATCCCACGTTCCTTTGGGCAGGTTGACGGCGCCGGGCACGTGCCCTTTCTCGTAGTCTTCCGCCTCACGCACGTCCACCACGTTGACGTCCGATCCCAATATGCGGGACAATTCAACCGGACCGGTTGTGAAGGCGAGTTTATTTTCAAAATAGGCCCGTGCCTTTTGCGGATCTGGAATAGTTTGTGTTGGCATAACTTTCTCCTTTTTTGCTCCTTTGTTATTCTTTTGGTTGAAGGAAATCTCCAACCGGAGTTTTTAAAATAGGCCCGTTTGAAGTTTTGTCAAATGCCGCAACGTTGAAGCGGCTGCTTCACGGTCCGATTTAATTCCGCGATCCGCAATCCACATTAATTCGCGCCGCCGTTTTTGATTTGCTGGTTCACCCAATCCAGCGCCTGCAGCATTTGCTTGTCGTCCGTGGATTGAAACTCCTCCGGCGTCATGGTCGCCAGGTCGTTCGGCATCAATCGTGCATCCTGTGGCTGCACGATTTCAATTCCCGGGGAAATGCCCTTGTGCCAGAACGATTCGCCGTTCGGCGTCAGCCATTCATCCACGGCCAGGAGCATTGCCGAACCCCCGGGCAACTGAAACTCACTCAGCACCGTTCCGGTGCCAAAAGTTTTTTCGCCAATCAGTTGAGCCCGATGCGCATCGCGCAACGCGCCTGCCACAATTTCCGCCGCGCTCGCCGAACCGTGATTGATGAGGACCGCCATTGGGATGTTCGTCGCCAAACCGCCCGGCTGCACGGGCATCGGCGTGATTTGTCCCTGGGCATTTCTGACCAGTAACACGTTTCCTCCTCGCAGGAATTGGCTGGCCACGGCCACAGCCTCGTCCAGCACGCCGCCGGGATTGTTTCGCAGATCCAGGACCAGTCCCCGCATCTTTTGTTCCTTGATTTGGCGCAGCGCCGTGCGCAGGTCATCCGACATGTGATCGTCAAAGGCCGCTATCCGCAAGTTTGCCACGTCCGTCCCCGGCAATTGGCGCCAGCTCACATCACTGATTTTGATTTCCGCGCGCACGATGCCGACATCCCGGAAACTATGGGTTTTGGGGCTGAGAATTCCCAGGTCCACCTTCGTGCCTACCGGACCGGAAATTTGACTCATCACTTCGCTAATCGGCATGCCTGCGATGTCCCGGCCGTCCACGCTCATAATAATATCGCCGGATTTCAAACCAGCCCGTTGCGCCGGCGAGTTGTCCAATGGCGTCAGGATGACGACCTGCCGGTTGGTGTTTACTTGCACTTCCACACCCACGCCTTTGAGTCGTCCAGTCTCGGTTACCTTCAATTCTTTGACCATGGACGGGGTCAAAAAAACGCTGTGACCGGTATCGCCGAGGGCCTCCATCATTCCGCTGATGGCGCCGTAGGTCAATGCTTCCTGGCTCACCGCGCCGCGCGCCACGTAATAGTGTTCGATCGTGTTCCAGGCCTCGGCGATCAACCGGAAATCGGCCACGGCATCCGACGGCACGAAGGCCATCAGCACCCAGCGGTCAAACAACACGCCCAGGCCCAGGCCGAATACGAGGAACAGTGCCAGTTGAAAACCCGGCCGAAGCCGCCGCCCCGCCGGATTTCCTTCATTTGTAGCGTTCATAGAAAGACTTTATCACGTTACGCCGCAAAGTCCGGCGTTTTCGGTCCATTACCATTCTTAATTGTTTCGGCCATGGTCGTCCTGATTTTGCACTGATGCAAACCAGAAAACAGGACACGTTTACGTCATTAGCTCCGGATGCAAGGCTGACAGCCGATGGCTCTGGTGTGGCCCAAAATATGCTAAGTTTCCAGTGATGACGAATGCACAGCCAACAGAAACACATATTAGTTGTGGATGACGAGCCGTTGGTTTGCCGGAGCGTTCAACTTCTTCTTGAGGCGGAGGGCTATATCGTCGAACAGGCCCAAAATGGGGCCGAGGCCCTGGCCATGTTTGAGCCAAACAAGTTCGACATGGTTTTCACGGATTACCTGATGCCCAAGATGAAGGGGGACAAACTGGCCGCGGCTATCAAACGCATTTCGCCCGAACAGCCCATCGTGATGATAACGGCTTTTCCTGAAAAGCTTCAATCTTCCGATTGCCCGCTCGGCGGCGTTGATTCCTTCATCTGCAAGCCCTTTGACCTCGCTAACCTCCAAACAGCCATCGCCAGATACGCTCATTGCTGACGCAACGTTGACGCGTTAAAGCGTTAAAGCGTTGAAACGGAAGGCGGCTGCCGAAGTTGGTTTGGCCCGAACGCTTTCTAGTCCGCCGTAGCTTTAGCGGCGGCGGAAGCGGGCCAATCGCGCGATACTCTCAACCTGTTGAACGTTTCAACGTTTTAACATTTTTTACGATTCAACGTCCCCGTTTGGGCTTGAGGCGCCGGAATTTTTCGCGCACGTCCCCGGGCCGGGAAATCATGATGCACTCGGTGCCTCCCGCGCTCCCGGACTTGATGGTGGTCACGATTGCTATACGGCCCTCCGCGGGAATCCGTTCCACCAGGAAATGACAGCGCGTCGCCCGTTTGGCTATGGCCATTTCCGGAACCGCAAAAAGAGGCACCAACACCAAATCGCGCACTGTCCACGTGCCCGGCTCGTAGTGCAGATAGAAATAACCGAAAACCTTGCCGCTGCGCATGGCGCGCATCACGGCGTCATACTCACCTGCGGCAATGGAATCGCCCATGGATGAGTGCTGCCCTTTGAGATGAAATCGCGATTGGCAATCAGGGCACGAAAAATAACCCGGATGGCTGCTGCTCAGTTTCAGCTTTGACGAAGAACAATTCGGACAGTAAAGGTTGTGCTCACCCCAGGAATCGATTACGAACCGCGCGCGGTCCGAATGGTTTAAGGAGGCAGCAACCAATTCAGCGGGCATTGAAAGATTCACAAACCGAGATTACTAAAGGAAAATGAAAAATGGAAAACGGAAAACGGAGAAACGGTCCGAAGGTTTGGTGTCCACCCTTTAGGGTGAATGGCCCTTACATAAGTCCCAAAACATTCTTGCCCAATTGTTTGCGACGCGAAGGGTGCGGTAGGGTTTGGAATAGGACCTCGCGGCTGAGCTGTTGCATTTCTTTGAGAATGGCCTGGGCATCCCGCCATTGCACGATAGCGGTGCGCAACCATTCATACTGTTCTTTAGAAAGGGCCACGCTAACAGTCTTGCCTTTGACCTTGCGCGTCCACTGATAGCAAGGCCCACCGGCTCCGGGTCCCCGATCCTGGACATAGCCCTGACTAATCCAGCCGATCTGGGCCAAGCGGCGCCGCAACTGATCATAACGGGCCTCCGGCGAAGCTGTATCCGAGTTTTTTTTGGTGCTCATGCAAAAAGTCTAGCAGGCTTGTCAATAGAGCGGTATATATACCGCTCTATGAATGACACGCCGTTCTTTTCCTCGTGGCTCCATCGCCTCTCTCCCATGGGCCGCCGAACTGCTCAAGCTCTGGTCCAGGTACGGGCCTGCACCCTTTGTCAGTTGGAAAAGTGCTTTGGCCAATGGCTGCCAGAGGATCTCTTTCCAAAGGCGCTTCAGAGCGCTAATAGCCGAGACCGCCATTACACTCGCTGGCGGACTTTCTGGTGCTCGCTCTGGCACAATCTCAATCCAGAGGCCTCCTGCCGCGAAGTAGTGCGCCAGCTTCAGGCCCTGTTTCACTTGGAAGGCGGGCCGCAGATCTCAGAGGAGGATGGCGCCTATTGCCGAGCCCGAGCCCGCCTGCCCCTGACCCAATTCCCCAAGGCTTTGTCTCTTACGGCTAAATTCGCCGACCAAATCCTGGCAGCCTTGAGCTGGTTGAAAGGTCGCCCGATCAAGGTTGTGGATGGTTCGGCCCTGACGCTTTTATCCGACACACCAAAAAATCGAGCCGCCTATCCTCCCCTCCAGTGCCAGCCCAACCAACCGAGTTTTCCGATGATGCGCTTTGTCGTGTTCTTTAGTTTACTAAGTGGTACGGTCCTGGCCGCAGCCCAAGGCAGCCTGGCGGTTTCGGAACTTTCGCTCTTTTCACAACTGGCCAGCCAATTGGCCAAAGGAGATATTCTCATTGGTGACCGCGGCTTTGGCTGCTATCCGGTGATCGCTCTGCTGCAGCACACCCTGGGCGTCGATTTTATTGGGCGCACGACACGCCGCATCGACGGTCGACGACGGCTCAAACGCCTGGCTGGAAACGATTGGCTCGTGGAGTGGAAAAAGGGCAATACCGCCTCGCCTTGGATGACTCTCTTACAATGGCAGCAGCTGCCGAGCACTCTGACTCTGCGCACCGTAAAGGGCTCGCTTTATCAAAAAGGCTTCCGCGTTCGCCAGTTGATTGTCGTTACCACCTTGCTCGATGCCCAAGAGTATCCCGCCAAGGAAATCCTTTACGCCTACTTGCGCCGCTGGCGTTTGGAAATGTGCCTGGACGACCTAAAAACCACCTTGCATCTGGAAAGCCTGCGCAACCGCTCCCCCGAAATGGCGCAGCAGGAACTTTATATGCGGCTGATTGCGCACAACCTGGTTCGCTGCACCATGGCCAAAGCGGCTACCGAGCACGACGTGCCTCTGGAACGTGTTAGTTTCAAAGGCAGCCTGGACGCCCTCCGGCAATTTACCCAGGCGATGGCCCAAGCCAGATCCAACGGCAAACGCAAACAACTATGGGCAGAACTGCTGCGCATTTTAGCTGCCGACCTGGTTCCCGACCGCCCTGGACGACGCGAACCGCGCGCGGTCAAACGCAAAAAAAGCAGATATCCTCGTTTAGTGGGCCCGCGTCGAAAATTTCGCGATCATCTCAAACGCAATGTTCGCCGCAAGGTCTCACGCCTCCGAAACCTCGGCCTTATGTAAGGGCCATTCCCCATTCAGGGCACTCGGTTAGCGGCTATGCCGGAGAAGAGTGCCAGAGCAAGCGAAGCGGGTTTCCTTTGTCGCCCGCCCTACTTGCGAAATGTTGCAACCCTGTTGCGGATTTGTTGCGGATTTGTTGCGGATTAAGTCGTTGATAATCAACCGTGTAGCGGATGTTGCGGATTTTCACACCTCGTATGCGAATACAGAACGTTGCGACACGCTGCGGCTGGTCTTCGACACAGCCGCGCTCCGAAGGCGGTCTATCTGTTTTCCAGCAATTTGATGAGTTCCAGATGCCGCGCGCGGAAATGCGCGATGCTCGTGTCGTAGCGATCAAAGTCGAGGATCGTTTCGGCCGCGAGCCTTTGCGCATCCGCGGGATCGCGCTCGGCCAGCATCGAGAGCAACTCGTAATCCTCGATGCCGTCCCGCATGGCCTCCAGCCGGATGGAACTTAGCAGGTGTCCGTCTTTTGGATAGACAATCCATTGGTCGCCGGCGGGCCAGCTAAAGGTGGTTTCACCGAAGGGCGAAGTGCCAATGTTCCAAAAGTTGAAACCCCAATGGAGATACCCGGTGATGCCGTATCGAAAATTGATCCAGTGCAGCAGCCGGACCTTGATCAACTGCAGCTCAATAAACCGGTTGGCGTAACTCCCGCCGGGCACGCAACACGTGTAGGTCCACAGTTCGTCGCCCGCCTGCTGCCGCGCGCGCATGAAGTCGTAGTTGTCGTGCAAATAATCCAGGATCGGGACCCAGGTGTTGATCGAGCCGACGAGATTGGTCGTCTGAACGGCGTCAATGACCGGGATGCCTGGCGCAAACTCGTGGAGCATTGCGGCGATATCGCGGTAACTCGATGCGTTTTGCGCGATGGGTTCATCCGCCAGATGCTGCCAGTAAATCTTGTCCCAGCCGCGCTCCTTGAGGTGGTCGAGCAAGGCGGGAAAATACTGCCGGTAAAAGGCCCGGGCGACGGCGTTCGTTGCGGGCAGATTGGTGAATTGCTCGCCGCCGTTAACCAGTTGCGGCACACGCACAAAATACTGCGAATTCCAGTCGCCGCTCGACCTTCCGCCCACATGCCCGCCCTCGATTCTTCCGATGACGCCGGCGTCAATAAACGTCTGCACCATCCGATCAAAGCGGGAAAAATCAAAATCCAATTGGTCGTCCGTGCCTGAGATTTGCGCCAGGTCCAGCGGCGAAATGAGCACGACGTTCTGATGATATTGCGCCATGAAATCGGCAAACTCCCGGATGAGCTTCCAATATTCATCCGAATAAGGCTGAACCGGGTGACCGGCGAGCATGGCCAGCCGGTCCGGGTCCGAGAACCACCAGTTGGTGATCCACAACCTGGGCTTTCTCAATTTAACCTTGTGTACCCGCACTTTGAAGGATTGGCGCAGCTTGCCTCCGCTCCAGGTCAGCGTGAGCGTTCCCCGCAAATTGCCCGGAGCGCTGGTGGGCACGGTGATCCACACCGGCTGGTTTTCGCCGCCAGGAACGGCCACACTGGCATCCTCCAGGAGCGGGTCGGGAAATAATTTATCGTTCGACCACAAATCGTCGCAGCGACGCTTGCCCACGGTCACGTAACCCACAAATCGGGTTTGCGCGCCGGGCACCCGCCCTGAAATCGCGGCCCGCAAATTGGTGACGGCCGCCGTCGAGTGAAACACAAACTGAAATGTGGCGTATTCACCCGCCGCCACGTCCGTCTCCGGGTCGGCGGCCGGCAGGTTGGTAGAGCCGCGAAAGACTTTTATGAGCGGGTCCACGCAAGTCAGCGTTGCTCCCGGTGCCGAAGCCGCCGCGGACATCACCGAGACAAACATTAAGCCTATGAAAATGTGTGTTCGCACAAATGCGAGCTGACGACCATGAGCCACGACGCGAAAAATCGCAAGAGCGAAAAATTCGGGCGAAGATGGAAGATTGAAGATGGGAATGACGACGTGAAACTCAAACAAGCTTCACAAGTGGAAATCAGCGTCTTATACTGGAACCGCAACAGAACAAGTTGCAGATCCCATGAAATCGTGCCTCATCGGTATCCACCTCATTAATTGGTTTGCCGTCACCAATGCGCTGTCGCTGACCAATGGCTCCGCAGTCCTGCTCGATACCATCACCAACGCGCCCCGGAAATTTTACCAGGTTTTGGAGCAATGAAGGGCTAACATCCCAGTGGTTTTTCGTTCACAATACGTTCGTGCCCGATGACTACCAACTCGTAACCCTCGCCAACGGAGAGCGCACCCTTTTTTCCGCCAGCTACGGCGAAAAAATGCACCCTGGCCTTGGCCCTCGAGCCGAGGCCGACCTTCTTTATGTTCGCCAGCTCCAGATTCCTGAACGCCTCGCAAAGACTTCGGGCGAATTTGTTATCTGGGACGTCGGCCTCGGCGCCGCCGCAAACGCTATTGCCGTTCTCCGCGCCACCGCCCAAATTCCCGGCCACCTCCGCCTCGTCAGTTTCGATAACACCGCCGAACCACTCGAATTCGCTCTCAAAAATTCCGCCGCCCTCGGCTATATTTCCGGTTACGAGGACCAGTTAAACAAACTGCTCCTTGCAAAAAAAACCGGCTTCATCAACGGCTCGCTCCGCGTCGATTGGCAATTTTGCCTCGGCGATTTTCCCGCGTGGCTGAGCCAGGGCAGGAGGGACGTTCCGCCGCCACACGCCATTTTTTACGACGCTTTTTCTCCCGCCAAAAACCCCGCGATGTGGACCCTGCCCGTGTTTCAAAATCTATATCGTACTCTCAACCCTGGACATCCCTGCGCTCTGACCACCTACTCCCGCAGCACGTTGTTTCGCGCCACTTTGCTCCTGGCCGGTTTCTTTGTCGGCGTCGGCCACGCCACTGGCATGAAAGAAGAGACCACCATCGCTGCAAATACCCTCGATCTGATCAGCGAACCGCTGGATCACCGCTGGCTGGCCCGCGCCCGACGTTCCCATAGCGCTGAACCACTGTGCCAGCCCGTTTACTCCCGTGCGCCCCTCAGTCCCGCCTCCGTGTCCAGATTGCTAGTCCATTCTCAATTCACCGGAAAGCCGTGAGACCCTCTTTCGCTAAAGCTACGGAGGGCAGGACGTGAGAGCGTGAGAATTTCGCCCGGGGAGGGGACTACAGGCAGAAAGCAAAAACAAAACATCGAACCCTCCTTCGCCGAGGCTTCCGCCTTTGCCAAGGCTACGCTGTCACTAACCAGCAGCTCCACAGTTCGCTCAGTCTGCAAGCAGCGGCTTAATCTCCGCTTCAAATTCGCTTTTTTCTGTCAGGCCGAGATGTTGTCCAACGATGTTACCCTGACGATCTATCACAAAAGTCATCGGGATGGCATCCATTCCCCCGAAATCCTGCTGCACCTTCTCGTCGCCCATCAAAACGCGATAGTTCATTCCGGTTTTTGCGACGAAAGCTTTCACTGCGTCGGCTCCTCCTTCATCGAGGGAGACTCCGATCACAGCCAGGCCCCTTTTCTGGTACTCGGTCTGCAACTCGTCGAGTCCCGGGATTTCCGCGCGGCAGGGGCCGCACCACGTTGCCCAAAAATCCAGTATTACCACCTTCCCCTTGAAATCCTCGGAACTTACCGAATTGCCGTCGAGGTCCTGCAATTTCCATGCTGGCGCTTTCGTTTTGACCGGCACAGAGCCTTCATCGGCAGCCAGAACACCAATCAGGGAGCATAGAGCAAATATTGCGATGAAATGCAGCGCTTTTTTCTTCATATCATATTTGATGGCTCACCGACGCTTTTTATTCCGGCTTTTCGGCAAATTTTTTTTCGAAAATTTTCGGAATAAAATTGGCGGCCGGGACTTCTAATAGCTGGAAAGGCGGTATATCGTGAAAACCGGGTGCGTTTAGCATCGCGCCCTCAAACTAAATCGCAAGCAAACCATCGTTCAAAAAGGAAGTTTATGAAAAAGGAAGTGAAGTTGGGCATTCTGGCAACATTAAAGGCCAAAGCCGGAAAGGAAGATGAAGTAGAGCTTTTCCTGAAGAGCGCTCTTCCACTGGCTGCGCAGGAACCAGGCACAGTTGTTTGGTTCGCGTTGCGATTGGACGGCAACACTTTTGGGATCTTTGATGCTTTTGCCGATGAAGCCGGGCGCGAGGCCCACCTTTCGGGGCCAATAGCGGCCGCATTGATGGCAAAGTGGAAGGATTTGCTCTCAGAACCGCCTGCCATAAATAAGATTGACGTATTGGCTGCAAAACTTGTTGCGTGAGTTTGAGGACTAACAAACCATTAACAGAGGGGTAACGGACCATTAACACGGGGCCGGAAGATGGGAGATGGGAGATGGTGAAAGGAAAAAGGAAAAAGTCGAGATGTGAGAGCGTGAGACCGTGAGAGCGTGAGAATTCGTCCGGTGAGGGCACCCCGACTTCAATAACAAAACATCGAACATCGAACGCTGAACGCCGAACATCGAACGCTGGAAGTGGCTCTATTCAATAATACGCAAAGGTGTCCGTTTTAAAAGGACTGATTATCCAAAAAGTGTCCTTGCTAAAAGGACACTTTTGAAAGAGTCTTGAATTATGCCATTGCATCCTGTTTTAGCTGACAAACTCCAAGTCGCGTTGCAAGCAACTGCGACGCGGCAATTGACACGGCGCGATGCGCGTCTGCCGTTGGTGCCCGGCAAAGTCCATTCAATCATTGGAATGAGGCGCGCCGGAGCGCGCGGTGTATTTAGGCTTTGACGACGACCGGTTGGCTGGAATCGGAGCCGAGCAGCTTGGATTTTTGCTGGAAGAATTTTACCGGATATACCCGGAATTGCGCGGCAAGGAGACGGTGCACTGGTTTCTGGATGAAATCCAACTAGTGCCGGGCTGGGAGCGATTTGTGCGCCGCGTATTGGACACAGAAAAGGCGCAACTGGTGGTTTCGGGTTCATCGGCGCAGATGCTGTCGCGGGAAGTCCACACTTCCTTGCGCGGTCGCGGGCTGGCGACGGTAATCCGGCCCTTTAGCTTCCGCGAATTTTTGCGTCATCGGCAGGAAGAACCAACTGAAAAGAAATGGCGCCCCACACCTGCTGAGCGTTCCAGAGTGGAGAAATCATTCCGAGGGTATCTTATCGCGGGCGGTTTTCCCGAAACATTGGGCTTGGAAGCGGTATTGCAGGTGGAATTGCTGCAAGGTTACGTGGACACAGTATTATTTCGGGACGTTGTGGAGCGGCATCGTGTGTCGCAGGTAGAGGCGTTGCGTTGGCTGGTGCGGCACTGTTTGCGAAATCCGGCATCGAGCTTCAGCGTCCATCGACTGCATCAGGACATGAGATCACAGGGACATGGTGTGGCGAAAGATGCGGTTCATGCTATGCTGGGATATTTGCTGGATGCGTTCTTGTTGTCCGCGGTGCCACTGGCCACGGATTCGGAACGGAAGCGCAATTCCAACCCTCGAAAGGTGTATCCTGCGGATTCGGGATTGATACGAGCATTTGACAACAGCGGACGAACCAACGTCGGCCATGCGCTGGAAACTGTCGTGCTGGTCGAATTGGAGCGGCGCAGGTTTGATATCGGCTATGTCAAGACCGATGCCGGCCTTGAAGTGGACTTTCTTGCACGACATTCAACCAAGGGCGCTGAATTGATTCAAGTGTGTGCGGACTTGCGCAATCCGGAGACGCGAGATCGGGAAATGCGCGCACTGACAGAAGCGGCAAAATCATTTCCTCAGGCCACCTGCCGACTATTAGTCCTTGATCAGGATGCCGTGACAGGTATAAATACGCCGGGCGTGAATGTGCAACCTGCGTATGAGTGGCTGTTGGAGAGGCCGGAATCGGATTAGATTCACCTCAAAATTAAAGAGGAATTGCGGCAAAAACCTCTCACCCAAAATGCGCATACCCCCGCGCATCCAACTTTTGCACGCCGTTTTTGTCCCGCAACGTAATCCCCTCGCCCGCGATGATCTTTCCGATGCAAGTCAGCTTCACTTTCGGAAATTGTTGTTTCCAGGTGTCGAGCAGTTTGACGGCGTCCTTGCCCGGCACTGTGAAGACCAATTCAAAATCTTCGCCATCGGTGAGCGCGGCTACAAGCGCTGGTTTGGCTAAAGAGGTTTTGCGGGATTCTAATTTTGCGGCGCGGGAGACGGGGATGGCTGTTTTCAACAGTTCGGCGCCGACGTGGCTGGCGGTCAGGATGTGGCGCAAATCTCCGGCCAGGCCGTCGCTTAGATCGGCCATGGCGTGGATGGAAAAATGGTCGGCGAGCCAGCGGGCTTCCACGATGCGCGGTTCGAAATCGAGGTGTTTTCCAGCGATTGAACCGCCGAGTTCGCCGGTTACGAAGATGGCGTCGCCGACGCGCGCGCCGCCGCGGAGGATTTGTTTTCCGCGCGCGAGGGTTCCGAGCAGCGCAATGGAAATGAATATGCCGACGGGATTGGTTGTGGTTTCGCCGCCGACGATTGCCACATCAAATGTTCGCGCGAGGGTGTTCAGGCCGTCATATATTTTTAGGACGAATTCCGGGTCGAAATTTTTGGGAAGGCCGATGGTGACCAGCGCGGCTGTTGGGGTGCCGGCCATCGCGGCGATGTCGCTCAGGCAGCGGCCCAGGGCTTTGCGGCCGATTTTTTCCGGAGGCGTTTCGCGGGTGAAATGGACTCCTTCGACTACGGCGTCGGTTTTGAATAAAAACAGTTTGTCCGGCAAACCGAAATCCAGGACGGCGCAGTCGTCGCCTGGTCCCGTGACCACGGTTTTGTTTGCCGGGAGGGATTTGGTGAGTTTAGCGATGAGTTCGAATTCGTTCACGGGACAGGAACGGCGTGGGTTGTTGGATTATTGAATTGATGGACCCGGCTTCGCAATGCTTCGCCGCGGCAGGTTGGTGGGGAAGTCAGGGGCTTGGCCGACGGGGAGGTCGCCCTCACCCCATGAACCGTCGGAAACATCGAACATCGAACATCGAACGCCCAACATCGAACGGATGGTTCGCCGCGTTTCCTTCGGCGTTCAATGTTGGATGTTCGATGTTCGATGTTTTCTTCCAGTTCATTGTGCCAATGCTTGCGAAAAAAGTCGAAAAGAGCTTCCCACGGACCGTCCAGAACCGGGAAGATTTGTAAGAACTCGCTTGCGTCCTGGGTGTCCTCACGCGTTGGGAGGACGCCGGTATCGGAAGTTGGACCACTTCGAAGCGTCAATCGCCATTTGAAAGTCCAACGACGTCCGAAAGCGGTGTCGCGCAGACTTGCCACCGCACTCCAAGACGGCAAGCGCGGTATGGAAGTATGGCTTGAGCGATTGTACGGCGAGCGACAGCGGACGGCCTGGATACGAGTGGCGCAGCGCAGAAGCCGGCAGGTTTGGAAACCTGCGCTACGGTCACTGCGAAAAACGCGTGAGTACGACGAGGTTTGCGGCGTTGAACAATGCATGGGTGAAAAAAGAGGCCAGGAGGCTGTCGGTAATTTCATAAAGCCATGTCAGGACCAGGGAGAGGAAAAAGAGTGGAACAAAAATTTGCAAATCGGCGTGAATCAAGGCAAAGAGCAGGTTAACGCCTATCCAGGCTAACTTTGGAAAACCGTGTTGCTTCAAAGTGGTGAACAGCACGCCCCGAAAAATAAATTCCTCGGCCACGGGCGCCAGCACAACCGCGAAAATAGCCAGGTAAATTTGCTCCGGCCGCGATGTGGCGTTGGAAATCAAAGTCACCGCGGCTTCGGGTTCCAGTTTTATGTGAAGCTTGTCCAGGACCCAAACGGCTGCCGGCTTTTCCAACACCCAATTGGATGCTTTCAGCAATGCCATCGTCGCCGGCAAAACCAAAATCAGGGTTCCAAATGCGAGCACGGGCGCCATGAGCAGTTTTTTCTTTGTGAATCCAATGCCGTCCTGCCAACTGATATCCTGCAGCCAAAAAAAGAGGGGCATCAAAATCCAGGTCGCTCCCTGGAAGCCTAACGTTCCGACGATAATCGAGCCAAATCCCTCATCTTCTTCAAAGCCGGCCACTTTGTAACTATGCAGCAGGCCAATGGCGACGCCGGCTAAAAGAAAGCAGGTTATCTGGGCAACGATAAAAAAAAACACCGCATCACCCCGCCATGGTTTGGTTGGCAACATCCGGTCAGCTTAAAAGCTTAAAGGCGAAACGGGAAGCGGGAAACTGAACAAATGCGGATTGTGGGTTGCCGGATTTGGATTGTTGGATTGCTGGAAGGGGAACTGGCGGCTAGAAGCCGCCGTAACCGGCAGGCAGGATGCCTGCCCTACGGGTGGTGATCGGGTGATGTGCGCGCCAACCTGATTCGAGGATGACGATGAGAATGATTCCCTTTTCCCCGTTCCGCAATCCGCAATTCGCGGCGAAAACTCGAGAACGAGGACGAGGACGAGGACGATTCCCCCTTTCCCGTTATCCTCCAAAGGCTGCGTATTTCCTGATGCCCCGTGCCCAGGCAAACCGCGCCAGCGCGAAAGCCGCCACCACCCAGACGAACTGCACCAGTAAACCGGTTTCCAATTGGGTTCCCGAAATTTTGCCCATATAAATCCCCACCGGAAAATAGAGTTGATACGGGAATGGTGTGAAAAAAAGGACATACTGCAGCCCCGGATGCAGCATCGAAAGCGGGAACAGATGGCCGCTGGCAAGATATTCAAAGGCGAAAAGGATGAATATCAGGGTGGAAATCTCCAATAACCAAAACGCCAGCATGGCCATGGTATAGGAAATGAAAAATTGAAGCAACGCAGCCAATCCCATCGAGACGACGAACGCCGCGAAGGCCTCCGGGTTTGGCGGCGGCATGACATTGCTCCGAAAACAAAGGATGAACAGGGCCAGCGGAATGCAGGCCATGGCGGTAAATGCGACCCGTCCCGACAAAAACAGGCAGAGGCGATACCACAGGTAATCTATCGGTTTGAGCAAAAACTGGCTGATGTTGCCCTCGCGAATGTCCGCCGCAATTTGCCAGTCATCTTCGTTGACCGCCGTCAGGACGTCCACGACGGCCACCATGATGTAATAAAAAATCATCTCCGATTGCGTGAAGCCCGAAAGCGCGCTGCCGGCCGGTTTGGCGCTAAAGACCGTGTGCCAAAGCGAGAGCATGGCAAAAAGCGGAATAAAGCTGAACAACGTCCGCGTCAAATAATTGAAGCGGTAAGTCAGGTTGTTTTGGATCCCGATGCCAATGACGTGCCAGTATTTTTTCAAGCGCGCCCTATATGTAGGGCTGACGTTGGGGGAAAACAATGGGAAAGTGGCTGTAGCGGGACCGTGAGGGGTTGAAGCGGCTGGATTAATGGATAATTGGATTGGTGGATTGGTGGACCGAGCTTCGCAGTGCGTCCGCCTTCGCCTGGCTTCGGCGTGACAGGACGCCAGCAGGTTGGTGGATTGAGTTGGCCTAACATGTTGAAATCCAGGTGGATTCACTTGAACCGTAAAACCGTGTAACGTTTCTATGTTTTTCCTGAAGTAAGGTGTGATGGGCAACCAAATTGAAAATCAAAATTGAGTCATGAAAACACCACTGCACATAGCCTTTCTCCTGTTCATTTTTACCGTCGTGGCGTTAGCCCAGCAGACCGGGGTTAAAATCAATCCGGCTACGGGCCTGCCGGATGACGGCAGCCCGCTCCCAAAGATTGATCCCGCAACCGGATTGCCGCATTCCGATTTGTCCGATGAATGGCAGAAAGCCAAGGCCTTGATGACCCTGGGCCAATACCAGGATTCGTTGAACGCTTTCACGAATTATTTCGAGCGGTCGCGGTTTGACCAGGGCCAGGCCGGGGGCCGCCTTTTTGCAGTTGGTGATTGGATGGAGCTTGGCCGCCGTTATCCCAAAGCGAAACAGGCGTTGTTGGACCTTCGCGATAGCGATGCAAAAGAGTTGCTCAGCGGCGACGGCGATTTTATTTACTTCGCCGAAGTGAATCTCATCAACCAGGAGCTTGGGAAAGATGAAGCCACCTACAAGCTCTTCAAAGCCATCGAACAGCTCGACCCTCACCTGGCCGGCCAATGTTATGGGCTTATTGAAGATCAATTGGCGCAGCGCGGTGAATATGCGACCTGCCGGAAATACATGGGCGACCCCGAGTCCGGTTTCCAAAGCGACTGCGACAGGTATCACATGGAAATGGACAACCAGGCGCGCATGGCGGAAATGCGAAAAAAAGTGCAGCAACGAATGCAGGAATTTTACCGCGAGCACCCGGAAATTCCCCCGCCGCAGGATTACTCACAGAGGAATGAAAAAATGGTCAAAGACCGGTTTGTCGGCGGGGTGCGCCAACTTATCCTGATCCTTGTTGGGACCGGGGACAAAGCGGAGGCGGAAACAATCCAAAAAGAGGCTGTGGCCTTCCTGGATGATCCCCGATTGGAAACGGCTGTGGACGATGCGAAGGCGAAGGTCGCAAAAATCCAGTAATGTTGAGCCACAGATTAGCACAGATGAAACACAGATAAGAGCGTCCGCAGATTTCAGAGATTGATACAATGAGGAACGCAGGAATTCAGGAAAAGAAAAGAAAGAAGGCGCATTCCTCGTTTAACAATCTGCGAAAATCGGCGAGATCTGCGGATAAATATCTGTGTTTCATCTGTGTCCATCTGTGGCTCATTTAATAAGGAAGGCGTCAAACCTGTGTCAGCCCTCCGTCCGCAGCCAGGTCAATGCCGGTGATGAAGCTGCTATCGTCGGACGCGAGGAACAGAATCGCCGGCGCCATTTCATCAACGCGGCCCAATCGTCCCAGGGGAATCATCTGCGCGAAGTTGGCTTTCAAGGCGTCAGCTTCCTCCTTTGACTTGACCTGGCTTTCCATAATTGGCGTGTCTATCGGGCCGGGACTGAGCGTGTTGACCCGAATGCCGCGATCCTTGAAGTCAGCCGCCCAACTCCTGACGAAGGACCGCATGGCCGCTTTCGTGGCCGAGTAGGTGACGTAAAATGGAATGCCCTTAACGCTCGCGACCGACGAAACCAAAACGATGGAACCTCCATTCCTCAAAAGCGGCAACGCCTTTTGCACCGTAAAAAAGGCGCCGCGCGCGTTGATGTTGAAAGTCCTGTCGTAGTGTTCGGGCGTCACGTCTTTGGTTGTGACCATTTCCACGATGGCCGCGTTCGCAACGACGATGTCCAAAGCACCCTTCTCGGATTTGATGACTGCGTACAGATTGTCCAAATCACTCAATTTGGCCACGTCACCCTGAACCGAGGTGACGTTTTTGCCAATCTCGGCCTTTGCCTTATCCAATTCGGCCTGCCGGCGGCCGGTGATAAAGACATAAGCGCCTTCCTCCACAAATAATTTTGCGGTGGCCAGCCCGATACCGCTGTTTCCGCCTGTGATGACCGCGACTTTTCCATTTAATCTTTTCATAATGACCTCCTTCTTTCGTCGATTGATGTGTGTGTTTACCAATTGATCAGTTCAATTGTTCTGTAATATAGAACGATTGGACTATGCTGTCAAATCTGATGAAATCATCCGTCCCTTCGGGGCTTATGCAATTGCCAATCGTACCCGGCATTAAAATGCCGGGCTATTTCCGCTGATTCCTCCGGGATTTTGAGCAAGCGAAGATGAAGACGGATTAGTTTTTTTGTCCCAAAACTGTAAAAACAACGCCTTCGATGTAGAGTATTGTGCACATTTAAGGAGAAAAAATGCTGGAAAACGCAATGGACTTGCGGCAACTTGGCCGTTCTCTATGGGATTAAAGAAAATTATAGGCGCGATTGCTGTCTTGCTCGCACCCGGACTCGCAACTGCATTCGCCGGAGAGGCGGACATCAAGCTGCCCCCGCTTGAAAAAGTTTCATTTTTCGGAGGCAGTTTGAGCAGCCATACGATTCTCTATAGCGGCCTGGCGATTTGTGTCATTGGCGCGCTGTTCGGTTTTTTCCAGTATAAACAGACCTGCGCGCTTCCGGTCCACCGCGCCATGGCCGAAGTCTCGAATATCATCTGGGAAACCTGCAAAACATATCTGTTGCAACAGGGTAAATTCCTTGTCGGGCTCTGGATCCTGATTGCGCTGTGCATGATTTATTACTTCATCGGCTTGCAAAGCAAACCCATCGGCAACGTGCTTGTGATTCTCGCATGTTCCGTCGTGGGAATCATGGGCAGCGTGGCGGTTGCATTGTTTGGCATTCGCATCAATACGATCGCCAATTCCCGCTCGGCCTTTGCGTCGCTTCAGGGCGAACCCCTCAAAACCCTCTTTATTCCGCTGCGCGCAGGCATGAGCATCGGCCTCTTGCTGGTCTGCGTTGAGCTGTTTTGCATGATTTGCATCCTGGCATTTGTGCCACCGCAACTGGCCGGCCCATGCTTTATTGGATTTGCCATCGGCGAATCGCTCGGCGCGGCGGCATTGCGTATCTGCGGGGGTATTTTCACCAAGATCGCTGATATCGGAGCGGACCTGATGAAAATCGTCTTCAATCTTCCGGAAGATGATCCGAAAAATCCGGGGGTGATTGCCGATTGCACCGGTGATAATGCCGGCGATTCCGTGGGACCGACGGCGGATGGTTTTGAAACGTACGGCGTCACCAGTGTCGCGTTGATAGCGTTTTTGGCGCTGGCCCTGGCCGCCTCGCCCGACCTTGGCGGCAAATTGATTATTTGGCTTTTCGCGATTCAAAGCCTGATGGTGCTGGCGTCGCTGTTTTCATTTTACATCAATAAATTCGTCAGCAGCGCGCGTTACGCGGGCAAAAAGGATTTCAATGCCGAAGGACCGCTCACGGTGCTGGTCTGGATTACTTCCGTGGTTTCGATTGTCGTGCTTGCCATCGCCAGCAAGCTGCTGCTGGGTGATTTTTCAATGCCCGGCGCGGCGGGCGGCGCGGACCAGCCGCTGCCGAATTTGTGGTGGATCCTGGCGTGCATTACTTCCTGCGGCATCCTGGCGGCGGCGCTCATCATGGAATTCACAAAAATCTTCGTTAGCACCAACTCCCGGCACGTGAGGGAAGTCACGACAGCGTCTGAACAGGGCGGAGCGTCATTGAATATTTTGTCCGGGTTTGTGACCGGCAATTTTTCGGCGTTCTGGATGGGGCTCGTAATTTTGGGATTGATGTTCGTGGCGTATTTGCTGTCACAACAGCCGAATTTGACGGCCCTCATGCCGCCTCAATTTTCGTTTGCCGCGCCGATTTTTGCGTTCGGCCTGGTGGCGTTTGGATTTTTGGCGATGGCGCCGGTGATTATTGCCGTTGACAGTTTCGGCCCGGTGACGGACAACGCGCAATCGGTCTATGAATTGAGCCGGATCGAATCGCTTCCAAATATCAGCGCCGAAATCGAACGGGAATTCAAGTTCAAGCCCGACTTCGGCGTTGCCAAACATGAACTGGAAAAAAACGACGGCGCGGGCAACACGTTCAAAGCCACGGCCAAGCCAGTGCTGATTGGCACGGCAGTTGTGGGGGCGACGACGATGATTTTCGGCATCATTATGGTGCTCGAACAGACCTTTGGACAGGTCGTCCAGCACCTGAGCCTGGTCCAGCCGCAAATTGTTTTCGGCCTTTTGATGGGCGGCGCGGTCATCTACTGGTTTACCGGCGCAAGCACCCAGGCGGTTGTGACGGGAGCGTATCGCGCGGTCGTTTTCATCAAAGAAAATCTCAACCTGGAGAAGGAAGCCGCTTCGATCGAGGACAGTAAAAAGGTCGTTGAAATCTGCACCCGCTACGCGCAACGCGGCATGGTGAACATCTTCATCGTCGTATTTTCTTTCGCGCTCGGCCTGTCTTTCTTCAATCCCTATTTCTTCATCGGCTATCTCGTCGGCATAGCGTTTTTTGGGCTGTTCCAGGCGTTGTTCATGGTCAACGCCGGCGGCGCATGGGACAACGCCAAGAAAATCGTTGAAGTGGATTTGAAACAAAAAGGGACTGCGCTCCATGCCGCGACGGTCGTGGGTGACACCGTGGGCGATCCGTTTAAGGACACCAGCTCGGTGGCGATGAACCCGATCATCAAATTCACCACATTGTTTGGCCTTTTGGCCACGGAAATCGCGGTGACGATGACTAACGAAGAGGTGAAAATGGGGATTGGCGCCTTTTTCTTTGTCGTGGCGCTGATTTTTGTTTATCGGTCGTTTTACGGGATGCGCATTCCGCACGATAAGACGGTGGCGAAGTAGATGGAACGAGGATGGAGGATGGAGGATAGAGGATAGATCTGACGGATCTGACGGATCCGTCGGATGGGACCGGTAAGATTTCGAGGACGAGGACGATTCCCCTTTGCCCGGATCAAATAAAGCTCGAAAATCTTTTTCCAAAATCCCAAATTTAGTCATGTCCGTGATTCAGCGACAGATTCGAGTTGGGTGGCAACTGCGGGCCTTTTTTACCGAAAATGTATTTGAGCCGGGCAATTTGACGTTGAAAAATGCGTTGGCGGACGGGCAACCGCGGAAGGTGCTCGTGATTATTGAAAATTCTCTTTCGCAGGCGCGGCCCGGCCTGGAGAAGGAAATCGAGGAATATTTCTCAAAGCACCGAGAGCACTTGCAGATGGTTCGCTCCCCGGTGCCGGTGGTTGGAGGCGAGCATTCGAAGAATTCCATTCCGCTGGTCACCGAAATCCTTTCACAAATTGACCGCTATCACATTGACCGCCAGTCGTATTTGGCGGCGGTCGGCGGCGGCGCTTTGCTCGACCTGGCGGGATTTGCCGCCGCGATTGCGCATCGCGGCGTTCGGCACGTTCGGATTCCGACAACCACGCTCGCCCAGGCAGACTCGGGTGTGGGCGTCAAAAACGCCATCAACGCCTTTGGAAAAAAAAACTTCATCGGCACATTCGCGCCGCCGCACGCGATTATCAATGATTTCAAGCTTTTGGCCACGCTGCCGGCCCGGGAAAAGCGGGCAGGTTATGTTGAAGCGGTGAAGGTGGGGTGTATTCGTGACCGCGCTTTTTTTGACGATATCGAGCATGACGCGGAAAAGCTGGTGTCGTTCGAGCCGGACGCTGTGAAA
Organism: Candidatus Sulfotelmatobacter sp.; assembly: GCA_035503455.1. Lineage (GTDB taxonomy): Bacteria > Verrucomicrobiota > Verrucomicrobiia > Limisphaerales > UBA11358 > UBA11358. The sequence continues at coordinate 51,251 of DATJTK010000046.1, read as the reverse complement.
CGACTGATTCGGCGGTGCGCTGAGTTGCACATGATCCACATAGCGACCGGGGGCGACCCGTTCGAGAAAGGCTCGGCCCGGCCCCTTGATTTTGGACATTGGTCGGCGCATAAGCTGGAACAGATTTCCAATTTCAGAATTTCGCACGCTGAGGCTGTTGCGATCGGCATCGCGTTGGATGTCGTTTATTCGCGGCAGGCGGGGCTGCTAAAGACGCGGAGCTGCGAACGCATTTTGACTCTGCTTGAGCGGCTTGGGTTCACGCTATACGACGACGAGTTGCTCGATGCCGGGGCGAAGGGAAATTTTCGGATTCTTGACGGGCTCGAGGAATTTCGCGAGCATCTGGGCGGGAGACTGACCATAACCCTTTTGAAGGAAATCGGCCGGGCGGTCGAGGTCCACGAGATGAACTCCAGGAAGATTATGGCCGCGATTCACGAACTTCGGCAACGGACTACATGAGCCGCCTGGCTGTCATTAACGTCGTCGGCCTGACCGAAGCGCTTATCGGCGAAGCGATGCCGCGAATTGCGGGGTTTTGCCGAAGCGGCGCGCTGGCCCGCATTTCTCCCTCGTTTCCCGCGGTGACCTGCACCGCGCAATCGAATTATTTCACGGGCAAATTGCCGGCTGAACACGGCATTGTGGGCAACGGATGGTACAATCGCGAATTGGCGGAAGTCCATTTCTGGAAACAATCCAATCACCTGGTCCAAAGCGCGAAAATTTGGGACGTGTTGAAATCGGAGCACGCTAAAGCGTGTACACCGGGCGGGGGCTCGGCGAATTGTTTCTGGTGGTTCAACATGTATTCGAGTGTGGATTATTCCATCACGCCGCGGCCGATTTATCGCGCCGATGGCGGAAAGATTTTCGATATTTATTCGTGGCCGTATTCGATTCGCGTGGAGATTAAAAAGGACCTTGGGGATTTTCCATTTTTTGGTTTTTGGGGGCCGGCGGCGGGCGTCAAAACGCCGCAAGGTCCGGCCGATTGCGCGACGCGCTGGATCGCGGAATCGGCAAAATGGATTGAGAAAAAATTTTCGCCCGGGCTGAACCTGATTTATTTGCCGCATTTGGACTATAATTTGCAACGGCATGGGCCGTTTGCCCGCGGCGCGTCCGGTCAAATCAATCCGGTGATTGTTCCGGATTTGAACGCGATTGATTCCATTGTTGGCGACCTGATTGATTTTTTCCGCGGGCGCGATGTTCGCATCGTTTTGCTGTCGGAATATGGGATTACGAACGTGGATACGCCGGTTCATCTGAACCGAATTTTTCGCAGGCACGGCTGGCTGACGGTGAAGGATGAATTGGGCCTTGAGATTTTGGATGCCGGCGCCAGCAGGGTTTTTGCGGTGGCGGACCACCAGGTTGCGCACATCTATTTGAATGACCGTTCGCTGGAAAAGCCCGTGCGCGATGTCCTGGAAAAAACTTCGGGAATTGACGGCGTCCTGGGCAGCGCTGAGAAAACGGCGGCGGGCGCTGGCCATACGCGCGCGGGGGATTTGATTGCCGTGGCGGCCGGGAACGCGTGGTTCACGTACTATTACTGGGACGACGACGCGCGCGCGCCGGATTTTGCCCGGACGGTGGACATTCACCGCAAGCCGGGCTACGATCCGGTCGAGCTTTTTATAGATCCCGGGATTTCGATGCCGGGATTGAGAATTGCGCGGCGATTACTGCAAAGGAAGCTCGGTTTTCGGATGCTAATGGATTTGGTTCCGCTGGATGGGAGCCTTGTTAAGGGTTCGCATGGGCGGCGGCCGGTTGACCGAAAGGATTGGCCGATTATTGTCTGTGAAAAGCCGGAATTTTTAGGAGCAAAAGAAGTGGAATCCACGGAGGTTTTTCGGGTATTGCGGCGGCATTTTGAGTAGACGTCAGGGATTCCGATGGATCTGCTTTACGGCATTAAACAGGGTACGATTTGGCGGCTATGGCGGCGGTAAATTTTGAAGTCCGCGTCGGTTGTTAGCAGCAACGGATCCGGCAGGATTTCGCTCATGCGCACAAGGCAGGCATCAGCGAGGCTCATGGGCACGTCAGCATATTTGTCCATCAAGTCGAGTACCGCTTCGAGTTGCCCGCCTAAATCAAACGCAAGGGTCAATACTTCATTCCGCAACAATTCCTTTATTCCGGGCACACCTCGCTTGCCTAGCAAATGGAAAGTTTCGGCAAGGACCACTTCGCACGTCAGCCATGGCCAAGGCAGGCCGTCAGCCTTTGCCGCGATCCAGCGATGATGCTGGTCGTCACGGCTCAAAAGCGCTGCGAGAGCGGAGCTATCGGCGATGAGGTTTTGCGGCACGAATTAACCCAGGCAGGTATTTCTTTTTATTGCTGGAAAGATCCGCAGGCAATCCGCCAATCGAGCCAATTAAATTTCCAATCATTTGCCCCATCGTGCGCTGCTTTCCGGACCGGTTACGTTGCCGGCTGAGACGCTCACGCACCACGTCGGATTTTGAGACGTGGCGCGATTGCGATTCGCGCTCGATCTCAGCAACGAGGGTTTCAGGCAGCCGAACAGTCAAACTCTTCATGGTTCAATTGTATGACAGATGCGCCACAGATGCAAGACGCACGTCGAAATCGCCATGCACCGGGCTGAAACCGCGGTGCTATGGAGATCGGACTAGGGTATGGGCACGAGGTCGCCCTCTGAGCCGCCGTTGTAAGAGGGCGGCGCGTCAGAAGGATCGGCGCCCCAGGTTGTGTTTGGCGTCGTGCTCAGAGTGTAATCCATCGTTCCATTGTGCTTGATATCGGAAAAGCGGAGCCAGGGTTTTGTCCACGGCTGGCCATTGACTGTCAGGCTTTGCACAAAGGGCGAATCTTTGCCGGCGCCGGTGGCGGTGATGGTGATGTCGCCGGTTTGCGTATGGATAACCGCTTTTGGGAAGAGCGGGCTTCCCAGCACCAGGATGTCCGAGCCCGGCAATTCGGGGTACATGCCGAGGGCGGCAAAGAGGTACCATGAAGACATTTCGCCCAAATCATCGTTGCCTGCGTAGCCGATGGGATTGCCTGAGTACAGTTCATTCATTGCGCGGCGGACGACGGACTGGGTTTTGTAAGGCGCGCCCCAGAAATCATAAATCCATGGCGTCTCCAGGCACGGTTCATTGCCCAGCCAGGCCATCGCGGCGTCCGGGCCGCGGTCGCCCACATTCAGTTTGGTGAAAAAATCGTCGAGCCGTTTCACAGCGGTGTCCTGGCCGCCCATGGCCTCGGCGAGCCCTTTGTAATTGAACGGGACCATCCAAAGATATTGACCGGCTGTGCCTTCCACGTAAACAGTCCCGGCGTGATCGTAAGAGCCGACGTTATTTGTGAAGCCTGGCGCCCATTCGCCATTACGGCGTTTCAATTGAATGTAACCGGTGTCGGGATTGTAAAGGTTGTGCCAGTTCTGGGCGTGTTGGAGGAGCAATTGGGCGTCAGCGGGGTCGTGGAGCGCGGCTGCGAGTTCAGCGAGGGCAAAGTCAGCGGAGTCGTATTCCAGGGTCATGGAAACGGGGCCGTAACCACCCTGCTCGCCGTGTTCGGGAACGTAGCCGAGCTTGATGTAATCGGCCAGGCCGTCGCGTTCGTGGGTTCTCGATCGCGGCGCATACACGGCGGGATTGGTGGCGGCGTTGAGGAGGCCGGCGAGGGCGGCGTCTGTGTCAAAATTGGTTGCGCCGAAGGCATAAAAATCCGCGATGATGGGCGCGGCGGGGTCTCCCATCATGACGCCGCTATCTTCGGTGGTGACGCCCCAGCGCGGAAATGCGCCGCCCTGCTGATAGTCGTTGAGGAGGGATTCGGCCATGTCGGAGGCTTCTTTTGGGGCGAGCATTGCAATGAATTGGGCTTCGCTGCGGTAGATGTCCCAGCCTGAGAAGTTGGCGTATTGAACGCGGCCGGCCGTATTGTGGACTTGTCCGTCATAGCCCATGTAATCGCCGTTGGCATCGGAGCAAGCCGTGGGGCCGATGAAGGCGTGATAGAGCATGGAATAAAACGTTTTCATGTCATTGGTCGTTCCGCCGCTGACCTGGATTTTGTTGAGCCAGGCATTCCAGTTATCGCTCGCGGCCTGGACGGCGTTGTCAAAGTCACTGGACGCAAAATGGGAAACGGGGCTTTCGGCTTCGATGTTGGCGCGGGCGTTGGCGATGCTGACGTAGGAAATGGCAACCTTGGCCATGACGGTTGGAGTTTGGGATGTATCAAAGCTCAGAAACGCGCCGGAGGCGGTATCGCTGCCGTTGGTGCTGTTGGGGGCGTACGCGGCGCCGCTCCAGGTGCCGTAGCCGGAAAAGGGTTTGTCGAAGACGGCACAGAAGTAGATGGTCCGCTTGTCGCGCTCCCGGCTTCTGCCCTGGCAAAAATAACCGCCGATGGACCATCCGCTGATTTCGCGCGCATCCGGGTTGATGAAAATGGAGGAATCGTCCGGGCGATTGACGTCGCTTGCGGCGTTGACGGCGAGGGTCGCGGTTTTGCCGGCGGGAAACGTGAAGCGGCCGAACCCCGTGCGGGTTGTGGCGGTGAGTTCGACTTTGATGCCGTTGTCTAGGGCAACGGCGTAGTAGCCGGGTTTGGCGGTTTCGTTGGCGTGGGAGAAAGTGGTGGCAAAGGCCACGCGGCTGCCATTGGGCGGTTCGCCGGCCCCCAGGATGGGCATGAAGGAGAAGTTGCCGCCGTCGGGGCAGCCTGCGCCGCTCAAATGGTCGAGGCTGAATCCGGAAATCTGGGTGTCATAGTAGGCATAACCGCCGGGCTTGGTGCCTGCGCCGGTGTCCGGGCTCCATTGGATCATGCCGAAGGGGGCGACAGCGCCGGGGAAAAGATTATTGTCGCCTGCGGGTACGTCTGGAAAAGCTCCTGTACCGCACATGGGGCTGGCGTACTGAACGAGGTCCTCGATGGCGTGGCTGGTCGGCGCGGCGGACATTGAAGATGTGGGCTTGGGCGAAGTGGTGGAACAGGAAGTGGCGACGAGGGCCAGGACGCCCGCCGACAAGAGCGACGTTTTAGCGATTTTCATGAGTAGGAAATTTGACTACAACGCGGACTGATTTCAATATAATTCTCGGGGCCAGGAAAGGAAAGGGAAGGAAACATACGACATCCACGACCTATAGGGTTTATAGGACGCGCACTTGTGGCGGCCCGCCTGTCTCGCTGTGTGAGACTACGCGGTAAACGGATTTTCCTGGACTACCTAATGTGCTCCTTCGCCCGTGCCAGTCTGGCTGCGGATCAATGCTCCAAAATAAAGCGCGATGAGGCACAGAATGGCGAACCGAGCGACCCAGGGATCATTAAAAACAGCTAAAATTGGTGTCATAACCTTACTCCTTTGTTTCCAAACATAGAATAAGCCCTATTCGGATTTAAGCAAGCGGCAGGACGTTGAAATGTTGAAGCGAGACGGCGCTCGTTACGTGATGATCGTGAACGAGAACCTTTCCACGTCCGCTCCCTGTTTTCCGCGTTTTCGCCGCGCGCCCAAACGCGTGGAATTGATTTCACCCTACACACGGCAGGCTGAACCACTCGAAGGGCGAACAAACCTGGCTGGCGCCCGGGACCGGCGTGCTGTTGACTAGAGGATGAGAAGTGATGGGGAAAATCGAGAGCGTGGGAGTAGTTGGAAAACATCGAACATTGAACATCGAACACTGAACGCCGAACAACGGGTGGGGAGCGTGAGATGGTCACAATTCGAGGCGGCGGCGAAGCCGCCAGTGTACACTTCAACACTTGGTATGCCGGCAACAACCTGAAAAGCAATTAGCAATGAATACTACAATACCAGGAACCGACCCCTTAGCCGCGTTTCGCCACGCGGAGGCCGATCGGTTCGGGGGCATGGGCGAACGAGATCATTCCATTTTTTGCGGTTGCGCCGAGGAAGGGGTCGTTGGTGATGAGGATATTGCCGTCCACGTCCAGGTGGTCGGTTAGTTCGGCCAAATGGGCGGCGGCGGTGATGAGGACGCTCGTTTCGATCATGCAGCCGAGCATGGTTTTCAATCCGGCTTTGCGGGCGGCCTGCAATGTATCATGGGCCATGCTCAGTCCCCCGGTCTTGACGAGTTTCACGTTTACGCCGTGGAAGCATTCGGCGCAGAAGGGGATGTCCTTTACGGAATGGCAGGATTCATCCCCGTACAGAGGCAGGGGCGAACGCTCTTTGAGCCAGATAAAATCTTCGCGGCTTGCGGTGCGGGGGAGCGGTTGCTCCACGTATTGGATATGGCCGTCGGCCGCGAGCCATTCGAGCATTTCGAGGGCATGTTCTTTGGTCTTCCAGCCTTCATTGGCATCGGCGCGGACGGGTTTAGTCGGGGCGATGGAGCGGACCGCCGCCAGATTCTCGCGGTCACGGGGATCGCCGGTTTTGAGCTTGAGGACCGGATAATGCGCGGCGGCGAGGACTTTTTCACGGATGACTTCCGGCGTATCGAGGCCAATGGTGAAGGAGGTGACGTGATGGTTTTCGCGAAAGCCCAGATTGTAATAATCGTAGATGGCTTTGCCGGCGCGCTTGGCGGCGCCATCCACGAGGGCGGTGTTGATGCCGCAACGGGCGGCGGAGGGGACGGGCGCAAACGTTTCGAGGCGGGCCATGCTGCCGGGGATGTCGTCGAACGAGAATTCGCTGACATTCAGCCGCTGGTAGAATTCGAGGACGGCGGCGGGCGTTTCTTTATAGGTAGCCGCAGGAGCAGCTTCGCCGCGGCCGATGACGCCGTCATTGTCAGTCAGTTCAACAATGACAACCTCATTCATTTTTGAGCCCTGGCCCCCGGCGATTTTCCATTTGTGGGCCAGTTGCAATTGGAACGTGTGTAGTTTGAGTTTCATTGAGTTTCGGTTTTTGATTTGATGCGATGCGGCGGTTGTTGTCGTCGCATCAAGGGTTGGTTGTGGCGGCCTGGATCATGTCCTCGCCGATGGCGCGTTCGAGTCTTGCGCGGGCCGTATCGTAATCGTGAAGGGCCTGGACGTTGGTGGCGCGGGCCTGGGTAAGGGACGTTTCGGCGTCCAGGACGTCGAGTTGGGTGCCGGTGCCGGCGTCGAATCGGGCGCGCGCTTCGCGCAGGGCTTCTTCGGCTTCGGCCAGGACAGTTTTTTGCGAATCGAGGACTTCCTTAGCTTCGACAAAATCAGAATAAGCGGTGCGGACCTGAAGTTCGATTTGACGGGTTTCATCCGTGAGATCGTTTCTGGACTTATCGTAATCGGCGCGGGCCTGGATGACTTTGCCGCGCGTCAGGAGGCCGTCGAAGATGTCCCAATTGACCTGGGCGCCGAGATTGTAACCGTGAAAATTCTGTTCCAGGGACAGCGGCGGTGTGTATGGCTGGAACGCGTATTGAGCATTAAACCAACTGTAGCCCGCGAAAACCTGCACCTGGGGTTTATAGCCGGAGCGGGCGTTGACGATATTGAGTTGCTGCAAGTCCTGTGTTTTTCGGCGGGCGACGAGTTCGGAGCGGAATTGGATGGCGTGCTCGATGGCGGAGGGCAGGTCCACCTGATAGGGCGCGGAGTCGAGCTTGTCGCTGAATTGCATGGGGATGTCTTCCCAGATGTCGCGCGGGAGGTTATAGCCAAGGAGATTGGATAAATCATTTTTGGCGATGCGGTAACTGTTACGGGCCTGGATGAGGAGGGGACGTTCGTTGGCCAGTTGCACCTCGGCGCGCAGGACGTTGAATTCGGGGACAGTGCCGGCCTTGTAACGGCGTTGCTGGTCGTCCAGTTCGTTTTGCAGCAATTTGACGGATGCTTCATGGACGGTGATTTGCTCGCGGGCGAGCAGGGCGTCGTAATAGGCGGTGCGGGTGTCGAGAAGCGTGTCCTGAACGACGGTTTGATATTCCGCCATGGCCTGTTCTTTGGTGAGGCGCGCGGCTTTGATGGCGGCAATCAGTTTGCCGCCGCTGTAGATGGTTTGGACCAGTTGAAAGCCGGCATTCCAGGATTCGTGCGTCTGCTGAAAATCTCCGGGAATTGGAATGGTTTCAATGGCGCTTGGTTCGGTGTTTTTATACTGGCCGCTGGCGGTGAGTTGCGGGAGAGCCACGGCGCGTGTTTGCACGACGAGGCCGGAGGATGCGGTGAGATCGTTTTGGGCTTTGAGGATGGTCGCGTTTTGCTCGAGCGCCAGGTTCATGGCGTCGAACACCGAGAGCGGATGCGTCATCCAATCAGGCAGATTTGTGCTGGTGGTTTGGGAAAAAATGTTCCTTTCAAAACCAAAAAGCAGCAGCGCGGCTAAACCGATCAGCCGGAAAAAACTCTTCATCGGAAGATAATGCCAGAACCATGGCTGTGGGCAAAACCAATTTATGGTTTGCGCGGGCTGTTTTGGGCTACCGAGGCGCGGAAGATGCAAAGCAACGAAGATGGAAGATCGAGGACAGAAGATGGATACTGGCCTGAGTCCATCCTCAATCTTCCCTGCGTATCGCTCGTGAACCATCCAGGCGTAAGTGGCAAGTTTCGGCGTTTCATTGAGATTTTCGAGCGGGCTTGTGACATAAGTTATTGTTTTGCAAATTGTTATTGTAGTACTTGCGCGGCGGTTTCGGCATAAGAGATGCTGACTTTTGGTCGAACAGGTCAGAATCGCGGATGAGAATTTGTACTAAAACAATATGTCGCAGTGCGAAGGAGGCTTTCACCCTGGTGGAGGTCTTGATCGCCTTTTCGATTGCGGTGATGGTGCTGACGGGCGTCTTTTTTGCGTACTCGCAGGCGAACCGGCTGGCCGAATTCAGTTCGATGTCGCTGGCGGCGCAATCGTACGCATCGCAGGGCATTGAGGAGATGCGGTCTTTCCAGTGGGACCAGGAGGCGGTCACGAATGGCATCGGATTGCAGGCGACGAACAGCTCGACGGCTCTGATATGGCCGCCGAAATCGGACAGCCTGGACGTGCCGCAAACGGGAAACTATCTCTATGCGACCAATTACGATTACGAGTTTACCAACGAGTCGAGCCCGCCACTTTGGGAATTGAAATCGGTCGTTGTCTGGACATTTCCGCTGACGCATAAATTGTACACGAACACAGTTATAACATTGAGAGCTCCTGACGAATGAAAATGAAAACGGCAATTGCTGAGGTTCCAGTAACAGCGACACGCGCCAAAAGCGCGGTTCCTGCCGGTATTTCCCGGAAGGTGGCCGGATTTACAGTGGTGGAAATGATGCTGGTGGCGCTGCTTTTTGCCTGGCTGGTGATCGGGTTGGTCTCAGCCCAAATTTATGGGATGCGTGTTTACACGCTGGCGGCCACAAAGCTGGTGGCAACGTCCGGGGCGCGGCAGGTGATAGTCAGCCTGCGCAACCAGATCCAGGAAGCCAATACGATTTACATCGGAAATTGTTCTGGTGATTGGCAGACTTACGTGGACATCACCAATGGAACCCAGCAGGGCAACGCTGTAGAAATCTATGAGACAACCAATATGGCGGATTATTTGATTTGCTACCTGGATACAACCACTTCGACGAACCGGCTGATGCTTTACAACAGCGTCATGAACACCACCAACGATTTGTGCGATTACATTACCAATACGCTGGTCTTCGACGCGGAGGATGGGTACGGGAATATTTTGACGAACAACCAGAACAATCGGGTGATCGGAATCACCATGCAAATGTCGGAGTGGGAATATCCGATTGCCCGCATAGGCGGCACGAATTTCAATCACTTCGATTTTTATCAACTACGGGCCAAGGCAACGCGGCGGGCAATTGATTAAGGTGACAAACGTGGACCTGGATTGAGTATGAAAATCTCTTCAAATCGGGCTCAAAAAAAGAAGGACGCGTATATATTGGTCGTCACGCTGGCGTTTCTGGTTGTGCTTCTGATCGTGCTGGGCAGCACGATGGGGTGGATGGTTTCCAACTCGACGATGACGGCGCGGAATAATCAATTTGTATCGAGCGGATATGCGGCGGAATCAGCCACTGAAAAAGTGCTGGGCCAAATGGAAAGCGACTGGCTGGCGGACACCTTGAACTCGAATGGTTCGAGCTATGCCACGCTCATCCCGACCAATATGACGGATTGGCCGGTGCACTATGTTTTCAGCGACACCAATGGCGTCACGAACCAGATATCGGTGAATATGGGCCAGAAATCAGCGACCTGGCAGCCGCTTCCTTCACCCTACTCAGGGTTGAAGGCGTACGTCCAGCCTGTAACGGTCACGGCCACGGCCACACCGACTGGCCAGCGGTACAACGTTGCGGCCACCGTCAGCCAGGTGTTTGACATCTCCAGCGTCCCGATTTTTCAGTTTTTGATTTTCTATAACATGAACCTGGAATTCTGCGCGGCCGACACGATGAACATCAATGGCCCGGTATTTTCAAACGAAGGGCTTTGGACCGGAGCACCCACGATCACATTTAATTCGACCGTTTGGGCCGTGCAATCAGCGGTCAATGGGTCGAGCGATCCATTCGTTTCTTATACGGGCAACGGCGCTTCAAAATACTCGATTAGGGGCCAGCCGGTTTCGGGAGTGAACCACATTACGATGCCGATAGCCGGCACGAATGATAATCCGAGCGCTGTGGAAGCCATTCTCCAATGGCCGCCGTCAAGCTATGCGCTGGGCAGCTCGGCGGCTTATACTACGGATGGCGAGACTTATATGCCGAATTGGGCCGACTTGATTATCTCAAACTCAGCCAGCGGGATGATGACGACGAACCCGTATCCGATCGGGACAAATTTCTTCGTTTATTACCAGGATCAGTATTACCAGTCCACGGCGTACAATAACAACACAAACAATTGGGCCTCTGCGATTATCTGGATGACCAATGATTTTTACATTGTTTCAAACGTGACCAAACACGCGATGGTTGCGGGATTTACCAACTATGTGCCGTCGTGCAATTGGACAAACTCAGGGACCAATTTTGTTGTTTGGTACGCGGGCTATTCGTTTTTGACCAACGTCCTCTTTTACGATTGGCGTGAAGGGTGGAACGGCGGAAACGGATACGGTGGCAAAGGAAAATCCGTCTATGCGGTTCAATTTGATGTTTCGAAATTCAACATCTGGCAGACCAATACTGCGGTCAACGGGGGTGGAATTTTCAACAACCTGTGCAATAGTCACAACAGCCATCCTATTGGCAAAGTGTATATTTGGAACAGCGTTCCTTTGACGGTTACGAACCTTCCTGCGGTGCGGATCGTTAATGGGAGCAAGCTCCCTGACAGTTATGGTTTAAGCATTGCGACGGCGCAGCCGCTTTATGTCTGGGGCAATTTCAACACAACGGAGGGCGGCGCCTCCGACGCCGCAACCCTGGGCGATGTGGCGGATTCATGGCCGGCGTCATTCCTGGCGGATGCGATTACCGTTCTTTCAAGCAGTTGGAGTGACACCACCACCAGTAAAGCACCCAACTCCAGTTCGAGCGATACGGTGAACGCTGCCTGTTTGGAGGGGATCGTTCCCTCGAATTCGAGTGTTACCAGCACTGACAACGCGAATTACAGCGGCGGCGTCGAGAACTTTCTCCGATTGTTGGAGAACTGGTCAGGGAACGACGTTTATTACAATGGTTCCATCGTGGTGATGTTCCCGAGCCAATATGCAACCAACCGGTGGCTGCAAACCGGAAATTATTACGATGCGGCGACCCGTGAATGGTCATTTGATACAAATTTCGAAACTGAAGCCGGACTCCCTCCATTTACGCCCCAGATGAAGACGACCTTCCGCAGCACATGGACGGCAAATTGACGGAAACGCAAACGTTTTAACCAACAACCAGAACAACCGGATGATCAACATCACGATGCAATGCTCAGAATTGGGAATATCCGATTGCGCGCACGGGCGGCGCCGATTTCAATCGCTTCGATTTTTATCAGCCCGGGACCAGGGCGACGCGGCGGGCAGTCGGACGGCAAAGTAATTGCTTATAAGCTAAACCGGATGAACGAGTTATGAAAGTGTCTTCAAATCAGACACAGAAAAAGAAAGACGCGTATATACTGCTGGTCACACTGGCGTTTTTGGTCGTGGTACTGGTCGTGCTTGGAAGCACAATGGATTGGCTTGTGTCCAATTCGACCATGACCGCGCGGAACAATCAATTCGTGGCGAGCGAATACGCGGCGGAAGCGTCCACGGAAAAAGTGCTTGGCCAAATGGAAAGCGACTGGCTCGCGGGAGTTTTGGGCACCAACGGTACGATCTATGGAAAGCTCATTCCGACCAATATGATGGATTGGCCGGTGCAATATGTCTTCAGCGACACCAATGGTGTTACGAACCAAATATCGGTTGACATGGGGGCGGAAGGAGGGACCTTGGAGGCGCTTCCGGCGCCCTACATAGGGCTTAAGGCGTACATCACGCCCGTGACGGTCACGGCCACGGCTACGCCCCGCGGGCAGCGATACACGGTTCCGGCTACGGTCAGCCAGATTTTTAACCTCTCCAGTGTTCCGATCTTTCAGTATTTGATTTTCTATAACCTGAACCTGGAAATCGATCCGGGTGCAACGATGAACATCAATGGCCCGGTATTCTCGAACGCGGGACTTTGGAGCGGATCAACCGCGCTGACCTTTAATTCGACCGTTTGGGCGGTGCAATCCGTAGTCAATGGCTCCGCCGATCCCTTTGTTTCTTATACGGGCACTGGCGATTCGACGTACACGGTACGAGGACAGCCGGTGTCAGGCGCCAACCACGTGACAATGCCGGTAGCCGGCACGAATGACAATCCGAGCGTCGTGGAAGCTATTCTCCAATGGCCGCCATCTGCGTACGCGCTGGGCAGCGCCGCGGCTTATACCAGAGCCGGAGAGACTTATCTGGCGAATTATGCCGACCTGATTATATCGAACGCGGCAAGCGGAATGAGCGCGACGACCCCGGTTGGGACAAATTTCTTCGTTTATTACCAGGACCCGTATTACCAATCGACGGTGTACAATACCAACGCAAATAATTTGGCCTCATCGATTATCTGGATGACGAATGATTTTTACATCGTTTCAAACGTGACGAGGCACCAGCTGGTTTCGGGATTTACCAATTATGTGCCGGCGTCCCGTTGGACGAACTCAACGGGGACCAATGTTATTTGGTACGCCGGCTATTCGTTTTTGACAAATGTCCTCTTTTACGATTGGCGTGAAGGGTGGAATGGCGGGAGCGGATACGGGGGCGTAGGAAAATCCGTCTGGGCGGTTCAATTTGATGTTTCGAAATTTAACATCTGGCAGACCAATACCGGCATTAACGGGGGTGGAAATTTCGACGAGCTTTGCAACCTTCACAACAACCATCCCATTGGCAAGGTGTACATTTACAACAGCGTTCCCTTGACGGTTACGAACCTTCCCGCGGTGCGGGTTATTAATGGCAGCCAGCTCCCTGACAGTTATGGCTTAAGCATTGCCACGCCAATGCCGCTTTATGTCAAGGGTGATTTCAACACGACGGAGGGCGGCGCCTCCGACGCTGGGATCCAGGGTGATGTGGTGGATTCATGGCCGGCGTCATTCCTGGCGGATGCCATCACCATTCTTTCAAGCAGTTGGAGTGACAGTGATACCGGTAAATTGCCCACTCCCAGTACGACTACGATTAACGCTGCCTGCTTGGAGGGAATTGTTCCATCGAGCTCGAGCGTGGGCACTACTGACGATACTCAATACAGCGGCGGCGTTGAGAATTTTCTCAGGTTGTTGGAGAGCTGGGGCAGCCTGTATTACAACGGTTCCATCGTGGTGATGTTCCCAAGCCAATATGCGACCAATCGCTGGCTGGAAACGGGCAATTATTACAACGCGCCGAATCGTTATTGGACATTCGACACGAATTTCACGACGGAAGCCGGTCTCCCGCCATTCACTCCGACGATGTTGACGACTTCCCGCGCCACATGGACGGCCAAGTGATGGCGCTTTTTTTAGATTGCTTATTTCCGCGGATTTGTTCAACTGAGGATAACTCTGCCGGTCAGTTGTGGCTTTTTCCCCCGCCGGCAGGGGTATGGGATCGTGGGTGACGGTGCTGCGCAGGATGACCGTTTCAGGCAAATGGGTTATGGCGGGAATGGCCCAAACATGTATAATTTGGCAGTTGACAAAATGCCTCTAACCATTGACTTTAGCCTAACTGGAAGTCCAGTTCAGCGGGTATTATGATTTCTAACGAAAGACCATCACCATTTGGGGGACGGCGGCAGTATAGCCAGCCGCCGCGACCACCGGTTCAGGAAGATACGTTAAAGACCGACAAGGTTCAGATTGAGCGGAAGATGTTTTTGTTCTCGCTTAAGGAGAATCCCCGTGGCCGGTTTCTGCGAATCACCGAAGACGTCAACGGCCGGCGCGACAATATTATCATCCCTGCCACAGGCCTCGAAGAATTCAAAAGGATATTCGACGACATGGTCAAGGCAGCGAATGAGAATCCTCCGCCGAAGCCGGAGTAAGCCAGTGGGACGGGCTTCCAGCCTGTCCTGTCCGATTCGCCGGCAAAGCGTGGGCCACTTGACAGGCAAGATGCCTGTCCCGTTACTTTTGCAGACAGGATCCCTTTCCGACTACGTTTTCAGAAGTCCCTTTAAGCGCTTTTTGATTTTCTTGGTTTGACCCGTTTGGCGTCACCCCAAAGGCCTTCCAAATCGTAATGTTCACGCACGTCGGCGCGCATGATGTGGACGATGACGTCGAAAAAGTCGAGGGCAATCCATGCGCCTTGCGTGGAGCCGTCGGTGCGGACGGGCCGCAGGTCGTGGTCGTCGCGGAGTTTGCCGGTGATTTCCTCCACGATGGCGCGCAGGTGGGGTTCGCTCGTGCCGGAAGCAATGACAAAATAGTCGGTCACGGACGATAATTCGCGCACGTCCAGGACGACGATATCTTCGGCTTTCTTGTTGTCCGCAAACTCGCGGCAAAGCAGGGCCATCTCTTTTGAGTCCATAATTAATTGCCAATGCTAATTTAACAGAGTCCCCGGTACGGCGTCCAGAGGTCCGGAGTCGTTGTGGGTTAAATATTGGTTAAAAGCGTTAAATCGGACCATGAGGATAAGGATCTGAACGAGTCTGGTCAGCGGTACGCGCCCGCTTCATGAATGGCGTCCGCCACAAAGGGAGGCAGGAGGTTTTCGACGGGCAGGCGCGCTTTGATGCGGGCGCGGATTTCCTGGGATGAAATTTCCAGGGGGAAACCTTTGAGGGTCCGGCCGCGAAATGGTTTTGGGAACTCAGGCGGGGGCTGGCCGGGCCGGGGCACGGCGGCAAATTCGATGAGTTTGGCCAATTCATCCGCGTTGTGCCAGCCGTTCAAAGTCGGTGCGTTGTCTGCGCCAATGAGCCAAAACAAGCGGACCCGGGGAAACTGGTTCGCGTACTGGCGCACGGTTTCAATGGACCAGGAAACGCCACCCCTGCGGATTTCCTGTTCGTCAATTTCGCAATCTGTGCGGCCGGCAAGGGCCAGGCGAAGCCATCGCAGCCGAAGTTCGGCGGGGGCGATTTCGTTGTTTTGTTTGAATGGCGAGCGGGCGGCGGGGATAAAGAATATTTTATCCAATTGCAGTTCCTCAAGTGCGGCGCGGGCGACGAGGAGATGGCCGAGATGAACCGGGTTGAAAGCGCCGCCGAATAGGCCGAGACGTTGCACGGGGGAAGTTTAAGGAAAAAGGAAAAAGGAAAAAGGAAAAAGGGACACGCGGGAGAGGTGAAATGCTGTTGGCTGTCTTCCATTCCACCGACCCCAAAAATGAAATAAAAAAATTTCTGTCCCTAAATCCCCGCGCCAGCATTGAACTTTTTTGGGGTTCCAAATCTAGTTCTTGTACTCCGCCGTACATCTGAGAAATTTGAACCGTATCAAAGTCGAAATATGGAAACCCAAACCAGAGTGGCACAGCGCAACCCCAAGGAGGCCCAGGTATTGGGCCGGAGTGGGAACTGCTTGCCCCAACGAACTCCATTCCGCCCACTTCAACGTTTCAACATGCACGAAGTGCAATTGTCCCCACGTTCCGCCTTGATGGGGGGACAATTAGCCCCGACGCTTTCAAAAACCCATATTTTCTACATGTCTTTTACGCCGATGGCATTGGCGTGGCTGTTTTTTTCGGCGATTCGGCGCATTTTTGGTGAAAAAACCGTGTTTAAAACCCGCTTTTTTGATCATCCAAAGGGACAATTCCTCTTTCGCCATCGGGGTAAAAGATGGCTGAATTCAGTTCCACCAAAAGCAGCGACGAACCTTAAAAAGTTGGATTCCGGGGGCAATTAGGAGCATACTTGAGCGATGGACCATTTGTCGGAATTAGAAAGCCAGAGTGTTTATATATTACGGGAGGCTTACAATAAATTCCAAAACCTGGCGATGCTCTGGAGCATTGGCAAGGATTCGACGGTATTGCTGTGGCTGGCGCGGAAGGCTTTTTTGGGGCATGTTCCGTTTCCGCTGGTGCACGTGGATACCACGTACAAAATTCCTTCGATGATTGAGTACAGGGATCGTCTTTGCCAGGAGTGGAAGCTGAAACTGGTTGTTGGCAAAAATGAGGAGGCGATTAGGAGCGGGGCGACCTGGCCCAACGGCAAAACCACGCGCGTGGAGTGCTGTGGCGCATTGAAGAAGGATGCCTTGCAGGAAGTTCTGCGCAAACATCATTTTACGGGCGTTATTGTGGGAGTGCGCCGCGATGAGGAGCCGACGCGGGCCAAGGAGCGTTATTTCAGCCCGCGTGACAAAAACATGGAATGGAACGTGGAGGACCAGCCGCCGGAATTGTGGGACCAGTTTAAAACCGAGTTTGAACCGGGCGCGCACGTTCGGATTCATCCGCTGCTTCATTGGACGGAACTGAATGTGTGGGAATATATCGAGCGTGAGAATATTCCGGTGATTCCGCTTTATTTTGCCAATGGAAATGGCGAGCGTTATCGCAGCCTGGGCTGCCTGCCGTGCACGTTTCCGATCAAGTCCAACGCAAAAACGGTTTCGGAAATTGTTGCCGAGCTGCGCAATACGAAGGTTCCCGAGCGTTCGGGCCGCGCGCAGGACAAGGAGAGTGAGGGGGCGTTTGAGAAGCTGCGGCGTGACGGATATATGTGAGAGTTGTGAATCAGTGAGTGCCATGAGTGCCAAAGACGCAGGGGGATACAGGCGGATACGAAGATGGAAGATAGATGCAGGCTCGGAGTTTCCATCCTCTATTCTCAATCCTCCATCCTCGCCGCGCCGACTCTCTGGTGAAATAATGCTATGAATGTTGCAGAAACAGAAACACTTAAGATTGTGGCAGTTGGGCACGTGGACCACGGGAAGTCCACGTTTGTGGGGAGATTGATGCATGACACCGGTTCGCTGCCCGACGGGAAGCTGGAACAGCTCGAGAAGGTGGCGGCCAGTCGCGGCACGCCGTTCGAATGGGCGAATTTGATGGACGCTCTTCAGGCGGAGCGGGACCAGAACGTCACGATTGATACGACGCAAATCTGGTTTCGCACGCAGAAACGGCAGTACGTGATCATTGACGCGCCCGGTCACAAGGAGTTTCTCAAGAATATGGTCACGGGGGCATCGGGAGCGCATGCGGCCCTGCTGCTGATTGACGCGCTGGAGGGCATCCAGGAAAACACGCGCCGTCATGGCTACCTGTTAAGCCTTCTGGGTATCCGGCAGGTGGCGGTGCTCGTCAACAAAATGGATCTGGCCAATTACAGCCAGAAGAAATTTGAGAGGATCGAAACCGATTTCCGCAAGTGGCTTGTGAATGTCCAGGTAGTCCCGCACATTTTTATTCCTATCGCGGCCAAACACGGCGAAAACATCGCCACGCGCAGTCCGAATATGCCGTGGTGGGAAGGGCCGACGGCGGTCGAGGCGCTGGATGAATTCGAGGCGCCAGAGCGGCACGACGGCCAGCCGCTGCGTTTCCCGATTCAGGATGTATATCGGTTTGACGAGCGCCGGATTTTGGCGGGGCGCATCGAAGCCGGGGCGATCAAAGTGGGCGATCGGATTGTCTTTTCGCCGAGCAACAAAGTCAGCACGGTAAAGACGATTGAACGGTGGAATGCCCCGCAAAGCGCCGTGGCGGAAGCGGGCGAATCCATTGGCATCACCCTGACGGACCCCATTTTTATCGAACGCGGAACAATTGCCGCTCCGGAGACAGCGCCGCCTTATGAATTGACGAAGTTCAAGGCCCGGGTGTTTTGGCTGGGAAAGAATCCATTTATCAAGGGCAGGAAATACAAACTCAAGCTCACAACGCAGGAAGTGGATTGCGAAATTGACGACATTGAGCGCGTGATTGAAGCGTCGACGCTGGCGGTGGTTACCCGGGGACGGGAGGAGAATTTTGTGGGCCGGTATGAGGTCGGTGAATTGACGCTGCGGACGCGAAAGCCGGTGGCATTTGACGCGGTCACGGAAATTGTTCCGACGGGCCGTTTTGTGATTGTGGACGGCTTGGAGGTTTGCGGCGGGGGCGTCATATTGGACGACAATTATCCGCGGCACACTCACGACGCGCACCGCAAAAGCAGCGACCTTTATTGGAGCCGGGGCAAAGTCACGGCGGGGCAGCGGGAACTGCGCAACGGCCATTGCGGCTGCGTGATATGGTTTACAGGGCTGTCCGGCTCGGGTAAATCCACCATAGCGGCAGAGCTGGAACGCGAGTTGTTTAACCTGGGCCGGCACACGTGCATCCTGGACGGGGACAATATCCGGCACGGCCTTTGTTCGGACCTAGGCTTTTCGCCCGAGGACCGCACAGAGAACATTCGCCGGGTTGGAGAAGTGGCCCGGCT
The DNA here is from genome assembly GCA_035503455.1 of Candidatus Sulfotelmatobacter sp. Lineage (GTDB taxonomy): Bacteria > Verrucomicrobiota > Verrucomicrobiia > Limisphaerales > UBA11358 > UBA11358. Next base: position 32,378 of record DATJTK010000046.1, on the reverse strand, counting down.
GTTTGCAGACACGGGAATCATTTGTATCACTGCGTTTATTTCGCCTTATCGCGCCGACCGCGACCTGGTCCGGGCCATCGCGCCGGCGGGCCGGTTTATTGAAGTCTTTCTTAACGCGCCGCTGGAAGTTTGCGAACAGCGGGATTCAAAAGGGCTTTACGCCCGGGCGCGCACCGGCGAACTCCGGGAGTTTACCGGCATTTCCGCGCCGTACGAAGCGCCGGCCAAACCGGAAATCGAATTGCACACCAATGCGTTGAGCGTGGCCGAATGTGTGACCATCATTCTTGAACGATTGAAAAAGCTTTTGCCCGTCACGCCGTAATGTTTATGTACAATGCATGGCAAAACTGACCCTCACCTCACCCTGACCCTCTCCCCTCCCATCGGATGGGAGCGGAGAGGGAACAGCGATCGATCGTCAAACGCTTTTTCACATCCAACTGCCGATGGCCGATTAAAAACTGAAGGGCAGCGAAAATAATGAAAATCAGCGGATTCACCTTTTTGCGGAACGGGCAAAAATTGGGGTATCCATTTGTCGAATCCATCCGGTCCATCCTGCAGATAGTGGACGAGTTTATCATCGCGCTGGGGCCGTGCGAGGATGACACGGAAAAAGTGCTGCGCGAAATAGCGGATTCGAAAATCCGCATCATCCCGACGCAATGGAATGAGAACATCCGGCCCGATTACAGCGTGAAAGGGTATGTCTACGGTCAGCAAAAGACGATCGCGCTGGCCAATTGCACCGGAGATTGGGCGTTTTATTTGGAGGCGGACGAAGTGGTTCACGAGGACGATCTGCCAAAAATCCGGGGTGCGATGGAACAATACCTGGACGATGAACGGGTCGAAGCGCTGGCGTTTGATTACCTCCATTTTTACGGCAATGCGCAAACGATTGTGTGGTCGCCGGGTTGGTATCGGAGCGAGGTACGGATCATCCGCAACACGATTCCAGCGTGGTCGAGCGAGGCGCTTTACTTTAATGTGGTTGTGAGCCACAAAAAGTCGCGCTATCCGCGCGCGGCGCACACGGGCGCGACGATCTACCATTATGGATGGGTCCGCAGCGAGGCGCAGATGAACCTCAAATCGGCGGCCGTTCTGAAGTATTGGCAGAACCGGGCGTCGAGCGCGGTGGATTATACAAAAATTGATCCCGCTATATTGAAATTATTTACCGGCGCGCATCCAAAGGTTGTACAAGACTGGCTGCCGAAGGCGGATGGTCTTTTCAAGGCGGATCCGAATTACCAGCTAAATTCGCGCGAGAAGAAACATCGGTGGATGATGAAGATGGAGCAGTGGTTTGGGTTTAAATTCAACAAAAAGCATTATCGGCTGGTGCGATAATGGGGAGCCCTCAAATTATCCTGTCGGTGAAGGATTTTCCCAAAGAACCACGCCAAATCGAGATGCCCAGGAATTTCCCAGGCGCAAATCGTATTGGTCTCCAGACGAACGAAAATCAATGACCTTCCAGTTCAATTGGCGAAGCCGTTCTTCCAACTCCGTTCCCGTGAACATAGGACCGTGCCACTCGCAGAGGCCGAAACGAAATCGTTTCAGGAATTCCAGGTGATGTTGGAAGAGGAATTTTTCGGCCCCTTCGATGTCAATTTTAATCAAATCAAAGTAGTCCCGTTCGGCAGCGAACTTTTGAGTGATATCCGTCGTGGCCAATCTAAATTTCCTGTGGGCGCGACCCCACGCAAAAATATTGGAGTGAACCGAATCCTTATGGCGGTCAAAGTTAACGAAGGAATCCGGTGGCCCGACGATGACGCGGTCGCATTTCCAGCCCGGAACTTTGTTATGTTCAATCGCGGCCTGGACTCGTGCGACGCAAACGTCATTGGCGTCGGCCATAAAAGCGCGGGTATTGGGCGCGGACCCTTTTGTTCGAGCTAAATGTTCCCGATAGTTGAAGGAAAAGAACCCATGGTTACAGCCCAGGTCGACCCAATTGCGGACGCCGTCAAGATAATGAAAATAGAGGTCGTAACTTCGGGAGATGAAGATTTCCCCCACGGAACTCCAGGCGCCCCGGTCCGGGACGTATAAGCGCACGCCTGATTCCGTTATGAAATCCAGTCCGGCATAGGGCAGGAGATCGCGGGTTATAGAAATCATCAGGCGTCTAAGGCTCATCGTTTCCTTTTAGCGTAATTGTGCAAGTAGTTTAAATTCAAGCTTTTTGTCCGGCGTGGCCACGCAAATGACGATTCTCAATTCCGTCGCGGTTTGGCCAATGACCGGCTTTGTCGCTTGAGCCAAACGCCCAGGTCTTCCAGAAGCAAACGGACGCCCAACAAATGGGTTCTTCCGGTCAATTTCAGAAACAATTTGCGATAGTCGTCCGATGCCTGGAACCGGCGGCCCAACTTGGGCTTTTTGGTAATCCAATGGATCACTTTCGGAGACTGGGAGTTTCGCGGCGGATATCTGTCTTCCGGCCGCGAATCCCGGTCGGCTGGAAAGAGTTGCAACTTGCGTCCTGCGGCCCGTGGCGTGCCATCTCGCAGTGCTTTCCAATACAAATATCGAAACACGCCGCTTTCGTAACATGTCCAGCAGTCCATCCGGCGCAGGGTCATCAGAGCGTCCTTCGAGAATATTCCGCGCCGGGCGAAGAAAACGCCGGTATTATCTTCTTCCTGCCCGTGCCAGTCCAAAGCCGGATCCAGCTTCGTGAATATCGCCGGATCGGATATGCATCCCAGAAGGTCTTGCGCTTTGGTAAACGTGACCGTTGTTTGGAAGCGGTGTGTCATTATGAAATCGTACTTATTAAAATCGGCGCAGGCGCGCAGGTCGCCCCATACCAGGAGATCGGCGTCAAGGCAGAGAAAGCGTTCGTACGGACTCATCCAAAACAGCATCATTTTCGTCCAGGGCGTGCCGCTGCAAAGCCGGACAATTTCGGGTTCGATGGTTTCCTGGATACAGAGGCGCTCGACTCCGTGCAGGCGCTGCAAATCGCGCGTATCGGTCGCTTTTCCATCAACCAGCAAAGTGATGGGAATATCACCCATGCTTTGGCGAATGCTCGCGCAGCATGCCTTTGCCAAATAAACGTCCCCCTCCCATACCGGAATCACCACGCCGTCCAAACGATCGTTGAATTCCGGATTTGGGGCAGGCGGGGCCGGAAGGCTCTCGAAGCGAGGGTCAAGCAGTTCGGCGGGAATCTGGTCGGGGACTTTTGCCATGCTAAAGGTGGTGTTTTAACTCCAGGTGGGTGGCTCAGCGGGGTGCCAGTGATGGCGTTTTACGAGTTTCCAGCGCCCGAAGAGGCGGCCAAAGGAAAATGCTTTTCGTCCAGCCTGCGCGACAGGTGTGATTTTTGTGGAAAAGATTTTGTCGAAAAAATCTAAAATGCGTTCCCGGCTGAAATAAATATTTGGCTGGTCATTGTAAAAATAGGGCTGACGCAGGTATTCCAGATATTTGGCGTCGTCTTTGTCCAGTTCGATGATTTTTTCAATGAGGGCTTCCTCATTTTGGAAGTCGAAGTAGTTGAGAAAGCTTTTTGGGTTAAATTCCTCCTGGATCAAGGGGTTTCCCCAATAGATCGGCAGGCACCGCGCGACCATGGGCTCAAAAATCTTTTCTGTGGTATAACCTGGCAGGGAACGATTTTCGAAGGCGATGTTGAATTTGTATTGCCGCAAAAATTCCATCTTTCCTTTTGGGCCTCCGGGAATGGGGCCGCCGATGTTGTTGAATTTTCTTCCTCCGGAATCGACACGCTTGTACCTGGAAAGCCTTTCGAAAAAGGCGACGCGATTGTGATTCTTACGCCGGTTGTAGCCGCTGATGATGAAGCTGCAAAATTTTTGCTTTGCGGCCATGATTTTTTCCGGGTTGTCGTTCTTCTTCACGATGTCCTGCGGGTCACCCCAGATCGTGTACAACGGGAATTGCAGGTGTCGTGGATTGTCCAATTTGACGCAGGCGAGGGAATAGTCGCATTCGGCAAAGTCCGGCATATCGGATTCTCCGGAAAAGAAGATTCTTACGCCGGAATGGAGTAAGTGTTCATGCCCGTAGTTGCCATAAATCAGGAAATCCGGCTGGTTACAGATCTCGACGTCGAACCGCTCTGATAACAGCTTGAAGAAAAAATTATCCGTTTTGCTGAAATTCTGGGGAAGATCGCAAAAATCGATATGAATTCTTTTACGGACGGTCATCGAAAAACCGGGATGATAATCGATTTTCCGACCGGGACAAGGAGATTGCCGTGGGCGCTGAACCCGCTCAACGGTGGCCATTGAGGCCGTGTTCACAGGAAGTTTTTCGTGTGGCTATGGTATTTGCGAGACGTTCAAGGCTCGCGGCGTGATGCGCGCGCGGAAGTTGCGGATGATTTAAATGGAAGGTAATGGCGCGGCCATAGACGAATTTGCGGCGGCGGCCGAGATGATAGACGCGCGTGCCGATGTCCGAGTCCTCGCCGACGCCCCAGCCGGAATAATCCTCGTCGAAGCCGTTGACGGCCAGGAGGTCGTCGCGCCAGAAGGCCATGTTGCAGCCGATGATGCCGCGCTGGCGGGTATCCCGGCGGATGATCGGAATGGGCCAGCGAATGCCCTTGGTCGCGCCGCTGATTTTCCGGGCGAACATCCAGTTCCATGCAGGAATTATGGAAGCTTCGAAATCGGGAACAAATTCTTCGCGCACGAAGCAGCGCCGGCCCTGGACCCAGAAACCCTTTTCAGCCAGCGCGAGGTGGTCGGCGATAAATTTAGGGTGCGGGACACAGTCGCCATCGGTGAAAACAAGGTAATCGCCGGAGGCCGCGAGGACGGTCTTGTTTAAAATGACGGTTTTTCTGAAGCCGATGTCTTCGTGCCAGACATGTTTTACCGGGAACGATTGTGATTTTGCCCATGATTGGACTAAATCGCGGGTGGGTTGGGCGGAGCCGTCGTCGGAGATAAGAACTTCATCGGGCGGGTGGCGCTGGAGGGCGACGCCGGCGAGCGATTTGGCCAGGACATCGGGGCGATTGTAGGTGCTGACGACCAGGGAAATTTTCGGGCGAGAACTCATTTCGCGTTTCCTTGTTCCCGCCCGGCTTCGCGAACCATGGCGTACTTCGTCAGTGTCGAGAATGCGTTGAACCTGGCGATGTAGAATCCCTGCCAGCCATCCAGAAATCCCATTTTGAAAATATAAGCGCGAATGAAACGCCATTGGGGCCGAACGGCCAGTTCGAACAGTCCCGGAGTTTTTCCGCGAGCCACCTGGTTTTTGACAAATGCCGCGTGATACGGCGCAATCTTGGCAATATGCCGGGCGATATTTTCATTGGTAAAATGGTGGAGATCCGAGCGCAGCCGGCCTGCTTTGCCGTTTATTTCGAGGCGGGCGTGGGGTTCCTCGGCCACCCATTGGGCCGCGCCGCGCCGCCATAAACGCCGAACGCGATCGGGATACCAATCCCCGTGACGTATCCAGCGGCCACAGTAAAAGGCGCAACGCGGAAATTCCCAGGCGCTGTAACCGGCATCGTTCTCCCGGATGACGGTGGCGATTTCCTTTTGCAATTCGGGAGTCACCGCTTCGTCCGCGTCGATGTTGAGGAGCCAGGGTTGCGCGCATTTTTCGGCGGCGGAATTTTTTTGGCGGGTAAAACCGCGCCACGGTTCGCGAAAGATTTTTGCGCCGAAGGATTCGGCGATTTTGTCCGTGCCATCGTTCACATCGTCATTGAGGACGACGACGATTTCGCTTGTCCAGCCCGCGACGCTGTCGAGGGCAGCGCGGATGCGACGCGCTTCGTTGGCGGCGATGAGGCAGACGGAGATGGGCAGTTTGGATTCAGCCATGGTTTGCTTCTTTGGGATGACCAATGGTTCGAATCTTAATTATTCAGGCGGACAGATTATGGGGATCATTTCTCGTTTGTTTCGGCGATAGATCCGAAAATCTTCGCGATCAACAGTGACCACCGCATGTTCCGGAAAAAGCTCACTCATGCGGATCAGGCAAAGGTCTGCAAAATCAGGCTTACGATTGGCATAACGTTGGGCCAGATCCTCAAGCTGAGGCAGGTGCTCCCGACAATTGAAGTCCAGCACAACCAATCCCTCGTTCAGCATTTCAAAAACGTGCCGGGGATCGGTGTGAAACGCAGTTTCGGAAAGAACGGACTCGCAGGTCAAACAGGGTTCGGTCAGTTGAGAAGCCAGACTAACCGCCCAATCGTGATGTTTGTCCCCGCGATTGATGAATGCGACGAGGAATCCGGTATCAGCGATTGCTTTCACGCTTTGGTTGAATAGCCTTTGCGTTGCGACAAATCTTTTGGGCCCCGCATAATGCCGGCCAGGCGCATGAACGATTTGCGTGGCGTGGCGGACTTCGCTTTTTCCAATTGCTCACGGACCAGTTGACCCTGCGATATGCCGGCGCGCGTTGCCGTTTCCTGCAGCCAGGACGCCAGTTCCTTGTTGAGACGAATTGTAATTGTCTGACCCATATGCCAGAAATGTAATCACAGCGCCGGATTTTGCCAACAAGATAATTCGACCCACAGTGCCATAGTTGAAATCATTCCGCATTCCGTGGTGGTTGCGGTGCAAACCGCCCGCATTCCGCAATTTCTCTTGTTGCCTGGATGAGGGTGTCCATTGTGACACCGCAGAGAAAGGTTTCATTTGGGGGATTTGCGCCCACGATGGCGCGGCATTTTTGATTTTCGGGGACCCATTCTTTTATCGCAGGGTTGGGCCAAAACCAGGTCACGACGGGCGTTTGGGTCATCACGGCCAGGTGGAGCGTTCCGGTATCGCCGCAAAAATGCAGGGCACTGTGTTGGATAACGGCCGTGATTTGATTGAGGTTGAGATTGCCGGCAAACACGCGCCAGGGCTTTTGCTGGAGCATAGGAAGCAATTGCTCCATTTTCGCCTGTTCACGCGGCGTGGGGGCGCATGAGAACACGATTCTTTTTTCAGGAAATTGTTTTGCCAGCGCTTCGACCAGTTCGGCCAGTTGCGCCGGAGAAAGCTCCTTGTAATCGGCCGTTGTAAATGGGCTGATGTGGAAATAGGTGCCTTTGTCCGCTTCGGAGATATCGGCGGCACGGAGAATTTCCGGACCGATTTCGACATGAAATTCAGGCTGGCCGGGTGGGAAACCCGCTCTTTCCAAACACCTGCAGCGTTGCAAATACAGTGGTTCTATTCCAGAGGGATATTGGACGTATGCGGTGAACATCTTCTTCCAAAAGGGCGGGCCGCCGTCATTGGGTATCCGGCCCAGTCGTTCGCGGGCGCCGCTGAGGAACGAAAGCCAACTGGACCGGTCGGAGCCGTTTAGATTGATGAGCACGTCGAATTTTTCGCGGCGCAGGCGGCTGACCATGTCGAAATTTTCGCGTAATGTGGCGTGGCGCGGATAGCGCATGTAACCCCAAACGCGGTTTGCCCAGGGAACACAATCCATCACAGAAACCACATGGCTGGCAACGGTGACATGAAGTTCGGCCTGGGGATATGCCTGCCGGACCATCCACAAGGCCGGCAACAGATGGATCGTGTCGCCGAGAAATCCCAGGTCAAGGACCATGACCTTTTTTGCACCGCGGGTGCGTTGGAGAAAAGATTCAGCACTCGACATGGAAAGCCTTATTTCGGTAAATGGATTCCGAACATCGAACATCGAATGCCGGACATAGTCAGTTCATGGAGGGTGTCAACGATTCGCGAAACGTGCATAGGGACCATGAACGCGCTGGTTGCGCCGCTGCACGCGGCGCTACACGGCGCAGCGCGCCGTGTTCCACCACGCAATGGTTTATGGAAGATGGAGAAGTGCGCCCAGCGAGAGACCATCATTTGAGCAAATTTCTTCAATGCGATTTCCCGCGACGTTCCTGAAGTTCGCGAGCAACTTCCTCATCCGACAAAAACGGTCCGCGCTCGGCGCGGCCTTTGTCCAAAATCGCTTTTAGCCGCCGGCCGTATTCCGTGGTCGGCTGCCATTCCGATTCCTGGCGCTTGATTTTTTCCTCCAATGCCGAAAGGATGAAACGACTGCGCTCCTTGTGCGCAGCAGGCAGCGCACGAAAAATCTTCATTGGCACTTTAACCCTTACGAGCTTTGTATTGGCTTTCAAATCAGCGTCTCCTTGCGAAAGCATTCAGTGTGTTTTGTTGATTGTATAATCAAAAGATTTTATCTCATCAACGTGCTTTTCGGGAGAATCAAAAAATCGTTTTGGCACTGGAAATACCCCATCGTCAGTGATTATAAAAGTAATATATTTTCCGTACTTTCTGGCGTCACTATGAGGTACTTGATCAGCGTTGAATTGGCCGATCTCGCGTCCGGAGTGATCAAAAGCCACAATGTTTTCATATACGGGGCCTGTATCGTTGAAAGGATGTCGCCTTTCGCCGGCTATTTCATGGGGCATTAACGGCCTTTCAATTCTTTCTCCTGTATTTAAATAGACGTGAACGTTGACATTTTCGCCGGTCGAATTGATAAGGCCGTTGCCCGCTGTTATGCAACCGCTTAGGAAAAGCGGTCCCAGGAATAAAATCAGGGTTGCGATTTTTTTCATAAATTCCGACTCAGCCATGAACCGTTAAATTTTTTGCAACCGCCGATCCAATGCATTTTCGAAGCTGACCAGTTCTCGGATTAAGGCGTTATATCTCGAATAGGCATCTCCGCCCTGGGCGCGCAAAAGGCGATAAAGGGACAATTCCGGCTCCGCTGGCAATTCGGTCTGAATGCCGGCCAACAGCCCCGCGCGGCTCAACCGCGGGCTGGCGATGCTCACCAGGCACGCAGCGACGGTGCAGCGTCCCGCTTGAGCATCCGCCAGGCCTTCGCGCACCAGCGATTCGCCGGGTAGTCCGGTAATCAAGTCATCTATTTTCATCGCAGAATTTCTCCATGGCTGCGCGGAAAACGGCCGGGTCGATGGCGGGAAAACGGATCAGTTGCGGCTCAATCTGCGCGAAGAATTCGCGGAGGCGTCCGGTCTGAATCATTCCTGTCTTTAACATAGAGCGTGCGTCGCGAATATCGCGCTCGTGTCCGCGCTGCAACTTGGACAATGCCTGGCCGTAAGGATCGTAGTGAAAAAATATTATCGCGCCGAATCGGCCGATAAACAGGCTGCGTTCCTGCCAGCCGGGAATCGCGGGAATAAATTGGTCGGGGCTTGCCAATTCGACATTGATGTCCAATTCGTCTTTCAAAACTGCCAGCGCCTCGAACAAACCTCGCGGCTCAGGCTCGGGCTTCAAATCCACGTCAATGGTCATGGGACGCCAGCCGTGAAGGACTGCGGTTGCGCCGTCCGTCAGATAAATCGAGCCATCACCAGCCACACGCTTCCCGAGAATGGCCATAAACTCTTCGATTTTCGTTTTGTCGGCTTCCGAGCGCATGATTCAAATTGCGCAACAGGCGCGGTGATGCGCAAGCGGATATTTCCTGGTTTCAACTTGACTCGTCCTTCCCGACTTTTCAATTTGCTGGTTTATGAAGGACCGCCGTCTGCGTGTGCTCTATCTGGGCAACGCGTTTCCGCCCGGCATGACGGGAGAGAAATTTGTCAGTGCGCATTCGTTTCTGGTTCCGCACTTATCAGAGACCTTGCTGATTCAGGAATTGTCAAAGCTCGTCGAAGTTTCCAGCGTGGGTCTATTGCCCGGCACGGCATGGCACCGAACGAAGGAACCGAAGGATGATTCTCCCGGTTTGGCGCATGATGTCGTGCTTTGGGACCGGAACCCGGCGCTCTGGCATCGTTGGGTTTCCTGGAGGAAACTCCGGACGTATTATCTGGATAAAGTTCAACGGGGGCAGATGCCTGACGTCCTGCTGGTGCGGAATCTGCAACCCGTTTTCAACTATTTCGTAAAATGGGTTGGGCGGCAACAGCGGCGCCCGATTGTTGTCCTATTGCTCGGCGATAGCGGTGGGGTGGGTGAAAAGATCTCGTCGTGGCGGCGCTTCCGATACAAATTCAAGCCTATGCAAATGCTGGAAGAGGAGGCGATTCTACTATACGACGCATGCCTGGTCTCCGGTCTTAAAGCAAAACGGTTTTTTGAGCCGCGTGGCGTTCCGTGGGTCTGGATCCCCTCTGGCTTTCATTTCAAATACGATCCACCACCGCCGAACCCGAATCAGGAGGGACCGATTCGGTTTGGTTATTTTGGGACACTCACTGAACGTTCCGGCATTCGCCCGCTGGTCAATGCCTTTGTGGAGATGAAACTTCCCGGCACGCTGCATGCCTGCGGCCACGGGGAACTGTCGGAAGAATTGAAACAGCTTTCGCAACGTTATCCGAATTTTTATTTCGACGGATTCTTGCCTAAACAATCGGATTGTTTGCCATGGGCGCAACAGGTTGATGTATTGGTTAATCTTCGGCTTCCGTATTGGGGCCAGGACAACAGCGCGCCGTCAAAAGTTTTTGAATACGGCATGGCCGGCAAGGCGATTATATCCACGCGCACCTCCGGCATGGACGAGGTATTGGGAGATGAAGGTCTGTATATTGAAATTGAGAATTTTGAGGAATCGTTGAGGCAAAAACTAAAAGAGGTGTCGGCCATGAGCCGTCCGGAACTCCAGCGCCGGGCGCGGATTATCCGTGAACGGATCCTAAAGGATTACAGCTGGGGGGCGCTGGCGCGCCGTTCTGTTGAGTTTTTTGACAAACTCACTGAAGGCACACCTCAGACCCCGGGAACCGCCGCTAAAAATGGGGGACAGACTTAATGTCCCGGCCGATTTGATCAAGCCATGGCACGATTCCTTGTTGTTGGAGACTTGAACCCGCCGCGGTCGCCCGTGGACCGGCTGGATATGCTGATTTTTCTAAAACATCCGGATGTGGAATTTTATCACACAGGATCGGGCAAGGATGTTCTTGCCCAACAAAAACGGCCGGCGCGGGAACTGATCCGCGATGCTTTGGACGGAAAGTTTGAATTTATCTTTGCAGGACATAACAGCTTCCCTTATCCCAATCCTCGAAAACCGCGGGTGAAGAATTACGCGAATCTTGCCTGGCAGGTTTTGCGGTATCCGAACCTTTTGAAAGGCTGGCAATTTCCTTACGCAAAACTTGGATCACGTCTGGCCGGCCTGGACATGGCAGACAGGCCCGTCGTGGACAACCGCTGGTTTTCCATGTTGGATAGCTGCGTTTGTTTCTTTAAGCGGGAATTGCCGGCAAATCCAACCAACGCATTCCTCTACACGACCCCGCGTACGGAGGACAATGGGAATGTGCTTGTTTCTGAAATCTTTCGGAATCGAATTAAAAAATTGCGTCCGATCTCGCTTGGAATTGCACCGGAAGGTTTAGGCGCCTTTTCCGCCGCGGGTGCGACAAAGAAAACGGACGTTTTTTTTGCGGGTGACGTTGAGAACAAACCAAACCGCATTGACGGATTGGGGCAACTGCAACGCCTGGCGGCGGAAGGATATGCCATTGATATTGTGCGTGATCGGATTCCGCGAGAGGAATTTTTACAACGTTGCAGCCAGGCGTATATCATCTGGTCACCGGAGGGATTGGGATGGGAATGCCTGCGGCATTACGAAGCGGCGCTGGTCGGCTCGGTGCCAATGATCCAGGCACCCACCATTCGGCGTTATCGGCCGTTGCAGGACGGTGAGCATGCCCTTTATTATTATCTTGAGGGCGATGATTTGGCGGTGCGTATCCGGCAGGCGTTGCAAAACCGGTCTCGTCTGGTGGAAATGGGCCAGGTCGCGCGAAAGTACGTGTTGCAATGGCACACGTATGACGCTTTGGCGAAGTACGTAATTGAAGAGACACGGCGGACGGCGGCGGAAGATGGGAAACGCGCCCGGTAGACCCGCTGCCTGGTGTCCACGCTTTAGCGTGCTCTGGAACAGCCTAAAGGCTGGACACCGAACGACTAATCGCCCAGCAATTTCCGTTTCAGGCGGATGCTGGCCATGGCCTCGACATTCTTTCGCTGCTGTGGGCCAAATGTTTTTTCCACGGATTCCAAATAGCGCGGGTTGGTGAAGTACGTATGCCACGCGTGGTCGCGGAACTTCAAAACCTCGGCGGCTGTAAGGTGCTTTGTGGGCAACGGTTCGCTCTGATACGAAAGGAATGCGTAGCCGATGGGCGAGTCCGGCAGCTTCCAGCCGTTCCTCCGGGCTGTCCAGTACAAGGGGCTGCCTGGCAGCGCCTGGCAGGGATACATATTGGCCATTTCAGTGTTCAATTCGAGTGACAGGTCGAGCGTTTGCTGCATCGTTTCCAGCGTGTCCTCGGGAAAACCAAAAATGTAATTCGAAATGACATACATCCCCGAGTCGCGAACCGTCTTGATGACGTGCCGAATATTGACGTCTTCGAAACTGCCTTTGGAAACCTCCCGGCGGACAGTCTGGTTTCCGGCTTCGATTCCCAGGGCGAGCCAGTTGATTCCAGCCTTGCGAAATTTTTCGAGGTATTGCGCGCGGACGGTGTCCACCCGGGAATAGGTCCACATGCGCAATCCGAGGTCGCGCTCGGCCAGTCCATCCACGAGTGGCTCAAAGTAATTCTTGTTGAGAAAGAACATTTCGTCGGAGACGCGAATCGATTTGACGCCCATGCCCGCGAGTTTTTCGAATTCCTTAAGGATGAACTGAGGCGACCAAAAACGCATGTTCGGCGAATTGGCTGAAGCGACGCCGTCAGAATTGTCCACGCGGTTGACAATATTAATCATGCAAAAGTCGCATTTGAATTTGCAGCCGAGCGATGTGTAGATGGCGGCAAAAGGCGTGCGCAGGTCATGATTGAATTCGGCGTGCCAGAAATGGGCGCGATAGAGGTCTAGGGGTTTGCTTTTATATGGCAATAAATCCCAGGCATAACCGGGCAGGTCTATATCCATGCGGTCGGTTGGAACCACACGTTCCGGGGGATTGAGGGCGGGCCCGCCGCCTGATTTATGGCCGATACCGTTTACACGGTCCAACCCGGACTGCAAATCGGTTCGGAGCAGGTTTTGGATGGCGTAAACGCCTTCGTTCAACAAAACAAAATCGACTGCCGGCAGGGAAAGGACTTCCATGGGCAGGGCGCTGGTATGCGAACCGACAAAGCAGGTTTTCGCTTCGGGGTGCGCCAATTTCAGCCTTTTTGCCAGTTCGGTCGCGCCGGCCATGTTGGTCGTGCCGGAATTTGGGTTTTGCCCATAGACGGCAAAACATACCAGCCGCGCCTTGTACTCGCCAATGCGGCGCGCCGCCTCGTCTTCGGAAAGCCGTTCCGCGCCGCAATCCAGGATGGCCACGCCGAATCCATTTGACCGGCAGGCTTGCGCCAGCAATAGAGCCCAGGTGGGCGGCTCGATGGCGGAGAAATCCTTGCTCAATTCCTGGTAAGCCTGGGCCGAGGAATCGGCATTGACGAAAAGAACATCCAGCGGTCGGTTCATGGCTTCATGAAGAGTATACAGCAGCCATTTTACTTCTCGTTGTAGTAGTCGCCGTATTCAACAACGATCGTGCTGCGGCCGTCCTCGCGTTCCAGGGCCTTTTGATACGCCGGGAAAATTTGCCTGGGCTCGTCGGCCCGGATGACTTCAATTGTCCGGCACATCAGACGAAATGCTTCTGTAAAATCACCGACATGCTGGTGTTGGGGATGCAACGGCCGCTCCGACCCGATGCCGGTTCGAATAATGACCCTTGGCCGGTAACCGGAAATCATCGGTAACTTGTCCAGGTGATTGACGATCTGATTGACCGCGAGCAATAAGAAATTCCAGCGGGGATAAACGCTGATTGGAACAAAACCATTGAGCGCGAGGCCGGTGGACATGCCCATTTGCATTTCCTCGGTCACCGGCAATTCCAGCAATTTGTCGCGCGGTACATTTTTCAGGGTGTTGGTCATGGCAGTACCCGGACACGCCACGGCCTGGCCGAGAAACATGGTTCGTGGGTCGCGCGCCAGGTATTCCATCGCCCGGCACAGTTCATCGAAATATTTCATATCAGAATTGGACCCTGACACCGGCGCCGGCATGGGGATACTTTGACTGATATTTGTAGTAAACAACCAGCGGATGCCGGCTGTTTTCGTGCGTCAGCACCGGCTGATTCCATGTCTCGCGAGTATCGGTACAGACAGACTTTCCGTTGTCCTCGATAATGAACCGGATGGGCAGCTCATGGTTGGTCGCGTACTTGAGGCATTCGTGAAAAACCCCCGTCTCAGCGGTCATCTCACCGGCGAAGCAATGCACCCGCGAGTTTTCACCGCGCCTTTTGATGCCCATGGCCGCGCCAACGGCCATCGGCAGGACGCCAGTCACGATGGCTGACGAAACGATCCGGTATTTTGGAAAGCACAGCGAAATGGAACGGCCGGCCAGGATTTCCGCTTTGACCTCCTCGCGCGGAACTCCTTTGAGGAGGCATTGATAGTGGCTTCGCCATGAGCAAAAAACCCAGTCGTCAGGCTTTACGTCACGGAAAATTTCAATCATTTGCGCCTCATTCCCATAATATAAATGAACGGGCGCGCGGATTTTACCGGCGTTAAACGTCTCAGCAATTTCCGTTTCGAATGCTACCAGTTCTTCCGCAGTCAACTGCGCCGGCGACTGCGGCTGCCATGAGCTTTGTCTTCCAGGCGCGTCGGGCAGAACAGCGGTTTCATCTTTGCTCTTAATCATTTGGTGGTCCATTGAGACTTAACAAAACTATAGCTTTCACGACCACCCACGGAAATACAAGCTTCATTTCATTACAGTCCATTCAACAACTCACAAAGCCTGATGATTTTTTCCGGTTCCAGCGAAGGATAATTGCCGACGTAGCAGCCATAAAAATGCACGTGATCGCAGACGGGGAAGAGTTTGTAATGTTCGCCGAACAGCCGTCTGAGATACGGCTGCCGCAGTTGGTTGCCGCCGCCGGACAATCCGCGCCTGAATTCCACGCCGTGGCTGCGCAAGGCCGTTTCCACCTTGCTCCAAAGTGCGGCGTTCGGCTCGCGCAAAACGAGCGTAAAGGCGTAGTTGCTGCTGCCTTCCACCGCGAAATCGGTTTGATATTTCGAGGCATCAAGATGGCCAAGAAATAGATCCAAGTTTTTCGTGCGCAATACGTTATTGGCGTCGAGGCGTTTAAGTTGCGACCGGCCGAGGATGCCGCCAATTTCCGTTGGGCGCACGTTAAACGCCGGAAAGGCGAAGATGAAATCCGGATTCAAGTCCGGAAACTTTTGGTGGAATGAACTGCGCATTTCCGGCGAAGTCACTTCACGGACCATGCCGTGCGAGCGCAACATCCGGATAGTCTGGTAGAGGTCGGAATCATTGGTGGAAATCATTCCTCCTTCGATCGTACT
Source organism: Candidatus Sulfotelmatobacter sp. (assembly GCA_035503455.1). Lineage (GTDB taxonomy): Bacteria > Verrucomicrobiota > Verrucomicrobiia > Limisphaerales > UBA11358 > UBA11358. Next base: position 16,990 of record DATJTK010000046.1, on the reverse strand, counting down.
CATGTGGTGAGCGTAATAAAACGAAAAATTGGACATCCAGCCGATGCTTCCCACGCGGCGGCCTTCGAAGGTCGCGCCGTGTGATTCACAAGCATCCTCGATGAGCGGCACGTTGCGTTTGGCCAGCTCCTCCACCATTCGTCGCGTCAGAGCGTTGTAACCGAGAATATGCGTCAAAAAAACGGCCCGGGTTTCTTTGGTGACGGCATTGAGCACCTGTTCGGTATCCATTCCAAGGGTCCGGGCGTCGATGTCCACAAAAACCGGCTTCAGCCCGCATTGTAGGACACTGGCAATGTCGGAAACCCACGTCAACGGCGGCACGATCACTTCGCCCGGCCCGCGAAGTTCCCGCAATGCCGTCATGGTCAGCAAATTGGCGGAGGCGCCGGAATTGACCATCACGCTGTGTTTGACGTCCAGCCAGGCACTCCATTCCTGTTCAAACGCAGCGACGTTTTTTGAATGCGTGAGTATCGGGTCGTTCTGTTGCAGGTATTCCGCGACCGCGGCGAGGTCGCTGCGGTCGAAGTTATTCTTCATCAGGGGCCATTTAAGATCCATGGATTGAATACTTGCAAAACGCGCGTAACAGCGCAAAATATTCCGCGTAACCAGCTTTTCTAGCGGCGAGGCAACGGTTTTGTGAGCTGTATTCCCCCCGGTTCCAGGCGGAGAGGCAGTTCCATTTCTAAATGCCATGTCAAACGAACCATATTGTGGATAAGAACGCCAAAATTTTTGTTGCCGGCCACCGTGGACTTGTGGGTAGTGCCATTTGGAGAAAATTGCAGCAAGACGGTTTCACCCGGCTGATTGGCAAGACACGGTCGGAGTTGGATTTGCTGGACGCAAAAGCCGTCAGTCAATTTTTCGCGCGGGAAGAACCGGAGTACGTTTTCGATGCCGCGGCAAAGGTCGGCGGCATTAAGGCAAACGATGCGTATCCGGCTCAATTTCTTTACGAGAACCTGCAAATTCAGAACAATCTCATTCACCAGGCGCATTTGGCCGGCGTGAAAAAATTCCTGTTCCTCGCCAGTGCCTGCATTTACCCAAAATTCGCGCCGCAACCTATGAAGGAAGAAGCGCTGTTGACAGGGGCGCTGGAGCCCAGCAACGAATGGTACGCGGTTGCAAAAATTGCGGGAATCAAATTGTGCCAATCCTACCGCAGACAATACGGGTGCGACTTTATTAGTGTCACGCCCAGCAATATTTACGGACCAAACGATAATTACGATTTACAGAATTCACACGTGCTGCCGGCCTTGATTCGCAAATTTCACGAGGCCAAAAAAACAGGCGCTGGCGAAGTTGTCTGCTGGGGGACCGGTTCGCCCATCCGCGAATTTCTCTACTCCGACGATTTGGCGGACGCGTGTCTCTTTCTGATGGAAAACTACAGTGGAGAACATTTTGTCAACGTTGGGTCAGGGTCGGAAATTACTATCAGGGAACTTTCCGAATCCGTCGCCAGAATCGTTGGCTTTGAAGGAAGGATTGTGTGGGACTCTTCAAAGCCGGACGGGACCCCTCGAAAATTAGTGGACAGTTCGCATCTGTTTGCGCTGGGCTGGAAGCCGCGTGTGGGTCTTGAAGAGGGTGTTCGGCTTGCATACGACGATTTTTGCCGCAGGAAATCCTGATGTCACGGTATCGCTGGATCTTCAAGTTTTTGACCGGATGGCTGTCGGCGCGGAAAACAAGGCGGCTCGAATTGTCAGGCTGACGCCATCGGTGAAGCAGGATCCAATTCCCGGAACGAGTCGATGCGTTGCCGCATTCGGGCTTTTTCATGGCGGGAATAATCTTCTCCAGGATCGTAAAAAACGATCTGGCTGCCGCCAAATTCAAATTGAAACGGCACGTGGATGAGGCGGCTGAGACGCTTTCTAATGGTCGCATGGCGTCCCGGCGGGGCGAACAGAAGGACGAATCCGCCCCCTCCGGCGCCGAGCAATTTGCCGCCTATCGCGCCCGCGGCGCGGGCGTCATCATACATCGCGTCCACGGATGAATTGGAAATTTTGTCACTTAACTCGCGCTTGGCCAGCCAACCCTCGTGCAGCAGTTTGCCAAAAGCTTTGATATCCGACTTGCTGTTCAGGATCCGGCAGCTTTCCTCGACGCAGTCCAGCAACCGGTTCAGCGATTTGCTTCGTTTGTCCATGCCGTTGACAAAGGTCGAAGCCACGTCGGAGGCCGTGCGTTTGATGCCGGTGTAAAACAACATCAGGTGAGAGTTCAATTCCGCCAGCCGCTGGCGCGAAATGGTCAGTGGTTGGACGGAGAAATCGCCATTTGGAAGAAAATGGATCCGGTTCATGCCGCCATAGGCTGCGCAGACCTGGTCCTGGGAACCGACAGCCTCGCGTAAAACGTCCTGCTCCAGGTATATGCTCTGGGCGGCAAGTTGTTTTTTGCCGATGACCCTTCCCTGCAACCCATGGAACGCGTGAAGCAAACCAACCGTAAATGAGGAACTGGAACCCATGCCGCTGCGGCCGGGAAGGTCGCCGTCGTGATGAATTTCGACGCCTCGCCTGACTTTTAAATAACGCAGCGTTTCACGTACCGCCGGGTGGGCGATTTCCTCCAATTTTTGGCATATCTCAACTTTCGAATAGACCACCCGGATGCGATGCTCAAAAAATGGCGGAAGGTAGCGGCAAGTCAGATAACAATATTTATTAATTGTCGCCGCGAGCACGGCCCCGCCGTGCTGCCGATACCATGCCGGGTAATCGGTCCCACCGCCGAAGAATGAGATTCTGTAAGGAGTGCGGCTGATAATCATGACTCAAAAAATTTTCGGTTCCGCTGGATAAATTCGCCGGCCAGAGGAAGCGACTCTGGAGTGCCTATATCCAAAAAATCGGCGTTCGTCACGCAAACTTTTATTCGGGAACGCCGGGCAACGAGCGCAGGGAAGACGTCCGTCTCAAAGCTCAATGGAAATTTAGTTGGGAACTGGTCAACGGTGGATGCGCGAAATAGATAAACGCCTGCGTTGATAATTCCAGCGCCGGGCCGTTTCTCGGTGAAGGCGGTGAGGTCGCCCTGGGCATTTTGTTGAATAGTTCCAAAGCGCGAGGCGTCTGCCATCGGAACGCCAAGAATAGCACCGTCCGTATCCGGCACATTCAGCGATTGAATCAGCGGCACCAGCGACGCGAGCGCAAGTGAATCGCCATTCAGCACCCACCACGCAACAGGATGGCTTTGCGATTCCCGAATAGCATTGAGAAACCCGCCCGCGGTCCCAAGCGGACTGGTTTCGCGTATGCATTGAACCTGTACATTCTTTACCGGTTGCGTGGCAAAGTGTCGCTCGATGACTTCGGCCAGATGGCCTGTGGACAGGATAATGTTGCGAATCCGTTGCGCCGCCAAATAATGGACGATCCATTCCACGAACGGCCGTCCTGCGACGGGCGCCATGGGTTTCGGAATATCCGGGAGCAAACGCTCGACACGTTTGCCGAAGCCGCCTGCCAGCACAACGGCGGTGGTGTGTTCGGGCAAAATGCTCACGGCGGGTCTTAAACGTTCGAATAAATCGAGTTTCGCAGAATGGTAAAGCCTTTAATCAGCTCCTGTATCCCACGATCAAGGCCCCATTCCGGTTTAAATCCCGTTGCGGCGATTCGTGCATTGCTGACGATATAATCCCGCTTGTCCGGGTCTTCCCCGATTGGCGCTTCGACAAACACAAATTTCGACAGATGCTTTTGAATCACGGCGCAGAGTTCGAGTTTGGAAAGGTTTGCGTCGTCCAGGCCGACGTTGTAACACTTCCCTCTCATTTTTTCGAAATGAGTGATGCCATGCAGAATGGCGCGGGTTACGTCGCGAATATGAATGTAATTACGCTTAAAATGCCCTTCAAAAATGACCACCGCCCGGTCATGGACTGCCCGATAGACGAAATCGTTTACCAGCAGGTCAACTCTCATGCGCGGCGACGTTCCAAATACTGTGGCCAGGCGGAAACTGATGCTGTTTTCACGGGACAATACCGCTTCCTCGGCCTTTACCTTGGTGATTCCGTAAGTGGAGAGAGGGCGCAGGGGGGAATCTTCTGTGCAGTATTTTCCTTTGTCGCCGATACCATAACCGCTATTGGTCACGGGCATAATGATCCACTGTTGTTTTCCGGCCAGGCGGCACAACATCTCGACCGCATCCTGATTGGTGGACTTTGTGGCAATGGCATCCGTATTGCAGAGGGGAACGCCGACAAGCGCGGCAAGTGGAATAATCAGATCGGCCTGGGCCGCCAGCGGTTTTACCAGCGCTTCATCCCGGCAATCACCTCGAATGACACGGAAATCTTCGTATTGGCAGCAGTCCAGCAGGCTGTTTTGGTTAAAGTAAAAATTGTCAAGTACAGTGACTTCATGCCCGAGGGCAAGGAGAGCCGGCGTCAAAACTGAGCCCAGATAACCGGCGCCGCCGGTAATGAAGATTTTCATACTGTGTTTGACGATGCTACAGACTGATTCACCGTCCAGCAAATCGAATTTGGTTATGAACCTTCCATTTCGCGATTGCCTCTTGGAGTGGTTTTTATGCAAAAAGCGCTGGCTTTTCAATACCATTGCAAAACATCATCGTGAAAATTCGGCGCGAACGAAGTCATGTCAAAAATCCTGGCCATTCAATTCAAATATTTTGGCGATGCGGTGTTGATGACGCCCGCCTTGCGCGCCCTTCGCGAACAATTTCCGCAATCGGAGTTGCACTTGCTGGCGCCGGAAGAAATCGCGCCCATTGTCACACACCTGCCCTGGCTGAATCGTGTTTGGCCGATGCCGCGGCGGCGCGGGCGCGGCAATCTTTCGCAAACCGTTCCGATAATTCGCGCCCTGCGAGGCGAACGTTTCGAGCGGTCCGTGGATTTCGCCAGCAACGACCGCGGCGCGATTGCCAGCCTGTTGATTGGCGCAAAGGAACGGCTTGGCTGGGACGAAAGCGGCGGGTTCTGGGGCCGCAAATTCTGTTACAATCGCCGTGTCCGGCCTGAACCAACGACGGTCCATGAATCCGCGCGCCTGGTTCATCTGTTGTCCGGCTGGAATGTTCCGCCGCCGCGCTCGCTTGAACCGGAAATTCGCGCCGATCCCGCCCTGGCTGATGCGGCGAAAAAAATATTACCCCGCGACGACGCGGTGATTTGTCATGTGGCCTCGAGCCAGCCTAAAAAAGAGTGGCCCTTGCGGCATTGGGCGGCGTTGGACCAGCTGGCCAGCGGAAACGGCCGGAAGCTGGTCTTTACTACCGCGCGCGGTGAACGCGAGCAAGCGCTCATGAGCGAACTGTCAAAACTTGCGCCGGGTGCGGATATTTTGCCGTTGATCGACGATCTGCCGCTGTTCCTCGCTGTCCTGCAACGGGCGGCGGTTTTCATTTCCGGTGATACCGGCCCGCTTCATTTTGCGGCCGGCCTGGGTGTGCCTACGATTGCGCTCTTCGGCCCCAGCTCGCCCGAGCGATGGGCGCCGATCGGCCCGCGTCATCAGTCACTCACCGGCGATGCCTGCCGTTGCGACGTGCACTCTGCCGTTTGCCAGCGCGATGCTCAGTGTCTTGCCGCCATATCGCCGGAAAGGGTTTTGGAGTGTTTGAGGAAGGTGTGAGGTAGCTAAACTTATCGTTCTCATCCTCGTCCTCGGGAATGGATTTTCGAATAAACGGAGGCCTTTTACGGGCGCTGAGATGATTGTCATCGCACATCAATTTTCGAGGACGATTCCCCCTTTCCCCATAGAACAAACGTTCAATTGTCATTCAAAAGGGCTTATGGAAAACTTGAGTCAATCCCTCATATATGGACCTGAGAACGAAACGCCGAGATGTAGCGGGCTTTACGTTAATCGAGCTGCTCGTGGTTATCGCGATTATCGCGATACTGGCTGCCGTTCTGCTCCCTGTGTTGTCCAGGGCCAAACTCAAGGCCACCGAGGCAAGTTGCCTGAATAATCAGAAGCAAATCGGCGAGGCCACAATCATGTACGTGACCGATTTCAACGACAACATCATGCCCGACGCCGCGTTTAACCAAAAGGATGCCACCGGCGGAATCAATGACGCTGGTGGATTTTGGGGACCGCCCGATCCCGCGATTTGGATTTCGCAGGCCTCGGCGTTAAAGAACGTTACAGCCGATTTGCAGACCAAAACCAATTTGCTTTGGCAGTACGCCCAAAACACCGGCATATATCATTGTCCCGGTGATACAAGGCTCACACTTCCTATCGGAAGCGGCAACACCGTCGGCTGGGCCTATGACAGCTACGCGAAAACGGATAATTTTGGCGGCGGTGGATCGGGGAATGAAGTGCCTTTCAAAAAGATGTCCCAGGTGCGAAGGCCGTCGGAAACATTTGCGTTTGTCGAACAATCGGATTCACGCGGATACAACCTGGGAACCTTCGAAATGGTTTGGAGCAGCCCGAGTAGCATCACCTTTGTGGACATTTACGCGATGTATCACGGCGACGTCAATACGTTCTGCTTTGCCGATGGCCACGTGGAATATCATAAATGGCTCGATCCGGCAGTTATTTATTGGGGGCAACAGGGGGCCGAGGGCAAGGTCTATGAATTTGGCAGCAGCCCCACGCCGACTCCGGCCGATTCCGATTACAATTACTGTCTCCAACACTGGTTGTTTCAGGGAAACTTTTAAAAGCCTGTTAAACCCATTCCGTAACTGGAACCCAAACAAACATGAAAATGACTTGTCTCAAAATTCCTGTCATTGCCACCGTGATGGCTTTTGGCATTGCGACCATGACCCAGTCCGCCATGGCCGCCACGACCAATTTTTTAAACGTCGCATCGGTGGTAAACGGCGGGTCGTACGGCCTGGATAATTTATACTGGAACACCACATCGGAAACTGCCACGCCGCTGGCTGATTACGCCGCATCCGATGCGATGTGTATTGGCCAGAACGCCTCCGATTATAACGGCTATGCTTTCTCGATTAATTTCAACTATTCGGCGAGCACGCACTTAACCGGCAGCGGAGGCGCGAGCATCATCATCGGCAGCACGAACACGGTTGTGACTTTCAATGGGGCGGACAATGATTATTTTGACGCCGCCACAACGATATCGTTGCCCAGGGATCAACGCTCATCGAGGACGTGGATTGGGATTCTCTTGGGCTTAATTTCGACAACCAAACGGTGACGCTCAACGGCGGCGGCACGATCGCATTCCAAACACCGGTTGGTCTCAATTCCACCGGGCTGATCACTCAAAATATGCCGGGAGGAACGGTGGTTTTGGGCGCCGGCCTGCCCAGCAAAGACGATTTCACGGGCGGCTACACCCTCACGGCCGGCGCGCTCGTTTTTTCGAACAGCGCATCCGCCGATGCATTTGCAGGATTTCCCTCTGGAAAAAATCTTACGATTAACGGCGGGTCCCTTGACAATACCAGCGGTTCCGCGATTACGGCCAACATGGGCGCCGGCGGTGTCAGCATCGGCGGGAATTTCACTTTTACCGGCAGCAGCAGTCTGAGCTTTGGCTCTGCGCCCGTTGCTTTGACCGTTTCACCCACGATCACCGTAAACGCAAACACGCTGACGTTCGGCCCGGTCAGCGGCAGCGGTTTCGGTTTGACAGTGATCGGCGGCGGCACTTTGGCTTTGGACGCCAGCAATAGCTATAGCGGCGCCACCTTCGTGGCCGCAAGCGGGCTTGCGCTGACCGGTAATGCGTCACTGGCCCAAAGCGTAATTGTGGTCAGCAACGGGACTCTGGACCTTTCCGGTCTCACCGTTCCCGCCGTTAGTCCATCCCTTTCGCTCAGCAATTCGACAATAATCGTCTCCATTCCCGAAAATCCAACGACCAACGCAATCACAACCACGTTAAGCCTCGGTGGGACGACCAACATTATCAACGTCGCGTCATTGCCCGTGATCACGGGTTATCCGTCACGGTTTCCGCTGGTGAATTACGGGACGTTGAACGGGACGTATAACATCGGGCTGGGCTCCCTGCCGTCCTCGTCAACGCCCTTCGCCGGTTACATCGCCAATGTCGCCGGGCTTGTGGAACTGGTGCTGACGACCGGTCCGATGCCCGCGCAAACGGTGAAATGGATTGGCGCCGACCCGAGCAATCCGAACAACTGGGACGTCCAAACTTCCCTGAACTGGGAAACCAACGGCGGATCGCCCACGACTTACAGCCAGGGCGACATTGTCACGTTCGACGATTCCGCTCCGGGCCAGACCAACGTTTACCTCATTGGAACCCTGACGCCGGGCATCATGACGGTGAGCAACAGTGTCCTGATTTATAACCTGGGCGCGGGCGGCGTTGGCGGCGGGGAAATCAGCGGCGCAACATCGTTAACCAAGGAGGGAACGAACGTTTTGATACTGGACGATGCGGGCGGCAATAATTTTACCGGCGGTTTCAACATTAATAGCGGCACGGTGCAGGTGGGCCTGGGCGACGGACGCGGTTCAGTTGGCGGGGGCGCGATTGCCAATAATGGCGCGTTGGTCTTCAACCTCAGCGCCCACGATTCCGGCCTGTACAACGACATTTCCGGCCTGGGCCAACTCACGCAGGAAGGCGGCGATACGCTTCAATTGGACGGGACGAACTCATTTTCCGGAAGCATCCTCGTGACCAGCAACAGCACGCTGCAACTGGGCAATGCGCTGGCTTTGAGCGGCGCTCCAGTGACCACGATTTCCAATGGCTCGGTGCTGGATCTCGACGGAAATACAGCCGGCGGCATTGTCATTGTCCAGGGCGCAGGCGCCGGCAATGGCGCCGTTATTAATAGCAGCGCCAACATCCCGCCGAATGACGTGGGTCTGACGAACCTCACTCTGACAGGCAACACGACGATTGGCATCACGGGCAATCGCTTCGATTTGCGCTCGCCGGCCGGAGAGGCAGGCAACCCGGGCAGCGCCGTTCTAAGCACCGGCGGACAGCCCTACAATCTCATCGAAACCGGAGGAGGCGGCACTGGCGTGTTCGGACTGGTCTCCGCCAGCGTGGATCCTGCGTTGGGAAACATCGACATCCAGGAGGGCGACCTGCAATTCACCGGCAACACCACGGGCCTGGGCAATCCCGCGGATACGCTGACGATTGAAAGTGGCGCGACCTTCGAACTGTTCGCTCCGACAAACCAGATCAACAAAGTCATCGTATTCAATGACGGCGGAACGCTCATGAACAGCAGCGGCACGGGCACCATTATCGGCCCGATGAACGTCACCAACGTTGCCGGCGGAGACAACTACTTTAACGTCGCCGGAACGGCGCTCGTGCTCAGCAATACATTGACCGGCAACGGCATGATTTTCACCGAGATTAGCTCCAACAACATCTATTTTAACGGCAACAGCCCCAACTTTGCGGGGGGCATCTATCTGAATACGCCCACGGCGGTTTTTGTGAATGGTGTTTTGAGCAATTCTCTCACCATCGAATCGAGGTACGCTAACAGTTCGCTCACCGTGAATGGCCAGGTGCTGGGCGCCGAGGTCGGGCCGAGCTTCCCCGGCGCAATTAGCGGAAATGGCTATTTCAATTGCACCCTGGACGCCGCCGGCCCGATGTATCCCGGGGCCGCGGGCGTGGTGGGAACCATGACGGTCAACAACCTGATATTGGACGGCGCGACCGTGACATTTGATTTGAGCTCAAGCACCGCAACCGGCAGCAATGACATGATCGCCGTCACCGGCGCATTGACCGTCAATGGCAACACCATCAATGTGAATCCGCTGGGCCTTTTGCAAACCGGCGCGCGCTACCCGATATTCACCTATGCCGGCGCGTTGAGCCTGAACTCAGCCTTCAACGTGGTCAATTCCGGCGGCTATACCTACACGATCGATACGAGCACGCAGGGTGTGGTCAACCTCGTGGTCGCCAGCGGCCCGCCTCAATGGAACGGCGGCAGCACAACGGACAGCGATTGGAGCGATCCCGCCAACTGGGGCGGCAGCACCCTGGCGCCCGGCGATTTGTTATACTTCGGCGGCGATAACCGCCTCAATAACACCAACGACACCACGGCCGGCGCGCAATACGGGAACATCGCCTTCTTCGCAAGCTCGGGCGCCTTTATCCTGAACGGCAATGCCATTACTCTCATCGGCAGCAACATTGTGAACGATTCCACATCCGTCCAGACGATTGATCTCCCGCTGGAATTCAGCACCGCCCAAACGATTAGCGGCGCGGCTGGTCCAATCATCATTGGCGGCGGAGTGACCAATACCGCTTCCGCAACGACTAACTATCTGACGCTGACCGGCACTGGAATTCTCACCAACCTCTTGTATTCGCTCAACGCCAATGGCACAAACCTGCTCTGCCTGACCGGCGCCAACTCGGATTGGACGCTCGTCGATAATTCTTCGTCCACGCCCATGACAATCCCGTGGTCGCTGCAAATCACCAACGGCACATTCAACTTCGGCAATGCCGGAAGCGCTCCGACTCTGACCAGCCTAACTTTCCATAACGGTCCTGCGGACAGCCAGCTTGGCGATGGTAACGGCGCCAACGCCATGCTTAATATCACCAATGGGACGCTGTCCCTGAACACATTGAACACGGCCCAGGCGGTGAATTCCACCGGCATCGTCAATGTGGCTGGAGGAATTATGAATCTCGGGCCGATTGGGTCTGTCGCTTCGGATTACTTCCAGGGCGCCAACGGCAGCAACACCAATGAACTTTCCGTGGTCAATATCAGCTCGGGCACAATCAACCTGGGCACGGAAACGGCGAACCATGCGGGAACGTTCTACGTGGCCAGCCGCGGGGACGGCACACTGACTCTGACCGGTCAGGGGACGCTCAATTGCGGTATTATCGACGTCTCCCGCAATGCGCAAGGCGACACGTTTAGCAGCGTAGGCGTAATCAATCTCAACGGCGGCTACATTGTCGCCAGCCGCATCGGAACGGCCGTAGCCAATTCCCAGGCCGGACCCGCTTCCAACGGCAGTACTCCGTCGGCGACGTTTAATTTCAACGGCGGAACACTGCGCGCCTCGGCCAGCTCGACCACCTTTTACCAGGGCAGCACTGTAGCGCCTGTGATTCCCATCACCAGCATCGTGCAGGCCGGTGGCGCGATCATTGACAGCTCGAACTTCAACATCACTGTCCTGGAACCACTGCAACACGGCAGCGCCCTGGGCGCGACACCGGACGGCGGCTTGATCAAGCAGGGTACCGGCACTCTGTCGCTGACAGCCGCAAGCACCTATACCGGTCCCACCGTAGTAAGCAACGGCACACTCGCCGTAAACGGTTCCGTGGCCGATACGTCCGGAACAACGGTTGAAAACGGCGGCACACTCGCCGGCACCGGCAGCGTGGGCGGCAATGTAGCCGTCCTTGCCGGCGGCGCAATTGCGCCCGGTGTCGCGGGGACCAATGGCATTCTCACGGTCACCGGCGACGTTTCCCTGGCCGCCAACGCCAGTGCCGAAATGACGATCAACGCGGCCGCCCTGACCAATAGCGTGTTGAGCGCCGCCGCCATCACTTACGACGGCACATTGGCGGTCACCAACTTGAGTGGCACGCTCGCTTTGAGCAACAGCTTCACGCTCTTCAAAGCATCGAGCATTTCCGGCGCGTTCACCGCGACCAATCTGCCCGCATTGAGCCCGGGCCTGGCCTGGAATTGGAATCCTGCCACAGCCACGTTGAGTGTCGTTTCCGGCGGCTCGTTCCCGCCCACTGTCCCGCCCGTCATCAAAGGCTTTAGCCTCTCTGGACTGAATGCGACTATCAGCGGAACCAATGCGCAGGCCGGGGCCATATATTATCTGCTCACGAGTACGAACTTGCTCCTGCCCTTGAATCAATGGACTTGCATTGATACGAACGTCGCGTCAGGCGCCAATAACTTCAGCTTCATCGAGACCAACGCCGTCTCCCCGGGCAGTCCGAAACAGTTCTATATACTGAGCAGCACAAATAATTGAAAAAGACGTTGAAGCGTTCCGCATTCCGCATTCCGCATTCGCAGTGTGCGCAGTGCTTTATTTGTTTGCGATAGTGGCCCATAGCCAATCCCTCTCCATCAGCAGCTTGAGTGGTCCCGTTACCTCATCCGAAATCAGCTCCTTCATCACCTACATGCAGAGCCAGACGCCTCCGCCCACTCCCTGGGGCGCGCTCACCGGCACTGGTCACAATGCCTGGGCCGACGGCGATGGCGGACGCGACCTCGAAGCGATGGGCGACATGTTCATCGTCTCCAGCAACATGACGATTTTGAACCTCATGATTAGCTGGGCCGACACCTGCGCCTCGGAACGAAACGATTTGATGGCCGCCACAAACGGCGGGCAACGCGTGATGTGGACGGGGCTCATCGACAAAGTCTGGTGTCCAAACTGGCCCACCGACACCAACGACGACCAGTCTCAATATTGCGGGTGCGAAACCGAGGACGTCATCGGGCACATGGCCTTTTGCGCGAAATTGATTTTGCAAAACCCGGGAATTTGGAACCTCACCGTTCCCGACGGCGATCCATACGGTTACGGCGCGACCTATCTCCAGCGCGCCACGAATTACCTGGCCACGTCCGACGCGGCAAACAATGAATATTTTCTCAAGTGGTTTATCCAGCCGGGAACGGGCCTGATCGTCGCGCCCACCAATGCCGCATGGGTGGCACTCGACGAAAACGTGAATGCCATCAACCGGCAAATGATGTTCACCAGCGGTTTCCAACGCCTGGCCGAAGCGCACGAACTGCTCAACGATAATCCCACCCTTGCCGCCGAATACAACGCCATCGTCCAGACCAACATCAATGTCTGTCTCAGTGGCATGATCCATTTCGATCCTTACACGACCAACGGCCAGCCCGTTTATGATTGGGGTTACTATCCGACGAGCGACGCGCCGGAGGCGACCGAGATTCACGCCGAGTACGACATGATTGGCGTCTGGCGCGCCTTCAATAACCCGTCTTATGGACTCACACTCGCGCCTTTGGTCCCATTTGCCAATACCATGGCCGACGTCATTTATCTGGGAACAAATACGTTTGCCGGAAACGTGGACGGAACCGGGGGAACACAAAGCCCCATTTACAGCGGCTGGCTCTGGACCGCCGATTGGAATCCGCAGGTTTATAACATCGTCGCCGGCGCTGCATACACAAATGGATGGTACACCGGCAGCCCCGATATTGATGCGGCCATTCTATTCATGAAAAACCGGCGATACCTCGAATTCGCGGTCACGCCCGCTACATCTTCGCAATCCGTGGATGCCGGTTCCGTAGGCACGTACCCGCTCGCAATCTCGCCGATGGGTGGATTTTCCAACACCGTCAGTCTCGCGGTGAACGGCCTGCCTGCAAACACGACCGCGAGTTTTACTGCCACAGCCGTCAATTGCGGTGCGCTGAATGTGTGCTCGTCGAACGTGACTCTCTCGGTCCAGACATCCAGTTCAACGCCGGCCGGAAACTACGTGCTTTCCATCGTGAGTTCCAGCGGCGCGGTTTCGCACACAAATACCGTGAGTTTGGCCGTGGGAAGTTTTTCGACTTCACCGATCACCTGGGGCACGAATGTGACCATTTCGGGCGATGCCGACGTATTCACCAACGGCACGTTGCTCTACGCCTATGACTGGGCCAGCACCAATAATATAGTCAACGGCATTGCCTTCACGGGAACATCGAGCGCAAATGCCGGAAACGTCAGCATCAGCGGGATTGGTAACAATTATCAGGGTTTTAAGTCCTCGTCAGCGCCCTTTGCCAACCTCTCGGCCGCTTATCGCAGCATCCTTGTCGGCGGCGAATACGCCACGACTACCAACGTCACTGCCACAGTCACGCTGAACAATCTGACCGTCGGTCACGTCTATGCGGTGCAAATCTGGGTCAGCGATCCCAGGGCAAGCGGCGGCGAAGCTGGCCGCACAGAAGCCGCCACGGGGGAAAACCAGGTGACGCTGGCTTACAACGTCCCGCCCAGCCCCGGCGGCGTCGGCCAATATTCCATTGGCGTGTTCACCGCGACGTCTGACAGCCAAACCTTTACGCTCTTGTCCAACGGCGCGAGTGGTTCGACTCAACTCAACGCCTTGCTCGTCTCCGATGTTACGGCCACAGGCTATCAGCCGGTGAATCCCCCGCCGCCCGGTCAGGTGCCATCTGCGCAATGGGTCCATTTCGGGACGAATGATTTGCTGGCGTATTATTCGGATAATTTGGGCAATCATCTGCCGGATTTTTCCTACGCCGGTTACATGGAAGGCGGAGTGCCCCTGCCGACCGTGCCGGTTAAACTGACCATCAGCCCCGTCGCCGGGGACAACACGGCGAACATTCAGGACGCCATCAATACCGTGAGCGCCTTGACTCCGGACACAAACGGCTTTCGGGGCGCGGTCTTATTGGAACCCGGCACGTACACCGTCGCGGGAACACTTTCCATCAGCGCCGGGGGCGTTGTGTTGCGCGGCTCGGGCGACAATACGAACACCGGCACGGTCTTGCTCGTGACGGGAACCTCTCGCACCGTGGTTACCGTTGGCGGTTCTGGCTCATGGACCCAGGTGGGAAATTCTTACTCCATTACGGACCCCTACGTTCCGTTGGGCGCGACAAATGTTCATATAAACGGGGGCATTACGTGGGGCACGAACGTGACTATTTCAAGCGATTCCGACGTGTTTACCAACGGCGCCTTGCTCTACGCCTATGATTGGGCCAATGCCAATACCACGGTCAACGGCGTCGCCTTCACCGGAGCATCCAGCGCAAACCCGGGCAATGTCAGCATCGGCGGCATCGGCAGCTATTATGGCGGCTACACGTCTTCGGACGCGCCCTTCAGCGCGTTGTCCTCCACTTATCGCAGCATATTGACCGGCGGCGAATGGGGCGGCGCGGTCGTGGCAACGGTGACATTGAATAATCTGACGGCCGGACACACGTATGCGGTGCAGGTATGGGTGAGCGACCCTCGCGGAGGGAGCGAGGCCGGACGTACAGAGAATGTCCTGGGTTACAATCAAGCCACCCTCGCCTACAATGTCCCTCCCGCGGCGGGCGGCGTCGGTCAATATTCCATCGGCGTCTTTACCGCCGCCGGCGGCAGTCAGACGTTCTCGCTTTCCGCAACCAATTCCAGCGGGTCGACGCAAATAAACGCTTTGCTTGTCTCCGACGTCACCACAAACGGTTATCAACCCGTCAATCCATCGGGGTCCGCGCTGTTGAAGGCCGGTGATACCATTGTGATTCAACGTCCGCAGACGCAGCCCTGGATCAATGCCATCGCCATGAACACGTTGACCAATCCCTGGACGCCGGGCACCGGCCTTTGCTTCGAACGCCAGGTCACCGCAGTGAACGGAAACCAAATCATCTTTGACGTGCCGCTCTGCAATCCCATTGAATCCGATTGGACGACTGGCCTGGTCTATCAGGTAACCGATTCCGGGCGCATCCAGCAGGACGGCATCGAAAACCTTTGCGCCGTCGGCCAAATCTCCGATTATCCCAGCAACATTCTCAACGGGGTTTTTGTCACGTATCAAAACATCAAGAACTCGTGGATCAAGAACGTCTATCTGGCCGGCTGGGGCAACGCCATAAACATCAATGACAAGTGGTGCACCGTCCAGGATTGCATCTATACGAATCCAGCGACGAGCTCGGCCGAGGACGCACCCGCCGCGTACACGTGCGGCGGGTCCAGCGCACAGTCACTGTTCCAGCGATGCACCTCCGATGGCGGCTATTATCACATCATGGTTACGCAGGGCTCAACGCCGGGGCCGAACGTCTTCCTCAATTTCAATTGTTCGGGCACGCATTACAACGGCGGACCGCACCAGCGCTGGGCCGCCGGCGCGCTCCACGATAACATCTACATGGCCCCCGATAGCGAAGGCGTCGATGCGGATTATACACCGTACCTGGCCATCAATAACCGGGGCAACGACGGCAGCGGCCAGGGCTGGGGCGCGGGCTTCAGCGTGATGTACAATTGCGTCGTTCCGCAGTTCTATCTTGAACAACCCGGCACAACCACCAACCAATATAATTGGACCATCGGCGGCGAAGGCTCCGTGCGCAGCTACAGCGACGACGGCATCTACGATACCCTGGGAACCATCGTCAGCCCGCACAGCCTCTATCTGGAACAACTCAAAGAACGCCTCGGCCCGGCTGCGGTCAACAACATCGGCTACGCGCCTTTTGTGCTGTCCGCCGCTCCGCTGACACAATCTGTGAACCCCGGCAATCAGGCCACGTTCACTATCGACATCACGGCCACGAACTATTTCGACGATACCGTGGCCTTGAATCTCTCCGGTCTGCCAACCGGCGCGGGCGTCACGTTTAGTCCCAATTCCATTGCCGGCGCCGGCGCTTCCACCGTGACCATTGTAGCCTCCAATTCCATCGCGCCCGGCCAATACACCCTCACCATCAACGCCGTCGATGCAAACCTGACCCTTTCCACGAACGTGATTCTCACCGTCACGACGCCCTCCGCGCCCATCTTCGGTTCGGTTCAATTCCAGGGAAACAGTTTGGTGATGACCGGCTCCAACGGCAGTCCCGGCGCGCCGTATTGCGTTTTGACCACAACTAATCTCGCCCTGCCGATTGCCGCCTGGACCATCCTTTCAACGAATACTTTCGACTCCTCTGGCAATTTCTCCTTCACGAACACCGGCCCGTCCGCGCCACAAGAATATTTCCTGCTGCGCTTGCAGTAGGAACTCAAATTTTTCGAATCCATTTCGTCCTTTTCAACGTTTTAACCTTTTAACGTTTCAACGCTTCAACGCTTCAACCTCAAAAATGCGTCTTGCGCTCAAATTTTGGAGCCGATTGCCAGTAAAATCGTGGTGTTTTGCGACATTTGCTTCGGTGTCAATAAGTTCACATTTAGTGAGGTTATTGACACCAAGCCAAAAACGG
>DATJTK010000045.1:0-13664 GCA_035503455.1 Candidatus Sulfotelmatobacter sp. | reverse complement strand
ACCGAAAGCGATCCGGATGTCGTGAAGTGAAAGAGCTTCCTAACGGCATCCCTGGTTGACCGGAACAGTGCCACGAGGTGGGCAAGGCATTTGGTTGTTCAGTTTGATGTAGGCGAGCTTTCCCTCGCATGAGAGGCGTTCGTAGCTGAGAAGGCGTTCCAACGTTTATTTTTCATTGGCACTGTTCGTGCCATGGTTGGCGTGTCGAGTTCAAACTTTGGTCATCGAAAGGGACAATTCCCCTTTTTCCGCGGGGGATTTCCTCCTGATGATGGCGATGCAAGATAAATGTTTATCGCCAGTATTGGCGATTTTCAACCCTGCCGGGTCTGGTACATTGACCGGCAAAGCCAATTAGTGTGACTCTAGTCGCAGAATGCTCTTTTTTAAGGATTTGCGGCGAGCGTCCGGAATTGGAAACAAGAACTTGAGCGCAAAATCCCATACGCAAGCCCACGTTGGAGGCTCTGCCCACAGTAACGATTGACCGTCCCGAATCCTTATGAAAACTACCCTGATTCCCGTGTCTTCCCGCATAGGCCTGCATACACTGCCACGGCAAGTGTTGCTCGTTGCCGCTGCAATGAGCGTGGCCGGAAGCGCGCTCAGCGTTCGCGCGCAAACGTCCACCGTTATTAAGGCCCCCAGCTATACGAGTTTGGCTACAGGCTCGGACTGGGAAGGCAGCGCGGTGCCCGGCGCGAATAATATCGCCGTATGGAACAGCACAGCCGGCACGCCGCTTCTTGAACCGCTCGGAGGCAATCTGACGTGGGCGGGCATTCAAATTCTCAACCCTGGCGGACCCGTGATCACCACGGCGGACGGAAATACGTTGACCAATGGCGAGGTCGGGGTTGTGGGGCTCAACGGCATCGACATGTCCAGCGCAAGCCAGAGTCTGACGCTCAGCAATAACGTGATTGTGAACGGCGTGGAAAACTGGAAGGTAGCGTCCGGCCAAACGCTTTCGCTGGACGGAAACCTTCTCTACACGCCCGGGAGTGCGTTGCGAATTTACCTGCCGGACAGCACGGCGAACGTTTATGTGACTAATGGTGTCGCCAATCAACTGCTTGGCAGCTCAACCAGTCTGGCGAGCGGTTATTTTGCGACGCTGAATGACACCGACCTGGTTGGGCTGGTAAGCGGCAGCTCGGGTTTGCAAGTAGTGGGCGGTTCAACAATCTCAGGCCTTTATACTATCGACACCGCAGGCGGCGCCAACCCGACAATGAACGGCAATTTCGCCTGTGCCGACTACGTTACGAATACGCCTGGCACTGGATGGAGAACGAGCGGCACCTACACTCTCAACTCCATCTATATTAACGAGCCGCAAATTTATGCGAGCACAGTCTCCTATAAAGGAGTGACCTATCCGGCGTGGCAGTTGATTCATAGCAGCGGCCGAAACATTACCGTTGGCACGTGGCTGATTACGACCAATGTTGGCGGTTCGGCCGTCTGGGACAACGGCGGCGGCCTGACAATCCTGGGAGCCGGAGGTCCCACAGGCGCGGGCAATGACATGCGGATATTTCAAAACAATCCCGCCGCCCCATTCATCATGGCAAACACGCTGCACGCGTCCTCAGCCGGCGCGAATATCATCAAAATGGGACCAGGCCTGGTTTCGCTGCAAGCGGCTTCCGGAAATAATGGCAACTCGGCCACGCTCGAAAACTATGAAGGAACATTTGAAGTGGATAACGGCGGAAGTTTTGTCCTCACGACCGCCAATATTTATGGAGGCAATTTAACATTGGCCGCGCCCAACAGCGCCACGTCCGCCGCCTCTCCCATCACCATTTTCTCCGGCGCAACGAATACCATTCTTCTGAATGCAAACAATGCGCAGATTATCGAATCCAACATGACCTTCAACGCGGGCAGCAGTATCCAATTTGTCTATAGCAACAATATCGTTCCCAGCACCACCACTCCGCCTTTGTCAGTAACGGCCGCCGCCAGCACATTGACCTTGAATTCGACGGTCAATGTGGCTGTGCTCAGCGGCAGTTTTTCGGCCAACACTTATCCATTGATTGCCTACACCGGAAGCCTGGGCGGCGCAGGAGTGTCGGCTTTGAACCTGACTCTGCCGCCTCACATCCTCGGCTATCTGTCCAACGACGTGACGCATTTGTTCGTAGACCTGGTTGTCACCAACGTGGACCAGCCGATTGCCTGGAACACCGGCAGCGGCGTTTGGGACATCGGCCAGACGGCAAACTGGATCGATGCCCTCGGACATGTAACCACCTATCAACAACTCGCCGGGTTGGGAGACAACGTTGCCTTCGATGACAACTCCTCCGGCCAGTCGCCAATTACGGTGACCCTGAATACCAACCCTGTTCCGGCATCCGTAACGGTCAGCAATGCCAATAATGCATATATCATTTCCGGCACGGGCGGCATTAGTGGTTCGGGCGGGTTGACGAAATCGGATTCGGGCACGGTAACATTGGAAACAACGAATTCATTCACCGGCGGGATTAACATCAACGGAGGCACGGTCGTCTTCAGCACACTTCCCAACCTCGGCGCGAGCGGGATCAACTTTGGCGGCGGCACGCTCGAATACAACGGAAATTCCGATGATATATCCACGCGAACCGTGACTTTGGGCTCGGCCGGCGGAACAATTAATACGGCCGGATCCACCGTCAACTACGCCAATCCCATTGGGAATAACAGCCCGGGCAGCCTCACGAAGACAGGCTCGGGGACACTCACGCTCAATGGCACCAATACCTATTCCGGCGACACCGTCGTCCAGCAAGGGACGCTGGCGCTGGGCGCGGGCACGTATCTGACCAACAGCGCCGCGATTATAGTTAAGAGCGGGGCGCTCCTGGACACTGCGTCGAGCGGAGTGAACCTCAACTTAAGTACGCTCAGCAGCCAAATTCTCGCCGGGTCAGGACAAATCAATGGCGTCGTCACGGTCTCGCCTCAAACCACCGTTTCGCCTCAGACCAACGGCGCTACCGGCACGCTTTCCATCGATGGCGGCTTTACGGTCAGCGGTGGAACGCTCTATATGGACGTCGCCGCGACTTCGAACGACCTGATTGCGGTCACCGGCGCCCTCACTCTAAACACAGGAACGTTGCAGGTAAATGTGATCGGCACGATACCTGACGGCAAGTACACGCTCATGACCTATTCCAGCTTGTCGGGATCGGTGGCGAACATCACGGTCAATTTCCCAACGGGAAATCAAGTGGGAACGCTCGACAGCTCGACATCGGGTCAAATCAACCTGGACGTCGCGACGACCGCGCATGACGTCTTGACCTGGCCCGGCACAGGCGCCAGTTGGGATGAAGTCGGCACCCCGGATTGGCTCAACGGCAGCACTCCATGGGCATACACCAATGGCGACACAGTAACATTCAATGATTCGGAAACGGGAGGGAACACGACGATCCAGTTGATGACCAACGTTCAACCCACCTCCGTGACCGTGAGCAATACGGCGATTGCCACTTACACGTTTGCGGACGGAACCCTTTCGGGAGGAGGCCGGATTGAAGGTCATGCGGTGCTGGTAAAAGACGGCACAGGCACCCTGGTGATGCAAACGGCCAACGCTTACTCCGGAAGCACAACGATCAAGAATGGAACATTGCAAATCGGCAACGGCTCGATTGGCGATATTGGGAGCGGAAACGTGACGAACAACGGCGCGCTGGTGTTTGAGCAGGGTGATGCCGCGCCTCATACCGTGTCCGGCGTCATCAGTGGCACAGGTAGTTTGACTGAAAATGCGTCTGCAACGGTGATATTGGCCGCAAATAATAGTTACACCGGGCCAACAACCATTAGCGCGGGCACATTGCAAGCAGGGACAGGCGGCGCGTCCGGCAGCCTGGGCAGCACTTCGGCAGTTACCAATAACGGCACGCTGATCCTGGATCAGTCCGGCTCGGTCTCGTTCCCCTATAGCGTTACCGGGGCGGGAACACTGGCCGTCCTGGGATCGGCGACGATTTCATTGGCTGGAAGCAGTTTGGATTATCAGGGCAACACGTATATCAGCAATGGCGTCGTCAAGCTTGCGGCCAATAATGAATTGCCGAATGCTAACAACGTTTCGGGTTCGACGGGTTATCTCAACCTCGATGGCGGTCTTACGTCCGCGGGCGTCCTGGACATGAGTGGATTCAATTTGACGCAGAATGCATTGTCCGGCCAGGCGAACAACATCGAGGGAATCATCACCAACAGTTCGACTTCCACGAGCACAACGAACGTGTTGACTCTGTTGCAAACGGTGGCGACGACGTTCAACGGCCAAATCATGGACCACGGGTCAACCGGCGCCAAAACCGAGCTTTTTGTGACCGGGCCGGGAGCCCTGACGCTGAATCCGACCACAAATTCCGTTACAGGCCTGCCACCCAACAACACGTTCGGCGGTGGCATGGTCATCAGCAACGGGTCGGTGATCCTGGGCACGCCCGGCAGCGACGCTACAGTCAATACGTTTGAAAGCCTATTGGCGCCGGGCACGGGCCCGATCACGTTGCTTGGTACCAACACCTCATTGACCGTGGCCGGCTACACAGGCAGCAGCACCACCCCGACCTATACGGCTTTGACCAACACTCTCATCGTTCCGGCAGGTCAGGATGTGACGATCTACGGCACGCAACGCGGCAATATCAACAGCACGTTGCTGGGAAGCGGCGCGCTGAACCTGGTGACGACCTACGTGCGCGGCGGGGTGGATGGCAATTGGTCGGCCTTTTCGGGCCAACTCATCCTGTCCGCGACGACCATTGGAGACGGCAATATTGGTTTCGGCCTGACCAATGGTTTGCCTGATGCCATGGTGATTATGACCACCAACGTGGATATGTATTGCGGCACCATTGACATTGCCTGGACGCCCGGCGCCACTTTCCCGATTGGCGCGTTGTCCGGCGGCGATTCCTCGTGCGAACTCGTGGCCACTTCGACGGGGAATGCCGGCGGCAAAAGCGCCACATTCGAGATTGGCGGACTTAATCTCAGCACAGCATACGGCGGCGGCATCACTGACACGAACAGCGTGCTGAAGGTGGGCACGGGCACGTTAACATTCAACGGCGGCAGTATCCTGACCACAAATATAAGTGTGGTAGGCCTTTACACATATACCAATGTCGGTTATGGAACCAACGAAATGTCCTACCTGGGTTCAACGACCGTGAGCAATGGCGTGCTGGCGCTTGATGCGCCGGAGACTATAACCAATTCCCCGAATGTCATTCTCGCATCAGCCGGCGCGGTCCTGGATGCCAGAGACATGGGTTATATTAGCAACCTGAGCTTCACGCTGCCCAATGGCGCTACCCAGGAGCCGGTGATCAATAGCACTTTTGACGTTGTTCCGAACCAAACATTGAGCGGGCTTGGAACACTCAATGGATTCCTGCAGGCTGACCCAGGCTCCACTCTGAACGTTGGCTTACCGACCGGCGTCTTGAACGTGACGAGCAACGCATTGTTGGCGAGCGCCGTCATCATGAATTTGGACAGCACGGATGCGCCGGTTTGCAGTGAATTGGCGGCGCCATCGTTCACGATCAGCAATTCGACCGCCTCGCTGGTCGTCACCAATGTTGGTCCGGGCCTGGTCAATGGCGCTTCGTTCACCTTGTTTAATCATCCGGTTTCGTTTACCTCGGTTTCGCTGCCGGCCACAGACCCGACCGGCACAACGAATTATATCTGGCAAAACTACCTTGCCGTGAACGGTTCCATCACGCTGACCAATGGCGGGCTTCCGGCCCTTCCTCCGATAATCTCACATAGCATCAATGGCACCACATTGACGCTGTCATGGCCGCAGGCATATCTGGGCTACGTGCTGCAGGCGCAAACCAATACATTGAGCGGCGGCCTGGACGCCAATTGGGTGAACGTAACCGGCAGCGGCTCGGCAACGAACTTCATCATTACGATCAATCCGGCGAATCCGTGTGTTTTCTATCGTTTGGTTCAATAGGGCGGTGCTGGTCCGCAGGTTGGCGGTCCTGGTATGTTGCCTGAGCGCGGCTTTCGGGACGCGCGGCAATATTCCGGGCGGTGGCAACGGCGCCGGACCGAACGTCACCCTGGTCAATAATGGAAACGGCACCGTTACCATGGCCAATGGGATTGTGTCCATTGTCTGTACGACGGGCAGCGCGACGATCAATCAACTCAATTACACCTACACCAACAGCGGCGTCGCGACGACCAATCAGTTGCTTGCCAATGGGACCGACGGCGGAGAGTTGTATTGGGAAACCGGGGGGTTCGGCACGGGAACATTCACCTACTCGGCTGCCGCCAATACAGGCAATTACTGTGAGATGGATTTGTTGAGCACTTCAGCCACGAATGGCGTGATGGATGTTCACTTTTCCATGTTGCGCGGTTCGCCCGGGTTTTATGTCACCGCCATTTTCAGCCATCGGACGCAGGACACGGCAATGACCATGGGTGAAACGCGCGATAACATTTACGCGGGCGCCATCTTCAACTGGATGTCTGTGGATGCGGCCCGCAACAAACTCATGGAAGTACAGCCCACCGCCGGCTCAGTGGCCATGTTTGGCGCGCCGGTCGAGTGTTTCCTGTGGACCAACGGCATTTATGAGGGGCGCTTTGAGGACAAGTACAAATACAGCGCCGATTTCGGCGTTCAACGAGTATGGGGTTGGTGCAGCGTTGGCGCAGGCGGGGCAAATGTGGGCCTGTGGCAGGTGACCGCCAGCCCGGAATATTATAGCGACGGTCCCATGAAGCGGGACCTCATGTCGCATATCGGCACCACGATTCTAAACTATTACGAAAGCAGCCATTACGGCAGCGCCGGCACCGATTGCAACTGGACCAACGGAGAAGCCTGGACCAGGGTCTATGGGCCGTATTTTATCTATTGCAACAACACCAACGTAACTGCCTCCACAAACCTGGAGGCTCAGATGCTTTATTCGGATGCTCTGGCCCAGGCGGCCGCCGAGGCAACCGCATGGCCATACCTTTGGTTCACCAACGCCAATTACGCTTCGCCGTCTCAGCGCGGCGCGGTTTCCGGCCAAATGGCCATTAACGACATCTACAATACCAACGCCTGCGTCTCGAATCTCTGGGTGGGCGTGATACAACAACCTCCGACCTCCGAAAACATTTATGATTTTCAACAGTGGATGAAAACGTGCCAATTTTGGACCCGGACCGATAGCAATGGCGATTTCACGATCCCCAATATCATCGCCGGCGCCAACTATACGCTCTTCGCTTTTGGCCCCGGCGCAGCCGGCACGTTCCAATCTCAAGCGTTGTCCGGCGGCGGGCCGCCAAACACTGTGGATATTCCGGCGTCACAGTTTAACGTGACCGTGACAGCGGGAACGACCAATAACATCGGAACCATCACCTGGACACCGACCCGAGTGGGCCCGACTGTTTTTGAAATTGGTTATCCGGATCGCACAGGCGCAAAATTCCGGCACGGCGAAGATTATTGGGTGGGTGACATTGGTCCTTCGCCTCTAGCACCAATGCCAATTTGGACCAAATTTCTCGAATACCCGTTCGATTTTCCAAATGGGCCAAATTATACGGTCGGCCAGAGCCGCTGGACGACGGATTGGAATTTTGTTCAACCAGTCATCACTGACCTTTCAGGAAATTACGATGCCTCCACGTCAACGATTCATTTCGACCTGCCCACGGCGCCGACGAATGGGGCGACGGCTTCTCTCTACATCGCGCTGGCATCGGATTACCAGGGTGCATTGATCATCAGCAATAATGGAGTCAACCTCGGCGCAACCGCGGGCGTGACGGCTGTTCCCAATGCTTTGCCGTCTACCGGCTATTTTCCCGCGTACAGCAGTTCGGGAAACGAGAGTGACACAACGGTCCGGGAAGGCATTAATAGCGTATTTTCCGACGAACGCATCACGTTCCCGGCCAGCCTGCTGACCCAGGGCGAGAATACGATTACGATCACCATGCGCAAGGGCGGTTATTTTGCCAACCACGCTATGTATGATTATCTGCGTCTGGAATTGACGGGTTATGTCCCGCCGGCGGCGGCGAACGTTTCGGCTTATCCGGGCAACAATTGCAATTTGATTTGCTGGCCTGTCACACCGGGCGCAACCAGCTACAATATTCTGCGCTCGACCAGTTCAGGCGGCAGTTACATCCTCGTCACCAATGATATTATTGGCCCGGTTTGCGGCAGCGGATGGAACAACGCCACGTGGCTCGACTCCACCGCGGTAAACGGGACGACGTATTATTACGTGGTCCAATCCGTGAATCCGGTGGGTGCCAGCGGTGATTCTCCCCAAAGCGCGGGCGTAACGCCATCGGCAAGTTTGCCCACCAGTGCGCCCGCCGCGCCGGAGGGTCTTACGGTCACCAGCGCCGGTCACCAGAGCGTAGCCCTGAACTGGAATCCTTCCGCCGGCGCGAATTATTACACGATCTACCGGTCCACACTCTATGACAACGGCGGCGGCGCCTCCAACACGCTCAATACAATCGTTCTTGCCAATAATATTACCGGCGATAGTTATACTGACACCTCGCCGACTGACGGCAGCATTTATAGTTATTATGTGACTGCCACAAGCACCGGGGGCGTCAGCACTAATTCCGCTTCCGCCGTGGCCGTGCCCTTGCCTTCGCCGCCTGCAAGCGCTCCCGCCAATCTGACCGTGACACCGCAAACCGGCCAAACCAATTACTTCCTCACCTGGTCGCCGGTTTCCGGCGCTGTTGGCTACATCGTCAGCCGCTCCACCAATTCCTCCGTCCCTCTCAATTACGGCACGTACGTAATGAGCATCACAGAAACAAATTGGAGCGACACCGGCCTGGACGCCAATGAACAATATTTCTATACCGTAACGGCCGTGAACGCGGCAGGCACGTCCGGCTCCGCGCCGATTTCCGGGCCGCCTGGTGTTCCGGCCTCGCTGGGCGCTGTTGGCGGCAACATGGAAGTCCTGCTGAATTGGGCGGGCTCGCCCGGCGCGAACAGTTACACGATTTTGCGCGGCGCCAGCAGTGGCGCGGAAAACACAGTAGTCGCAAGTGGATTGACAGCAACAAGTTACGTTGACAGCGGGTTAAGCAACGGCACGACGTATTACTATGTGGTTGAAGCCGTTGGCGCAAGCGGGACGAGCGCAAATTCGCAGGAAGCCAGTGCCACGCCGTCCAGCACTGGTATTGCCGGCCTGGTGTGGACGGGCGACGCGAGTTCGGCGTGGAACACGACCTCGGTCAGTTGGCTGAACGGGGTGACACCGACTAATTACACGGACGGAGACACCGTGACTTTCAACGACTCCGCAATCAGCAGCACGGTGACGATTACGAACGCCGTATTTCCAGATTATGTACTATTTGCAAATTCGTCGCTCAACTATGTCGTAACCTCAGTGGCAGGCGGCATTTCAGGAACCACCAGCTTGATCAAGACAAACAGCGCGGCTCTAACATTGAACGGAACCAACGCATATTCCGGCGGAACGTTTCTTGAAGATGGCACATTGACCGTAAACAATCCGACGGCGTGTGGAACCGGCGTCATCATCATCAATGAGGGCACTCTTGTCCCCGGCGCGGTGCTCACAAATACGATCGACGTTGCGGGAACGGCCACGCTGCTGCCCGGCAGCATTGATTACAGCGAAAGCCCGCTTGTGGGCAGCGGCCTGCTGAACATCAGCATCACGGGAGCCAACACGTTTAGCCCTGAAGCGGACATGAGCGGCTTCTCCGGCACAAATGAACTGGGCACAAGCACTGGCTTCTACCGTTTCTACGGCAGCGTCGGCAGTGCCGCCGCCGCGTTTGACCTTGGAACGAGTACAGCCACGATGCTCAACCGCGATGGCGGCGTGACGATTCAATTGGGCTCGCTGGCGGGCGGCGCCGGAACAACCCTGAGCGGCGCCTCGTCCATCAATGCGCCGACGATTTATTCCGTTGGAGGAAACAACAGGAACACGACGTTTGCAGGCAAAATTTCTGACGGCGAAGGAACCACGGCAATCATCAAAACCGGCACGGGCAACTGGACTCTGACGGGCACAAATACTTACAGCGGCGGCACGACCGTCAGCAACGGCACATTAGTCGTCAACAATACCGGCGGCAGCGCGACAGGTTCCGGCGCAGTCACCGTCAGCGGCGGCGCGCTGGCCGGCAATGGCATCATCTCCGGAAGCGTCATGGTCAATTCCGGCGGGACGCTCGCCCCGGGCAATCCCCTCGGGATGCTCACTATCAGCAATTCTCTCACCCTGGCTTCCGGCAGCATCACCCTCGTGCTAGTGCAACATTCTCCGCTGACAAACAGCGCCGTCAACGTCTCGGCCACTCTGACCGAAGGCGGCACGCTCGAAGCGACCAACGCCAATGCAACGGCCTTCGCTGCCGGCGATAGTTTCAGGATTCTTAACGCCGCGACCTATTCAGGCACGTTCAGCGAAATTGTTTTACCGACCCTGCCGCCCGGCCTGGCATGGAACACCTCCGCCCTGAACGTTTCCGGCGTACTGTCAGTGGTCAGCTTGACTTCACCGATCATAAGCAATATCAGGATTTCAAATGGGAACCTTGAGGTGAGCGGTACAGGAGGTCCCGACGGCGTACCGTATTATATCCTGATAACAACCAACCTGGCGTCCCCGCAATGGATATCCCTCGCCACCAACCAGTTTGATTCCGCCGGCAATTTCTTCTTCACCAACGCGGTGAATCCGACAGGACCGCAAATGTTTTACCGGCTGCAGGTACAATAGTGCCGGTCAAAACTGCTTGCTGTATTGCTCAATCAATGTATAATTTCCATTCTGCTGGTTTCGTCCAGTCATCGTGGGTTGGTAGCTCAGTCGGTAGAGCAGTGCCCTTTTAATTCAAAAACGCCAATTTTAGCTATTTTTAGCAGCTTTTTATTTCCTTTTGCAATCGTTGCAGAACCCTTGATTTCATTAGTGATTTCCGATGTTTAGATGTTATCTCTTGGCATCTTAAAAAATCCCAAAAATTTGTTTTGGGTTACAAGTCGGGTGCAAGTTTTTGGGGTTTTTAAACAAATCAGCATTCTCAAATTCGCATGCCGTGACTGTGGCTTTGAGTGACCGCTTGCGTTTCGGAAATTGCCCGTGCCAGTTTGATTTCAAATGATTCGGCTACTATGTCCATGTCGTGGCCGGGATATTTTTCGGCAAGATGTTCCCGCACCTGTGCTTTTACATCTTCTTTCCAAAGGTTCAAAACTTGCCGCTGGTCGCGCAAAAATGATTTTAGCACCTCCCGCACACTATGGCCGCTGTTCAAAACGTCCTTCATTTCCCCGGATTTGAGCGGCAGACATTCGACGATGGCAAATTCCACTCCATCCGCCGTGCGCCGATGGCATATGGAAGTGATTTTGGTTAAATCAAGGTCATGCTGCCATTGTGTGCCCTCGTTAGTTTGGATGACACGACCAGGCGAAAGCAACGCGGCTTTGAATGCGTCGTTTCCTATCGCTGACAGATTTCTTTCAATCTCGCGAAGCACGTCACAAACACCTTTGAATTGGCTCATGTGTTCTGCAAATGCAGTCATCGCTTCGGCGTTGGCCGTTTCCTCAAGCGGGGTGGGTCTTTTGTAGTGGTTCATAGTTGCCTCATTCGGTTGCCAACAGTTTCAATAGTTCACTTCGGGGCACGAGCAATTTGCCGCGCAAAGCGCGACAGACTTTCAATTTGTTACGCTGAATCAGCCGGTAAACGCTGAAGTAATTCACACCAAGCATGTCGGCGGCTTCTTGGATCGAATACGCCAGCCGTTCGGGTGCCGTTCCGGCCTGCGCTTCTTCAATTTTTGCGATGGTCTCCATACGTCTCCATTGGTTGCGAGTGTTTCATCGAGAAAGAAAGCATCTTTTCGACCTGCTCATGCCAATTAATTTCGGCAATAAAGTCTTTGGGATGGATGCCAAGCGCCACAGTAATGTAGTATAGTTGCAGCAGATCAATTCGCAGCGAACCATCCTCGATTTTGGAGACGGTACTACGCGTAGCATCGTGCCAGCCCGCGAGCTGCAACCGGTCGGCGAACTCGTCCTGCGTCCAACCCTTTTGATTGCGCTTCCGGCTAACCAGCCACTTGATAAAATTACGCTGCTGCTTCACTGTCTCAACTTTTCCACGCTTTCAGTCGCGGAATGTCCACAAAACTGAACAAAATGCGCATTTGCTCATTGTCACATTCCCATAAGATTTCCTCTGCAATGTCCCGAACCTGGGACAAAATCGCTCCTGCTCAAATCTGCCTTTGGTTCCGGCAATTGCTGCCCAAATTCGGGCAAACGTTCCGAGCCTGTTCCGAGGCTGCTGTTTGCAATCACCGTCAAAATGACTTTGCGGTTTCATTGTCTCATTTACGCTTGTCGTGTTTGTTTCATTTTGGCACAAACTTTTGAGGCCGATTTTAGCCGGTTTAAAGAGGGAGCGGTGTAATGAATTCATTACAAAATCTACCCCTCTAGCTGCATTTCTAACGTGTTCATTCATCGCAGGTTTGGCGGCGAAGCTTGTGCGGAGACGCACAACATTTTTTAACTGCATTTTCATCCGACCGTATTTATCAAAAGTCAGCCATACAGATTGTGATGGTTTCATCACAATCCGCCATTTTTCGGTCAGGCCGTTTATAGCCGATCCCGCGGCAAACCTTGTTCGGCCAGCGAAGAACTTTTTAAGCTGTTTTTTCATCCGGTCGTATTTAGCAGAAACGGGCCATGCGGGGTGTGGAGCTTTCACCACAACCATTTCATTGCCCGGCTTAATTAATGCCAAACTGAACTTTGAGGGGCAGTTTAGCAGAGAGTTGGCCGTCCTTTGTGCAATGATTGCACAAAACGCTTATGCTGACGGCGGGGCAGAAACCAGCGGCAGGAGAGGAGATGGGAGAACGGGAAACCGCTTGGACAGGGGCAATTGATTTGGGGGTCGTTATTGGGGCAAATCAATTGCGGTGCGCCGCGCGGCGCTGAGAGCGCAGAAGCAAACTGACAAGGCCCAAAACCGTTAAGTGCAACCGGCCCGTTAAAAATACGCTGGAAAACACTCGCCGAAGCCTCAGTCACCCCTAAAGGCAATCTTTGGATTTTCCGAAACGACGGGAAAAGTGATGAGGTTCAATGTTTATCGCCGAACGAGGCGCTCAGAAGGTCTGCCAACCCAACAATTTGAGGGGCCAATCTATCCCGTAGAAATGTTGGCGACATTTTCCATTTGAAGTCCGCACCGAAAGGATTCGGACATTAACTGCAAAGCACGAGATGGCAAACTGCCGACAATAAATAGCAATCCATCGGAAGCCGGATTTCACGATTTTATTTAGTTTATCCAGGCAATGAAATACATAACACTAAAACGTTGCCGCTGTTTGTGGATTCTCTTCCGCCTGCTGTGCCTCGTTTTTGTTGCCATTTTCTCAATTAATACGGCCTTTGCCACGCCGCCGACATTGACCGCATCGCAATTCCAGCCCACGACTAACGAAACAATCTCCCCCTTTGGTTTTGTAAATGGCATTTCCCGAAGTGGTTATTTGTTGGGAGATATGTGGGGACTGCGCCCCTGGCTCAGTCAATATGG
>DATJTK010000044.1:0-26858 GCA_035503455.1 Candidatus Sulfotelmatobacter sp. | reverse complement strand
CGCAAAGTAAGGAATAAAAATAAAAACGACAGGCTTGCGCAAAGGATTATCGTCTTGGTGTCCACAATGCCCCGCGCAAAATCGAGCATTTGATCGAATAAATCAAAATACGACAACACCTGCGATCCCCATTCTGTGGGAGTGGCAATCTGCTCGGCCATATACCCAAGCAAAAACAGGCTCACCCCAAGCACAAAACTCACCATCGCCGCTGTCATCTGGCTGCGGGTCAGAGAAGAAGCGAAGCACCCCAGCGACAGGAACAGGCAGCCCACCAAAAATGTTCCCATGTACATTCCGCCGATCGTTCCTGCATCCAGGGCTTCATGCTGGTTTGCAAAATGCCGCACCAAAAACAGGCAGGCAAGCATGGGAAGCCATGTCACCATATAAAAAATGACGGCTGCCACAAATTTCGATGCGACGACCTGCAGGTCGTTCACAGGAGTCGTCATGAGTGTTTCAAATGTTCCGGAATATTTTTCGAGGGCGAACAGGCGCATCGTTATCACGGGCGTTACCAGCAAAACGATCAGCCAGAAAATCGAAGTGCCATAAAATAATTCGGTAATGGGCATCGGCTGGGGATCGGCGCCCAGCAGGCCCGATATTAACACGTCAAACGCCAGGCCGAGAATCAGCGTCACCGCAGCGATGATCACGTATCCCGTCGGCGATAGAAAGAATCCCCCCAGTTCCCGGCGCAATAATGTCAGGAAAACTCTCATTCTTCTTCGTCGGGTTTGGTAATTTGCACGTAAATGTCCTCAAGCGTGTGGCGGCTGCGCGTCAATTCCCGCAAAATCCACCCGCGCTCGCGCGCCACCGCAAAGACGGCCGCGCGCAAATCATAGCCGTTGCGCGGCGTAATGGCGCACCGTTGAAATTCGCCTTCGCTCGCTGAAACGTCCACTGTCTCGATACCTTGCATCTGTGAAAAAATTTCGCGCAGTTCCGCGGCCGGCGCGGCGATCTCCGCCACAATCTGGCTGTTCCCAGCCATGAGCCGCTGCAAATTTTCCGGAGAATCGGCGGCCAAAACCTTCCCGTCATACATGATGACCATCCGGTTGCACATCATTTCCGCCTCCGGCAAAATATGCGTTGAAATCAACACCGTGTGCCTGCCTGCCAGGCTTTTAATGAGCTGCCGCACCGACCGGATTTGATGCGGATCCAGCCCAATGGTCGGCTCGTCCAAAATAATCAGTTCCGGCTCATGCGACAGCGCGTCGGCCAGCCCAACACGCTGGCGATAACCTTTCGAAAGCTGTCCGATGATGCGGCGGCTCACGCCCGTCAGCCCGCATTGCTCCATCACCGTGTCCACCCGCTGGCGCGAACGCCTCCAGCCCAATCCTTTGAGCCGGGCCCGGAATTTCAAAAATTCACGCACCCGCATTTCCGGGTATAGCGGATTGTTTTCAGGCATGTAGCCAATCCTGCGCCGCACTTCTTCCGATTGATGAAAAACGTCAAATCCCGCCACCTGCGCCGTGCCGCTCGTGGCCGGCATGAAACAGGACAAAATCCGCATCGTGGTGCTTTTGCCCGCCCCGTTCGGCCCAAGCAACCCTACAATTTCCCCGCGTTTCACGGAAAACGAAATCTCACGGATCGCATGGCGACCCGCGTAACGCTTCGTGAGATTCTTAACTTCAATCATTTCGGGCTGTTATTCAAATGAAACAGCGTGAAGATTAACGGAAAATGGCCCGCAAGCAACCGCTCTTTTATCTAACAGGCAATTCGGCGGTTTGTTGCGTTCAAATTAAGTTGACTTTCTTCCGCTAAAATTCCAATAGCAACGTCGCTTGGTTCAATTTTCCGATAATTTTTACGCCCAATGGCGGGCCCGCGCCCTCGCCAAAGATTGCCTCCGCGACGAGCGGTTCCCTCCCGAACGGCTCGTCCAGGCCATTTGGCAGCACCAACGCCTGCGCCGCGCCGAACTCAAAACGCTCGCGGGACAAAATGTGCGCGTTTTTCACCCGGGCTTCGCCAATCTGGAAGGCGGCCCGGATTTTCGCGGCGCGGTCCTGCAAATCGGCGCCCAAGCCCCATGCTCCGGAGATGTCGAAGTCGATTTGCGCGCCGCCGGCTGGCGCGCCCACGGCCACCATCGCAATCCCAATTTCCGCAACGTGCTGTTGCACGTCGTCTGGGACGATGCCGGGACAGATTCCCCCGCCCCTGAAACGCGCGCCGGCCATGACGGATCGGAACTTCCCATGGCTGTTTTGGCATTGAAAAATGTGCTCGACGCGCCGCTCGCCGAATTGAGCCTCTCTCTCGAAAACGAATCGCTGCGTTCCCTGCCCGAAGATTTCCGCGGCAAATGTTGCGCCCCCCTGCGCGACCTCGCCGAACCCGAACTGGCCCGGCTTCTGGACCAGGCAGCGCGCGCGCGGCTCGAAACCAAAGCCGCCCAATTTCGCGCCCGCGCCAAAAGCGCCGGATGGGAACAGGCGCTTTGGGAAAATCTGTTTCGCGCGCTCGGCTATAAACACAATATTTGGCCCATGCAGCACCTCGCCGAACAGCGCCCGCGTCTGTTGGCCGCAATGGAGTCCAGAACAGCCAGCCACGTAGGCCCGGTGTCCTCACCGGGTGCCAGCGCCGATACTTTGCTGGCATTGCAGGCGCGCCTCCTGGGAATAAGCGGTCTGCTCCCCGATGAACTGACGCGCGCGCAAAAGAGCACGGACAACTACGTCCGGCGAATTTGGGATGTGTGGTGGCGCGAACGCGATGCCTACTCCGACGTCATTTTGCCGCGCGCAGCCTGGAGATTTCACGGTCTGCGCCCGGCAAACCATCCTTCGCGCCGCCTTGCGCTGGCTTCTCACTGGCTTGCCGATAAAAATTTTATTTCGAAACTTGAAAATTGGATTGCCTCGAACCGCGCCGATCTAATGGACATTTTGCAGGTTCGCCGCGACGAGTTCTGGTCGTGGCACTGAACCTTCAAATCCGCGCGGCTAAAAAAGCCGCAGCCGCTCCTGGGCGCCGGGCGCGTCACGGATTTGGCTGTAAATGTGATTTTGCCGTGGCTATGGATACGCGCCGCCGAAGGGGGCAACGAAAAAATTCAAAATGAAATTGAGCGCCGATTCTTTGCGTGGCCTGCCGCCGAGGATAATTCCATTCTAAAACTGGCCCGACAGCGGCTGCTGGGGACCTCCAGCGCAAACATGTTTAAAACGGCCGCGGCGCAGCAAGGATTGATTCAGATTGTGCGTGATTTCTGCGACCGCTCAAACGCCGTCTGCGATGATTGCAAATTTCCGGACCTGGTCCGGGAATGTGTGGGTCGCAGATTCTGATTTGATGATGCCCTCCAATGGTTGACCTCCGGTCAAGCGGTGATAATGTCACAGGACCATGTCAACATCTCATGCTTCATATCGAAAATTGCTCAAGCGCGTGCGGGAAATTGCGTTTCTTTCTAGCAGTGCGGGCGCATTGTCGTGGGACCAGGAAACGTTTATGCCGCCTGGGGCTCTGCCCTATCGCGCTGAACAATTGGCATGGCTGCGCGGGCAATCGCATCGGCGATTCACCGCCAGGACCGTCGGCGAACTGATTTCTGATTGCGAACAGGCGGGCTTTGACCCGGCCTCCGATGAAGCCGCCAATGTTCGTGAATGGCGGCGGCAATATGATCGCGCGACGAAAGTGCCGCCGCGGCTTGTTGAGAAGCTGGAACGGACCACTGCCCATGCCCGCGAAGCCTGGCGCGAGGCGCGCAAGCAGTCAAAATTCCGATTATTCAAACCGCATTTCGATAAAATCCTGTCCCTGACCCGTCAAATGGCGGATTGTATCGGCTACAAAGAATCGCCTTACGATGCATTGCTCGATGATTATGAGCCGGGAGTGACGGCCAGCGCGCTTCGCGAGACATTCACGGAACTTCGAGCTGCGTTGGCGTCAATTCTTCCAGCGGCGGTCGAACGTTCTTCGCGAGTTCCCGGGGATTTGCTGCGGGGACATTATCCCATTGCGGCGCAACAGGCATTTAACCGGAAAGCAGCCGAGGCGATTGGATTTGATTTTAGCTCCGGGCGCATCGATCCGACGACGCATCCCTTCTGCAGCCGGATTGGCGCCCGGGATTGCCGGTTGACGACCCGTTACGATGAAACCGATTTTGTGGGCTCACTCTATTCGGTGCTGCATGAAGCAGGGCACGGATTATATGAGCAGGGTTTGCCGCAAGACGAATTTGGCACGCCATTGGGATCGGCGGTGTCGCTGGGCATCCACGAATCGCAGTCGAGGCTGTGGGAAAATCATATCGGACGAAGCGCGGCATTTTGGGAATACTGGCATCCAACCGCCTGTGAATTTTTTCCCGATTTGAAAAAGTTATCGCCGGAGCAAATCACGGCGGCAATCAACAGGGTAACGCCGTCATTTATCCGGACGGAATCAGACCAGATGACCTATGACCTGCACATCGTGCTTCGTTTTGAAGTGGAGGTGGACCTGGTGGAAGGGCGCCTGGCAACGGCCGATGTTCCGTCCGTTTGGAACCAGGAATTTGAAAAATTGCTCGGGCTCAAGGTCACGAAGGATTCAGAGGGCTGCCTTCAGGACATCCATTGGGCGGGCGGAATGATTGGTTATTTCCCGACGTACACGCTCGGAAACCTGAACGCGGCGCAACTCATGCATTCCATGGCGTCCGCCAACCCCGCGCTGGACCAGGAGTTAAGGGCGGGAGTCTATAAAGGAGTGCATTCGTGGCTGCGCGATAAAATTCATCGGCAGGGATCGCGCCTGTTGCCCGCGGCGTTGATGCAATCCGCCACTGGCGAGCCAACGCGCAGCCATTATCAGGTCGAGTATTTACGGAAGAAATTTGGCGGCGGTTAGCAGACTTCTTTGCTCTGGAATCGCCACCATGCCAGCAACAGCATCATGATAACACGCCTGTCAAATCAGCACGCAATTTGGGTATGGCACTCCCGGCGCTCGTGACACTCTTGGCACTAACTCAGAGCCCCTCGACCCCAACCATGCGCTGAGTCTCAACACACCAAACCTTCAATCGCAGACAACGGAAGATCTCAGCCGGATGCAGCGACGTTGTCCTGGCCCGGCGAAGTTCAGGAATATCACGATAGACCTCCGGAAGACGGTAGAATGGAATTCGATGGTTGAGATGATGGATATGGTGATAACCGATATTGGCGGTGAACCATGCCATGATCGGGTTCGTTTTTAAATAGCTGGATGATTCGAGCGCCGCTCCCTCAAATGTCCAACCGGCCTTGTCCTTGAGAATGACGCCGGGGAAATTGTGCTGCGCGTAAAAGAGGTACGCCCCAACGGCCCCGGCAATAAAAAAAGGCGCCAGCATCGTCAGCACCAGCGCCAGCCAGCCAAAATGAACCGTCAGCCATACCGCAAGGCCCACATGCAGCAGGAACGCCGGAACAGAGTCAATATTCTTTCGCGGCGAATTGAAGAACGGCAGGATGACCATTCCAAATAGGAACATCGTGATGTAACCGAACAAAATCGTGAGCGGATGGCGCATGAACAAATAGAGCAACCTTTCAGAAAAGGGAGTTTGCCGATATTGATCCAGGGTCATAATCGGAAAAGACCCGATGTTGGCCGTGCGCAATTTGCAGTTATGGCTGTGGTGATAATCATGCGAACTCCGCCAAACTGCGCTGGGACAAATAATGCAAATGCCGAAAATACGCATCACAATCGAGGCCACACGCGATTTGGGCAGAATAGCGTGGTGTTGTTGGTCGTGGTAAATTACAAAAATCCGCACCAGCAACAATCCAGACAACACACTGCAAACGATGCGCAGCGGCAGCGGCAGGACGGGAAACGTCCCGGCAAGAGCTGCCCCCAGGAAAAAGGTGGTCGAAAGAATACACCACCAGCTTTTCCAGGTGTTATCCCGTGCGTACGCTTTAGTGCGTGAGTGTAGAG
This sequence comes from Candidatus Sulfotelmatobacter sp., assembly GCA_035503455.1. Taxonomy (GTDB): domain Bacteria; phylum Verrucomicrobiota; class Verrucomicrobiia; order Limisphaerales; family UBA11358; genus UBA11358. The sequence continues at coordinate 20,897 of DATJTK010000044.1, read as the reverse complement.
TCTGACTCATTAGCCTGTTCAGAAATTATGCAACCGCGTGAACGGCACGATTTTAGCAATTTCTATGCCGTGCGTTCCAAAGTGGTATCAGGTTCAAGCACGTCGGAACTTCTGCGACAACGGTCACCAGGCCTGCGCCATGCGCGTGATCCAGTTGACGAATTAGCTCATTTCGAATTTCCGGGCCCGATTAACGCAGTCTCCACGTAATTCGCGCTTTGTCAACATCATACGGGGACATTTCCATTTTAACGCGGTCGCCAGCGGTGAGCCGAACAAATCGTTTGCGCATTTTTCCCGAAATGGTCGCCAGCACAAGATGCTTGTTGTCGAGCTCGACGCGAAACATGGTCCCAGGCAGGACTACCTTCACGGCTCCCTCTACTTCAATGGCCTCTTCTTTCATGGAGATAAGAAAGTGGCGCGGCTGTTTGCCGAACCGCTTTCACAAAACCCTCTCCACGATTACCGACGATTGCGATCACGACCGCCGTACCCGCCGCCGCCGCCATGACCCCGGCCACCACCGCCGCCCGGCCGTTCTTCACGGGGTCTTGCCACATTGACCGTGATTGCGCGGCCGTTCAAATCCGTGCCGTTCATCGCGGCAATGGCTTTCTGCGCCTCCTCGTCCGTGCTCATGGTGACGAAGGCGAAACCCCGTGAGCGATTGGTCGTACGATCAATCATCAAATTCGCTTCAGTCACCGTGCCATGGGCGGCAAAGGCGTCTTGCAGGTCGTTCTCAGTCGTTTGGAACGAAAGATTTCCGACAAACAGTTTATTATTCATGTGATGTTCAATATTCCGATTAACATTGCTTTTTAAGACTGTTCCCGTTTACCGGGTTTCAAATCATCACTGAACGGTCGGTGTTCACTTGAAGATTTACCATGCCTCGAAAGAGACAGTTATCGTTGATATCGCCAGCGTCGCAGGTTCGCAGGGAATTGCAACACTTAAAACAAGACAAAATCATTTCTCCAATTGCACATCCCGTATGCCCTCGTCCTGCACCAGTTCCCACTGGTCGTCGGGATTGTATTCCCTGATTTTAGAGGCGAGCCGGGCGGTGTTTTCGCCCAGGTTTGTTTGGTAAACTTTTCCGTCCTGGTTGACGATAAACGTCATAACGCCCGATTGATCCCACTCCTGGGGCCAGGCCACAAGCGCAAAACCGTTTTTCAAACGGCCGTCGCTCATGTAATCCATTTTTCCCCCGGGCGCATCCGGACCCTGCCGGGTCAAAATTCTGAAATAATAACCGTGGAAAGGCTGCGGGCCTTTCCCGCCGCTATAACCCTCCTCGTCCGCCTCGGCGACCAAACGGCCGAAGATAGAAGCCGGTTCATTTTCCGCGGATGGCCAATACAGGCCGTCTCTCTTGCCTTCTGAACTTTTGAATTTTTGCGCATACACGCCCCCGTCCATCGCGGCAAACTGCCGCTCGGCGGCCACGAAAGCGCGGCTAACGCCAATGGCGGCCAGCTCATCTTTCCCAACGTGCCGGTCAATCGCTTCCTGTTTGCCCGCGGGCGTGTCAAAAAACCATTGGCCGTTGGTTTCCACGAGCGGGATGGGCATTGGCCAATTGTTTGTGCCCACATCAATAAATATTTCGTTGGGGCTTTGTTTGTCGAACTGGCAGCTCTCCGCCATCGCCGTCGCAAAATGGCGGGCATCCTTTTCATCCTGTACTTTATCGCCCGTCCGAAGCGATTGGATTTCCGGACCAAAAATTTTGTCCAGGGCCGCCCGGTTGTAGGATTCAACGGCCTGACGAAGCGCAATGACAGCGTCATCGGGCGAGCTGAAGGTTTGCTGGCCGGGAGCGGGCGTGCCGGTCGGCTCTTGCGATTGTGCGCGAGCCATCAGGGGAATAAGACAGGCCAATAATACAACCGTTGAACAGCGGACAAAAAGTTTAACAGATCGGGAGTGTTTCATAGCTTTATTCCTCTTGTTTTAACGAAAGCGGCCCCCGCTGCGGCGGGCGGCGCCACGGCTTTGAAATCCTCGATTGCTATACATGCGCACATTGCGCCGGCTGTCGAAGCCGCCCCCCCAAACTACGACACCCGTCGGTACTGGTGGCGCCACAACCACGCTGGAACCACCAGGACCCACATATGCGGCGCAGCCACTCAAGGTAATGAAAAAAGCCATGCACAGCGTAACCATGCCGATGCTCCAACCACTAAGCCTCCTTGTGCTCATACTATAACCTAATCCATAATTGGATTTTCGCAACCAACGTATTCGGTGCTCGATGCCTGTCCTCCGTAGCTCCGCGAGGGCGCGTGCGCTCCCCATTTACCTAACCCGTTCGCGTGCATAAAAAGTGAGGTGCGCCCGGTTCGAAGTTTAAATTCCTTTCGTTATAAGTCACACGTTTGTAACACTTTTCTGGTTGCTGCATGCCCCTTTTATCCGATAAATAGTGTGATACATGGCAAAGTTTCAGGTTTCAGTCTCATTTATCAATGCCTGGCGGGAACGCATCGCCGGGCTGGTTGTCGCCCAGTTGGCGCAAGGCATTACTCCGGAAAAAATTTCCTTGAGCATTGCGCTGGGAATCAGCCTCGGCGTCTTTCCCGTTTTGGGCACAACGACCGTTCTTTGCGCCATCGCGGCTGTGCGCCTCAAATTGAATCAACCGATTATTCAATTGGTGAACTGGCTGGTTTATCCATTGCAACTGGCGTTGTTATTGGTTTTCGTACACATTGGCGAATGGATCACGCACGCGCCGCCGGTGAATTTTTCCGTTCCTGAATTGATTCAAACTTTTCATGAATCACCGTTGAAATTCCTGCAGGAATTTGGGGTGTGCCAGTTGCAGGGACTTGTCGCGTGGCTCTTCATCGCCCCGATTGTCACGGCCATCGTATTTTTCGCGCTCATTCACCCACTGAAGAGGCTCGCGCCAAAAGCGACGTCGGATGCCTTAAAATGAGGAAACCCCTGCTTCGCTTTTGAGAATATAAACGTAGAAAAATGTCATTCTGGCGTACCGAGCCGAAGCCCGCTGATTAGACGTCGTACAGCCTTCGACCTCGCTTTCAGCGGGCGAAGGCTGGTGCCAGCGGCAGGAATTGAACCTGCGACCAAAGGCTTATGAGTCCTCTGCTCTACCCCTGAGCTACGCTGGCAATAAACCCAATAAAATCAACGACTTTGTGGGGTGTGGAAGCCGAATAAATTCTTTCTTGCAACCCGCACCTGTAACCCAACAGGCTTTGTGCTATGTTTTTCGCATGAAAACGAAGTAAAACATACTGAAACCGGCCGAGCAGCCGGTGTTTCACAAAGTCGCAGAGAATCTGTATCGGCTCGAATCATCGGACGGATATTATGCCCTCATCAAGAAAGCGGGCAAGCAATTTCGTCGTTCGCTCAAAACCAAAGACCGAAAATTGGCTGAGCGTCGGTTGAAAGAATTAAAGGCGCAAATTCGTTCTCACTGTTGCAAAAGACGATGCAAAATTAACCTTCAAAGAAGTTGCGGACGCCTGGAATGACGCTACCAAGCATTCAATCGAAGAGAGTTCCGAAACCCGGCGCAAAACATGTATCCAAAATCTAGCCGATTATTTCAAAGATTCGAGCGTTCGCAGTATCACGGCACGGGACTGCGAACAGTGGGCGGCAAAGCGTGGAACAGAAGCGGCGGCCCAAACTTTTGCGCATGAACTTGGCGTAATGAAATCCTCGTTCAAATACGCTTTGAAACATGGTTTCATTCTTTCAAATCCGGCTGCGGAAATTAAACGAAAGAAAATCTCGAACTGCAAAATTCAAACTCCATCGCGCGATCAATTTCAGCAAATCGCGACACAAATGCGATTTTCCGATGGGCGCGAGGATAGCCAGGAAAAAGCAAAAGACGGCGCGGACCTCGTGGAATTTTTAGCTTATTCCGGTTCGCGCGTCGGTGAAGCTCAGTTCGCTATCTGGAAGGATGCGCGTTTTGACACCGGCGAAATTTGGATTCATGGCAAAAAATCGGAAGCGAGCGACCGGCTTATTCCCATGTCAAAGGCGTTGCGTCTTTTTTTGGAGCGTCTCAAAAAAGAAACTAATCCAAAACTTTCAGATTCAATTATCAAAGTAAAGAGCGCAAAACGAAGTTTAGCGCGGGCTTGTAAAAAATTGGTACTTCCCATTTTTACCCACCATGATTTTCGCCACTATTTCGCCACGACCTGTATTGAGGAAGGCGTTGACATTCCAACTGTTTCCCGTTGGCTTGGTCATGCTGACGGCGGCGCTCTGGCGATGAAACGTTACGGACACCTAAGACGCGAGCACAGTCTGGCGATGATGCAACGTGTCAGTTTTGAACCCAAGCTGCCGGACAATATTATTCCGTTGCCAAAAAATGGAGAAATTGTTCCAGCCCAAATTGACGGCGCTGAATTGAAGAAGGCCATTGCCAAGGCTAAAGCAAAATATCGTTATCCCTGGTGGGCCTCGGAAAGCCATCACGAGGTATTTGGGGGCAGTTGAATGAGGCCGTCCAAATTGTGCCGAAAGAAAAATTGTTGGATGCGGCGAAGCAGGCTATGGCCCGCGAAGTTTTTGAAAGCGAGTTAACCGACCCGCAATCGCTCATAGAAGAATTTAAGGAACGCATTTCGCCGTCCGCGTTTGATGCCATCGTGGCGAAAATCCAGAAAACTACGGACACGGCGCAGGAAAAAATTTCATAGTTGTTCTTTCGGCTGAACAGTCTGGACGGTGAAAGATGGTATAAGAGTCGCCATGAAGACTCCAGATAGCAGCAATGGTTCAGCGCGAGAGAGGAAAGGACTGAAACGCGCTGACGCGGCGTATTATTTGAGCGTTTCACTGCCGACGCTTGACCGGCTGACACAACGCGGGTTATTGCATCCCTCACGCGCATTGAGGCATCCGATTTATTCACGGGATGATCTCGACCGCTTTTTGCGGGAAACCGCCGCCTGATTAACTTTCAACCTGCAAGAGGCGCAATAATTCCACCCTGGGAATCAGCAGCTTGCCCCGTAGTAGCGCCCGACAGGCTTTCAGTTTGCCTTGCTGAATCGGCCAGCACACACTCGCCCAAGGCGCCACGATTGGTTGACCGAACGCTTAACCCTGAACCCTAATAAACAATAAATCGTTGTCCATCAGGGTTCATAAGAACTGACATAATCCGTTTTAACCGGCTTGTCCAGCCTTCATTTGATGCCTCCGCTTGGCGTAATCCCGCAGGGATTAATTAAACAGTGTTTAGCCATTTTTAAACGGGATTTGCGCCATGCCATGTCAGCCTTTGTTTCGGCTTGTTTCATTTAGGAAACTTATGGCAATGCCGATAACTTTGCAATCGAACTCTGGCTGCGACTGTCAGCGATGCACGGCGTGGCGGGCCTTTTAGGGATCAGCTTGCGCCGGTGGCTTGGCTGTTCCTACTGCAACAGCAATACCCGGTAAAACCGTTGCGCCGCAGTGGTGACGTTGTCAGCGCCGGACGCGGTAGCATTTGTCGCCGTGACTGGGGCGTTGAGGTTCGTCCAATTTGTTGAAAGCAGGTTTGTGCTGTATTGCACCTGATAGGTGTCATTGCTTACCGCGCTCCACGTCAAAGCGAACGTTTCATTTGTCTCGACCGTTGAGAGAATGACCGGCGCAGGGACAGGCGCCGCGAGCTTCATCACAAAAACGGTTCCATAACCATATGTTCCCCCGGATTCTGTCGTTCCATAGATATTGCCATCCGTGCCCTGGATTAAAGTCCCCCACGCTGTATCGGCATTGGTGAACGAATAAAGCGTCGTGAACGTTCCATTCGTCGTGACCCTAAAAATTGTTCCATCGTGATCCGCTCCCCCGCTGGAAGTGACACCGTAAAAGTTTCCGTCGTTGGCCAACAACAGCCCCGCAACAATGTTCCCGCCTTGCGCATCATTCAAACTCACCAGGGAAGTAAAATTACCTGACGGCGAAATTCTGAAAATTGTTCCCGGCCCTGAGCCTTCATACGAATTTGTGCCGCCTCCGTAGGTCGTCCCGTACAGATTGCCGTCCGGGCCGAAAACCAACTGCGAGTGCGGATTACTGCCGTTGGTCTCGTTAAACGACCACATGCTCTGAAACATCCCGTTTGTTGTCACCTTAAAGATCGTTCCATAGCCATTGGCACCGTTGTCGTTAGTTGTTCCTCCCGTCGAGGTGGTTCCGTACAAGGCCCCATCCGGCCCCTGCACCAATCCGCCCTCCGGCTCCGAGCCATCTGTGGCGTTAAACGAACAAAGAGTCGTTATCGTCCCGTTCAACTGCAATTGATAAGCTGTTCCATAATAGCCAAAGGTCGCCGAATCCTCCGTGACACCATAGAAATTGCCATCCTGCCCTTGGATCAGAGGTCCTGCCGGCGAATCTCCTGCCGGCGGCAAAAACGAACAAAAATTCGAGATCGCCCCAGCCGACGTAAATTGGAAGGCGGTGCCCAGGCCGTATTCCCCACCAAGGGCAATGCCGTAAAAATTTCCATCGTTGCCCACAATCAACGGAGCCTGCGGATCGGCGCCGGTGGTGCGATCAAAATCGTAAGCCTCGGTTACTGCGCCCGACGGCGTCATTTCAAAAATTGTTCCAAAGCCGTTCGTTCCCCCCTGGTATGTCACTCCATAAAAATTTCCATTCGTCCCTTCGACCAGTCCCGCGCGCGGCTCATAACCCGGATTGCCCGCGGCGTTGTTGAAGGAGTATAATATGGTGACATTGGCCTCTTGTGCCTTGACGGGGAGCAAACTTAAAACTCCAAACAAGAGAAAATATCGGGTCAACAAATGGATTTTCATGGCGCAATAATATTCGTGAACACATTCTGAGCCCTCCCTTTTTAACGTCCCAGATGCCCTTTGCAAAGGCTTTTACTTTAAAAATTCTGCCTAGTCAAGCCCTTTGTATCTAAATTATACAGATGACACATTCAATTCCCTGAATGTCTGTCTGGATATGGTCTCCATTAGAGACTATCCGCGCAGGTGGGATGAACAAATGTAGCAAAGCTAATTTGAGAGCATTGTCGTCTCAGGGAGCGCTGAACCGGTAAAGACGGGACGGATAATTCGCCGACTGCGGATCACTGAAAGACGACGCGCCGCTGCCCGACAGTCTGTTGGTGGACAGCGGCAACCAGACCGGATTGGCCAGATTGGTGTCATCAAACGCCTCCTCCCCGATGGTGGTGACGCTGCCGGGGATAGTGACAGTCGTCAGGTCGCACTCGGCAAACGCGCCCGTTCCGATGCTGGTGACACTATGGGGGATGGTGACACTGCACTACATCATCAATTCAACGGCAACAAGGACGAAAGGCTGGCAGATGGATTGTTGGAATTGGGCAAATGCCAATGAACCGTTTGAACTTCACGGAGTCCTACCACGACATTTGCCATTCTGTCAGGCACTTTCAGCCGCTTGCCATTATAAATTTCATTCTCGGCCATTTCACAATGAAACCATTGCCACATTTGAACCGCAATCATTAGCGGTCAATTGAGACTGCCGATTTGCATCGCATTTTTGTGTTGGCAATAATACGTGATTATGAGTGTCGAAGCTGCTCCGAGGAGCATTGCGGCATCCAATTTATTCGAAGGGACGAACTCGACCGCCATTTGCGTGAAACCGCCGCCTGATTAACATTCAACCTGCAAGAGGCGCAGCAATTCCACCCTGGGAATCAATGGTCTCGTTTTTCACGATTTACAGGAGGAGGAAGCGAACCAACAGAGCTTTGCCTTGCGGAAAATTCACGGTCGGTTCATGACCTCTACTGCCTGAACAGCAGCAGCCGTACGGCTTTCAACCCCCATCTTGTCGAAAATGCATTCGGTGTGCTTGTGTACCGTGCTGACGCTCAACCCCAAAATCACTGCGATTTCTTCACTCGTTTTTCCCTGCGCTATCCAAAGCAAAACTTCGGCCCGGCGTGCGCTCAACCCGAAATGTTTCTGAAGAAGCTCCGCCGAGGGCCGGATGCGTCTTTCCTCCAGCAACAATAGACGGTGATTGGTCGTCGGGCCGGAGAGCAGATGGACAGTCAGGCACCGCCCATCGCGTTCCGCGATAAACGGCGCGCGCGGCGAGGGAATGTGGGCGGTTTTTGTGCCTGGCAATTCCTGTTGTCTCATCCAGCGGCGCAGTTCCAGAGGCAAACAATCGCCACCACCCCGGTCACCACTAAAGTACCAGGCCAAATAGCTGCGAGCCGTCTCGGTGCAAAGGGTTACAGTGCCGTCCATTTTGACTGCGACAATGGCCTGGCCCGTGGCAGCCAGCGCGTCGGATGCCAATGCAGCCTGCTCCCGCAATGCGGCCATCTGCATGGCATGGACATAGGCACGGCCAACGTGCGTGCGAACAAGATCCAGCTTTAGACGATCCGCTTCAGAAAAATCGCACCGGTCACGGGCGAAGCAAATCGAGGTTACGTCCGCCAACGTCGGTTCGAACACCTGGAAGCCGATGTTATATTCTACCCTATATTGAGCCAGTCCCTCAGAATACAGCCGACTGTTACGGTATTGGCGCGATGAAATGAAATCGCTGATTTTGATGGCGTCCATAGTTTGAGTCCGCGCAATGTGCTGGATGCACGGATGGTCCTGATAAATGACCTCGACCGCTTCCGGCGCAAATGTGAACCCCGGGTCTTCCGGATAGCTGGAATGGAATTTCGGGTAATCGCGACTTTGTGGGCTGAACTGAACCAGCCAGATTACGGATGAAGGGACGAGTTTGGACATGATGTCTGGGAGCCGTTCCTTAAGGCGGTTCAATTCGTCCTGTTGGTAAAGTTCGGCAATACACTCCAGAACACGGCGATAGTCCAAGCTGCTTAGGTGTTTCATTTCTTCCTGGCACGCAAGGGTTAAAACGAAACGGATGGGCAATTCTGCCTATTGGCAACTATAAACTTTTGTGGCTTATAATCAAGGAAATTTAGCTTAATTGCAGCAACCTCGCAACCCATTAGTTAGGAGAAGCTTATGAAAAACCGCGTTCGAAATGTATTTACCGCGCTGGCTATGGCTGCGCTTTTGGCCCTTAACCTCCAGTCCTCCATCGCCCGCGCCCAAGGCACCGCCTTCACCTATCAGGGCCGCGTCACGGACAATGGCACGAACTTCAACGGTACCGGCCAGTTCAAGTTCGCGCTCGCCACGGGCATCAATGTAGCCAGCCAGGCCACCGCCACCGCCAATCCTCCCAGCGGCGGATTTATCACAGTCATCAATGTCGTTTCCGGCGGCAACGGTTACACCACCACCCCTGCCGTGACCATCAGCGGCGGCGGCGGTTCGGGAGCGACAGCCACCGCATCCATCAGCGGTGGCGCGGTGACTTCCATCACGGTCTCTTACCCCGGTTCGGGCTACACCAGCACGCCTACGGTGACGGTAGCAGCGCCGCCGCCGGACATTGACTATACGACCTACTGGAGCAATGACGGCACCAGCGAGGACGGCAGTGAACCCTCCTCCGCCGTGAGCGTGAGCGTGAGCCAGGGATTGTTCACGGTCATTTTAGGCAATACGGCGCTGGCGAACATGACCGCCATTCCCGCTTCCATTTTCAACACGCAAACCAACCTGCAACTGATGATTTGGTTCAATGACGGGGTAAACGGTTTTGCCCTGCTCAATCCCCCGCAAAGCCTGACGCCGATTCCTCAGGCGACGTTTGCCAACAACGCGAGCAATTTGCTGGGCGCGGTGTCAGCCACGCAGTTGAGCGGGCCGGTGCCGAGCGGGGACTTGACCTCGGTTCCAGCGGCGAGCCTAACCGGACCGGTGCAGAACAGCCAACTGGCGAACAGTTCCATTACGGTGAATGCCGGGACCGGCTTGAGCGGCGGCGGCGCGGTGGCATTGGGCGGTTCGACAACGCTGAATAATGCCGGGGTCACGGCGTTGACTGGCGGCGATGGCGTGACGGTCTCGGCTTCAAGTGGAGCGGTGACGCTGGGCCTGGGCGGCACGCTGGACCTGCCCGCGCTGCCGGTCACGATCAACTCCGCCGGAAATTTATTGATGTATGCCGATAACAACGGGAATTTCTTCAATGGCCCGTATGCGGGGAATCTGACGACGGGCAACGACGGCGGTTTCTACAACACGGCCAACGGCTATGAGGCACTTCGCTACAACACGAGCGGTTACGACAACACGGCCAACGGCACTTATGCGCTTTACTACAACATGAACGGTCTCAACAACACGGCCAACGGCGCTTATGCGCTTTACTGCAACACGAGCGGTTTCTACAACACGGCCAACGGCGCATTGGCGCTTTACTACAACACGAGCGGTTACGACAACACGGCCAACGGCTATGGAGCGCTTGAAGGTAGCGGTGGTTCGTACAATACGGCCGTTGGGTATGAAGCGATGGTTGCGGCAAATATATATTCGTATAATACTGCTGTCGGGGCGTGGGCGCTGAGTCACAACACTGGATATAATAATACCGCGGTGGGCTACCAGGCGCTCTCCGTTAACACCTCCGGCTGGGCAAACGAAGCCTTTGGTTATTGGGCGCTTTCGAATAACGTCTCCGGTGTTCAAAATATCGCCATTGGCGATTATGCCCTCGTCACCAGCACCAACGGCTCCCAAAACACGGCCATGGGCAGTGGTGCGATGCAATATAATGTCAACGGAAGCGCCGATACGGCGGTGGGTTTTCATGCCCTTTGGCAACTCGGCAATACCAGCGGCAAGGACGGCGGCACCAATAACATTGCCATTGGTTATCTGGCCGCAGCCAATTTTACGGGCAATGAAAGTTCGAACATAGACATCGGCAACTACGGAACGACCGGCGATAACAATATCATTCGCATCGGCTCAACGCAGACGGCCACGTATTTGGTCGGCAATGTTTATACGCCTTCGGGCACCGTGGAATCAAGCTGCGACCGCAACCTGAAGGAGAATTTCATCGCTATCAATCCGCAGACAGTCCTGGACAGGGTCGCGTCATTGCCATTGAGCGAATGGAATTACAAGACGGACAAAAATGTGGAACACATCGGCCCGGTGGCGCAGGATTTTCATGCGGCGTTTGGCCTGAACGGCAGCGATGACAAGCATATTTCCGTGGTGGATGAAGGCGGTGTAGCGCTGGCGGCCATTCAGGGCTTGAATCAGAAATTGGAAGAGCAGGGCAAGGAGAAAGACGCCGAGATCGTCGCGCTGAAAAAACAAAATGATTTATTAGCGCAACGCCTGAATGATCTGGCGCAAACTGTTAAAACGCTCGCGCAAAAAAATTGAGGCTCTTATGAAAAAATTAGTCTTTTCCTGTCTTTTGGTTTTTGCCGCTTCCATGTCGGCGCTGGCGCAATTCTATTCCATCAACTGGTATAAAATCGCCGCCGGCGGAGGCATCAGCGCCAATGGCCAGTATTCATTGACTGGAACCATCGGCCAGCCGGATGCCTCCACGCCGATGACCGGCGGCAATTATTCCCTCACTGGCGGGTTCTGGGCGTTCATCTCGGTGGTGCAAACGCCGGGCGCGCCGATGCTTTACATCAGCCAGTCGGGCAACACGGTTACGGTCTATTGGCAAAACGTCTCCGGGTGGACCTTGCAGCAAAACAGCAGCCTCACTGCGCCGGCAAACTGGACGCTAAACAGCAGTTGGACGACTTCCAACGGCACGAATTATGTGAACATCACCCCGTCAGCCGGAAATGAGTTTTTCCGATTGGCCAATCCTTAGAGCCATCAGCAAACCGGAGACGACGGCCGGCGGCGAAAAATAAAATGTTCGATGTTTGGATTACCGAACCCTGTCGCTCACGGCGCTCATGGCACTCGCAACACTCATGGCGCTGATTTTCGATTTTCGTCCGTTTCGGAAAACTTATTCACCGCTTGACCTTTTGCCTTGCAATGGATTTAATTCGACCTTGTTAGGCAAAATTCATGCTTGCGCAATTAAAAAGCCTGTTTTCCAACGACATTGGAATAGACTTGGGGACGGCAAACTCACTTGTCTACGTGCGGGACCGCGGAATCGTCCTGCGCGAACCTTCTGTAGTGGCTATTCAATCCGGCACAACAAACGTGCTGGCCGTGGGTGACGAAGCCAAACGCATGTTGGGACGCACCCCGGGCAATATTGTCGCCATCCGCCCGATGAAAGACGGCGTTATCGCCGACTTCGAAATCACCGAGGCCATGCTGCGGCATTTTATCCAAAAAGTTCACCACAGAAAACTCATTGCCCCACGCGTAGTCGTGGCTGTGCCTTCGGGCATTACTGAAGTTGAAAAACGGGCTGTCAAAGATTCCGCCACTCACGCCGGAGCGCGCGAAGTGTATTTGATTGAACAACCGATGGCCTCGGCCATCGGCGTAGGCCTGCCGGTACATGAACCGGCCGGCAACATGATCGTGGATATCGGCGGCGGAACTTGCGAAATCGCAATTATCTCCCTCGCCGGCATTGTCTTCAGCCGCAGCCTGAGGGTAGGCGGAGACGAATTTGACGAAACGATCACCGCGCACATGAAACGCGCCTATAACATGATGATAGGTGAACGCACTGCGGAAGAAATCAAGATTCGCATCGGTTCGGCCTTTCCTCTGGAACAGGAATTGACGATGGACGTCAAAGGCCGTGATTTAAGCACGGGCCTTCCCAAGACATTGACCATCCGTTCCGAGGAAATTCGCGAAACGTTGCAAGAACCGCTCTCGAGCATTTTGGAATCCATCCGCCTGACACTCGAACGCTGCCCGCCTGAACTGGCTGCCGACCTCGTGGATCGGGGCCTGGTCATGGCCGGCGGCGGCTCGTTGTTGCGCGGCATTGACCGGCTCGTCGCCGAAGAAACCGGTTTGCCGGTCCATTTGGCTGACGATCCCATGAGCGCCGTTGCCGAAGGCACCGGACGCGTCTTGCAGGAAATCGAATTCCTCAAGCGCGTGGCGACAAACGCAAAATACTGATTGATTTCCCAACGGGCTTCGCCTGCATGCAGGCGGCTGATTTTTCAGCCGCGGAAGTTGCAGGATGTTCAAACAGAAAAATTATATCGCTTTGGGAACCGTGGCGCTGGCGGCGGTTCTCATTCTTAGCCTCCCCTCCAGCGCCGCCTCCCGGCTTAAGCTGGCCCTGGGCAGCCTCTTTTTGCCTCTCTTTGGCCTCGCAGGCGCCACACAGCAATTGCCCTCCGACCTCGCGGACAGCGTTTTGCCTCGCCGGGAACTCCTTCGCGAGATTGACAATCTCCGGCGCGAAAATACCCAACTCCAGGCCGAAAAGCTCCAGGCAAATGCCATCGCGATGGAAAACGACCAGCTTCGCAGCCTTGTCGGCTGGGAAAAACAACAACCATGGAAAATGAGGCTGGCGCACGTCGTCACGCGCGACCCGGCTAATTGGTGGCGGACCATTGAAATTGACCTGGGCAGCCGCGACGGCATGACCGCCAATCTCCCGGTCATGACTACAGACGGCCTCGTCGGCCGCATTGCTTCCGTCGGCTATACCCGGTCCGAGGTCGTTCTGGTGGGCGACCCTAAATGCAAGGTTTCCGCCATGGTTGACGACCCGGGGCACGATATTGGCGTCCTCAGCGCCAGCGGGCCGCTGGATAGCTCCCTTGCAGACTTGACGTATCTGCCCGGAACCGCAGCCTTGAAATCGGGCCAGCAGGTTATCACCAGCGGCATCGGCGGGGTTTTTCCGAAAGGGATTCCTCTGGGCCAGATTGTGGATTCGCGGCAGGTGGACTTTGGCCTCTACACCGAAGCCCGCGTGAAGCTAAGCGCCAACCTCGGTTCTCTTGAAGTCGTCTGTGTTCTGACACCATGAAAGCCCTGAACTCCATACTCGTGCTGGTCGCCGCGTTCATCGCCGTTTTCGGCGAAGCCGTGATTACCGCTCCCCGCCACTGGCTCGGCGCGCAAATTGACCTGTTGCCCGCGCTCATGATTTACGCCGCCCTCAGCACAAACATCGTCGTTGTTTCGCTGCTGGCTGTTTTCGGAGGGCTATGGTTTGACTCGCTTTCGGCCAATCCCCTGGGCCTCACGATTTTTCCCCTGTTTATCGTTGGTTTTCCGGTTTTTTTGCAGCGGGACCTGATTTTGCGCGAATTGCCGTTTGCGCAGGTCGTTTTGGGCGGCATTGCCAGTGCTGTTGTTCCCCTGTTGGCAGTTCTGCTATTATTGACTGCTGGGCAAAAGCCGCTGCTGGGTTGGGGCTCATTGTGGCAATGGATTGTCATGACCGCCGGCGGCGCCGTCGCCACGCCTGTTTTCTTTACACTATTTCAATGGTGTGATGACGCGCTGGGCTACAAGCCCAGAACTGAATCCAGTTTCCGCCCCGACCGCGAAATTTTGCGCGACCGAAGACGATTTTAGATTTTTACAATGCTGATTTTCGACGAACTGAAAAAGAATGATCCGCAGCTCCGCTTTGTGGCGGCGGCGCTGGCAGCGGGCTTTTTCATTTTGTTGACCGGCCTTTGGTGGGTCCAAATCGTCTCCGCGGGCGAATACAAAAGCCATTTGGAAACGCAGTCTTATCGCACTATTCGAATCCCCGCCATGCGCGGCAGAATCCTGGATTGCGAGGGCCGCGTGCTGGCCGAAAATAGCCCGCGCTATAACCTGAGCCTCTATTTCGACGACCTGAGCGGCGAATTTCAGAACGAGTACGCCACGCTTCGCCGCCAGGCCCAACCCGCTGCTGTGAAAAATCCCTGGCCGTTTTGGGAGTTTTGGAAACGGTCCGCTGGCTCAATTCAAAAACGTCCGTCATTGACAAAAGACCAAATCTCGGCGCTCAAATGGCAGGCGCGTTGGGACGTTGCCTATTACGCCGTCGCGAAGATGTCCCAGACCATCGGACGGCCCCTGACGCTTGATTGGAAAAGCTTTAAGCGCGCCTACGAATCCAGCCTGTATGTCCCCTACCCCATCGCGGAGAGCCTCAATCCGGAGGAAGTCGCCCGTTTCGAAGAGAATTCCGCCAGCGCAATCGGCGTGGACCTGGACGTCGAAACCACCCGAGTTTATCCCCTGGGCAAGACCGCGGCCCACGTCCTGGGTTACGTGACCAAGGACGACAGTTCCACAGAGGACGAAGATGCGTTTTTCAATTATCGCATGCCCGACTATAAGGGCGTCATCGGGGTTGAAGGCGCCTACGACAAACCGCTTCACGGTCATGCCGGCGAGGAATTTGTCATGGTCAACAACTACGGCTATCGCCAGACCGAAAACATCGGAAGCGAACCCGAAGCCGGCAGTAATATTGTGCTGACAATTGATTTGGACCTTCAGCGTGTCGCCGAACAATCCATCCTTCAACATCACGGCGTGAACGCCACTGCGGCGGTTATTGTGATGAACGCCCGCACCGGCGACGTCCTGGCATTAGATTCGGCCCCGGCGGTTGATCCGAATTATTTCACGAAAAATTTGCCGCCGGACCAAATGCAAGAGGAAGCGGCCCTGATGGTGGATACCAACCTGACTCCACAAATCAATCGCGTCACCTATGCGGCTTTCGCGCCCGGCTCCATTTTCAAACCCATCGTGGGACTCGCCGCGCTCGAAAACGGCATGAACCCCAACGCGGTTTATGATGTGCAGCCCAACCCGGACGATCCGGGGCACGGCTGTATCTATGTCGGCAAACGCAAAGTCAGGGACACCGCTCCGCCCGGCGAATACAATTTCAAACGCGCCATCGAGCGCTCCAGCAATTCCTATTTCATTCATACCGGCCTGGACCTGGGCATCGATAAAATTGTCGCCATGGCCGATAAATTTCGCCTGGGCAAACGCACCGGCGTCTTTCCCCAGGGCCAGGAGTCCAGGGGGATATTTCCGACATCACGAGAAGTAGACAGTCCCGATTGGCATGACGGTGACACCGCCAATATCTCTATCGGCCAGGGCCAAATGGCTGTGACGCCCATGCAAATGGCTGTCGCCTACGCCGCCCTCGCCAATGGCGGCGCGGTTTTGCAGCCACGGCTGGTCGCGCGCATCGAACCCCAGGACCCAAACAGCGGCGGCGCGACAATCAATTATCCGCCCGGCATCGTCCTCTCCCGGTTGAACGTCAGCCAGCGAAATATCGCAATCGTCCATGACGCGATGCTCGGTGAAACCGAAGACGTCGAAGGCACGGGACACCTGGCCGATGTTCCCGGCCTGCAGATTTGCGGCAAAACAGGCACGGCCCAGATCAAAAACGAAAAAGGCGAACTGCTCGGCTATAACTGGTGGTTCGCATCCTTCGCGCCCTATGAAAATCCAAAATATGTGGTGATTGTCACGGTCCAAAAATTCCACGCCAGCGGTTCCGGCGGCATCGATTGCGCCCCGATTGCCCACGACGTTTATGCTGAACTGGTGAAAATGGACCCAACGATCGTCAATGGCGCCGGAGAGGTGACAAGAAACTGATATGAATCGTCCTCGTCCTCGTCCTCGTCCTCGATTAGCAACATCGAGAACGGGGATGATGGCGCATTTCGCTATTCGCGCTTCAGTTTTCGTTCGCATGCATTGGGATCACGAACCTGTGCAATCGCTCGACCTCGCCAATACCGGAGAACGATTCCCCCTCTCCCAGCGGGAGAGGGCCGGGGTGAGGGAGAATCGTTCGAACAAGAATGTCATGCGATTAGAAAACATCGAACATCAAACATCGAACGTCGAACGAAAGCTGCGAAGCCTCCCTTCGATGTTCAGCGTTCGATGTTCGATGTTTCACCGGTTCATTGAAACGATTTCGAGGACGAGGACGAGAACGAGAACGAGGACGATTCGAATAAAATGGTAGACCCCTCCATCAACGAACACGCTCCGACGCTCGACCGGCTCCAATTGGCCGGTTTGGCCGGCCTCATGCTTATCGGCACGTTGTTCGTGGCCAGCGCGACCCTCGCCAATCCGGACATCGCCGCGCTGTCGTGGTATCACCAGATGTGGGTCAAGCAAATCATCTGGTACGCCGTGGGCGCCGGCGCCGGCGTGGCAGTCTGTTTCCTGGAATATCACATCATCGCCCGCTGGGCCACGGTCATCTATTGGGCTGCCATTTTCCTGCTGGTGCTGGTATTGATCCCGCACATAGGCTCCGTGCACTACGGCGCGCGGCGATGGATCGATCTGCCGGCATTCCAGCTTCAGCCCAGCGAATTGGCCAAACTCGCTTTTATCCTGGCGATGGCGAATTTCCTGAGCCGTCCGTCCGAAGAACTGAGGTGGCCGTCCGTATTCTGGAAAGCCATCGGAATGATGCTGCTGCCCTGCGCCCTGATTCTGAAGGAACCGGACCTGGGCTCGGCCATGGTTTTGGTGCCCACGGGCTTTGCCATGATGTATGTGAGCGGCATCCCAAAACGGTATTTGCTGCAATTCATTGGCGCCGTCGGCTCGCTGGCTGTCCTGGTCGTGATCGACGTTGTCTATGCCCCGCCTGCGCTGCGTTTTCCGATGCACGACTATCAGCGCACCCGGTTGCTGGTCTATTTCGGACGCGATTACACTGCTTCTGCTCCGTCGAATGCCTCCGCGGCGGAGTTGACAAAGGATCACGAACAACAGCTTGGCGACGAATACAACGTGCGCCAGGCCTTGATCTCCGTGGGCTCAGGCGGGCTGCTGGGCAAAGGCTGGCGCCACGGAACCCAGGACATCCTCGGCTACATGCCGCGGATGGGGGCGCACAACGACTTCATTTTCTCCACCATTGCCGAGGAGGAGGGATTTGTTGGCAGCGTGATTGTTCTCACGCTGTACGCGGTGGTTCTCTTTACGGGATTGAGAATCGCCGGCCAGGCGCGCGACCGCCTGGGCAGACTCGTGGCCGTGGGCGTCGTGACGCTCATCTTCAGCCACGTGTTTATCAATATCGGCATGAACATTCGCATCATGCCCGTGACGGGTGTGCCACTGCCGCTGCTTTCTTACGGCGGATCCTCAGTGCTCGGCTCGTTGATCGCCGCGGGTTTGATGCAAAACGTACATATTCATCGGAAAGGATACTGAGACATTATGAGTGATAACAAATTTTCCCGGCATCGCCGCGGAATGCGATTTCGTCCCAAGGGCGGCATGGCCCCGTTGCGGCAGAAGCCCGACAACGAGGCCACGCAGGCCCGCGCTGACGTCGTCAGCGAGCAGGGCGGAAGCGACCGCATTTTCGAGAAGCGCCATGCCCAGGAAATCGAGCGCGCCGAAAATATCGCCGCCGGCCTCCCGGCCGAAGGCGTCGAACCAGCGCAGACTCCGGCGAACATTCCCGAAAAGAAAGATTTTCGCCAGCCCCACACCGAAACTCCCGCCGTCGTGCAGGAGGAAAAAGAGGAAAAGGGAGTAACCAGGGAAAGAGAGGAAAAATTCGAGCCGGTCCAAATCAAGGAACGCCCCGCAGGCGTCCTCGATGCGATAAAAACCACCGCGACCAACATCATCAAAAAGGTCCAGCGGTTCATCCGGCCCGTGAAGAAAATTCACAAGGAAGTCGTCATCAACGCCGAGACCCTTGAAACCCGCGTCGCCGTCCTCGAAGACGGTAAACTCGAGGAATTTAACATCGAACGCACCACCGAGGAACGCCTCGTGGGCAGCGTCTTCAAAGGCCGCGTCCGCAACCTGGAAAACAATCTCCAGGCTGCCTTCGTGGACATCGGTTTCGAGAAAAATGCGTTTCTGCATTACTGGGACATCGTCCCCAACGCCCTCGACAGCGACATGGAACCCGTCGAACGCGAAGTCCAGGGCCGCCGCCGCGAAAAGCCCAAGGTCACCAAAAACGATATTCCGCGCCTGTATCCCCCCGGCAGCGAAATCATCGTCCAGGTCACCAAAGGCCCCATCGGCACCAAAGGCCCCCGTATTCGCAGCAACCTCGTCCTGCCCGGACGCTACCTGGCCTTGCTCCCCAATTCCGATCAATCCGGCATCTCCCGCAAGATCGAAAACCAGGAGGAACGCAAGCGCCTCAAGAAAATCCTGCGTGAACTCGCCATTCCCGAGGGCATGGGCGTCATCATGCGCACCGCCGGCGAAGGCCAGCAAAAGCGCTATTTCGTCCGCGACCTCGCATTGCTCCTGGAAGAATACCAGGCCATCCAGGACCGCATCAAAAAGCAGGCGCCCGCCACGTGCGTCTTTCAGGAACCGGACCTTATCGAGCGCACCGTGCGCGATTTTCTTACCGAAGACGTCGAGCGCATCGTTGTGGACCATCCCAGGGCCCACGACCGCATGCGCGAGATGATTTCGAAAATCTCGAAACGTTCCGCCAGCAAGATCAAGCTCTATTCCGAAGCGCAGCCCGTCTTCGACCGGTTCAACATCACCAAACAACTGGAAAACACCTTCACCCGCCAGGTCCATCTCAAGAGCGGCAGCTACATCGTCATTGACGAAACTGAGGCGCTCGTCGCCATTGACGTCAATACCGGACGCCATAAGAGCGGGCGCGACCAGGAAGGCGCCATCCTCAAGGTAAACCTCGAGGCCGCCGAAGAAATCTGCCGGCAACTGCGCCTGCGCAACATGGGCGGCCTAATCGTGCTCGACTTCATCGACATGAAACATCCGCGCGATCGCCAGCAGGTGATGCAGCGCATGCGCGAAGGTCTGCGCCGTGACAAGGCCAAGACCCATATCCTGCCCATCTCGCAGCTCGGCCTCATGGAAATGACACGCCAGCGCCACAGCGAAAGCGTGCGCAGCGCCGTCTATGACGATTGCCCGTACTGCAAAGGCCGCGGCAAGGTCAAGAGTTCCCTCACCATGAGCGTGGAAATCCAGCGCAAGCTCCAGGAAATCCTGAAAAAACGCACCCGCGACGAAACGGATTTCCAACTGCTGATCGTTGTGCACCCCACCGTGCTCGACCGCCTGCGCACCGAAGACGAAAAACACCTCATCGAAATGGAAAAACGCTATTTCGGGAAGCTATCGTTCCGCAAAGACCCCGCCATGCACGCCGAACAGTTCAAGATCGTGAACGTGGAAAACGGCGAAGAACTGGCAAACGTGGGAGCGTAAATAATGCGGAATGCGGATTGGCGAACGCGGAATGTTTTCTCCCGCTTTGCGGGAGCGTCTGTCGGCAATCCTTTTTAGCCGAGGCATGAGCCTCTAACTGAAAGCCCCTGAGAGTAGAGTAGGCCGGAATGGGCGGGTTGAAAGGCAGAGCCAATGACCGTCGCATTCCGACCCCTCATCAAACCGGACGGACGGATTTCCCGTATCCGGCTTTCCGAGTCTGATTCGACCTTCGGGTTTACCCCAACGGTTATAGCCAGAATGGATGATTTCGCGTCGTAGAGGCATATCCCCTTTGGGGCCGTCCGCCTCGATCGCCTCTGACTTCCAGACAAGTATCCCGCCTTCACTCGGCTGACCATTACGGCAGCGTCATCGCTACTACGCAGGACTCCGACTTCCAAACCGACATCTCCTGCCTTATCGGGCAAGCCGACTTGCTCAGGAACTTGAGCTGGCTCCGTGCCCTGACTCATCGGATTGGACCTCCCCGCTTATCTGATGTGTTCCGTCCCGACGTGCTGACCACGCTGACCCCGACGGAGTTCGCAGGACGCGGCGATTGGCGCTCCTGCGAGCATCGGCCTTCGCTCACCACCCTAGTGGCTCGGCGTCTCCGTTCTTGATATCTAACGAGGCTCATTCGATGTGGTTCATCTTCATTTCGGCCCGTCGGTTCTTTGCCAGGACTGCTCAATCCCCTTCAGCCTCGCGGCTGAACAGGCACCTGGCCGTTCCGTCGTGAACCGCCTAATTCGACGGGTGCGACTTTCACGCACGAGTAACACACCCTTCGCGGGCTGCTGCAGGGCG
>DATJTK010000043.1:0-3761 GCA_035503455.1 Candidatus Sulfotelmatobacter sp. | reverse complement strand
TCGGTTCTTTGCCAGGACTGCTCAATCCCCTTCAGCCTCGCGGCTGAACAGGCACCTGGCCGTTCCGTCGTGAACCGCCTAATTCGACGGGTGCGACTTTCACGCACGAGTAACACACCCTTCGCGGGCTGCTGCAGGGCGACCGATAATAGCCCGGGGCAAAGTGCGAATCCGAGAGCACGCCGCCCCGGGTTAATCGCCAAAAATATCAGCCGCTAACTGACAAAGCCGCGCGAAATCGCAAGTGGCGCTGCCACCGCGAATCTTTTTGTCGGCAAATCAACCACCGGCAGGCGGTCCCGACGGGCAACCGAGGCATTTTTTTACCGTTTCACATTTTACGCCTATAGGAAAGGAAATGGAGAAACGGGAGAGAATCGGAGGAAAAAAATGCGGTTTTATTGGGGAATTCAAAGAAATGGGAAGGCTCAGAGGAAACGGATCGTCTGACTCCAGGTGCTATGGGTGCCATGGGTGGAATGCGGAGTGCGGAGTTCTTTTAAAGGCTGAAAGCCTTAACCATAGTAGCCGAGGGCAACGCCCTCGGAATAACGGCCAAATAAAGTTTTCGCCCTGCAAGGGCAAGCCAGATTGGACGAACGTGTTTGGATAACCGTAACCTCACCCCGGAAAGCATTTCCCAAACGCAAGCAGCCACCTGGGATTTCCGCGCAGCCGGATTTTGCGCCTGAACAACGCCCATAACAGGCTCTTTTCCTTCGCTAAAAATCCAAGCCAGGTTTCGCCATCGGCAATCACGTGAAGGTTGCACGAGCCGTTAAGGCCGCTGTCGACATGAATCGCCCCATTTCGAATCGTGACCGTGGCTTCAATCGTTTTTTCGCCGCCGGTAAAAGTGAAATGAAATACCGCGTCCAGCGTTCCTGCAGCCTGCCTCTGAAATGCCTGCGGCATCCCCGCCAGTAACGCCGGAATGCTGCGGGGATGAAGTGAATTGCGAACGTGCCGGACGGTCTTGTGCGGATAACGCTTTTGCACGTGTGCCTCAGCGTCAGAACCGGGGATGACATAGACGGGCTCATTTTTTGCCTGCAACGGCCGGACGATTTCATCGATAAATTCTTTCTTCGATTTTACGTATTGCGTGATGACGTCCTCTCCCGCCGGGCACACGGCCATGCAATAGGCTGCCTTGTAATTGGCCCCAAAACTCAGGCTTTGCCACATCGATATGCCTTCAGAATCCGTCACACGCCGCCGATAGTCCAAACCATTCCGGCTGTTCGCCACTGTTTCAACCCAGTCGTTGAATCCGCCCATGAACTCGCGGTAATTGTGAGTGTAGCAGGAGGAAAAATTAAACGAACCATCCGCGCCGATGGCCCCAACCGGACAAGCCGCCACGCACAATTTGCAGGTCAAACAGGGATTATAATCGAGTTCCCGGGAATAGTCGCTAATCTCCGCGCCCACCAGAATCGTGCCCAGCAGGATGAAATTTCCAAACTTTGGGTGAATCACATTTCGATGAATGCCCATGCGCCCCATGCCGGCGGCCACAGCCACCGGCTTGTGCGCCACCACCCACATGCGCTCTGTCATCCAGCGGTCCGCTTCCATGGGAAACGCCATCCCCGGATTCAGCGCGCGAATGCCCGCGCGCTCGAGCACGGCCGTGATGTGCCGCGCGATGTCGTTGACGTCGTCACCGGCATGATGAAATTCGGTATTGGCCACGGACCGCGCGGGACTGCGGACATTTTCGCGGTTCATCCGCACAACAAAACTGATCAGGCTGCGCGCGGACGGAAAGGCCCGCTGAATGTAAGGCCGTTCCTCGGCAAGGCTCGGCCGTTCCAATTCCACAAAACCGGCGTCATCCGCCCCGGCTTCCACGCATACATTCCGGAGCCAGGTGGCATCCAGAGGATTGCCGGTTGCGAGCGACATCGCTTTTTCTGGCGCTGCATTGTGCATACACGCTTAATGGAGTTTCATTCCTTGGATTTCAGATTTTCCAATATTGCCAGCACACTTTCCCGCCGTTCAGCAAACGCGATGAGCGGTGTCACTCTTGTCTCCAATAACATAATAATCTCCTGTGGAATATTCGGTTATTCTATGGGAGCGAGGCTTTTGGCCATTCGTCGCGCCTGGGCAAGAGCGGTAAAGTGCAACATGATAAAGAACGGAACCAGATAGGCCGGGACAAGGGCCAGCGGCAGTTGTGACATCGCGCTTGTCGTAATGTTTCCGGTGAGTCCGTGAATGAAGCCCGAACAGATTGTTCCCAGGGACACGGCCACAACAAGATCAAGGATCCCCAGGATATTCCAGGTCACAAACCGTTTGCTCGCCGCGAAAGACGGCTGGCGAACCAGTCCGAGTACAATCCACGGCGCGGTAAATCCGACCGCCATGTCCCCGAGCCCCGCAGGAAAAGCGAAGAGTCCGGGCAAAACATTGTGCGCATAGAGCGAAAGAAATCCAAGGCCGGCCCATCGCCATCCCTGCATCGCCGCCACGAACCGGAGATCCGCGCCAAGCACAAACGCGCGAAACCGGCCCCAGCCGAAGTACGCACCAAAGAACACCGCCAAAGGAATAGCAAAGCCGAAGAAGATCGGCAGTGGTGGCAAACCGGGAGGAGCGGCGAACGCGCCGCGCGCGCCGAGGAGCAAGACGAGCCCAAGCCACAAGGCCATGGTCACGCCAACGACCTGCTTCATGCAAAGATGCTTTCCAGTGGATTCCGAAGTCCTCATGTCACTGAGGCTTCCCATACTTTCAGTTTTCATATTCATGCTCTGTTCCTTTCATTTTCTCTGTTGTTGGTTGTTGGTTGTTCGACGCTCAGACCTTTCGATGTTCAGCGTTCGATGTTCGATGTTCGATGTTTGCGTTTTTCTGCTTAGTTGCCATATGTGCATATACACTTCTCGGTCCCCAAAAAAAAATCGCCTTTCATTGTTTCTTTAACGCCTCCGCAACCTGTTCCAGATCGCGAATCATATTTCCCCAGCGTTCCTTGCCCAAAATACCAACCACTTTGTCCTGGGCCGCGCGCCACACCGGAAGCGTTTTAGCCAATGTCTTGCGCCCTTTCTCCGTAATCATCAGTTCCACATGCCCGCCGCGCCCGCCCCCATTTGCCTGGACCAGCCCTTCCCGTTCCAGGGGCCGAAGATTCCGCACCAGCGTGGTGCGCTCCATCCCCAGCCAGTCGCTCAACTCCGCCATGCCCCAGTTTTTCGCGTTCAACGCCCCCAGAATCGGCGTCTGCGTAGGGCGCACGCCCATGCGCCGCACCTCGGCATCAAAGAACCTGGTCACCTGCCGCGTCACCGAGCGCAGGTTAAAACACACGCAATTGTCCATCGTCGACAGGTTCAGTTCATTTGCCATAAAGTGTATATACACAATAGGCGGGATGGTGTCAAATAAATTTTCAAAATTTTGAAAAATTCCGTCGGTAGGGCGGAGCTGCCGCTCCGCCAGGCACACGGCGTGAGACGGTTCAGAATGGACCACCTACTGATGGTCGATTTGCCGACAGAAAAGATTCGCGCTATCGCGCGGTTTTGTCAGTTAGCGGCTGATCTTTTTGGCGATTAACCCGGGGCGGCGTGCTCTCAGATTCGCACTTTGCCCCGGGCTATTATCGGCCGCCCTTACAGGGGAATGGCCCTTACATAAGGCCGAGGTTTCGGAGGCGTGAGACCTTGCGGCGAACATTGCGTTTGAGATGATCGCGAAATTTTCGACGCGGGCCCACTAAACGAGGATATCTGCTTTTTTTG
>DATJTK010000042.1:0-44607 GCA_035503455.1 Candidatus Sulfotelmatobacter sp. | reverse complement strand
CGCGTGCAGCGGCGCAACAAGCGGGATTCACGGGCTCCGAGCAGGTCAAAAAGGAACAGGCAACTCCCCATGAACTCATCCTCACGAACGCCGAACAGATACGCGAGTTACCTCCGTCACAGACCGAATTGGCCATCCCCGTCTCTTTGACCGGCGTCATGATCGACGCAGCGGATCCGGCTCCTATGGCCCTCATTTTGGCTGACCCGACCGCCGGAATTTATATCCGGGCGAATCAGCAGCACACGAATTTGTTCACCCCATTCCACCGGGGCGATGTTTTGCAAATTCACGGCGAGACAGATCCCGGACAGTTTGCGCCCATTGTTATTGCAGATTCTGTCAAAAAAACCGGCACAGCGAAAATCCCGGCGGCGCAGGCTGTTACGTATCAACAGTTGATTACCGGCGCGCTGGACGGTCAATGGGTGGAAATCAAAGGAGTCATCCGACAATGCTACAAGCGTGATCCCAAAATAGGCGTTCAACGCATTATCGTGGCCGCGGATGGCGGCTGCGTCTCCGTTCGATTTTATCCGAAACCCGGACAAATCATTGAACCCGACGCCGAGGTGCGCGTGAAGGCCGTTTGCCTTTACCAGTTTAACCAACGGCGCCAGGTGCTGACCCCAGTGTTGCAAATCCCTAAAGGCGACGCCCTGCTCGTCACCAAACCAGCGCCGGAAAATCCCTACGATGCTCCCGTGCGTTCAGCGTCCAGTCTATCCATGTTCTCCCCGAACAACTTATTCGGCTATGCCCACCGTGTTCACCTCCGGGGCATCGTTACCTGCTGCCAGCCCGGGAAGTTTGTCTGGATCCGGGATCGTTCCATGGGCTTTTGTATTCAGACGGCGCAACAACAGCCACTCTCCCCGGGGGACGAAATTGATGTGCTCGGGTTTCCTACTCCCGGTTCTTTTCCCCCAGTCCTCGGGGACTCGGTCTTTCGCAGGATTGGGTCCACCAGCCCGCTTCCGCCCCTGACACTTACGAATTTCAATGATGCGTTTGCCCATGAAAACGACCTGGTAGCCGTGGACGGAACACTGACTCAAATTCAACCAGCCCTCGATGGCCTTACCTTGTCGCTCGACAAGGATGGACAATCATTTAGCGCATTATTGAAAACCACGTCCGGCACACCGGCCACTCCGGACTGGCAACTCGGCAGCAAGGTCCGCATCGTTGGCATTTGTTCCCTGAGCTATGATGAAACCCGCGCCTTGCCGGGACCATGGCAGCCACAGTCGTTCCAGATCGTCTTGCGCTCACCGGACGATTTGACGGTCATCGCGCCGCCACCCTGGTGGACTCTCAAGCATTTTACAATGCTGCTCGGGATTGTGACGGCTGCCCTGATTTCCCTCATTGCGCTGATTGTCGCGCTTTCACGGAGACGCCTCCGCGAGCAAAAACGCCACCGTGAAATGGCCGAAGCACAGTTCGCCGCGGTCCTCTCGGAACGTAACCGCATGGCCCGCGAAATTCACGACACGGTTGCCCAGGGCCTGGCCGCGACGTCGGTCCAATTGCGGTTGGCCAAAAAATATTTAAACGGCGGTTCCAAAACCGTCAGCGGCCACCTCGACGCCGCGCAGGAACTTGTCCGGGACAGTCTCGAGGAATCCCGAAATTCCATTTGGAACATGCGGGCGCACGTCCTGGAAACCGAAGACCTTCCCGGCGCATTAAAAGGAATTCTCCGGCATCTGGCCGATGGCACGGCAATTCATACCCATTTTGACGTGGTCGGCCGCGCGCGCCGCCTTGCGCCCGTGGTGGAAAACAATATTCTGCGCATCGGCCAGGAGGCCATTTCAAATGCCGCGAAGCATTCCGGCGCAAAAGCAATTAATGTCACGCTGGAATATCGCGAAAGGCAATTTTGCCTGCGCGTCCGGGATGACGGCCACGGATTCGATCCGCAAAAGCCTCCAACCAGCCAGGGAGGCTTCGGTTTGATAGGAATGCGCGAACGCGCCGTGGAACTTAAAGGACAATTGCACATTCAAAGCGCTCCCAACGAAGGCGCAGAAGTCGTCCTGAGCGCTCCACTCTCAAAAGAATAATATTTGGTGTCCCGGCTTTGGCCGATTCGTTTGGCAAGTGGTGGCAGTGCGCAAGTGATGGCAGTGCGCAAGCACCACTTTTACCCAAATGGGTAAGTGACGAAACTTTGAAGGGTCAGTATATATGAAAAGGCCTTTGAAAAAATTGAATGAAATTCGAATTATGCTTGTGGACGACCATCCGGCGTTTCGCAAAGGCATGGTTGCCCTCCTCGACAGCGAGCCCGACTTGCGGGTCGTCGTCGAAACCGGCGATGGCAGCGAAGCATTGGAATTATACCGGCAAACCAAACCGGACGTTGTGCTCATGGATTTGCGTCTGCCAGGCATGGGCGGCGTAGAAGCCATCATGGCCATTCGCAAGGAATTTTCCGACGCCCGTGTCATTGTGCTGACCACCTTTGACATGGATGAAGATATATTTCGCGCGATTCAGTCCGGCGCAAAGTCGTATTTGCTTAAAGACACGCCGGAAGATGAATTGGCCGGCACCATTCGGGCAGTTCACACCGGCAGGGAAATTTTACCCCAAAAAGTGGCTGAACGGCTCGCCGCGCGGCGACGCCGCGCCGACCTTTCTCAACGCGAAACCGAGGTCCTGTCCCTGTTGACAAAAGGCCGCAGCAATAAAGAAATCTCGAATTCACTATTTATCACCGAAGACACCGTCAAAGCCCATTTAAAAACGCTGTTCGCCAAGCTCAACGTCAAAGACCGGACCGAGGCCGCCATCAACGCCATCCGCCAGGGCATTGTGCATTTGGAATGAACCGTTCCGAAATTTCCATGAACCTTCGGAAACATCGAACATCGAACATCGAACGCCCAACATCGAATGGTCTGTCCTTCGGCGTTCGATGTTGAATGTTCGATGTTTCCAATCAAGATTCATGGTCCCAATGCATGCGAAAATCGAAAGAAGAAGGCTCTCCATGAACCGTGGCGCGTTCGATGTTCGATGTTCGATGTTCAGCGTTCGATGTTCGATGTTTTCTGCGGGTTCTTTCAAATTTCCCGCGGTCCTGCTCACATTGTTCCTGTTATTCACGTCTCATCTCACTCTGGCAGCGCCACCCGCCGGTTACTACGAAGTTTGGGGCGACGAGTTCAACAGCACTAACCTCGACACGACCAAATGGGATTACTGGCTGCTCGGAAGCCGCCGTGATGCGATTAACGTGACCAACGCCGTTTCCCTCAACGGCAGCAACCTCGTCATCACCACCTACACCAGCAACGACGTTCATTACACCGCGATGATTGCCAATGACGAGACCTTCCGCTCACGTTACGGTTACTGGGAATCCAGCATCGAATGGGGCGACACAAACGGCATGTGGTCGGCCTTTTGGTTTCAGTCTCCCACCATGGGCACTTACCTCTATGACCCTTTCGTGTCTGGTTCAGAAATTGATGTGGCCGAGCATCGCAGCACCGACGGCGGCTCGGATGGAGACATTATCAACATCGTTCAAAATAATATTCATTGGAATGGTTACGGCTCCGCGGCCCAAAGCGCCGGCAGCGGTAATATCGGCAGCGGCCTCGGCTCAGGCTTCCACACCTATGGCTTTTTATGGACCCCGTCGTCCTATACGATTTACATAGACGGCAGCAACGTGCGCGCCTGGAATTATTCCAATAACGGCGTCCCCATTTCCGAAAGCACTGAATGGATCATTTTAAGCAGTGAAGTGGACGACACGTCCACCACGTGGGCCGGCGAAATCCCTGCGAGCGGTTACGGCAGTCTCGCCACCAGCACCACCAAATTGACTGTGGATTATGTCCGGTACTATGTCCCGACAAATACCATCTTCTGGTCCGGCGCCGCGGACGCTCTCTACCTCACCAACTCCGCCAATTACGTCTCCAATATGCCGCCTCTATTGACCAGCGACCTGACGTTCTCATATTTGAGCGGCAATAATTTAAGTCCGGTTTCTAATGCCGGCTTGAGCGTTGACGGCCTCGTCTTTTTGAATATGAACAACGCTGTCACCATTGGCGGCACGAACCCGCTGACACTCGGCGCCGGGGGAATTGATATGATCGCGGCAAATCATACGGTGACGATCAATTGCCCGGTAAATCTCGGCGCCAGCCAGTCCTGGCTTGTTGGCATAAACAGCCCCGGCGATACCTTGAACATGAATGGAAATATTTCCGGTTCAGGCACGTTAAGCAAAGGCAATTGGGGCACATTAATTTTGAACGGTACCAACAGCTTCTCAGGCGACCTGAACGTGGACCTGGCCAGCACGGGCAGCGGCAGTTCAGGCATCAGCGACGGCATCGTGCGTATCACACGCAGCCAAAATGTTCCAAATGTTCCCACCATCGCCATTCGTGACAACAATGGCGCCTGGTCCACTTTGCAACTGACAAACCTCCTCGGCAACGTCATTGTTCCAGCGAATATCACCCTGGCTGGGCGCAACACAAACGCCGTGGCGATTGAAAACATGTCCGGAAGCAATACGCTCTCAGGAAACCTGAGCATCACGTCAGGAGGCAGCTATTATCTTCTCCAGTCTGACGCCGGAACATTGAACTTCGGCGGGACAATCTCCGCAAGCAGCACGGCCACTGGCACGCGCACGTTTACCTTTCAGGGCGCCGGTAATTTTCTGCTTTCCGGCCAAATCCAAAATGGCAGCGCCACGACTATCAACGTTGCAAAAACCAATTCCGGTATGCTGACTTTCTCCGGCTCGAACGCATTCACCGGCACGGTAACAAACTGGTTGGGTACTTTGATGATTAACGGCTCCATCGCCTGCCCGGTCACAATTGCGGGCGGCTCACTCGGAGGCAGCGGAAGCATCGGTGGCGCTGCACTAATCGAATCGGGCGCGACACTCGCGCCGGCCAATTTGGGCGCCGGGACGTTGACGTTCGAGAGTTCGCTCACACTGGGAGCAAGCAGTGAGAGCTTCTTTCAAATCAACAAATCGTTGAAAACGAACGATTCAGTCAATATTACCGGCGCCCTGGCCTTTGGCGGAACCCTCCTCGTCACGAATCTGGCCGGGAATCTCGCGGCGGGAGACAGTTTCCAACTTTTTACCGCCGGGACATTTAGCGGCGCCTTTTCATCGCTTATGCTTCCGCCGCTCGGCCCGGGACTCGCATGGAACACCAACGCCCTTGCCAGCGGCATTATCTCGGTCATCTCCACCGTTGCGCCCCGGTTTAATTCCGAAACCCGCAATGTGAATGGAAATTTTGTTTTTGACGGCGCTGGCGCCGCGTATAGTGCTTACGACCTCCTCGCCGCAACGAATCTTTCTCAACCCATCACCTGGCTGCTCGTTACCAGCGCCATCGCCAACGCCTCCGGCAGCTTTCAATTGCCCGACCTCCAGGCAACCAATTTCCCCAGCCGTTTCTACCGCATCGCGTCCCAACCATAGGCCGAGTGTCGTGTCCTTGCCCAACCGCCGTTACGCATGGGCGACTCTGCCAGGATGTTGCCAGTTGTTGCCACTTTGTTGCTGGATTTGTTGCCAGTTTTACCAACTTAAGTTGCTGGCCATCAACAATGTTGCCAGTGTTGCCAGTTTTCAGACCTCACAACATTAACCCCTATGGTCCGATCATGTTCATCTCCCATCTCCCATCCTCAACCTCACTCCGCCCGAACAACAACTATTGCCCCGGTCAAATCCGGCGACTCAGCCCGAAGCGTAATCGTCCCTCGCTCACTCGCTTTCGAACGCACAATCGCCAGGACAAGTCCATTGAACGCATTGCGCTGCGGCGACTGAAACGACGTCAAATCCGTGGCATCGCCGTTGTCTGTGGCGATAAGCTCGCCCGGCCCGGAAATGTCAAAATGCACCTGGTTATCAGCTTGCGCCACAACTCGTCCTTTGCTGTCCGCGACTTTGACGGTGATATATGATAAATCCTTTCCATCGGCGTCAATTTTCCTGCGGTCAGCCGTTAAAAGTAATTTGGCGGCCGGGCCGGTGGTTTCCATAGTATCCGTCGCCCATCGCCTGCCGTTTTTATACGCGACGACCTTGAGTTCGCCCGGTTCATAAGCCACGTCGTCCCATCGCAAGCGATATTCGTATTGGCCTTTTTTCTTTCGGCCCAGCGATTTGCCATTAAGAAACAACTCCGCTTCGTCGCCGGAGGTATAAACGTGGACCGGCGTGATTTGGCCTTCCCGTCCCGGCCAGTTCCAGCACTGCGGCACGATGTGCGCCATCCGAAAGTCCGGACGCCAGTGTGCCTGGTAAAGATAAAATCGGTCCTTCGGAAAACCCGCCAAATCAATAATTCCGAAATAGGAACTCCGCGACGGGACATGATCGCCGTAGTACGGAGTGGGTTCGCCCAGGTAATCGAAGCCCGTCCATACAAATTCACCGGCGACGAATGGATTTTTATCTTCGCCGGCGAATTCGGTGTCCGGCGGCATTGCCCAATGCGGCGCATAAAGATCATACGAACTGACCTGGTAGTTCGCCATGCCGCCGGCTTTATCGTTGGTCACGGGGAAATAATAAACCCCGCGCGAACTGATGCACGACGCCGTTTCACTGCCGAACAACGGCTTATTCGGATTCGCCTGCCGAAACTCCGCGTACTGCGACGGCCTATAGTTATAGCCAAAGACGTCCACGTTATTCTGAAAGCCGTTGAAACCCGCTTCACCGTGATTGCACGCAGCCGTCGTCGGCCGAGTCGGGTCTTCTTCATGGGCGATGCCAGTCAGTTCAGCGGCGATTTGCTGGCCGCCTGGCGTCATTTGCTCGGCAATCTCGTTTCCGATGCTCCAAAGAATAATGGAGGGATGATTCCGATCGCGCCGCAACTCCGCGCGCCAGTCTTTTTCATGCCAGTCGTCAAAGAGCAAATGATAATCGTTTGGCGTTTTTTCCTTTTCCCAGCAATCGAATGATTCGTCCATGACGAGCATTCCCATTTTATCGCATAAATCGAGCAGTTCAGGCGCAGGCGGGTTATGGCTGGTGCGAATCGCATTGCAGCCCATTTGCTGAAGAATTTCAATTTGCCGTTGCAAGGCCCGGACGTTGACAGCCGTGCCTATGGCCCCCAAATCATGGTGATCGCAAACGCCGTTAATCTGCACGCGCTTTCCGTTGAGAAGAAATCCGTTGGTAGCCGTGAATTCTATCGTACGAATACCGAATGGCGTTTCACATTGGTCCACCGTTTTGCCATCCTGTATAACCGACGTAACGACGGCATAACGGGCGCGCGTTTCAAGGTCCCACAGTTTTGGATGCGCAAACTGAATTTGCGACGTCAACGAATTGCTTAGGCCAGCCGCCAGACGCAAACCGTCCGTTTGTATCGATGCCACCGCCCTGCCCTTCTCATCGTTAGCCTTTAGTTCATAAATCTCATTTTTGACCGATACCGCGGCATCTGAGTCAGTATTGTTATCCACATTCACCTGAATCTTAACCTTGGCCGCCACTTTGCTGACCTCAGGCGTGGTGACATAAACTCCCCAATGCCCCACGTGAATTGGCGCAGCCTTCACGAGCCAGACGTTGCGGTAGATGCCACCGCCGGGATACCAGCGCGATGAATCCGGCGGATTGTCCAGGCGAATGGCGATGACGTTTTCCCCGCCAAACTTAATGTAGGGCGTCAAATCCATCCGCCATGAAGAATAACCGTAGGGCCAGCCACCGACAAACTGGTCGTTGAGCCAAACCGTTGCGTAAGCCATCGCGCCATCCACGTCCAGGTAAATCCTTTTACCCGAATCAGCACCTGGGACCTGGAAATGTTTTCGATACCAGCCCACACCAGCCCAGGGCAGTCTCCCGGTATTGCCCGGATATGCGAACGAAAACGGACCTTCGATTCCCCAATCATGCGGAAGATTCAAAGAGCGCCAATGGCTATCGTCAAACCCGCTTTGGATATAGGAGAAAGGATTGCAGGGATTGCCTTTTGGCCGATTCACAGCCAGTGCCGGATCGCGGGTAAATTCCGACCCGCTTGCCATTACCCAGTTCTCTATAACGCTGTAAAACAGTTTGTTGTAAGCGTCAGCCGGATCGCCTTTGATGAATCGCCAATCGTCGTCGAATGAAGTTCGCTGTGCGGAATAGGCCATCGTGCCTCCAAAAATCAAGCTAACCAATAGCCCAAAGGTTGCCAGGATTTGCTTCATACTTCAATCTACTCGGTCGCCAAGAGGCCCGTAAAGACATTGTTGTTGTCGTATGTGACCAATATTTGGCCGTTCTCTCCTGTCGGTTTCAATTACCCGAATGGGTAATCCGATTCAAAGCTCCAAAATTCCGAGAACCAACATCCAGAGAATATTCAAGCACCAACCTCGCAAATTGGATGTTTGCGGACTGAAATTTCTCTGGATGTTGGTTCTTGGAATTTGGAGTTTAAAATGGTTCCTCCGGATTGGACGCGAGCCATTCGCTCAGCCCCGCCAGCGGTTTTCCGAGGACCTTCTGCACTTTCGAAATGTCCAACGACACGTCCAGCGCGCGTGGCGGACCGGGAAAGTCCTTCGCCAGGCCTGGTTCGATTTTTGTCTTTAGCTCCGGCCATCGCCGAAGCAGTAATTGCCCGATTTGATAGCGCGACAGTTTTTCCGCGCCGGCCACGTGAAAAATTCCCGAGCAATCCCGTCCGGCCAATTCCCATACGGCCCGCGCCGTCTCGCCGGCAAAGATGGGACAGCGAAATTCATCCGTGAACAACTTCATTCCCCGCCCCGATTCCAGGGCCGCTCGCAACTGTTCGTTGAATCCGCGATTACCCGACCGCGAAATTCCTCCATTAATCGACGTGCGGATCACCAAATGCCGCGGGTTGCGCAGCACAATTTGTTCAGCCCCTAGTTTCGACTCCCCATACGCATGCAACGGATTGGGTGTTTCGGTTTCGTTGTAATTGCCTTTGCGTCCGTCAAAGATGATGTCGGTCGAAAAAAAGGCGAATTGGATCCCGGATGCCAGCTCCGCCAGGAATTGCGTCGCCTCAACATTCAAACGTTTGGCCAGCGCGGGATTGCGTTGCGCTTCCGCCACGGTAGAAATCGCGGCGCAATGAATGATTAATTCAGGGCGGTCGGCATTAAATTCCCGTTCAACACTTTTAAAATCGAGAATATCCAGTTGCGGTCGCGTCAGCGGACGCACCCGCCATTGACTGGCAAATTGCCCCGCGCTTCGGACAACGTAATTCCCGATCAACCCGTTTGAGCCTGTAATCCAAGCCAATTTCATTTTTGCGGGGCTGCTTCATTTTCACCCGCGCGCGGCAGACGGCCGATCCACACTTCCGTCGCGGCGTAATTCCATTGCAGATCAGGAATGTTCGGCCGGCTGGACCCAGGCGCATGGATGAACATCCTGTCCTGCGGGCGCATCTTTTTCACCCACGGCTCCAGCGCGCGCGCGTCGTCAAAATTCCATTGATAGTTTCGAAGTACTTTCAGATCGTCCGGCAGCATCCAGCCGGATTCAAAACCCAAAATATATTTCCAGTCGGCCCTCGGGTTTGCGTAAAACGTTTGGAAGAAAATGTCCATGTCCGAATTGTAAATGATGCCTCCGGGCTCAGGCAGCCAGCCGGCAAGCGCGGGATTCTGTTCGCTTACAAAATCGGTCGTCAAATTTTCTGTCCAACGGCTGTCGCGGTCGCTGGTGAATCCCAAATAAACCGCGGCGGCAATTGCCGCGGTAATAAAAAGCCGTTTTGTGGAATCAAAAATGAGCTGCGATTCAAAGTGCTCCTCTAATTCCATCGCAACCCAGATAATGAACGCAAGGGTGCCGTAGTCCCACCAGAAACGCTGCATTTTCAGGCCAAGCACCCATCCCAGCGCCATCATCATAAAAACCGGATTCAGTGCCGTGCGCGAATTCCAACCGATCGAAACCGCCCGCCACAGAAGTAAAACCGCTACCGCCAGCACGGCAGTGACGGCACCGTCCCCCGGATGCAATTCCGGTTCGAGTTGACGGTTCACGACAAAGTCTCCGAATACGCCAAACATGTGGCGGACTGATTGAACTAAAAAGCCAATGGGATGCCCGGTAAACGCGCAGCCCAGGACACTTCCGCCAATCCAGCATGCGCCGTACACAATGGATTCCAGCCACCATCCCGCGCAGAAAATCGCCACGCCCGGCATTACAAGCATGTACCATGACCCATGAATCCATGCGGACGCTGCGACCAAGAGCGGAGTAAAGATAACCGCAATGGGCAGCTTCTGTTTTCCATACTTTGACCACAGAAGCAAGATCGTGATGACAACGGCGTCGGTCAGCACATAGGGCCGGCCACGGGCGAAGCGCGTGGTACAGGCGGGAATAAAGACCGATGCAATGCATAAAGCAGCCAGCCACGCCTCCGGACGGCGAAACCAGGGGACACCGCACAGCATCACCACCAACATGAGAGCGACTACGGAAAAAACAACGAGCGATTGCGCGTCGCCTCCCTGCAAATCATGGACCCATTCGAGAATTTTTTGCCAGCCCGGGCTCGGATCAATCGGAAAATCATTCCGCATCACCAGGATTTGCTGCCACGATTTTCCGGAAATGGTTTTGGCCGCATGGCGCAATGCATCGTCCATCGGCAAAAAGCCGTAGCCAATGATGCGCAGCGGGATAAAAATGATGGCCGAAACGACGATAACCCAAACTGCCAACGGGATGTAACGTTTCACTGCCGATGAAATTTACAATCTCCGTCATTCGTGTAAACGTTAAAACGTTGAAGCGTTGAAATGTTACGACGCAACCGCCCGTGCGCAGGGTCTGCCAGCGATTCAACGTTTCAACATTTCAATGTTTTGATGCAATCCTCAAGACGGACTTTTCCCGTTGGCTGCCCCCACGGACTTCCGCCCGCTCTCAATATGCGGCAAAAACGCAGTGAGCAACCCAATCAAAGGCAGCCAGGCGCAAACCTTAAATACAAAAATGATGCTGGTATAGTCCGCCAGCTCGCCGAGAGCCGCCGACCCGATGCCCGCGAAGCCAAATGCCATCCCAAAAAATAAGCCGCTTATCATCCCGACGTTGCCAGGCACCAGTTCCGTCGCATACACAATGATCGCCGGAAAGGCGGAAGCCAAAAGCACGCCGATGATCACCGTCAGGACAGCGGTCCAAAACAAACTGACATGCGGCAGCAACAAGGTAAATGGCGCCACGCCCAGGATCGAAAACCAAATGACATATTTTCGGCCAAAACGATCTCCCAACGGACCGCCGATAATCGTTCCGGCAGCAACGGCAAACAGAAAGACGAACAGGTAAAGCTGCGAGGCCTCCACAGAAACATGAAATTTATTGATCAAATAAAATGTGTAATACGACGTAAGGCTCACCAAATAAATATATTTGGAAAACGTAAGCACCACCAAAATGCCGAGCGAGATGATGGCTATTTTTCGCGACACAGGGGGAATATGCCGCGGAGCCGGCTTGTTCTTCAGTTCAAACAAATGGTTTTCATACCAGCCGCAAACCTTAAAAAGCACAGCCGTTGCCGCCAGTGCCAGCACGGAAAAAGCAAGGATGCTCCGCTGCCCGCGGCTGGTAATAACCAGCGCGGCCAACAGCGGCCCAAATGAACTCCCCGCGTTTCCGCCCACTTGAAACAGAGATTGCGCAAAGCCGTGCCGCCCGCCCGATGCCAGTCTCGCCAGCCTGGATGATTCCGGATGGAAGATGGCCGAGCCAATGCCCAAAAGCCCCACAGCAACGAGCAGCCATGCATAACCCCACGCAAACGCGAGAAGCACCACGCCCACTAAAGAAAAGATCATCCCCACAGCGAGTGAGTACGGCCTGGGATTTCTGTCCGTGTAAAAGCCGACGCACGGCTGCAACAGCGATGCCGTGCATTGGAAGGTAAACGTAATGAATCCAATTTGCAGGAAGCTTAGATGAAATGATTCCTTCACGATGGGATAAATCGCTGAAATCAACGATTGCAACGTATCATTCAGCAAATGGCAGACGCTGATTGCCAGCAAAACCGGCATAACGGTTTGTTCCGCTGTTTCGCGCGCATGTGAAATGAGATTTTCTTCCTTTTGCATAAAATGGAGTTTGAAGTCAGAAGGAGAAGCCGCCGGACTTGAAGCCACCCGAAAACGGTCTCCGCGACGGACTAATCTACCAGTCGCTTCGTCAGATTCTCGTAGGCGTCAATCCGGCGATCGCGAAGGAATGGCCAGTGCGTGCGGGTCACGTCCACAGCGGCCAGATCGACCGGTACCATCAAAATCTCTTCCTGGTCAACTCCCGCTTTGGCGAGAATCTGTCCAGACGTGCCGGCCACGAAGCTTTGCCCCCAAAACTCGATGCCGTCGCCGGAGATTTTCTCGTGGCCAATTCGGTTCGGCACGGCCACGTAGCAACCGTTGGCGATGGCATGGCCCCGCTGGATGGTTTCCCAGGCGCTATGCTGGTTCGCCCCATACTCTTTCTTTTCGCCGGGATGCCAGCCAATGGCCGTCGGATAAAACAGAATTTGAGCCCCTTGCAACGCCGTTAAGCGGGCGGCCTCAGGGTACCATTGGTCCCAGCAAACCAGCACACCGATTCTTCCAAACTTCGTGTCCCACGCTCGAAAGCCTAAATCGCCGGGCGTAAAATAAAATTTTTCATAATAAAGCGGGTCATCGGGAATGTGCATCTTCCGATAGATGCCCTTGAGCGACCCATCGGCGTCAATAACGGCCGCGGTATTGTGATAAACTCCCGCCGCGCGTTTCTCGAAGAGCGACGCCACCACGACGACCTTGTGCTTTTTGGCGAGCTTGCAAAAGGCGTCCGTGGTCGGACCGGGAATTTTTTCAGCCAACTCGAAATTCTTGTGGTCTTCGGTCTGGCAAAAATATTGCGATCGAAACAACTCCTGCGTGCAAATAATCTGCGCGCCCTGCCCGGCCGCGCGTTCTGCCAGCGCGAGCGTCTTTTTCAAATTCGCTCCCGCATCGGCGGAACAGGCTGTTTGTAACAACCCGATTGTCACCACTTGTTTCATTTCGAGCGGGTAAAATAGCTCACCCCGGTTCGCTTCTCAAGTGGAACTGAAAAAGTCCTGGTTTTTGATAGACGGCAACAGCAATTGCTATTTGAATTTCCTTGTGCCGACGCGATTAATGCGCTTGCTCGCGATTTTCCCTGTTATTTACGCAAGCAGCGTTTTAGCCCAAAGCCTCGCCCTGCCGCCCCGCCCCGCGAATGCGCCGGACGGCGATGCATTCGCCGAAAAAATCTCCACGCTGGATCCCGTCGCGCGCGACCGGGAAATTGCCAACGCATTCCTCTCGGGTAACGCGCCGGATTTTCTCCGCAAATTCTGCCCGGTGAATGTGACAAACTTTTTCAATGGCGTAACAAACGTCGCAACATTTTTCGTCACGCCGGACTATCTGGCCATCGGTTCAGACACCAACTATTTTCTGGCTCCCATTTTTCCGAGCACAGCCCAACGCATCGCTGACAAATTGGATTGCGCTCTGCCAACGCGCAAAATAGTGGATGCCATCTACGCCGCCGCCCAGGTAAAGCTCGCTCCGTCTCCCATTCCGCCCAGCGCGGCGATGACCAGCGTCCCTATATTCGTGCAACACAATAAAATCATTTGGGCGCAACGAATGGCGCTGACCAATTTGTACCCACTCGGAGCATTAGTGGCAGGGCACAAAAAGGACGTCGTGATTTCCCGGCGTCTCGCCGTGGCGACCAACAATATCGCCATCTATGGCTGGCACCGGACTAATGGCGCGCCCATTCAACCTCTTTATCTGGGCCATGCGTGGTGGTGGGCCGATTACAGCCAGTGTATTCGTCTTGTCTCCAAAACGATGCTTGTGAATGGGCAGGAGAAGTCCGTCGCCGAAGTTTTGGCCGATCCGCAGTTGTGCAGCCTGATTAGCGATGAAGGCGTCATAACCAATGCCCGTTACCGAACGAATTTCAGCCTGTCGGAAAAGATCGATTTGCCATGGCCGCAGAATTTTTCAGAAAACGGGACTGAATGGACTCGCGAAATCAAAACGCTGGACGGCGTTCGAATCTTCATTGATGCGCCCCCGCCCGAATCATTTTCCGCCGAAAAACCGGTCGAATTGATCTTTTACGCGCTGCCAAACGGCAACACGATTGAAGAAACCATTGGCAGAAAGCCGCGGCCGGGGGATGACTGGCATTTTGACATCCAGCACATCGGCGCCCAAACACGCTGGCTGCGGCAGGTCCTCACCAACAATACGATCGTCGCAGCCTGCCTCCAGGCGAGCACAAAAAGCTGGCCTGCATGGCGCAAGATACATCCCGACCAGCGCATCGCAGAACTTTTGGATGGCGTGTGCGGAATATTTTCATCGAACCAAACCGAAATTGTCCTTGCGAGCCACAGCGGCGGCGGCAGTTTGGTTTTCGGCTTCCTAAATACTCTAAACGGAATTCCTGCCAATATCCGGCGCATCGCTTTCCTCGACAGCGACTACGCTTACGATTCAACGTTACATGCGAAGAAGATTATCAGTTGGCTTACCGCCTCAAACGCAAACCGCCTCTGCGTCCTGGCCTATCAGGATTATCTCGGCCTTTACAACGGCAAGCCGTTCGTCAGCGAAGTCGGCGGCACCTGGGGCCGGAGCCGTGCGATGCTCAGTGATCTCTCCACACAATTTTTGTTTACCAGCGAAACGAATTCAGGCCTCGAATTCTATTCCACAACCAACCGGCAAATTGAGTTTTTGCTCAAAGAAAATCCCGACCATAAAATCCTGCATACGGTGCAGGTGGAGCGTAACGGCTTCATCCAGGCGCTTCTTTCCGGCACCGCCCTTGAAGGCCGGGGTTACGAATATCTTGGCGAACGGGCCTATACAAATTGGATTGAATAACTTGAGCAGACGCGCGCGAACAAAGTCAGAGACTCGTGACCTCGTCTCCTGCGATAAAAGATTCACGACTTAATGTCGCGCACCTGAAATCCCATAACGCCGATAATGAAGGCCGTCGCGCTGGTGGCTGCGAGGATGAGTTCCGACTGATAGATTTCCTGCCAGGGTGTGGGCTGTTGAAAGATCAAAAACCAGCATTCCAAATGATGGGTGATGAACCAGTCCTGGTAGGCGTCAAAAAAGGGGATGCGTTCCATAACCATGCTCACGAACATAAAAGAAAGCGCGAGGATCGTCGCCGCGGCCGGTTTCATGTTGAAACAGGAAAACATAAATGCCACGGACATGAGCGTGATGGTATTGATGACTATGAAGACGTGGGAAACGGCGAACAGCACCAGCCCCTGATGCGCAGTAAACAGGCTGAACGTCATATCCGCACCCGGTTGGATCTGGCCAAAAACAAACATGCCGCGCCAGGGGTAACATACGCCGGCAAAACCAAGTGCGATGACGCCCAATGCTACCACCAATACTGCGGTAAAAATAATTCCCGCAATCCATTTTACCAGCAGCAGCCGGACGCGCGAAACGGGCCGGGAAAGAATCATCCGCAACGTCCCGTCCTCTGCTTCTTTGGCGACCAGGTCTCCGCCCACAAGCGTCACGTACAGCGGCATGAGCAAGGCCACCTGTGGGAATATCATGATCAAGGCAACGGTCAATACGGAGATGTATTCAGAAGCGAGATAGCCATGGACGGACAATATCCCCTCGAGATTCGGTTGCCAGTGCGTGTATTTGAAAATCAAAAGCATGGCCGAAAGCGCGACCACAAACGCGCCGAAGCCAATGTACGTCCGCTTCTTGCCGAAGAGTTTCCACAGTTCGTTTTTAAGTTGCGCGAAGAACATATTATTTACCGTTTGCCGATGCTTTTACCAAAGCCATGTAAAAATCTTCGAGGGTTTGTTCCTGCTGCCAGATGCCGTTCACGGGAATATTCGCATTGACCAGGACCCGCACAGCCTCCGATGTCGTTCGCCCATCGCTCAATTTGATGAATCTTTCATCGCTTGAACTTGTGATAATCCCCCGCTCAATCAACAATGCCGCCGCTCTTGCGAAATCGGGCGTTTTGAGCATCAACCGTCCGGGCGCGGCCTTGGCATCGGCAATCGGGCCATCAAAAACTTTTCGGCCCTGGTTCAAAACCGCAATGCGCGAGCAAAGTTGCTCGACCTCGCTCAATAAATGGGAAGACAATAATATCGTCAGCCCCATTTCCCGGTGCAGACGCAGGATGGTCTGGCGCATTTCGGCGATGCCTTCCGGATCAAGCCCGCTGCCCGGCTCATCAAAAATCAGCAGTTCCGGCCGGGGCAACAGCGCCTGCGCGATAGCCAGCCGCGCGCGCATTCCATGCGAATAGGTCCGCACTTTGGAACCCTGGCGCTCCGTCAGGCCCACCCAGTCCAGCACTTCGTCAATTCTTTTGCCGGGAGTGGGCGCCGAGTAGTGGCTCAGGATCTCCACGTTTCTGCGCCCGGAAAGATAATCATAAAAGGCGGGTGCTTCAAAAATCGCGCCGACCTTCCGCAATGCCAGCGCCCGGTGGGTCGTGACGTCGTGGCCGCAAACTTTCACGCTTCCGCTCGTGGGCCAAACCTGGCCCAGCATCATGCCAATGGCCGTGCTTTTGCCCGCGCCGTTGTGCCCGAGCAATCCAAAAATTTCGCCGGGCCGAACTTCGAGGTTCAGTCCGTGCAAGGCGACACGTTCGCCGAATGTTTTTTTGAGATCAACGAGTGAAATCATTGGGGCAAGGTTCCTTCAATCGTGAGCAAATTTTTTATATGCTGGTCGGCATAGAGATAATTCACGGCTTTATTCGCCCCACGCGCGCCGTGAAAGCCTTGCTTGTCGAAAAAGACCGGGATCGCCTGCGGGTTAAAATCCATGCCCATTACAACCAGATGGTTCGCATTTTCACCGTTCAGAAGATCGTTCCATGAATAACTGGACCCCGTGAGCTGGAAAATTCCCTGAAAATCTGAAGGACAGCGCAAGACGTTGGTATTGGCCAGGTCAGTGCCGAGAACCACGTTCACGGTGGGGAAAGTATTGGTAGCCAATGCGTTGGTGTCCGTGGGCGCGTCGCGCATTATGGGCAGCGTATTGTTATTTGCATCCACGTAAATTTGCAGGGCCAGACCTATTTGATGCAGGTTGCTGACGCATGCGGTCGCCCGTCCCTCTTCCTGGGACCGGCTGATGACCGGCAGCGCCAGCGCCGCAAGAATTGCAATCACGGCCATCACGACGAGCAACTCTATAAGGCTGAACGCAATGGCAGGGACGCCGCGCTGCGGCGTCACCGCCCGTATACCGGGCGGAACTTGCGTGGCAAAACGTCCAACCAGACTCGTTGCGCCGCTGCACGCGGCGCGGACGGCGCAGCGCGCCGTCCCTGCCAAGAGGGCATTCGCATTCATTAATTGCGCAACCTGACTCTTCCGCTTTCCATCTGGTGCTGCAACTCCTCGAGCACCGGCGCCAGTTCCGCTTTCGTTTCCGCAGAACTTTGGCTGTAAAATGTGTTTAATCCGATATTGCGAATTTGCGCCTCCAATGCCGGGGTGATAATCGGAGGCGCGTTAGTGCCGCCGACAGGAGCGTTTGTGCTGTTTTGGAAGTTGTGTGTCGGCCGGTCATTGGCACTGCGCAAATCGTTCAAGGCGTTGTCAATTAATCGGCGCCGTTTATCGTCCGGCAATTGTTCAAAGGCATTGATCATTTGCTTGAAACCGGTTGGCATCGTGGCCGCAATAAATTGGCTCTTCTCGTTTTCCGTCATTTGATTAAACCACCCGTCCACCATGTGCTGCAACCGCAACCGCTGCCGCTCCTCGTAAGGCAACGCGTTGAGCATGTCCTCCAATTTCTTAATCGCATCTTCTCGCGCTTCACCGGTCAAGCCTGCAAAATCCACCGACTCCATATATGCCCGAACTTTGTCGGCCGTCATTTTGAGGCTATCCAGGTACGCGTGCCCCGTCATTGCGAGCACCCAGATGCCCACAATCGTTGCCACCGCGCAGATAAGAAATCGTCGTTGCCGTCCCATGATCGAATTTAACGTGTTTAATTAAAAAGCAAAACGGAGACCGCCTTTTTATTGACAGCCATTCCTTCAAAACGTTCCGCAAAAAATGGCAATGGTTGACGTTGAACCGTTGAATCGCTCATTCCACCTTATATGTGCACCCATCGAAAAAGGTAACAAAGATTTTATTGCACAGTGAGTAAATCCTGCTGCCGATCAATCTTTGCAAAAGCTTGACGAGTTGTTGAACCAGGAAGCCAAAGAAGCGCCCCTGCCGGTGCCAGCCTATACTGCCTCGACGTTGTCCCTGGCAGATATGTCGCAGTAATTTGGGTCTCCCACGAAGCACGACATGGTGGAACACGGCGCGCTGCGCCGTGTAGCGCCGCGTGCAGCGGCGCAACGAGCGTGGTCAACCATTGTACCGCTATCTTGCGCCCGCTCTGCGCGGGCGGGACGGCGGTGGCAGCGCCACTTGCGAATAGCGCCATCCTC
The DNA here is from genome assembly GCA_035503455.1 of Candidatus Sulfotelmatobacter sp. Taxonomy (GTDB): domain Bacteria; phylum Verrucomicrobiota; class Verrucomicrobiia; order Limisphaerales; family UBA11358; genus UBA11358. The sequence goes on along the minus strand of DATJTK010000042.1, from coordinate 26,030 downwards.
CACCACGTTGAAGTCTGCGCTACGGTAACTTAACAAACTTATCCACCTGCGCCAAAAATGCGTCGGGCTGATCCAGCATGATGAAGTGATATGAGTTATCAATCCGCGCAAAGGTCTTGTTCGGCAACGCGGCGTAGTTTTGTTGATAAAACCAATCGGTCTGGGCCTGGGAATAGGGGGATTTGGAATCCCATGGGTAAAGAACTGTCACGGGTATTTTTATGTTCTGCAATTCCGGCCGCAGGTCCGTTGTCATGTTGTCGTACGTGGCGCGGGCTACAACGGATTTATCGGACGTTACCGCCCATTTAGTTGCCAGGTTCAGGCCATCCGGAGATTTGACCAGGATGCCAAGGAATTTCTCCTCACCACGGGCATAACTCTCTTGCGATTCTTTGATCGTTTCATCGCGCATTTTCGCGGCAATCTTGCCCGCCGCCGTCACGTCATCTGCGCCAAGCAATATCCCGGAAAATGGAAATGCATCCACGATCATGAGGGCGCCCACATCGCCGGGATGTAGCACCGCGAGCATCAATCCCATCGTCCCGCCGAGTGAATGGCCAATGATTTTTGGCGATTTCAAGTTATTCGCTTTGATATAGGCATCAATCGCGTCAACTGTGGGTTGTACCACAGGACCCTGCGCGTTGGCTTGCGCCCGTGTTCCGGCAAAACCATCGACCTGGATGAGATGCAGCCGATAATGCCCTTCGAGATGAGCTGCCGTGGCGTCCCACACTGCCGAGGAACAAGTCATGCCCGGAATAAGCACAACGTCCGGGCCGTGGCCACGCACCGTAACGGTGATGCGGTCCGACCACGAATCTGCAAAGGCAATGTTAATGAATGCCGCGGCCGCGATCAAAAAACATGCGAGCTTAGTCTTATGCATAGGTTGAATATAACTTACGTTGAACTTTTGTACCGACCGGCACGGAACTACGCTTTCGTTTGCTGGCAATCCAACTCTTGTTTGCCTTTGCCTTTCAGGACTCCCACAAGCATGGCGATTGTCATAGGAAAAACGGGGGCCCAAACCAACCAGAGGAAATGAGGCCGTAACCAGGTCCAAACAAACCGAAAGAACGGATTGGATTTAATGACCTGAATCACGAGAGCGTCGTTGGCATGGATTGCAGATGCGGTTGCAGCAGCGGCAAAATCGTGAGCCACGGCATATTGCCCTCCGCTGGCGGCGTTCCAGGCGATCGCGGTATCGGCAAATACCTGCCATCCAACCGCAAATGCGCCAAAGCCCCAGATTCCAAATGCGAATCCACCAATCCCGACCCCGCCCACTCCCATCGCGCCATAGGCGAGAAGCCCCACAGCGCAAGCGCCGATACTGACAGGCGCGATTGCTACGCTAGCGTAAGCGAACAAAACGCCAAACGCGAAGGCGTCAGAAACCGCGATCCACGCCTTCACTGCCGGTCTCTTCCAGCCAGCGCGGCTTGGACAGCCGAAGCGAATGTGGATAAAGGGCAAGCCCAGCAGTTCAAACCGGCTGCGATATTCCCAGCACGGGAATGCCTGCACAACGGCGGCGTTTTCTCCTGCCGTCTTTCCTTCGTTTATCTTTTTTATTGTGCGAGAAAACCAGCCTGCAAAACATATCACCATCACGAAATAACCCAAAATCACTCCTGCGTATGAACCGACGAACAAAAGAGGGTTTGTTTTAATGAGAGAACCGGCATGGTCCTGCAGAAAAGACACAACGAAAACCATGGCGACGACGCTCAGGGCGATTCCAAAGAAATATATCTTATAAATTCTGCGTTCCTCGGGGCTCACCACTTTTTTAACTGACCGATACCACTTCCACCATCCAAAAACCATCAAAAGGGGAGTCACGATGGATATGAGGATGCCTGCGAAGCCGGCACCCTTGCAGATCGCTCCGCCTTTTGCCGCCGTTGTTCCCACCGTCACCGCCTTGGTCGAAACAGCAACCGCGGGCAAGCTCGTCGTAACGGCGAGTGTGAATGCCTGGCTTGGATTTGTCCGTGCCAAAGCCCCCTCCACAAACGCAACGACCTGTTCCTGCAACAACTTCCGTCCTCGCGACAATCGTTGCCGGGCTGCTTCTTCAGATAATTCCAGCGTCGCTGCGACTTGTTCAATGGATTGATGTTCGCGATAAAAGAGAACCAGGGGTTCACGATACGATTCCGGAATGTTCTCCAGCGAGCGCCATAGAATTTCCTCCTCTTCCTTGCTGATGGCGTGGCCGGCGGGATTGGGAACGGGCGCGGGCACCGTCAATTCCTCATCCAGAGGGCTGGCGCCCGCCAGAGGATTACGCGTTTGTTTGCGGGCGGTGTTATTGATCAGGTTTCGAGCGATGCCAAAGAGCCAGAATTTAAACTTTTCCGGCTCTCTCAAGTCACCCAGCTTGCGCCAGGCAGTAATGAATGTTTCCTGCGCCAGGTCCTCGCTTTGACTGATGTTTCCGCAGGCGCTATAGGCCAGCGCGCAGACTGGTGACTGATAACGGGCCACAAGCCGCCCAAACGCGTCGCGGTCGCCCTTCACGCCCAATTGGACCAATTGGGCATCTTCCGATATGACATCTGAATTCATCTCGTATTAGGAGTGGCAGAAATCGGGAAGTTGTGACAACAAATTTACGATTTACGATTTACGACTGAGGGCCAAGGATACGGGATTCGTGATTTGTTGGCTCCAAACCTCGTTAAGCACACGCACATTGCCACACGGAGCTATCGAGAGATCAACAGGGACCTGACGCCTACTCTTGCGACGCGTAAATCATAAATCATAAATCGTAAATTTACGAGGACCAACCCTCACGCAAGCCACGGCGGACATGCAAGGACGATTATAACCTGGCCAATTCTTCCCTCATCATCCCCGCCAGCGGCTGGATTGTCCGCTCGCTGAATTCAAACTGGCAACCCGCCGCCGAAAACAGTTCCGGGAGCGGACGCGAGCCGCCGAGGGCCAGCGATTTTTTGTAATCATTCAGCGCGCGCGCTTTGTCGCGCTTCGAATTGGCCCAGACCTGCAACGCGCCTAGCTGGGCAATGCCGTATTCGATGTAGTAAAAAGGATAAAGAAAAATGTGCAGTTGCCGGTGCCACGAGTTGGCCCGGGCGTTTTCGAGACCGTTCCAATCCACGTCTCCGCCAAATCGGTCCATCAATCCAAGCCAGGCCTTGCGGCGTTCCTCGCGGGTGTGGTTTGGATGCGTGTAAATCCAGTGCTGAAACGCGTCCACAGTCGCAATCCATGGAAACGCGCCAACGATACCCTCGAGATGCACACGGCGCGCGCGTTTTGCGTCATCGCTTGAATAAAATTCCTCGATGAACTCGTTTCCCAGCAGTTCCATGCTCATGGAAGCCACTTCACAAAATTCCATGGGCGCGCCCCGGTAGGCGTAAAGGTCTTCGTCCCGCGTGGCCAGGGCATGAAATGCGTGGCCGGCCTCGTGCAAAATCGTTTCCACGTCGCGTTGCAATCCGACGGCGTTCATGAATATAAACGGCAATCGCGACTCTGAGAGATTGGCCTGGTAGCCGCCCGGCGCCTTCCCCTTCCGATTCTCCAAATCCAGCAGCTTCAGGTCCTGCATCTGCTGAAAGCCGCCGGCCAGTTCACTATCCAGGCGATTAAAGATTTTTTGAGTGCGCGAAACCATTTCGTCCGTTTGCTCAAACGGTTTTAGCGGCGGCCGGCTCAGCGGATCCACGGCCAGGTCCCAGGGACGCAACGAATCCAATTTCAGTTGTTCACGACGCCGCGCCTGCAATTCGCGCGCTATCGGTACGATTTCCTTTTCAACCGCATCGTGAAACTTGACGCAGTCCTCGGGCGTATAATCGAAACGCCCCATGCGGCGAAAGGTGTAGTCCCGATAGTTTTCAAAACCGGCGTTTTTCGCGATTTGGCCGCGCAGGACAATTTGCCGGTCGATAATGTCGTCCAAATTGTCCACTTCCTGTAATCGCCGCCTGGCAACCAATTCCCACGCTTCCTGCCGCAGGGCCCGGTCGGTTTCTTCCAGGTAACGGCCCATTTGGGGAAGCGTCTTTTCTTCGCCGCGAAAATTCACCGTCAGCGAGCCGGTCAACTTTTGGTATTGCTGCGACAATTTTGCGTCCTCGGTCTCAAGCGGCACGCTTTCCTGCCGGAACAATTCCACATGATTTTTGACGTCACGGTCAAAGACCGCAAACCGTTGCGGCGCCAGTTGCCTGCGCATGGGATGCGCGGTGTAAAGTTTCTCCAGGGCGAACTGCCTCGGTTTGAGTTGCGGCTCGATATTTTCCACAAAATGCAGATGCGCCTTTTCTGCGTCTAAATTGTCTGTGTGGCAGGTCATCGCAATGTTACGGCGCGACCCTTCTTCATCCAGCGCGGCGCTCAGTTCGCCCCAGTCCAGAATCCATGCCTGAAATTCTCCGGCGGTATTAATTCCAGGCGCCCGTTGTTCCAATTGGTCAAATAGCGGCGCGATCTGCGGCCAGTCCCCCAGGTCAACATCTTGAGGCACAAACTTTCTGGGTTTGGCGGGCGGTAATTTTCCAAAGGGCAATAAACTCATTGGCGCAAAGTAAATCAATTTGTTGCCGAAGTCGCAAAATACTTTTCAGCAAACGTTAGAAAATACGGCCAGTTGGGACCGTCAGTATGGCCGCTGGTGTGCTGGCGGAATGCAATGTCACCGGAAACCAGGGCAGTGCCAATGGGCGGAAAGTTCGTCGTGCCCATGTCGCGCTTCCCTAAAAGCCTGTAGACCGGTTGAGCCGCCGACGCAGCCATGAACATGCCTTCGGCGTCGACCCAGCCGTCGCCTTTGGTCGCGCCGCCGCTAATAAAGACTGGACGCGGTGCGCACAGGGCAATCAATTCGTGCGAGTCCACCGGCAAATCGCTCGCGTTCATCGGCCCGGCGTATTTCAGAAAGTTGCCCGCCATCCAGTGATATTCATTGGCAGCGGCGACATTCTCCAGGCTTTCGCCAAAATTGCGGCGATATAAATTCGCGCCGCCTTCACCGGAAGAACTGATGTAACCGATGGCAAAACGCGGGTCATACGCCATCGCCACGAGTGAAGCCTTGCCGTAGCGCGAATGGCCTTCAATCCCGACGCGTTTGGCATCCACGGCAGGGTCAGTCTCGAAATAGTCGAGCGCCCGGCTCGCGCCCCATGCCCAGGCGCGCAGGGCGCCCCAGTCGTCAGGCGCGCGCGGCCGGCCCCGATTGCACAGGCCAATAATGCCCTGCGTCAAACCCGCGCCATTGTCCGCCTGGATGCTTGTGGGAACCAATTCCGCGTAACCCCAGCCTTTGGCCAGGACCTGCTGTTGCCATGCGGGTCCCCGTTCAGGATTCATGGCGCGAAACCGGGCGAGTACGGCTGGCGGGAGCCGAAAAATCAGTTGCATGATGACTGGCACAGGCGATGTGGCGTTGGCAGGCGTCGTCAGCATCAGGTCAATGTTGACGGTAATCTGCGGGTCAATGGAATTATCTACGTGCCCGACCAGGTGTTTCGTGGTCACCGGAAAACCATATTCATTCGTTTTCACCACGCTTGCCACTTCCCACGTTACCGGCGGCGTGCTCACAGGCAATCGGCCATAAATGTCACGGTCGAAATCTTCAACGATTTCCGGGCGCCTCAGTTTCCACCACAGTTCGGGAGTCGTGATTTTGAGTCCATTATTTGACACGAGTGGATCGGGCAGATCAGGAAACGGATTGGCTTTGGATTCGTCGTAGTTGGCATAATTCGGCGCGTTCGTATGGCTGCCGTCCCGGCCCGGTCGAAGCTCCGTGATTCCCAATAGATCCATCATTCGTTGGTGGTCGGCATCGGTCGCGGCCCGATCGACAAATGAATTTGAGGTCGCAGAGGGCATCGAAGGCCGGTTGGTATCTGCCGCCGCTACGGTGCTGACAACCAGCGTTGAAGTGACAACGCCGACAAGGAGTTTTGCAACGGGGAGCTTCATGCCCTAATGGAATGAAGAAATTCCACCTATGGCAAATGAAATTCAATGGGCGCTCAACTGCTGTTCCAGCCATGGAGCAACTTTATCTACCCATAGCTGCGCGTGAGCCTGGAGACCGGCGGCGCTCAGATGGATTTCTGTGCCGTGTTTCTCACGCATGGAGCCAGTCAATGTATCCGTATCGGGACCGGGCAACGCGAAGCCATCGTCACAGACGCTTTTTTGGGCCGCACGGATGTCCGGCGACCCTGTGTCTTTGGGACTGTGATAGCTGACCATCGCAACAAACCATGGCGCGTTCCAACCAATTTCCTTGCGAGAGCCGGAAATGAGTTGTTCGAGATACTTGCGGTAAAGAGCACCTGGCAATGTGCGTTGCGAGTCCGCCTGATTTGCGTCCGATTCACCCTGATGCCATAGCACCGCCCGAAAACCGTTCGGGCCGAGCTCTTTCATCCGCGCAGTAAAGCCGTCAAAAATTTTGCCGGACGATTCCCATTGTCCCGGCCCGACCGTCACAACGTTCCGCGTCAGGGGCGGCAAATTGGAAAAAAGAATGCCGCGCGGAAGCCATTCGCGCACGCTCGTGCTGCCGATGCCAGTGGCGACAATACCGACGGGAACATGAAACCGTTCCACCATGGCATCGCCAAACAGCGGCATGAAACTACCCTTCCGGCCGCCTGCGCCGGGTTCAGGGTCCGCCGCCAGTTGCCAGTTCGTCCCATCGAACGCAGCCACAAGTCCTGTCCGGGTCTTGCTTAGCTTTTCGCCGTAGTTGGCGGAATTCGATTGGCCCGCTATGACAAATATTTCACCAACGCCGACGTGGTCAACGGTATTGGTCATCAACGCCGCTCCCTGGTACAGGGCGCGAACTTCCACCGAATACCAACCGCCCGCAGGCGCGCCCAGTTCAGCCCGAAACGCGGAAACGCGTGGGTCGAACGGAATCGATTGCCATTGGCCCGGCAAATCTCCATCGATAGAATTTCCAACCAGCCTCGCTTCCAGCGTGTCGATTGGCAATGTCGTTTTGGATTCTGGCAGGATGCGTCCGGCGAAAACAATTTCCCCACCCTGCCCCGTCGCGCGCTGGAAGATTTGATAATCTGATGGCGAGTCGAGGTGAATATTAAGAGGAGTATCGGCAACGGCGCGAGTTAATGTCATGGCCACAATCAAGACAACGCACCAAAATTTTCGCCCGTTTCTTAAGGCTGTATCATTGGGCTTGGGATTTAAACATCGAACATCGAACGCTGAACATCGAATGGAAGCGCCCCCCGTTCGATGTTGGATGTTCGGCGTTCGATGTTCGATGTTTGACTTAACTTCAAATTGAGCCTTACGCCGCTTGCGCCGTCAGCCTGAATTTCCCCGACGGCGTTGGCGGCAGCATGCTCACCGATTCCATAGCGATCGGGACCGCAGGCTTTAGCAAATCTTCGAGTTTCGTGACGACATCATTCAGGGCACCGGCCTGCGGGCCGTCACCGTCAGGGATATATCGGAATTGAAAGCTGCCGTCCCTGTCCTGGTGGACCTGGTAATGCACAACGCCCACTACTCCGTCAAAGCATTGGTCCACGTCCCACGTGGTGACACGGTGTCCGTTGCCGTCGCGAATGGCGTCCCGCGCGCGGCCATGAACAATATAATTGGTTCCATAAGGCAGCGTCCGGCGTTCGACAAGATCGCCGATGCGATAACGGAGCAGCGGCATGTAATTGTTCGTAAGCGTTGTCACAATGAGGTCTCCAACGCCCCGGTTATCCGGATGCACGACTTCCAGAAATGCATTTTCATAGCAGGGCTTCATCTGCTGCCGCCCGTCTTCCATGAGCAAATGTCCGGTTTCGGTCGAGCCGTAGAGGTTGAACACCGGCACGCCGAAGACGCGCTCCAGAATCCGCTTATGAACAACACTGACAAATTCATAGCTGCAAATGACAAATTCGAGCGATGGAAAACGAATGCCCTGGCGCTCGCAAAAAAGCGCGAACCACGCCGCGTGGACAGGGTCCACGTCGAGAATTCTTGGCGACCAATCGGCAATTTCTTCGGCCATGCGCGCCATATCTTCATCTTTGAGGACAAACGGGATGCGCGCGTGGTTGACGTAAAGCGTTTTACCCATGGTGCGGTGCGCACGCGAACGCCAGGCGGAAAAGCACACACGGCCATTGCAAGCGGGCGTCGTGAGAGTGGCCCGGCGCGCTTCCGGATGCGCGTCCAACATACGCGCCATGAACGGGTTCAACCGCAAGGCGCGTTCTTCCTGGGCGTCCCACCATCCGCGTTGAAACAACACCGGCAACTGCTCTTCCGAAGTTCCGGAAGTGTGCTCGAGTTCCACGACCTGCTGCTCTAATAACCGTTCAAGGCTCTGTCCCGGGGGCAAAAAAGGAAAGCCCTCGCGCATCTCGCGTTTGCCGGTGAACGGAAAGCCCTGGAACGCCTCCAAAAGACTCCCTTCCGCCGGCCGTTGGGAGAGAAAATTACGATATAACGGCACTGCCTGCCATTCCGGCAGGAGCTCTTCCAGCCGTGATAGCTGCCTCGTTTCCTCAATGATTTCCGGGGTCGCCAACATATTCCTTCGCCTAAATGCAACAATTCATGTTACAACATATCGGTGGAAAATCAACCCTTGGAATTTACGATTTACGCGTTTGGTGTCCACCCTTCAGGGTGCTCCGGGTTCGCTGTCCGGTGTCCAAGCTGCTCCGGAGCACGCTAAAGCGTGTACACCAAACCAATTTACGCGAGCAGTTGCGTTTTGGACGATGAGGCGTCAAATTAAGGCAAAGCCATGCGCGCAGAATTTGGAGCTGAACACATCGATCTTTCAACGTATTTTTCTGAAACTTCTTCTGGACAAAGAAATTGTCTGAAATTCAAATAGAGCAGCAATGGGCAAATCAAAACGCATTGGAATCTTGACGGCGGGCGGAGACAGCCCGGGACTGAACGCAGCCATCCGTGGCGTCGGCAAGACGGCGCTCGGCTACTACGGCATGGATATCATCGGATTTCGCGACGGTTTCCGGGGCATTGTGGAAGACCGGCGATTGAAACTTGATAAATCCACGCTGGCCGGCATCCTCACCGTAGGCGGGACCATCCTGGGCACGAGCCGCGACAAGCCTCATCGAATGCTGGTGGACGGCCGCACACGGGACATGACCCAAACCATCAAGGAGAATTATAAGAAGCTCGACCTGGACGCGCTGGTCTGCCTGGGCGGCGGCGGCACACAAAAAAGCGCCCTGCACCTTTCCGAGGCCGGGCTGAACATCATCACACTGCCCAAGACGATCGATAACGACGTAGCCTTGACCGATTCCACGTTTGGCTTTTCAACGGCGCTCGATATTGCGACCGAGGCGATTGACCGGTTGCACAGCACGGCGCACAGCCATCACCGCATAATCGTGGCCGAGGTCATGGGCCATCGCGCGGGCTGGCTGACACTGGGCGCAGGCATAGCCGGCGGCGCGGATGTGATTCTAATTCCTGAAATTCCGTACAACATCGAAAAAATTGCCGACGCCATTAAACGCCGCAGCGGGCGCGGAACGAATTTCAGCATAGTGGCGGTGGCCGAAGGCGCGATGAGCATCGACGACGCAAGGGCATTTAAGATGGTGGAAAACAGACGCGAGCGGGCCCGAACGCTGCACGATAAAAAAGAGGCCAAGGTTGAGCTGGCGGCGCTGGAACAACGGCATACCGGAAACACCATGCGGCTGGCAAAACAGCTCGAGGAAATGACGCACCTCGAATCGCGCGTGACCATCCTGGGATACGTTCAACGCGGCGGAACACCGTCGCCCATAGACCGGCTGCTGGCCTCGCGCCTGGGCGCTGCATGCGCGGACCTGATTAACGAAAATGTTTTCGGCGTCATGGTGGCTGCGCGCGGCGACGGTACCGAGCCGGTGCCGCTGGAAAAGGTCGCAGGCAAGCGCAAGATCGTTCCGCCGGACCATCCGTGGGTGGAAGCGGCGAGGAAAGTCGGGACGTGTTTGGGCGATTGACGCGGAATTTAAACGCAAACATCGAACATCGAACATCGAACGCCGAACATCGAATGTGGGACGAAGGCCGTTTGGTGTTTAGCGTTTGATATTAGAATTCACGGCTGCGCGACCGCTGACTTAGCGAATTAGAAACTGTATTATCAACAAGGTATGACGACTGTTTCCTTCAAGTTGCCGGCGGCGGATCTGAAACGCATTCCGGCAAAAAACAGAGATAAATTCTTGCGAGCCGCTGTGCGCGAAAAGCTGGAGCGGCAGGAAGGTCGATGGAAACCAAAGACCGCCTTTGGCAGAAAGCTGCTCGCACTCAGCAATAAGTATAAGGGCAAACGCCTTGATGCCGCTGCCATCACCGATGAGATTCGGCAAAGACGCGGGGGATTCAGTTGAATTAAAAAGGAAAAAGGAAAAAGGAAAAAGTAGGACAGAACCATGAACCAATCAGAAATACCCTTGCGCGACATCGAGGACCGAACGTTTAAGTTTGCTGTCCGAATTATCAAGCTTTGTCAATTCCTTGAAGGTAAATCGTGGGTAAACTCGACGCTGGGCCGGCAACTGCTTCGGTGCGGGACAAGCATCGGTTCCAATGTAGAGGAAGCGCAGGCGGCGCAAAGCCGCCCAGATTTTATCAGCAAAAACAACATTTCGGTGAAAGAGGCGCGCGAAACGCATTACCGGTTGCGCCTGCTGGCGGCAGCAGGTGTCATCCCTCGCTCGCGTTTGCAGCCTCTTTTGGACGAGTCTCTCGAATTGAAGCGGATTCTTGGTGCTATCGTAATATCCGCCAGGAAAAAATCGAAATAGGAAACGGCAACGACTTTTTCCTTTTTCCTTTTTCCTTTCCATCACCCCTTCAATACCGTCGCACCGGCCGCCGGACGCGTCGTGAAGATCGTCGCGTTGATTGTCGTTTTCTTTTTGTACTCGGCGCAGATTTTTTCGGAAATGGATTCGATGAGTTCCGTTTTTACCAGGGCGACGGCGCAACCGCCGAAGCCGCCGCCGGTCATGCGGCAGCCAAATACCCCGCCTTTGTTGCCAATGCCATCGGCAATTTCAACTATCGCATCGAGTTCCTTGCAACTGACTTCGTAATCGTCGCGCAACGAGGCGTGGCTGGCGTACATCAACTGGCCAACCGCGGGCCAATTTGAGGCGCGCACGGCTTCGGCGGCATGAACCGTCCGCTCGATCTCGCCGATGACATGGCGCGCCCGGCGAAAGACGACGTCATCCATTCTACCTTTGGCGTTTTCAAGGGCTTCGGGAATTGCATTGCGCAGCGAAGGAACACCCAGGGCGCGCGCAGCGGTCTCGCATTGGGAACGGCGCTGGGCATATTCGCCGTTGGCCAGTTCGTGCTTTACGTTCGTATTGGCAATGAGCAGCGAGACCGCCGGGTCATTCATCGGGACCAGTTGAGTTTCGCGCGAGCGGCAATCGAGCAATAGCAGATTGTTTTGCCGTCCCATGACAGAAATAAACTGGTCCATGATGCCGCACGGCACGCCGGCAAAATCATTTTCCGCCTTTTGGCAAAGGAGGGCTTTTTCGACCGGAACAATCGTCCGTCCGGTAACCGCTTCAATCAATGTCGCCGTGCAAACCTCCAGGGAGGCGCTGCTGGAAAGGCCGCCGCCGAGGGGCACGGTGGAATTGAGCAAAATGTCCAGGCCGCCCGGATTGAGGCCGCGCTCCATGAGGCCGGCGATGACTCCGCGCGGATAGTTCGACCATTTGGGCGCGCCAGACTTGACCGCGGCTGAAATATCTATGAGGGCAGGCTCAACGCTGGGCGAAACATCACGGATTTCAATCACTTTCTTTCCGTCAGCCGCCTTGTCGGCGGCCATGACGGCATAACGCTCGATCGCTGTGGGCAGGACAAAACCGTCGTTGTAATCGGTATGTTCGCCGATGACATTGACGCGGCCCGGCGCAGCGACGATCCAGCGCGCGGGGCGCCCGTACGTTTTGGCAAAAAGGTTGGCGGTATCAGCAGCGAGTTTTTGCAAATAGGTCATGGATAAAGTTCCGGAGTTTGAATCACTTTGACCGGGTTTGCGAGTTAATTTTCCGTTCCACCGCTTTCAGGCACTCCGTGACATTGTGATTGGCGGGTCTTCTGGCTGCACAGGAATGAAATATTAAAAGAGAAATGAGGGAACAGGAGTGGCGTGAATATCTGTGTGTGAAGTCTGAAAACCCGCAACATCCGCAACATCGTTGAATACCAATAACTTAAAGTGCAACAAATCCGCAACAAACCCGCAACAAATTCGTAAACTGTTTGTTATAAATGACTTAAACCGCAACATCAGGTTCTTGGCTGTTTTCGCTGGATTGGAATACAGACGTCTATTACGCCGATGGCATTGGCAAAGGAGGAATTGTCCCTTTCGATGATCAAAAAACTGAGTTTTAAAGACGGTTTTTCCAACAAAAGTGCGTCGAATCAGCGAAAAAAACGGCGTCGCCAAGGCCATCGGCGTAACAGATACGCATAAAATATGGGTTTTTGAAGGGGTTTCGGCGAATTGTCCCCCCATCAATCGGGAACGTGGGGACAATTCGGATGGTTGGATAAATGGATTTTTGGATTTTTGGATTTTTGGGAACACGCGGCTGGAAGCCGCGTTAATCCCGCTTCGCGCGGTTTGCGGGACGGACTCTTGCGCCACTGGGAGTTCGTGGAAAGTCCCCTGTTCCTTTCTGATCTGCTCACGGCCCATGAAGCCGCTTGTTGCGCCGCTGCACGCGGCGATTACACGGCGCAGCGCGCCGTGTTCCACCACCGTCGGTCTATGGGGAGTTTCAATGGTTCCTGGTTCGTTCATGACCTTGATACGACTCGAATTTCTCAGATGTACGGCGCAGTACAAGAACTAGATTTGGAACCCCAAAAAAGTCCAATGTTGGCACGGGGATTTAGGGACAGAAATTTTTTCATTTCATTTTTTGGGGTGGCAGCGCCACCTGCCGTTGGTTAGAGCGCACTGACGCGGCCAAACGGGTGTGTCGCGAATTAGTTTGAGCCCCGATGTACTGGGACAAGCTACGTTGGCAGCGGGTTCGTTAACCAAAATGTGTCTCTTAGTGGATGGAAAAGGTAAACGAATGAAACGAAAGTGTTAACGAGTTCGTTAACAGGGGCGAATTTGTCGGATTTGTGGGTGAATTGGCGGATGTGAGTAAACGACGGGCCGACGTGGTTTTGAGGAAATTGGAGACCAGCACGTGCGTTTCATTAACCTCGTTTTGTTCGCGCTTGGTAACCGAACAGCCCTGTCAATTTCGGGAAGTCCTCAAGAGGTTCAGCACTTCAACCTCGGCCTGTAGTTCTTTGTAGCGGCGGGCCAGTTTGTTTTTCAATTCGGGGCTGATTGGGGCCGCCAGCGTGGAGATTTCCTCACTGAATGCCTGCAACCGCGCCAGCATCTCATCTGCTCGCGCTTCAAGGTCCTGGGCTTCAGTTTTCATAAATCTCAACCCGTGGTTATCAGCATGACCCGCGCCAAGCGGCTCTAAAATGTCATTGAGGTTGAAAAAATCAAAGTCCCCGGTTTCGATGACCCGTCTTCGCCCAGAAGCTACGCCGGGCAGGCGAGGACGATTCCCCGTTGCCACCGCTGTGGTGGAACACGGCGCTCTTCGCAAGTGGCGCAACAGAGGGTACGGTCACTTGAGCGGCCCTGACGACTCGCACGCGCCAGTGGCGCGTGCCGTCACGGCGCAGCGCGCCGTGACCCACCAGTCGAGGACGATTAAGTTTGAGCTATTTGCCCAAATAATAACGTCTGGTGTATTCCTTCACCATGCGGTCCGTCGTGAATCGCGGCACAAGCGTGGCCATGGCGCGGCGGATTCTTTGGATCCATTTGCGGGGAATGCCGTTGGCGTCGCGGTCGAAGAACATTGGAATCACTTGCTCGGTGAGTGTTTTGTAGAGGTTCGCGCTGTCAAGGCGGTCCTGTTCGGCGACGCTGTCGGGCTGGGAATCTTCGCCGATGGCGAATCCGTTATTGCCATCGTAACCCTCGCGCCACCAGCCGTCGAGGATGCTCAGGTTGAGGCAACCGTGGCAGCCGGCTTTCATACCGCTGGTGCCGCTGGCTTCGAGCGGGCGGCGTGGATTGTTCAGCCACACATCGCAACCGCTCACCATTTGGCGCGCGACGTGGACATCGTAATTTTCCACAAAAACAAGGTAATCGGACAGCCCGCTGTGCTTGCTCAGGTGGATGATTTGCTGGATGAAGCGTTTGCCCTCTTCGTCGCGCGGATGCGCCTTACCCGCGAAAATGAATTGAACGGGACGCTGCTGGTCTTTGCACAGCTTCACGATGTTATCGAACTGCTGGAAGATGAGCGGCGCGCGTTTGTAGGTGGCAAAGCGGCGGGCAAAACCGATGGTCAGGGCGTCGACGTTCAGCAAATGGTCGAACCGGATGAAATCGCCCGCGGAGACCCGAGTGGTCATGTAAAGAGAGCGGCGGCGGACGAATTCAATCATCTCGCGTCGCAGGCCATAGCGCAAAGCCCATAATTCCTCGTCGGATACGAACGAAGGGTCGGCCATTTTTTCCCAGAATTCGGCGGAATTCACGGCTGCAGCCCAATCATCGCCAAATTTTTCGTGCCACATGCGGGTGGCCTCGTCCTGGTCATTGCACAATCGCTCGCGCCAGAATTTTCGGACGGAACCTTTCATCCAGCCGAGCAAATGGATGCCATTGGTGATGTGGCCGATGGGCACTTTATCAAGGGGCGTATCCGGATAAAGGGGCTGCCACATATGGCGGCTGACCTGGCCGTGTAATTCGCTGACGCCATTGGCGGCGCGAGAGAGCTTCAGTGCCAGGACGGTCATGCAAAACGATTCCTGGGGATTTTGCGGATTCACCCGGCCCAGTCCCAAAATATTTTCAAAGGGCACCTGGAGTTTTTGCCGGTACATCTGGAGCGCATAGTCCATGAGTCCCTGGCTGAATCGGTCGTGGCCGGCTTCAACCGGGGTGTGCGTGGTAAAGATGCATTCGGCTTTTGTCGCGGCGCAGGCATCGGCGAAATTTTTTCCGCCGTCCATCTTTTCGCGGACCAATTCGAGGGTCAGGAACGCGGCGTGTCCTTCGTTCATGTGGAAAACGGAGGGGGTGACACCGAGCCGACGCAGGAGGCGGACGCCGCCAATGCCCAGGACAATTTCCTGCATGACACGCATGGTGCTGTCGCCGCCATAGACGCGGGCGGTGAGGTCGCGGAAATGCTGTGCGTTGTCCGGGTGATTTGTATCGAGCAAATACACGGGCACGCGGCCGACGTTGACGCGCCAGGCCTTGAAAAAAACGCGGTTCAAGTCCACTTCCACGTCACACACCAGGGGCTGGCCTTTTTCGTCCAGCACCGGTTCAAGCGGCGCGTTTTCAGGATGGATCAGATTATAAAATTCGGTCTGCCAATTATTGGAATCGATGGTTTGCTGAAAATAGCCTTCCCGGTAAAAGAGGCTGATACCCACGAAGCCCAGCCCGAGGTCGCTGGCGGATTTGGCGTGGTCGCCGGCCAGAATTCCAAGGCCGCCTGCTGAAATGGGGAGAGATTCGTGAAACCCGAATTCGGCGGAGAAATAAGCGACGGGATTTTTGTGCAACTCGGGGGCATTGCTGTGGCACCATGTGTTTTTCTGGTTTAGATAGGCGTCGAAATCACCCAGGACAGCCCGGGCGCAACGCTCGAAATCTGCGTCCTGCAAATGGACCCGCAGTTCGTAGTCGGAGACTTCGCGCAATACGGCAGCGGCGTTGTGATAGAGATTTTGCCACGCGCGCGGTGAGAGTTGTTGAAACAGGTCCTGCGCCCCCTGGTCCCAGGACCACCAGAGGTTGCGCGAGAGCTTCTTTAAACCTGCGACCAATTCATCCAGTTCGGCGCTCGAAAGTGGTTGCTTCATATCGTGTGCTCAAGGGCCTCTAGGGCCGTCGGCCAGTGACACTAAAGTCGCCATGACCGGCGGGCAACAAAAAACGAAGGAAAATTAAGGAAATTAAACTCGGCTGTTTGAAAGGCTGAGAATATTAGTGGTAAAAATAAGGATCGCGGGGAGCCGCCTTTCGATTCCTCGCATGCATAGGGACCATGAACCTGGAAGCCTACGATTGTTCGCGTTCGGACGGCCAGCCGATTTGGAAATCGATACGGCGAGGACGGACGATTCCCCGTGCCCCTTAAAGCAAATGACCCATTTTGTCGCGTTTGACTTTCAGATAACGTTCGTTATGCGGATTGGGTTTGACGCGGATGGGAACCTGCTCGGTGATTTTCAAGCCGTAACCCTCCAGGCCGACGACTTTTTTCGGATTGTTCGTGAGCAGACGAATTGTTTTGAGGCCGAGGTCGCAAAGAATTTGCGCGCCGAGACCGTATTCGCGCAAGTCTGTGCTATAACCGAGCTTCTGGTTGGCTTCGACGGTGTCGTAACCCTGCTCCTGCAATTTGTAGGCTTTGATTTTGGCAGGCAGGCCGATGCCGCGTCCTTCCTGCCGCATGTAAACAATCACCCCCAGGCCGGCTTCGGCGACCTGGCGCATGGCCTGATGCAGTTGCGGGCCGCAATCGCATCGGCGCGAGCCGAAGACATCGCCGGTGAGGCATTCGCTGTGGACGCGGACCAGGACATTCTGTTTGCCGGCCACATTCCCGCGCACGAGGGCCACGTGATGCTGGCCATCCACCTTGGACCGATATAAGTGCAGGTCGAAATCGCCGTAATCCGTGGGCATGTTTACCGTTTCAAGGCGCTCCACCAATTTTTCGCGCGTGCGGCGGAAGTGGATCAGATCTTCGATCGTACAGATCTTCAATTTGTGCTTTTTGGCGAACTTGAACAATTGCGGCAGGCGGGCCATGGTGCCATCGTCGTTCAGAATTTCGCACAGGACGCCAATGGGCCGGCATCCGGCGATTTCGGCCAAGTCAACGGCGGCTTCGGTATGGCCGGCGCGTTGGAGCACGCCACCGGGCCGGGCGCGAAGCGGAAAGACGTGGCCGGGCTGGACGAGGTCCTCGGGCACGGCCGTGGGGTCGGCCATAATGCGGATGGTCTCCGAACGGTCGGCGGCGGAGATGCCGGTGGTAATGCCATGGGTGGCGTCCACACTCACTTGGAAATCCGTGCGAAAACTCTCGCGGTTTTGGCGCACCATGCGTTCGATGCCCAGTTGCTGGAGACGTTCGGATGTGGTGGGAACGCAAATCAGGCCGCGTCCGTGCCTGGCCATGAAATTGACCGCGGCAGGCGTAACATGCTGGGCGGCAAGGATCAAGTCACCCTCGTTTTCGCGGTCGGCATCGTCCACAACAATGACGGTCCTGCCTTTGCGAATGTCCGCGGCCACAGATTCGATAGCGTCAAACTTTTTGTCCATAAAGCGACAACAGCACGTCTAATTTCAGGGACGGCCTTGCCATTAACATCAAGGCTATTTATTTAAAAATAGGGGCGCAAACTGTTTTTTTGATTTGTCCCGGCGCGGTTTGCGAATTATTTTGTAAGGGAAAGATGGGCAGGAAAGCGATCACACCAAACCAGAAGCTCGAAAAAATCGAGCCATTGCCGCATTCATCCGAGATTTCGGATGAAAACCTGCAGCGCCTGGATCGCCTGGCGAACCTGGGGAGGTTGTCGGCGGGAATCGCTCACGAAATCAAAAATGGATTGGTTCCCATCCGGACGTTTATCCAATTGGTGCTGGAGAAAAGTGATGACCAGGAAATGGCGGCGACGGTGGACCGGGAATTGAAGCGGCTTGATTCGATGATCAGCCAGATGCTTCGGTTTGCCGCGCCAAGACCGGCGGCTTTTGCTCCAGTAAAGGTCCAGGACGTTTTGGAGACATCGTTAAAATTGCTGCAACATCAAATTGCCGAGAAAGGAATTTCCGTCACGCGGGATTACAAAGCGGCGGACGGAACCGTGAACGGGGATGAAGACAGGTTGCAGCAGGTGGTCATGAACCTGATTTTGAATTCGTTGGAAGCGATGACCTTAAACGGCTCCCTGACCATTTCGACGGAGACCGGCCCGCGCGAAGACGGAGCAACCTGGCTGAAAATTCGGGTCAAAGATACGGGCGTGGGCATTGATCAGGAGAATTTGGACCGCATCTTTGAGCCCTTTTTCACTACGAAAAGGAACGGGACGGGCCTGGGGCTTGCAATTTCGCAGCGCGTGGTCTGGGAACACCAGGGCAGGATTGAAGCCCAAAGCGAGCCGGGCAAAGGAGCCACGTTTATCATATCATTACCGACATCCCGGTGAGAGGGTGCACTGCATCTACTGCGGGAAACATCGAACATCGAACGCTGAACATCGAACAAAGACGTTCCGAGCTCGATCGTAAGAATTAAATTGATTTGCGCAGACGTTGCATTTGAAAAAAAGAGGCTTATAATGTGCTAAAGGGTGGGTGAGGGATTCCGATATAAACGATGGAGTGTGTGTTATGGCCAAAGTAGCAAAGAAAAATAGCCGACCCAAGACGACAGGCGCTGCCCCGCTTTCAAGCAACCGATGCGAGGATTCCCTGAAAAATTTCTGTGAACCGGGAGCTTTCGCCGAGGAAATTCATAATCGCGCGGAGACGATTACGCCCCTGCTGAAAGAAATTATGGATTTTCGACCCGGGCCCTTTTGGGGCTGAGGGCGGCGAACGGGAAACATTCGATGTTCAGCGTTCGATGTTCGATGTTCGATGTTGAAATTAAATCTCCATCTGCCCCCTGATTTGGGGTCCTGCCCGTTTTCCACCAGGGTCATCACCGTCATGGCGCAATAATAAAAGGCGAATTGCCCGTCCCGGCGACATTTCTCGCTGCTCCTAAGGGGCCACGCGCCCAACTTGCATATTCGCTTGTGACTCGTCAAAACAATGATAGTTTCACTTGCACGAGGTTAATCCAAAAGCGACGAGGAGAATTTATGCCAAAAAAAACAACCGAACCTAAAGTCTCTGTCAAAACTCCAAAAACCACCAGCACAGAACCCAAAACTCCAAAGACTGCCAGCGCCGAACCGGAGGAATTCGATTTGGTCATATTGGGCAGCGGCACCGCGGGCAAATTACTTGCCTGGACACTGGCCCAAAAAGGGATGAAGACGGCCTCAGTGGAGCGCAAATATATCGGCGGCTCGTGCGTGAACGTAGCATGTCTGCCAAGCAAAAACGTCATCCAAAGCGCCAAGGTGGCATCGTATTTTTATCGGAGCGATGAATTCGGCATTACGAAGGACAACGTTCAAATCCACATGGGCGTCGTGCGCGAGCGCAAACGCAAAATGGTGGCGCATTCACTCGAGGTGCATATGGCCAACTATAAGGCAAGCGGCGCCGAATTGATTATGGGGTCCGGACGTTTCATCGGGCCGAAAACGATTGAAGTCACATCGGCGGAAGGAAAAAAACGGGTTCTTCACGGGAAGAAAGTCATCATCAATACCGGGACGCGCGCGACGATTGACCCGACACCAGGCCTGGCTGAAGCAAAACCAATGACCCATGTCGAGGCCCTGGACCTGGACCGCGTTCCGGCCCGGTTGCTGGTCATCGGAGGGGGCTATGTGGGACTGGAATTTGCGCAGGCCATGCGCCGTTTCGGCAGCGGCGTGACAGTTATTGAGAGGAACGCCCGTCTGGCTCACCGGGAAGACGAAGACATTTCGAACGCGCTTCATGAATTGTTCAAGGATGAAGGCATAGACGTCATCACCGGAGCGGAGATTACTCGGGTTGAGGGGAAATCCGGCGAGTCCGTGAAGTTGCACGTGAAAAAGTCCGGAGGGAACGTTGTATTGGAAGGCACAGACCTGCTCGTCGCCACTGGCCGCACGCCCAACACCGATGGCATTGGGCTCGACCTGGCCGGAGTGAAACTCACGGACCGCGGTTACATCAAAGTGAATGAACGCCTTGAAACGACCGCGCCGGATGTTTGGGCCGTGGGCGATTGTGCCGGCAGCCCGCACTTCACCCACATCTCAGAAAACGACTTTCATATCGTGCAGGAAAATATCCTGGGCGGTAATCGCGTGACGACAGGACGCCAAGTGCCCTTCTGCATGTTTACCGACCCTGAATTTGCCCGGATTGGTTTGAGCGAAACCGAGGCCCGGGAACGCGGCATCGCCTATCGGCTGGCGAAGTTGCCCATGGACCATGTATTTCGAGCTGCAACCATTTCCGAAACACGTGGCTTTATGAAAGCCCTCATTGATAAGAACGACCGCATCATTGGTTTCACAGCATTTGGATGGGACGCCGGAGAAATCATGGCAGTTGTGCAGGTGGCGATGCTTGCCGGGCTGCCTTACACAGCACTGCGCGACGCCATATTGGCGCATCCGACGACAGCGGAAGGGCTGATACAATTATTTATGAACGTTCCGGCCTGACGGGTGCACCAAAGAACGTGAGAGCCTGGAACCGACGTGGACAACGTAAAAATCTTCGCTGGGATAGTTGATCGCGATGAACCCGGTTTTCAGGCGGGACACTTCACGGCAAACTCTTTAATAGGCAATCCGGCGAATACCTTCGACGCGGTCAAATCCAGCGTCCCTGCTGATCAGAGGCTCGCGAAAATAACGGGCGAAGCCAGCGATCCAATTGTCATTCTCACCGAGTCGCTGACCGTCAGCAATTTGTTCGCGGTCGACATCCACAGCTTCATCAACGATGGCTTGATGCAGCCGATAGATCGTCCACCTTGAAAGCCAGACCCAGCCCTCCGCATTCGTAGGAAACGAGACAATGACCTCACCGGCGCTGATGATGGTGGTCCGAAGGCGCTCACGCCGATGCGCGATAAAAAAGGCGCGCGCTGGACCGATGACGTCCCGGCGCTGTTCGCGAATCAGGTCCGAAAGGAATGTTGTATCGGCAATCACGGCCGGTTAGAACGCCGGCCGCGGCCTTTGGTCACGATATCCAGTATCCGTTCATCAACATTTGGACGCGGGTCGCGTTCAATGAACTCCAGCATCTCACCGCATGTGTCGGCCGGACGGTGGAAGTGGAGGGCTTGTTCAATCAAAAAAAGGGCGTGTTTCTCCCTGGATCGCCGGTTGCGCTCGGCATCCTGGGACAGCTTTTCAACCAACTCATCCGGTACATCTCTAATCAAAATATCAGCCATATCAAAATGATAACACTCTTTAGGCCTAAAACAAGACAGTTTCATGGGACAATTCCAGAACTGACTTTTGACCGGGACCTATCAGCGGGACAGTCACGGGACAACCTGACGGGACAGATCCGGACAGTGCGATGGCCGCGGCAGATCAGTTTAAATCCGAAACGCTTTAGTGCCTGCAATTCGGCGATCAATTTTCTGCTTTGGCACTGGTCGTTTTCTTAAAATCCGTCAACTGGTGCTCCCGCCCGGAATTGAACTGGGATACGCGGTTTAGGAAACCGCTGCTCTATCCATTTGAGCTACGGGAGCAAATCGGCATGACGATAGCATAAACACGATTTCGGCCACTGCCAAGGGCATTGAAAGCCGCCTAAAGAAAATCGAAGCCGCGAGCATGGCCGCCGAAACCTGCATCGCCACCCTAAAGGCCCACTTTTTCTTCCGGGATAAATTGTATCAGGCGCTCATCGGACCACCTTCGCCGCGTCCTTACCCGACGTGCCTTTAAAGAAATTTGAACGCATCAAATCGTCAGGCATGAATTGCGATGCCCAAGTTTATTAAGTCTCAAACAGCGGGGTCCCGCCAGATGTTATCCAACACTCCAATTCGTAGCGCCATTGATCACTATGAATGACACGTCTAACTTCGCGGCGGTGGGAATGTAACAACTCGGTCTTGCTTTTTTGGCTAAGAGGCTTCCAGCTGTCTAAAGTCATTAGGTAAATCGCATTCCCCTTTCTGGGGCATTCCAAAACCACCCTCCCATTCACTGCAAAACAAAAAACGACGTAACCCTCAAAAGCGGCCTTTCCGAGGTAAATTTCGTTCGGCTTGAAATCGTAGGAGAATTTCAACCGCTCGAAGTCGTATTCCTCTCGCCGAATCGTGGACAGGCTGGAATAGTACCTTACGAGTGTTTGCCAAGTCGTGTCTGTCGGTTCGAGTAGTATCCACGGCACATATTTGACTGGCACTTCGGAGCCAATCTGCAACGGATTAACCGCAGACCGTTCCGCTCTTTGATTCAAATCACACACGGGAGATTCTTCGGGCGGCGGTTTCGCAAATGGCAAGTGCTCCACTATTTCGTTAATCAAAAGCTGCTCCCCAGCGCCTATTTGGTGTGTAGTAAAATCGCGGCTAGAGGCGGCATCCAAAAATTGTCTGCGTAATCTCTGAATTGTTCGATGCTGAACCGCGGATGAATGCTTTGACAAAATACTTTCCGCCAAGTCTCGAAATGTCTCAATCTGCTTTTGTGCATCTTCGATTCGGCGTTCCACGTTTCCCATCTTGTGGAGTTTTTTCATCAACGACCCGTAAAGCGCATTAGACCAGTTACCATTCAGCTTCTTTTCATGTTCAGAAGCGTCCCTCTGCAGTTCTTCCTTCCGGTGAGACAGCCTGGAAATAACCTCCTGCATTTGGCGGATATTTTGTGTTATGGCTAAATATTCTGCATCCTGCAGAGGATCTGCCGTCCTGGATTCGAGCAAGTCAACTAACGCGCAGACACAGGCCCATGATGCTGCCAGAAACGGCTTAAGCAAAATTGCTTCACCTGGGTGTAAACAAGCCTCAATGAATTCTCTCAACTCACCAAACCCAATGTCGTCACTGGTTTTCCAGATCCCATCGTCACTTTGCACAGGTGAAAAGACAACACGACTATTTTGGGAGTAGGTTTGAGCTCTATGGCGACATTTGTCGCAGAGAATTTGCTGCTCATCATCAACCCAACAAACAAGCGCGGGCAGTTGACAATTCGGGCAATTTACAGGCTTGCCATTCATGCCGCGATAATTGATTTGCTTTGATTCAATAGATTTTGCCGCCCCGGCTGTTGGGTTCGACGCCTCGCCGATCCAAAACCGGATTTACCAAAACAGAGAATCGCTGACCGGATCAGTGATTTGAACTGGCGATTGCGGTTATTGATCCTGAACCGCTGATATGCAGTTCGCACCCTGCTTCATTAGCACCAGCGCAGACGCTCATCAGCGGACCGCGCATTCGATCTAATAACGGAATGAGACAACCAACAGGAGCTAAAGTGAATTCTCCCGAACCTTTATATTGGAAGTCACGATTTTTGTAATGGGTGTTCAAAATCTTGATTACGTGTTCCTCAACATCGGCAACGGTCACAAACTTGCCCAATCCATTGTGTTTGGACTCGCGAAGGGCGCGCTCCAGGTCGTGTCCAATCGTCTTCCTGAGGTGAGGCAACGACACTTCGTTCGCTCGCAAGAATGCCTTCAAATAGAGCTCAAGTGCTTGGCAAGTCGTGAAATGTACTGGCCATGACAGGTGGGCATGTTGTCCTTGGCAGGCCTTATAGAGGACGTTTGCAGCGTCGGCGAATTCGTTGCCCAAGTTTGCAAAGTCGATAGCGGCACCATCCTTAAATTGTTTCATCATAATATAATTTCACTTTAACACGGCGAAAAATCAAACGCTACCACGTCTCGCTTGTCCATCCCAAAAGTGCTGTGCGGGCGTTGGCTTACGCCGCTCCAGCCTTTGTCCGTGCCCAAATAAAATGTGTCTGCGTCCTACATTGTTTACTTTATTTCGCCGCATGAAACCACACACACCCAATCCGCGGTTTAGTTTTTAATGGCCGGTTTTTTGAACCATTTTTGACGAAATTTTTCCCCAAGTTGTAGGGCTGGCAGGCCTTTCTGAGCGCCTCGTTCAGGCGATAAACATTGAACCTCACCACTGACGCCGTGCCGTGCGGACTGCGGACACTGTTTTTATGGACCAAACTTGCCCTAAATGCCCGGTTTGTGGTATGCTTTGAACAATGAGCGCGCATGACGTATTGGAACAAGTCAAGGCACTCCCACCGCGGGAGCGCCGGAAATTCTTCGACTTTGTTCACGAACTGGAAACGGCGGAGCCGATTGTCCAACGGCATCGCCGCGTTCGGTGGCCTGATGCAGCGGCCCGCCGTCGGCGAATTTTTGGAGACAAAATTTTACCCAATCTGGTGCTGTTGGCACGGGAAGAAGAGCGCTATTGACGCCGGATGAGTCTTTACGCGGACAGTAGCCTGCTTATCTCGTATTACGTCAATGATTCCAATAGCGTGAGTGCCCAGGCTGTCATCCACGCAGCCACTGACCCCCTGCCGTTCACGGGATTGCATCGCCTGGAGATGAGAAACGCGCTCGCGTTGGGAGTATTTCGGCGCGTTCTTTCACCAGCGCAGGTCGGCGCGGCCTGGTCGGACGTGGAGCGGGATTTGCGGAGCGGACGATTGTTTCCGCAACCTGTGAATTGGACGCCGATTTATCGCGCGGCAGCGCAATGGGCAGCGTTGCATTCTCCTGCCATCGGTTGCCGCAGCCTCGATGTGCTGCATGTCACGTTGGCCAAAAAACTCGGCGTTCGAGAATTTTTCACATTCGATGCGCGGCAAAAATCACTGGCGCTCGCGTTGGCAATGACGGTCAAACCTTGAGCCGGGATTGTATATCGCTTTCGCAATCTGCTCTCCTTCAACTAATTGCACGCTCGCGGTCATAGTCTGAAACGGACAGTCGCTTTAAAACCGTACATTCTCCGATTGATTTTGCACTAGATTTCTCTGCACTAGATTTCTCTTGACAATATCGGCTCTTTGCCTAACCATTTTTGCGTGTTTGAATTCAGCTTCACGCCTGGCCCCAGAGCCGTCCGCAAAGCCGCTGAAACGGAGCAGGACCTCGATGAGTTGGTCGAGCCGGCTGGCGATGAAACGAGCACGAAGGGCTTCCAGGATTGGGCGGGCGGTGAGCAAGTCACACTGGCTATTGCGTTTACCGATGTCATCGGTTCGACCGCGATTGGCCGGGAAATCCGGGACGAGGCCATGAACGAAGTGAGGCGGGCGCACTTTGCCCAAAGCCGGCGCTTCATCGCGCAGTTCGGAGGCCGGGAGATCAAGACCATCGGCGACAGCTTCATGGTGGCTTTCAAGTGCGTGGACGCCGCGCTGGACTATGCCATGGCGTTGCAAAAGAATCCGGGCCATCCGAGGCTGAAAATCCGCGCGGGCATCCATATCGGGTTGATGCACGTCGAAGCGAATGACGTCTTTGGCGACACAGTAAACTTCGCCGCAAGAGTGGCCGGCGCGAGCAGCGAGGCAAAGGTTTGGTTGAGCTGCCGGGCAAAAGAAGATGTGGAGAAGGTCGGCGCCGGGAAGCACAAACATCTCGTTTGGGTGAAGCACGACGATTTCGCCATGAAAGGCTTCCCCGGCAAGTTCTCGCTTTGGGCCGTCAATTCGTGACCGGGTTCAGAAAGTTCGAAACTGGCGGCGAGACACCGCCAGAACCGGCAGGCGAGAGGCCTGCCACTACGGTAATAGTCACTGCCCGCAACGGGCAAATAACAGATTAGAAGACCGTTTTATGGCATAAGCGTTGCTCGTTTTGTGGAGGATGATCCTTCCGTGAGACGGCTGGCTGTCGTTATCCTCCGCAATTGCGGTTACAAAATACAGGAATCCAACAATGCCTTTGAGGCGCTGGCGGCCATCCGCCGTAATCCCCGCTTCGATCTTGTGCTTACCGACGTCATCATGCCGCAAATGAGCGGCAAAGAACTTAGCGACAAAATCAAAGCGCAGTGGCCTCAAACCAAAATATTGCTCATGTCCGGATATACCGTATCCGTATTACTAACCCCGACTAGGCAAGGCGAAGCAACTTCTGGCAAAGTCGGGGCATGGAAGATTTATTGAAAAAGCGTCCGCATCGGACACCGGAACAACGCGCGCAAATTCTTGCCGATTATCGCCAGAGC